>WASQ01000110.1 GCA_009712185.1 Telmatospirillum sp. | reverse complement strand
GGCGGGGGGCCCCGGCAGGCGCCACCGCGCCATTACCCCCGGCGACGACCATCTTACCCCGGGGTGCCGCCGGGGTGCCGGGGGAACCGGCCCCCCGGCACGACTTTCGCTTTCGGGGAAGAAAAACTGTTCAACCGATCATAAATTTCGTCACCAAAGCTTCACCCCTGTTTCGTTTGAACGGACTTAAGGTTCGTTCGCGCATCGGGGGGGCCTTGGTGGGACGGAATGGGCTTTTCGACCAGACAGAACGACATCCTGAAACTGGTTCGCGCCCTGGGTTTCGCCGCGGTGGAGGATCTGTCGGTGCGCTTCAGGGTGACGCCGCAGACCATCCGGCGCGACATCAATGCCCTTTGTGACAGCGGTCTGCTGCGCCGGCGCCATGGCGGCGCCGGTCTTCCGTCCAATTACGAAAACACCCCCTTCGAAAACCGCGAGGTCATGCAGGCGGAGGGCAAGCGTCGCATCGCGCGCGCGGTCGCCCGTCTGATCCCCGACCGGGCGTCGCTGTTCATCGGCATCGGCACCACCACCGCCGAGGTGGCGCGCGCCCTTCTGGACCATGACGGGCTGCGGGTGATCACCAACAATCTCGGGGTCGCGGAACTGATGTGCGGCAACAGTTCCTTCGAAGTGATCCTGGGCGGCGGCAAAGCGCGCAATCGCGACCGGGACTTCATCGGAGCGACCGCGATGGCGGTGTTCCGCGATATCCGCGCCGATTTCGGAATCGTCGGAGCCGGCGCCATCGACGAGGACGGATCGCTGCGCGATTTCGATTTCGACGAGGTGCGGTTGAGCCGCCTCATCGTCGACAACTCCCGCCAGACGGTGATCGCCGTCGATCACACCAAATTCGACCGCAATGCCACCGTCCGGTTCGCCTCCCTCGACGAGGCCACGGCGCTGGTCACCGACGCGCCGGTTCCGCCCGCCATCGAACGGGTGGCTGCCCGGAGCGGCGTCGCCATCCATATCGCCTTGGAGGAGGAGAATGACTGAAGTCCGTCTCGACGCCCTGTGCAAATCCTTCGGCAAGACAGCGGTGGTGAAGGATCTGTCCGTCACGGTCCGGCAGGGAGAGTTTCTGGTTCTGCTGGGCCCCTCCGGCTGCGGCAAATCGACCACGCTGCGCATGATCGCGGGCCTCGAGGACGCGGACAGCGGCCGCATTCTGATCGACGGACGCGACGTCACCGGACTGCCTCCGTCGCGGCGGGGCCTCGCCATGGTGTTTCAGTCCTACGCGCTGTTTCCCCATCTGACTGTCGCCGAGAACATCGTGTTCGGCCTCAGGGTCCGGCGGATGGACCGGGTGGAACGCGACCGACGCCTGCATGAGGTCGCGGCCATGGTGGGCCTGGAGGCGCATCTGACCCGGCGGCCGGCCGAATTGTCGGGTGGCCAGCGCCAGAGGGTGGCCCTGGCACGCGCCATCGCCGCCCGGCACCCCTTATGTCTGATGGACGAGCCCCTGTCCAATCTGGACGCCCGTCTGCGCCATGACATGCGGGTCGAGATCCGCGCCTTGCAGCGGCGCCTGGGTATGACCGTGATCTATGTCACCCATGATCAGATCGAGGCCATGAGCATGGCCGACCGGGTGGTCCTGATGCGGGATGGCCGCATCGAGCAGCAAGGCACGCCCGAAGACATCTATGCGCGCCCCGAAACGGATTTCGTGGCGCGCTTCATCGGCACGCCCCCCATGAATTTGATCCGTCTGGCCGATGGCCCCCGGGGCGCGGTGATCGCGGGCGATGACGCCGGCCTGCCGGTCCTCGCCGGCCCGGGCGACGGCCTGACCCTGGGCCTGCGCCCCGAGCAGGTCCGTCTGGCGGAGGCCCTTCCGGAGACCGGGCCGGCCGGGGGACCGGCCACCGATGCCGGGCCGGTCCGAAGCCGCTCCGCCCGGGTTGTGGCGGTCGATTATCATGGCCCCGACACCGTCGTCTCCGCCGGAATCGGCGGCCAGATCCTTCAGGTCCGTGCAGCGGGCCATGTTCCGGCCCGCATGGGCCAGGAAGTCCGTTTGTCCTGGTCCGCCAACGCTGTTCACCTGTTTGGCGCCGATGGGCGCCGCCGTTCCCCGTCCGCCCTCCATCCCGTTTGAAGGAGTCCCTGATGTTCGGTCGTCTGACCAGAGCCGCCCTGACCGCGGCGGCCCTCCTCGCCTCGTCCGCGGCCCCCTTTGCCGCCGGGGCCGTGGATCTCACCATGTATTATCCGGTCTCGGTCGGCGGTCCGCTGACGAAAGTCATTGACGGGATGGTTGCGGATTTTGAAAAGCGCAATCCCGATATCAAGGTGAACGCCATTTATGCGGGCAACTATGATGACACCCGCGTCAAGGCGCTGGCGGCGCTGAAGGGCGGCCAGCCGGTGCAGCTCTCCGTCCTGTTTTCGATCGACGCCTATGACCTGATCGAACAGGACGCCATCGTTCCCTTCGAGGACGTGGCGACCACCGCCGAGGATAAGTCCTGGCTGTCATCGTTCTATCCCGGGCTGATGGCGAACGGGGTCATCAATGGCAAGACCTGGGGCATCCCGTTCCAGCGGTCCACCATCGTCATGTATTACAACAAGACGGCCTTCCGGGAGGCCGGTCTCGATCCCGATCATCCGCCGGCAACCTGGACCGACATGATTGCGGCCGCGAAAAAGCTGACCCGGACCGACGGCTCGCGCTGGGGGCTGATGATTCCCTCGACCGGCTACGCCTATTGGATGTTCGGCGCGCTTGCCAAGGAAAACGGCGAAACCCTGATGAGCGCCGACGGCACGCGGACCTATTTCGACAAGCCCCCGGTGGTCGAGGCCTTGCAGTTCTGGCGCGATCTCGCGGTCCGGGACCATGTGATGCCGGAAGGCACCATCGAATGGGGAACGTTGCGCCAGGCCTTTGTCGAGGGCAAGACGGCGATGATGTGGCATTCCACCGGCAATCTGACCGAGGTCCGCAAGAGCGCGCCCTTCGACGTCGGCGTCGCCATGCTGCCGGCCAATCGCGCGCCGGGGTCGCCAACGGGCGGCGGCAATTTCTATCTGTTCAAGAAGGCCACCCCGGCCGAGCGCGCCGCCGCGCTGAAACTGGTCCGCTTCATGACCGAGCCCGAGCGGGCCGCGGAATGGAGCATCGCCACCGGCTATATGGGCGTCAGTCCCGCGGCCTATGAGACGCCGGCCCTCAAGGCCTATGTGAAGGACTTCCCGCCCGCCGCCGTGGCGCGCGACCAGTTGGCCGTCTCCACCGCCGAACTGGCCACCTATCAGACCGGCCGGGTGCGCAAGCTGCTCGACGACGCGATCCAGTCGGCGCTGACCGGCGCGAAAACGCCGGCGGCAGCGCTGACCGAGGCCCAGGATCAGGCCGACCGGCTGCTGAAGCCCTACCGGTGATTGGCACTCCGTCGCGGCCGACGCGGGCGGTGACCGGCTGGCTGCTGGTCCTGCCCGCGACCGTCGTTCTCGCCGCCTTCACCCACCTTCCGATCGTGACCACCCTGATCGCCAGCCTCCATTCCCGGGCGACGGCGATCCGCCCGGCCCGCTTCGTCGGCCTCGACAACTATCGGTCGCTGGCTGCCGATCCGGTGTTCTGGAAAGTGATGGGCAACACGGTCGCCTTTGCGTTCGGCACCGTGCCGGTGTCGATCGCGCTGGCTCTGGCCATGGCTCTCTGGGTCAACCGGCGCATCGCCGGACGGGGGCTGTTGCGACTGGCCTTCTTCCTGCCGACCATGCTGCCGATGATCGCCGCCGCCAATCTGTGGCTGTTCTTCTATACCCCCGACATCGGATTGCTGGATCAGTGTCTGGGGCTGGCGGGCCTCTCCGGTCATAACTGGCTGGGAGACCCCAGCACCGCGCTGCCCTGCCTGATGGCAGTGACGATCTGGAAGGAATCCGGCTTCTTCATGATTTTTTATCTGGCCGCGTTGCAAGGCCTGTCCGCTGAGCTGCGGGAGGCGGCGATGCTGGAGGGCGCCGGTCCGGTCGCCTATTTCCGCCGGGTCCTGTTCCCGCTTCTGATGCCGACCACGCTGTTCGTGTCGATCAATGCCGTGCTGAACGCGTTCAAGATGGTCGATCCCCTGTTCATCCTGACCAAGGGGGGACCATCCAACGCCAGCAATCTTCTGCTCTATTACATTTACGAAAACGCTTTTTCCTTTAATGACGGCGCCACCGCCGCGACATTGACGGTGGTCCTTCTGGGACTTCTGGCGGTCCTCGCCATCAGCCAGTTCGTCCTCCTCGACCGACGGGTGCATTATCGATGAGCGGAGGGACCGGAATGACGCGCCTGCCCGGGATTCTGACCGTCGCCGCCTGGATGCTGGCCCTTTTGTGGCTGTCGCCGCTGCTTTATGCGCTGTGGGCCGCCTTTCATCCGGCCGCGTTCATGGCCCATTTCCGGCCCGGTGCGCCGCTCACGCTCGACAACATCCGCGACGCCTGGACCCAGGCTCCGTTCGCCCGCTACATCCTGAACAGTGTTCTGCTGGTGACATCGGTTCTGGCTGCGCAGATTCTGCTGTGCACGCTGTCGGCTTACGGCTTTGCCCGGTTCGACTTTCCCGGCCGCGACCTGCTGTTCCTGCTGGTCCTGGTCCAGTTGATGATCGTGCCCGAAGTGCTGATCGTCGAAAATTATCAGACCATGGCCCGTCTCGGTCTGGTGGATACCATTGCGGGAATGGGTCTGCCCTATATGGCGAGCGCGTTCGGGATCTTCCTGTTGCGCCAGACCTTCAAATCGCTTCCGCGCGAACTCGATGATGCGGCACGGATCGAGGGATGCGGGGCCTTGGGCACGCTGTGGCGGGTCTATGTGCCGCTCGCCAAACCGACGCTGACCGCCTTCGCCCTGGTGTCGGTCAGCCACCATTGGAACAATTTCCTGTGGCCGCTGATCATCACCAACTCCGTTTCCGTCAGACCGCTGACGGTCGGTCTGGCGCTGTTCGGCGCCCCCGAATCGGGCGTGAGCTGGCCGATGATCTCGGCGGCGACGCTGATCGCCATTCTTCCGCTGGTCATGGCCTTCCTGATCTTCCAGCGCCAGTTCGTCCAGTCCTTCCTGCACGCCGGGATCAAATAGGGCGCCATTCAGGATCCGCCCGGCAGACGCCCCCCCGCCATCCGCGTTCCCGGTTGCGGCGACGTTCTCACATAATCGATATCGGCGCCGCGAACCAAGAAATGGGCCCGCGCCAGAAGCCCGTCGCGGTCGTACCAGAGATCCGCGGCAAGATCGCCCGAAAGGCGATAATGATCGAGGACGCCGCCCGCCGACGGATCGGTTTCGGATCCAAGGGCGGCAATCTCGACATGGTCGACGTCGCCGGTCCGGGTGTCCAGAAGCGCCGGGGCGGTCATGGCGGCCCTGGTCCAGAAACTGGTCGGCAGCACGGCCGCCGGAACCGTCTGCTGGCGGCCGCCGACCGAAACCTTAAGGCCGTCGGGGCCGAGGCCGGCCCGGACCGCGTATTTCGCGCCGGAGTCATCAGTGCGCGCGGTCAATGACAGAAGGTGGTCGCCGTCCCAGACCTCCTCGCTGTCGTAATCATAGGAAAACACGCGGAACGGCCCCAAGGTCACCGAGGCGCTGGCCGTACTGGCGACCACGGTCCTGTCGCCGTCACGATAGATGCGAAAACTGTGATGGCCGAAGGCCTGACCATCGCGAAAAAGTGCGAAATCCAGAGTTTCCGGCTGTTCGCCGGCGGATGCCGCCCCCGTCCCGAGGCAGACCAGCATCGCCACCATGAAGCCGGCCGGTGTTGCCCGAAGGCCATAGGTCGTCGTCATGCCCGGATCGCCTTTCGCTGGCCGGCATGGCCGGGACTCGTCCCCGCCGCCGCCGGCGCATCCCCCTCGCCGGACTGTCGATCGACGGCCGGCCGCTCAACATTGATTAAAAAGAGAGTTAACTTGCAAGCAAAATTACCCAAAGGAGAAAATCCGGGCCGGGCGCGCGGAGCGGTTTCGCCCTGCGCCCGGCCGCCGGAAGGACAATGGTGTGACGGATTCCGATCCGTCACACCATCTGGTTCCGGAAGCGCTCCGGCGCGGCCAGCCGGCCGCATCGGAGGTCTGCCCGGATCATTTCGTCAGAGGGATCCGTTTCGGCGCCTTCTGGGCCTCGGGCCGTTTTTCCAGGGTGATGGTCAGCAGCCCGTTGTGGAATCCCGCCGATACCCGGTCCGGATCGATGTCGGAGCCCAGTTGCAGCGAGCGCTGGAACCGGCCGTGCCAGCGTTCGCTGTATTGCCGCCCCTCAACCGACGATTTCTTTTCCCCCTTGAGGGTCAGGAAACCGTCCTGAAGCGTGATCTCGATGTCCTTTTCATCAAGGCCCGGCAGTTCGGCGGTGACTTCGATGGCCCGGCCATTGTCGACAACGTCCAGGCGGGGGAAATCCCCGGACCAGCCCACCTGCTGGGAGGGCAGGTCAATCCCCTGGAAAAAGTCATCGAACAGACGGTTCATTTCGCGATGAAGGGCCAGGAAGGGACTCCCGCCTTCCTCGAACCGCGCCACCGGAGCCTGCTTGTTGCGTCCCCACGGAACCAGGGTCTTCATATCCATCGTCATCCTCCTTCTCCGACGCGACCGGGACTGCCCCGGAACGCTGACAGGAAAGAGCGGCGCCTTCGCCGGCCGCACCGGACCGGCGGCTGTGGAGCCGGTCCGAAAGGCGAGCGGCAGGGGATCCGTTTCGTCCCCCGGACTGCTGGACATGTGGTGTGGAACGGGTGGCCGGATCGCCGGCTCTTTGCCCACGCTCATACCCATATCCTCGTCCGAGCAACATGGCTACGAAAGCGGACGCGCCCCTGCCGGGGCGCCGCGCCGACCCCGACCGGGCGTCGGCACTAAGGACTTAGTCCGGAAAACGGACCCGTCAAGACAGGCGTGCCGGCCTGCTGTCCCGAAGTCCCACCAGCACCGGCGACAGAATTCGGGCACACTCGCATTCCAGGGCATAGTCCGGCGAGTTCCACCACCGGAGCATGTCGGCCATGTCGATCAGGTCCTGCTGACAACGCTCGAAATCGCCGACATAGACAAGGCGGAGATAATCGAGCGCCGCACCGGGATCGCCATTCCGGCGTCCCATCCGGCGAACCGCATACAGCATGTGGCATAAGGTGAACCGGTCGATGACCGGAATGGCGGTCAGGTCGCCCGGGGCGCCGCTGACATCCGTTTGATCGGATGCCCCGGCCCCGGTCACACGCGCCAGCGCCGACAGCAGAAGGCCCCTTACCGTCTCCCGCGCGGCGGCCGCCTGCGGTTCCGCGGCGGTCGATGGACCGTCGGTCAGGCGGTCGAGGACTTGAAGGGCCTCCTCAAGACCGCCCTTGTAATCCGCGTCCGGCAGCGGCGGATGGCGGGGAAGGGCGCAATCCTCGAAAGACAGGGTCGGGAGGCCTGTCAGGACGCGCAGGTCCGAGGTCATCCGGGCGCGGTAGGCGGCGTCGCCGCTCATCTTGTCGAGATCGACGACCAGATCGGCATGAGCCAGGGCGCGAAAACTGTCGAGAATGTAAACGCGCAGAAAGATGCGGAAACGCAAAGCCGTGTCGGCGGCCACGAAAAAGGCCTCAAGGCAGGCTTCGTCGCTTTCGCCCGCCTCATCCCCCAGCGGAGGAAGATGCAGATCGGCGAAATGGCGGCTCACATCCCGATGACCGCGTCCGATGGTGGCGGCCAGAAAGGCACGGAATTCGAAATAGGCGCTGCCGGTTTCCAGGGCCATCAGATGGTAGGACGCCCATTGGTCCCAGGGGTTGCGGACCGTTGTCACCTGAAGACCGGGACGGTAGCGCTGAAACCAGGGAACACGGGCCTGCGACCGGCAGAAACCGAAAACAGGCAAAGCCCCGGATTGCCGGGCGTGCCCGGCCAGACCATCCAGGTAGCGCGCAAGGGGCTCATCGGCGCCGGTATCAAAATAGCCGGCATAGGAAAACCGGTCCTCGAACAGGCGAACACCCCCGCCGGGACGGAGCAGCGGCTTGTATTCCGCATTGTAGGGCGCTGCCAGGACCGGATGCCGGCTGTTCCAGCGTCCGGGCGTATCGATGGCGATCGCCCATCCGGTCAGCGACGACAGTTTTTCGTTGAAGGGTTCATAGAAGGCCATCACCCCGGGTTCGACCCGGAACCGATTCCAGAACCAGGTGCTTCCGGACCGGAAGGCACTGTGCAGATACACAGCCTCGATCGACCGACCATACGTGACCATGGAGATATCCCGGACCTCTCAAAAAAAGCTCCGGGGAGAAGACGGATGAAAAGAACCGCAAGACCACCGGAGAACGAAGAAACCCGGGATTGTTTTGTCAATTCGATAAAGAAATATTTAAACTTATGGTTTCACTCTGTTTCAGATATTCAACAGTTTTATCATTGCAACAGATGACACATTGTAACTTTAGGTTACTGCTTCCCGATGGCTGATCCGGTCTCCCCAGGGCCTGTGTCCCGCCGGTGTCCCGCCGGTGTCCCGCAAGACGGTGAGCGCGGGCAATAGAGGGGCACGGAGCTTTGTGCTACTCTTTCCGGTTATCGGGGGAAGCCAATGCGACATGTGATCATCGTCCTTATCGCCCTGTTCTCCGGACACGCCGCGCTGGCGGCCGAGTGCCCGGTGCTGAGGGAGACCGGAGCGCCGCAACTGACCGGCGCCGCCGCTCACACCACCATCGTCTGCCATGCCGGCTATGCCGCCTTGGAGGACAATGACCTGCTGGTGCCCCGCTGGGTCGCCTATCGGCTTTTCGCGACCCGGACCATGGGCTGCCTGCGCCCGGCGGGAGATTTTCACGCCGAGGAAACACTGCCGGCCGGCCGGCGGGCCGAGCCCGAGGATTATCGACGGTCAGGCTTTGACCGCGGTCATCTGGCCCCGGCGGAGGACTTCGCCTTCGATGCCGCGCTGCTATCGGACAGCTACAGCATGGCGAATGTCGTGCCGCAGTTGCCCGGTCTCAACCGCGAAGGCTGGGAACGGCTGGAGCAGACCGTGCGCGCCTGGGCCTGGACAAGGGGGGATCTGGCGATCTTCTCCGGTCCCGTCTTCACCGAACAGGTCCGGACCATCGGGAACGGACGCATCGGTGTTCCGTCCGCCTTCTTCAAGGTTATCGTCGACCCTGAAGCCAGGGACGCGATCGGGTTTCTGATGCCGCAGCGCTATGTGGCGAAGGGCAATCTGGCCCGCTGGGTCGTCAGCATCGCCGAAATCGAGGCGAAGACCGGACTGGCCTTTCCGCTGCCCGACGGTGTGGACCGGCAGGCCCGGCCGCTGATGTGGCCGGCCGCCCCCGGGGCCTGGTACCGGTCGCGCCAACAGGTCTGTCAGGCTTTGCGGCAGATGCCGGAAATCCCGGCGGTCGCCCATTGATCGCGGTCGGAGCCGGTCATCCGGGGACGCCGATCGAGGAACCGGCCAGCCGGCGATGAGGGGAACCCATCGCCGGCTGGTATGACGCCCGGATCCGGTCAGCCGACCGGTTCCGCCAGTTTGCGGCGCAGTTTGGCGTACTCCTCCTCCAGGTAGCGTTCCGCCCAGGCCTGATCGGCAATGGCCTCGACCTTGACGGCGCAATACTTGAATTCCGGAGTTTTCGAAATCGGGTCGACATGCTCGAGCGTCAGCTCGTTGCAGGCGCCGATCCACCATTGGTAGGTCATATAGACCGTGCCCTGGTTGGTACGGTCATTGATCTGGGCACGGGTCAGAACCTTGCCCCGACGCGAGGAAATCCAGAGAAGGGCCTTGTCCTTCAGTCCGTATTTCCGGGCGTCGGCGCGATTGATCTGCAGGAACCCGGGCTCGTCGGCCAGGGATTGCAGGGTGGTGCAGTTGCCCGTCATCGTGCGGCAGGAATAATGCCCCACCTCGCGGACGGTCGACAACACCAGCGGATACTCCTCATCCGGACGTTCGAGCGGCGGCCGCCAGTCGGTGGCGAACAGGACCCCCTTGCCGTTCGGACGATTGAACGTGTTGCCGGCATAGAGATAGGGGGTGCCGGGATGATCCAGGTCCGGACAGGGCCATTGAATGGATCCCAATTCCTCCATCCGCTCGTAGGTCGCACCAAAGTAAAGGGGACAAAGCGCGCGCATTTCGTCCCAGATTTCCTTGGTGTTGCTGTAATGCATGGGATAGCCCATGGCCGTGGCCATCAGGCAGAAGATTTCCCAGTCGGGCTTGATGTCGCCCTTGGGTTCGACCGCCTTGCGGAACCGCTGGAACCCGCGATCCGCCGTCGAATAGACGCCCTCATGCTCGCCCCACGCGGTTGCCGGCAGAATGATGTCGGCAAACATCGCGGTCTTGTTCATGAAGATGTCCTGGACAATGACCAGTTCCATCCCCTTCAGGGCCTCGCGCACAGAATTCAGGTCGGCGTCGGTCTGCGCGGGATCCTCACCGAAGATGTAGTAGGCCTTGAGTTTGCCCTCATGCACCAGATGGGGCACCTCGGTCAGCATGTAGCCGGGTTTCTCCGGCAGGCTGTCGACCCCCCAGGCCTTGGCGAACTTCTCCCGCACGGCCGGATCGCTGACCGGCTGATAGCCCGGGAAGACGTTCGGCAGCACGCCGACATCACAGGTCCCCTGAACGTTGTTCTGCCCGCGGACAGGACCGATACCAACGTTCGGACGGCCAAAATTGCCGGTCAGCAGCGCGAGGCCGGACAGCCCCTTCACCACGTCGACGGCCTGCCCGTACTGGGTCACGCCCATGCCGTAAAGGATGAAGGCGTTGGGCGCCGCCGCATACATGCGCATCGCCTGACGCACCTGATCGGCCGGCACTCCGGTAATGTCCTCAACCTCTTCCGGCGCATAGCGCGAGACCGTTTCCCAATAGGCGTCGAAGCCTTCGGTGTGGCTCTCGACATACTCGCGGTTATAGAGGCCCTCCTCGATCAGCACATGCGCGAAGGCGTTGACCAGCGCCATGTTGGCGCCGTTGCGGATGGGAAGCCAGAGATCGGAAACACGTGCCGATTCCGTCTTGCGCGGATCGACGACGACCATCTTCGCCCCTTTTTCGCGCGCCCGGACAATCCGTCGGGCCACGATCGGGTGGGAATCGGCCGCGTTATAACCGAAAACGAAGATGAGATCGGTGTCTTCGATTTCCGGGATGGAATTGCTCATTGCCCCATTGCCAAGTGTTGCAGCCAGACCGGCCACAGACGGGGCGTGTCATATTCGGGCGCAATGGTCGATATTGTTGGTTCCGATAACCGCGCGGGCCAGTTTCTGCATCACATAGTTGGCCTCGTTCCCGGGACCGCGGGCGGATCCGGTAAGCATGATCGAATCCGGGCCATGCTTGCGCTTGATGTCCATCAGGCGCCGGGATGCGAAACCGATGGCCTCGTCCCACGACACTTCCTCGAACTGCGAATCGCGTGAGCGCCGCAGCAGAGGTTTCTTCAGCCTGGGCGACAGGCGCTTTGTGTCGTTCAGAAATTCCCAGCCGTAGAGCCCCTTGAGGCAGAGTTCATTCTCGTTGGTGCGTCCGGGCGCGCCTTCCGCACGAACGATGGCCCCATTGACGGTGACGAGGTCAAGCTGACACCCCGCGCCGCAATAGGGACAGACCGTCCTTACCTTTTTTTCCATCTTCTGTTCCTTTTGCCTCGCCATCCCCGGCCCGGGGGAACAAACTTTTCCGGCGGATTGACAGGAAAGTCTCCATGCCGATAAAAATTTTTTATTCCCCAATGGGATTAATAAATAACCAGGCCATGAGCAGCAAACCGAGCACTCATCATAGAAAAAAAACAGATCGGAATCTATGCCAATTCGTGTATCATGCCGACCATCGCATTGGACTGGTCACTACCGGTTGGCGGTGCAGCAACAAATCAATTTCATTATCTCCAATACAATATTTATATTGCGCGATAAATTTTGTTAATCGATTTGTAATAGCTCCTCCGCTCTCGATGGCGGACCCCCTTGCGGATGAAGACTGCCCGATGTCCAAAGCCGGCAGTGGGTCCGGAGCGGCGAAGGACCTTGCGGAAGCGGGTGGTATCCGGTGATGCTCCCGGTCTTCAAAACCGGCGAGAGGCAGGTTCACCCTGTCTCTGGTGTGTTCGACTCACACGCGCTTCCGCCAATCCCCTCCACCCCGTTCACGAACGACCGCTGAAAACAGATGAAATCCGTCATCGTCGGCACCGCCGGACATATCGATCATGGCAAGACAGCCCTGGTCCGCGCCCTGACAGGGATCGATACCGACCGCCTCAAGGAGGAAAAGCTCCGGGGCATCACGATCGAACTGGGATTCGCCCATCTGGACCTTCCGGGCCCCAAAGGCCCCCTCCGCCTGGGCTTTGTCGATGTTCCCGGCCATGAGCGGTTCGTCCATACGATGCTGGCCGGGGTTGGCGGCATCGATCTGGTGCTGTTCGTGATTTCGGCGCAGGAGTCGATCAAGCCCCAGACGCGGGAACATTTCGCCATCTGCGACCTGCTGAACGTCCGCCGGGGCATCGTGGTTCTCACCAAATGCGATCTGGTGGACGAGGTCACGCTTCAGGTGGTCCGCATGGAGGTCGAGGAATTCCTGGCCGGATCCTTTCTCGACCCAGGGCATACGCCGATCCTCGCCGTCAGCGCCAGGACCGGCGCCGGCATCGGGGACCTGAAGCAGGCGCTGGCGCTGGCCGCGTCGGAGGCTGAGGCCAAGGATGGCCGGGCGGCCTTCCGTCTTCCGATCGACCGCGTCTTCACCATGAAGGGGTTCGGCACCGTGGTGACCGGCACCCTGATCGCGGGCGAGGTCCGCAAGGAGCAGGAGATCGACCTGTCGCCGCCGGGACGGACGGTCCGCGTTCGCGGACTTCAGGTTCACGGCGCCGCCACGCCGGCGGCAACGGCGGGACAGCGGACCGCCGTCAATCTCGCCGGCATTACCCAGGACGACGTGAGCCGGGGCATGATGCTGGCCGAGGCCGGATTGCTGGCGCCCGGAAAGAGGCTCGATGTTCATTTGACGCTGCTGCCGGACGGGCCGGATCTCAAGACGCGGGCACGGGTGCATCTGCATCTGTTCGCGGCCGAACGGATCGCCAGGATCCATCTCTACGACGGCGACATCCTGACGGCGGGATCGTCCGGATGGGCGCAATTGCGCCTGGAGGATCCGGTTCCCTGCTGCCCCGGCGACCGCTTCATCATCCGCCGGTTCTCGCCCGTTATCACCATGGGCGGCGGCACCGTGGTCGATGTCGCCCCGTCGCTGCGCATGAAATCGGCCGCCCGCACCGGATTCCTGGACTCGTTACGGGACGGGGACGACGTCGCCCGTCTCGTCTTGCTGGCGGGACGCCGCGACCGGCGCGGCCTTGCCACCTCCGATGCCATTCACCAGACCGGCTGGACCCGGGACCGGCTTCAGAAAGCGGTGGCTGCCGCCGTCAAGGCCCGCGAGATCCTCCGCTTCGGCGATCATGTCATCGCCGGCCCCGTCTTCACGCGGGTCGCCAGAACGATGGTCTCGACGGTCAAGGCCTTTCAGACCGCCAATCCGCTGGTGGGCGGCATGAGCCGCCAGGAACTGCTGGAAAAAAGCGGCCTCGCGCGGGACCTGTTCGAGGGCATCCTCGGGACGCTGCTGGACAGCCATCGCCTGGAGACCACGGCCGAACAGGTGCATCTGCCCGGCCACCGCGTCGTCATGCAGGAGGACGAGAGCGCTTCGAAAGCCCAGATCGAGGAGGCCTTCGCCCGGGCCGGGATCCGGGTTCCGGCCCTGAAGGAGGTGTTCGCCGGATTATCCATCGACCCGGCGCGGGCGCAGAAGATCGTCTCTTTGCTGTTGCGCGAACGGGTGCTGGTCAAGGTCAGCGACGATCTTGTCTTCCACCGGACCACTCTCGAGACGCTGAAGGAACGGGTGCGCGCGCTGAAAGACCCGTCCCCCGTGATGGATGTCGCCCGGTTCAAGGACAGCTTCGGCCTGTCCCGCAAATATGCAATTCCCCTTCTCGAATATCTGGACCGGGAAAACATCACCCGGCGCATCGGCGACGACCGCATCATCCAGTAGCGCGCGGCCACCGGCGGAGTCCGGCCCCACAGGCGCTGAGGCCGTGCTACTGGATCCCAGCGGCTCCGGCCGCCTGTGCGGCGATCCTGTCAGCCGGTGACATGGATCAGCGGATGGCGGCGGGCGATGACCTCGCCCAGCCGCACGGCGGGAACGCCATTGGCGATCAGGTCGTCCACCAGCGCGTCGGCGTCCCGGGCCGCGACCGAAACCAGAAGTCCCCCGGCGGTCTGCGGATCGAACAGCAGGGTCACCAGATCGGCCGGGACATCGGCGTCGGCGTCGATGCAGCATCCGGCAAAATCGCGGTTGTTGCGCAGGCCGCCGGGGATGAAGTCCTGGCGGATGCACTCCAGCGCGCCCGGCAGCACCGGCAGGCAGGACGCGGAGATCGACAGACTGACCTCGCTGCCCAACGCCATCTCGCGCGCATGGCCGGCCATGCCGAAGCCGGTCACGTCGGTCAGACTGTGGACCTCGTGGCGCAGGCAGACCTCGGAGGCGGCCCGGTTCAGCGTCGTCATGGAGCGGATCGCCGCCTCGGACCAAGCGGCCTCCGCCCTGCCGCGCTTGACCGCGGTCGAGATGACCCCCGTTCCCAGCGCCTTGGTGAAAACCAGCGCGTCCCCGACGCGGGCGCCCGAGTTGGTCAGAATCCGGTCGGGATGGATCGTGCCGGTCACGGCATAGCCGAACTTGATTTCCGCATCGCGGATCGAATGACCGCCGATCACGCTGCATCCGGCCTCGATCATCTTCGACAGGCCGCCCGCCAGAATGCGTTCCAGCACCCCGATGTCCTGCATCTCGGGGAAGCAGACCATGGCAAGCGCCGAAACCGGGCGGCCGCCCATGGCATAGACGTCGCTGAGGGCGTTGGTGGCGGCGACCTGCCCGAAGGTGTAGGGATCGTCGACGACGGGCGTGAAGAAATCGACAGTCTGCACGATGCCGAGATCGTCCGACATCTTATAGACCCCGGCATCATCGGCCTTGTCGAACCCGACCAGCACCCGGGGGTTGGCGGGCTGGACCAGCTTGCCCAGGACCCCGTCCAGCAGGGCCGGGCTCAGTTTACTGGCGCATCCGCCCGCCTTGACCGTTTCCGTCAGCCTGACCGTCTTGTTCTCCGTCATCTCTCAAGCTCCCTCGCCGATTACGGCGTCACTTTCCAATCCGGCCAGCGCGCGGGCCAGATAAGCATCGTCCTCTTCGTCGACCGTCCGCAGATCGAGAAGAACCCTGTCCTCCTCGATCCGGCTGACCACCGGCACCGGCAGCGCCCGCAGGCGGCGCGCCAGATCCTGGGCCCCGCACGATCCGGGCGACAAGGCCAGCGCGAAACTCGGCACCGATTTTCCCGGCGCCGCGCCCCCGCCCACCATGGTCCGCGTCGGCACCACTTCCGGCCTCAGCGCCGGTACCGCGGCCGCCAGGGTGCCGCAGCGCCGGGCAACCTCCTCAGGCGGCAGTCTCAACATCCGCAACAGCGGGATCTCGTCATAACGCTCCGCCAGATAACCGGCCAGCGTCCCCTCCAGCGCGGCATAGCACATCTTGTCGACACGCAGCGCCCGGAACAAAGGATGGGACCGGAGACGCCGGATCAGGTCGGGCCGCCCCGCGATCAGTCCGGCCTGCGGACCGCCCAGCAGCTTGTCGCCGCTGCAGGTGACGACGGACACCCCGGCCCGCAGAGACTCGTAAAGCGAGGGTTCGGACGGAATCCCGAAGGCCGCCATGTCGACCAGCGCGCCGGATCCCAGATCCTCCATGACCGGAAGTCCCCGCCGTCGTCCCAGTTCGACCAGTTCGGACAGCGCCGGCTGCTCGGTAAAACCGGTGATTTCGAAATTCGACCGGTGGACCCGGAGCAGCAGGCGGGTGTTCTCGGTGATGGCCCGTTCATAGTCGGCGACCCGGGTCCGGTTGGTCGTTCCCACCTCCCGCAGATGGGCGCCCGACTGCTCCATGATGTCGGGGATGCGGAAGGACCCGCCGATCTCCACCAGTTCTCCGCGCGACACGATGACCTCGCCGCCCCGGGCCAGTTCGGCCAGCGCCAGCAGGACGGCGGAGGCGTTGTTGTTGACAACGATCGTCGCCACATCGGTCAGACCGTTGCGCCGGGCCAGACGGTCCAGCATGGACCCGGCATGATCGTCGCGACGCCCCCGTTCGCCCCGGACCAGATCGGTTTCGAGATTGCTGTAACCCGTGGCGCAGGCGACGATCCGGTCCAGCGCCGCCACCGGCAGGGGGGACCGGCCCAGATTGGTCTGAATGATCACCCCGCCGGCATTGATCACGGGACGCAGCGACCAGGCGGTCAGGCGGCGGACACGCTCAGCGACCAGAGCGGCGGGATCGGCCAGGACGTCATCGAGGCCGGCGCCGTCGAGCGTTCCGGACGCGATTTTCTCGCGGAGATCGTCGATCACGGCGCGGACCGCCTCGGCCACGGTCTGACGCCCGCTGTCCCGGCCAAGGGCGGCCACCGTCTCCAGGCGCAACACTTCGTCGACGGACGGAAGACGGCGGAACAATCCGGACCGGGAGGGTGGCATGGACTCGACGGCGGAATTCATCAGGCGGTTTTCCTCTGGATGCGGCACGCTTTCCACCCTATCGGGATCCGGCATCACCGGCGGATCAGATAACGGATGGTCGGACCATCCTGCTCGATCTCAAGGACCTCGTAACCATGATTGCGCGCGTCGACCGGAATATTGTTGATCGACTGCGGGCAGTCCGACACCACTTCCAGAACCTGCCCGGGGCGCAGCCGGGGCAAAGCCTCGAGGGTGGCCATGGCGGGATAGGGACAGGGCTCCCCCCGCATGTCCAGACGGAAATCCGGAGCGGGAAGAGGGGAGGAGTTCGTGCGGGTCATGCCTGCTCCTTGGCGAGAGAGGAGGACTGGGCCTTGCGGGCGAAGAAATGCCGTTCCCAGAAAAGAACCGCCGCCATGGCAAGCGCCAGCAGCAGATAGGTGACGATCAGGCCGCCCTGAGGCCCGAACACCGTTAAGAGATTGACCATCGGATAAGGCTTGGCGAGCACCGGGGCGATATCGTCCCAGAGGGCCGCCAGCAGCGTGGCGCCCAGGATATTGCCCAACCCCACCCACCAGTAATGAACCTGTCCCTCAACCGCGCGATACATCCAGCCGGTCTCGCATCCGCCGGCCAGCACGATCCCGAAACCGAACAGCACCCCGCCAAGCACGGCGTTGGGGCCGGCCCAGAAGATCTTGGGAGCCACGCCGAGCCGGGTATAGCTGTAGGTGCCGAGAGCGCTGACCGCCATGCCGATGATGATCGCCTTCGCCATCTGGGTTCGCCCGGTCAGCCACAGGTCACGGAAAGCCGACGTGAAACAGATCTGGGCGCGTTCGATCAGGAGACCGAACCCCAGGCCGCAAAAGGCGGCGAGCCCGAGGGTCGGCGCCGACATCGTCTTCACCCCCGCCCACAGGGCGAAGGCCGCGAACAGCCCCAGCCCGAGGCGCAGCCGCCGGGCCGCCTGGACCGGATCCTGCGACAAGGCCGACGGCTTGGACACCGGCACCAGCGCCACCGGAATCCGGAACAGGGGCAGCATCACCACGCGGGCGCCGAACCAGGATCCCGCCGCGGTCGCCAGGGCGAAAAACCAGGCATGCAGGGAGAACTGGGGGATGCCGGTGAAGAAGGCGGCCAGATTGCACCCCATGGCCAGCCGGGCGCCGAATCCCGCGATCATGCCACCCACGACCGCCTGAACGATCCGGATCCGGTGATGGGGGACCCTGAGCTTGACATTGTTCGCAAACAACGCCGCCGACAGGCATCCCGCGAACATACCGATGATCATGACGCCGTCGATGCGGTCAAGCGGTGTCCCTTCCAGATGAATGACCTTGAAATAACCCCAGGTCTCCGGATGGAACCCCAGGAACTGGAGGATATGCCCGCCCCACCGGGTAAATTCTCCGGTCACCGCCCAGAAGGTTCCGGTCAGACCGAAATAATAGGCCGACAGGACGCCCGCGGCGATGATGGCCGGCAGCGGCGGCCAGAACTTGATGAGATAGTGCTGCTTGAACTCGTCCCAACGCATCGGTTCACTCTTCCCTTATCCCACTTGTCCGCGCCGCGCCCGGCGCGCCCTCATCGCCCCCCCGGTCTGACGACCGTCCGGAACACGGATCTCGCGTCCGGGGTGCCGGCACAGCGAACAGATGACGCCCGGAAACGGGTCAGAAGGTGATCACCTTCTCCGCTTCCAGGGTCCAATCCACGAGCTGGTCCAGGGACCCGCGACTCACCGCCGCGATCAGACTGTCCCGGGTCAGTCCCCGGGCCTCCATGCAGGTGCCGCAGGCAGCGATTTCACCGCCACTGGCCGCAATCGCCTGCAACATGTCCTGCGGATTGTAATCAGCATGCGCGGGCGCCAGACCGGCGAGGCCGGCGGTCACGCCGTCACCGAACAGGAAGACGCGGATCGGCGTCTTGCGGGACAGCGCCTGCGCCAGACGCAGGCCGTTGAATGTCCGCTGGTTGCCATAGGGGGAGTCGTTGAAAATAAAGAGGTGATCCATGGAATATCATCCTTTCGGCGAAAGGGGGGAACCGGGGCTGCCCGGGGACAGGGACAAGCGCCCGCCCTCCCCCCCGATCCGCGATGGCATCGCATAAAGATTGAACCTGTTGTCCCGGGCGAAGGCGACCAGCCCCAGCCCCACCTCGCCCGCCAGCGTAATGGCGAGAGCGGTGGGCGCCGAGACCGTGGCGATCAGGGGAATGCCCGCGGCGGCCGTCTTGCGCGCCATCTCGTAGGAGCAGCGGCTGGACACGGCGGCGAATCCGGCGTCCCGGTCGATCCCGGCCCGGGCCATCGCGCCGATCAGCTTATCAAGCGCGTTATGCCGGCCGACATCCTCGCGCACGAGCAGCAGTTCGCCGTCGGGATCGGCGAACGCGGCCGCGTGGAAGGCCCCGACGTCGCGGTTCATGACCTGCAAACCGGGCAATCCGGCCATCGCCCGGCTGATCGCCTGCGGCCGGAACCGCCTAGCGGAAACGATCGGGTCGACGGGGCGGAGAGCCTCCTCGACACTGTCGGTGCCGCACAGTCCGCAACTGCTGCCTGCCATCAACGTCCGCCGATGCCGTTCGCGCAGGCCCATGTAATTGTCGCGGTCGATGGTCATCGAGACCTCGACACCCTCGCCGGCGTCACGCACATGGACGTCCCTGACCGTCGCGGGATCGGTGACGATTCCCTCTGTCAGCGAAAAGCCGACCGCGAGATCCTCGAGATCGACCGGGGTCGCCAGCATGACGGCGAAGGGAAAACGGTTGAACACCAGGGAGACCGGAACCTCGTCGGCCACGATCTCCTGCCGGGGGGCGGGGTCGGAGCCGGTGAACCGGATCGCCTCGACCCTTTGCGCCCCGGGCGGGGGCGGCGTTGCCGGCCGGGAAGGGCGTGTCATGATCAGCCTCCGGTCATTCTCATCGCGTGGGTGACGGTGGGCGCCTTCAACTGGTCGACGGCGAAGTCGTGCCCGCGGGGTTTTTGCAAAAGGGCGGCCACGATGGCGTCCCTCACCGGCCCGTTGCTTTCCGACGACCGCAAGGGTGTCTTCAGGTCGATGAACAGATCGCGGCCGACGCAAAGGGCAAGCTGACCGGTCGCGGTCAGGCGGACACGGTTGCAGCTTTGGCAGAACCCGTGCGACATCGGCGTGACGAAGCCGACCCTTCCCCCCGTCTCGGCAACCCGCAGGTAACGGGCGGGACCGGCCAGGCGATCGGGCAGATCGTTGAGATGATAGCGCCGTGACAGGCGCGCCCGGACCTCCGACAGGGGCAGGTAGAACTGGCTGCGGTCGCCGTCGACCTCGCCGATCGGCATGGTCTCGATCAGGGTCAGGTCCATGCCCCGGCCATGGGCGAACAGCATCAGCGCTTCCAGATGATCCTCGTTGACACCCCGCATCACCACCGCGTTGATCTTGACCGCCAGACCGGCCGCACGTGCCGCTTCGATCCCGGCGATCACCGAACGGACGTCTCCCCGGCGGGTGATCGCCCGGAACGTACCGGGATCCAGCGTGTCCAGAGACACATTGACGCGCCGGACGCCGCACGCGGCCAGGGCGTCGGCATGCCGCTCCAGCAGGACCCCGTTGGTGGTGAGCGTGATTTCGTCCAGCGCCCCCCGGTCAAGATGGCGCGACAGGTCCCGGATCAGGCCGAGGGCATTGCGTCTGACCAGCGGTTCGCCGCCCGTCAGACGCAGGCGCCTGACGCCGAGATCGATGAACACGGAACAGAGTCGGTCCATCTCGTCGAGCGACAGGATCCCGGAGCGGGGCAGGAAGGTGACATCCTCCGCCATGCAATAGACACAGCGGAAGTTGCACCGGTCGGTCAGCGACAGGCGCAGATAGTCGATCTTCCGCCCGAAACCGTCGGTCAGGCCTGTCGCAGTCATGCCATCATCCTTGCGCATGTCACCGTTCCCGCCGCGTCGCGCCCGCCCCGCCCTTGCGTCAGCGCGACGCCGCGCGATAGCGTTCGTTCGCCGCCGCGGCCGGTGTCGGCATCGGACGCCCGCCGCCCATACCACGTCGGTAGATCAGCCAGTACATGCCGCCCACCATGACGGAGCCGCCGACAATGTTGCCCAGCGTCGCGAACACCAGATTGTGCAGAATGCCGGGGATGGTGATCGCCGACACATCGAGTCCGGCCGGCACATGGCCGGTGGCGGTCAGCAGCCAGGCCAGGGGCAGGAAATACATGTTGGCGACGCAGTGTTCGAAACCGGCGGCCACGAACAGACCGATCGGCAGGATCATGGCGCTGATCTTGTCGACGACGGATCGCCCCGCATAGGCCAGCCACACGGCGAGACAGACCATCAGGTTACAGAGAATGCCCTTGAAAAAGATCGTGGTGGCGTCGGGCGTGATCTTGCCGATGGCGAGTTTCAGCACCGCGGCGCCGACCGCGCCATTGTTCATCTCCATGTGATGGGACATGAACACCAGGAACACCAGCCCGATGGCGCCGATGAAGTTGCCGCACCACACCAGGACCCAGTTGCGCAGGACCTGTCCGACGGAAACATGACCGCTCGCCATCGACATGACGTTCATCGTGCTGCCGGTAAACAGTTCGGCGCCGCCGATCAGCACCAGCGACAGGCCAAGGGCGAACACCGTGCCGCCGAGAACGCGCTGAACCGCGAAGGACAGACTGGAATCGGCGAGCACGATGCAGAAATACATGCCGCCCAGCCCGATCGCACCGCCCGCGATCACCGCCAGCAGAAAACTCGGGATGATGGGCATGGTCGCCTTCTTGATCCCGGTCTTTTCCGCCCGGTCTTCCATTTCGACCGGCGTATAGGCATCGACGCCGGTTATTTCCGTCTTCTGAGAGCTCTCACCCTGGGCCATCTCACGTCTCCTGTTTTCTTTTAAGTTTTCCACCGGTCCCTTCGCCGGCGTGCAGTCTTTGGTCGCGGACCGGGCCGTCAGATCGCGCCGGCCGGAGCGAAGGACTCCGGCCCGGCTCCCTCCCTGAGGCGCCGGTGCAGGTCATGAACCGCGGCACGCACCTCGTCGCTCATCGGCAGAAGGAATCCGATCGCCTTGGGTTGAATTCCCAGAAAGTCGATGGTGGTGACGGTTTCGCGCAGGCTCGCGATCAGAAAATTCAAGGGAATGGCATGGGTCGTCACCAGGAACTGGCTGGCGACGCAATCCTCGTCGATCCGGCTGACCGCTCCGGGGTGCTGCCCCATGTCGGCGGCGTCGATCAGCAGCACCCGGTCCGGCTTCAGCGCGCGCACCTGGTGGATGTGGTTCTCGGGCGAGGCCTCGCCGTCGATCACCTCCCACCCGGGGGCCGGATCGTTCTCCAGCAGTTGGGCCAGAAGCGGCCCGGCGCCGTCGTCGCCCTGCATGTCGTTGCCGACGGTGAAAATGACGCCGGTCATGAGGGCAGCCTCTTTCCCATCAGATAAATTGCCGGTTCCTGCTCAATCGCGGCCAGGGCGCCGTCCAGTCCGTCGAACCAGGACCGGATGTCGTCCCCCACCCGTCCCTTCGCCTCGGCAATCGCCGCGCGCAACAGCCGGGTATGGGTCCGGTCGACGGTGATTTCGCCGAATTTCAGCAGGCCGCCCAGCTTGCGGCGGGCCTCTCCCCCTTCGGGAAGAGAGGCCAGGATGGCGTCGAACTGTTCCGGCGTGCAGCGCAGGAACGGCTTGAAACAGTCAAACACCCCGACATGGTGGCCGATCGCCAGCGAGTAATAGACCACCTGTTTCGCCGTCTCGGGCACATCCTCGGCCCGTTCGAGAAATTTGGCGTTCAACTGGTAAAAGACCACCGCGCCGCTCATGACGCGTCACCGGTGATCGCGGCGGTGAACACGGTTTGCAGCCGCTGGAAGATCTCGGCGCGCCGGGGATCCCCCTCCCGCGTGACCAGATCGCCGATCCGGGCGGTGACCGGCGCCGGATCGCGGGTTTCGATCAGGGTCAGGAATTCCTCGACGATATCGCGCCCCTGACGATAGCCGGCCATGGCGCGGGCCTCGCGTTCCAGTTGGACCCGCAGGCCATAGGGGATGTCCGGATGGGCCAGGGCGACTTTTTCGCCCGCCGCCTCATGGTGGGTTTCCTCCTTGAGGCGCTGGTCCAGCAGACCCAGCGCCATGGCAAAACCATAGATGGTGGCAGCCGGCGTGGGCGGACAGCCTGGGATATAGACGTCGACCGGCACGATCTGGTCGGTGCCGCCCCAGACGCAATAAAGATCATGGAAGATGCCACCGGAACAGCCGCAGGCGCCGTAGGACACGACGATCTTCGGATCGGGTGCGGCCTCATAGGCGCGCAGAGCGGGCATCCGCATGGACCGCGTCACCGCGCCGGTGAACAGCAGGATGTCGGCATGACGGGGCGAGGCGACGACCTTGATGCCGAACCGTTCGGCATCGAAGATCGGCGTGATCGCCGCGAAGATCTCGATCTCGCATCCGTTGCAGCCGCCGCAATCGACACGATAGACATAGGCGGAACGGCGGATGTTCTTGAGCAGCGTTCCCTTCATGCGGGCAACGTCTTCGGACATCGACAATCCGGCCGGCTTGACCGCCAGTTCGTCGGGCGGGGTGAAGGCGTTCATATCCGTTTCTCCATCTGACGTTCGATCCCCATGCGGATCAGCAGGTCCACGTCGTTCCGGCGTTTGCAGTCCGGGCAGGTCGACGCCAGCTCCCGCGTGCGGGCGAGCTGGTCCGGCGTCGCATCGGGCCCGGCCAGGATGGTTGCGACATAGTCGACCTCCCTGGCGGCCGCGACCGGCTCTCCGCAGCAGGGACACAGTGCCAGCTTGAACACCGCCCTTTTGGTCAGGTCCTCCTTGCGGGCGACCGCCAGTTCGAAGTCGGGGGTCAGCCGGATCGCACCCGTCGGACAGCTTTCCTCGCAACGGCCGCAGAAGATGCAACGGCCATAGGAGATCGACCAGGTGCGGGTGCCGGCCACCGGATCCGTCTCCATGCCGATGGCATTGGGCGGACAGGCGATGGTGCAGGCCGCACAGGCGATGCACTGCGCGGGATTGTGCTCCGGCTTGCCACGGAAATCCTTGGCGACCTCAAGGGGCGCGAAAGGATAAAGGTGGGTGGCCTCACCGGTGCGGAAGACTTCCTTCAGTAACTTGAGCATAAACCGCCTCCCTCGTCCTCACTTCAGCGGTGAGTTGGTTCTGTCCCGGCAATAGCGTTCCATCTCCTTGTAGGCGATGGTCCTGGCCCGCGCCTTGTTGACATCGACAATGGTCACGCGGTCCGTGCAGGAATAGCAGGGGTCGATACTGCCGACGATCAGCGGGGCGTCGGACACGGTGTTTCCGCGCAGCATGTAGCGCAGCACCGGCCAGTTGTTGTAGGTCGAGGCACGGCAGCGCCAGCGGTAGAGCTTCTGGTTGTCGCCCGTCATGCTCCAGTGCATGTCCTCGCCGCGCGGCGCCTCGGTATAGCCAAGCGCGAAGCGGTGGGGCCGGTAAGTGAAGCCCTCCGTCAGGATCGGACCGCCGGGCGCCGCGTCCAGCAGCCGCTCGATCAGGTCGATGCTGTCGTAGAACTCCGCGATGCGCACCTGGGTCCGCGACAGGATGTCGCAGCCCGCCTGGGTATTGACCGGCAGTCCGACCAGCTTGTAGCCGGCGAAGGGATGATCGGCGCGGGTGTCGCGGCGGTGTCCGCTGCCCCGCACGACCGGCCCCACCGGGCTGTAGTCGCGGGCGATCTGGGGATCCAGGCGACCGACATTGGCGACGCGCCCCGCGAAGTTCGGGGTGGACATCAGAATGTCGAGAAGGCGCGTCACCTCCGCCCGGAGTTCGGCGATCAGGGCCAGGGTGGCGGCCTTCTGCTCGCCCAGGATATCGCGGCGCACGCCCCCGATCAGGTTGATCGCATAGGTCTTGCGCGATCCGGTCAGCATTTCGGCCAGGGTCATCGCCTTTTCGCGGACCCGGAAGAACTGCATGAAACCGCTGTCGAATCCCGTGAAGTGGCAGACCAGCCCCAGATTCAGCAGATGGCTGTGCAGGCGCTCGGTCTCCAGCAGGATGGCCCGGATCGCCTGGGCGCGGGCCGGCACCTCGATGCCCAGCGCGTTTTCGACCGAGGACGCATAGGCCACCGAATGGGCATAACCGCAGATACCGCAAACGCGGTCGGCGAGGAAGGTGACCTCGTTGTAGCCCATGCGGGTCTCGGCCAGCTTTTCCATGCCACGGTGGACGTAGAACATCCGGTAGTCGGCGTCGATGATGGTCTCGCCATCGACGAACAGACGGAAATGGCCGGGCTCGTCCGAGGTGATATGCAGCGGCCCCAGGGGAACCACCGTGGTTTCCTGCTTCGCGTCATTGACGAAGCGGTAGTTTTCATTGTCCTCCGTCGGTTCCGGACGGAACCGGTAGTCCATGCTGTCCTTGCGCAGGGGATAAAGGTCGTCCGGCCAGTCGTCGGGCAGCACCAGCCGGCGCTCGTCCGGAAGCCCGACGGGGCGCAGACCGAACATGTCGCGCACTTCGCGTTCGTACCAGACCGCCGCCGGCACGGAGGGCGTCACCGAGGGGAATTCGAGCGAATCGGGAGAAATCTCCGTATGGACCACGACGTGGCATTTGGCCGCGCCTTCCATCGACAGCACATAGTAGAGCGCGTAAGTGCCGTTGATGCTGCGCTCGTCATTGCCGACCATCGTCGACAGCCAGCCGTCGTGCTCGTAGTAGAGCGTGCGGACGACATCGGGCAGGCTGTTCAACTTGACGGTGATGGTCACCTGATCGTTGGTCTGCCAGCGCTCTTCGGTCACCGCATGAGGCATCTTGGCGCGCAAGGCGGCGAGGATGTCTTGACCGATCCGGGTCTCGGAAGTGGCGGTCATGGATTGGTCTCCGTATGAGAGGAATTGCCGGTGGCGACAGCGACCGGATCGGCGGCCGGGGCGGTCTGCCACGGAGCGCCGACGGCAACGTCGGCGGGGCCGTCCAGCACGCCGGCGGGGGCGTTCTGCAAAAGGCGGGCGACCGGCGCGGGTACCGCGACCCCCATGGTGAGGATCAGGACCAGAAGAATGGACATCGGCAGCAGGGCGCCCCAGCCGACATCGCCGGCGGGAACGGTGCCGGTCGTCTTGCCCAGCACCGACTTGGCGATGATCTGGATCAGGCCGCCCACCGTGATGGTGAAGAACAGCGCGCAGATCAGCATCAGCCAGAAGTAACCGGCCTTGAGCCCGGCGGCGAACACCAGGAACTCACTGACGAACACATTGAAGGGCGGGAAGCCGGCCAGGGCCAGCACGCCGGCCAGAAGGAACACGCCGCTGACCGGGGCCAGCCGCATCAACCCTTTGACCAGACCAAGGTCGCGGGTCCCGAACTTCATCATCACATTGCCGGCGCCGCAGAACAGCAGAGCCTTGGCGAGACTGTGGTTCAGGGTGTGCAGCAGGGCGGCGCCGACGCCCAGCGGGCCGCCGACACCGAGACCGACCGCGATCAGGCCGATATGCTCGATACTGGAATAGGCGAGCTTGCGCTTCAGATCCTGCTGGATGAAGAACAGCGGCGCCGCCACCACGATCGACAGCGTGCCGAGGATCAGCACCAGCATCTGCGGGAAGTCGGGACCGACGGCGCGCACCGTGATCGCGTAATAGCGCACGATCACCAGCAGGGCGCATTTCAGCAGAACGCCGGACAGCAGGCCGGAGACCGGGCTCGGGGCCTCGGAATGGGCGTCGGGCAGCCAGGCGTGCATGGGAAACAGGCCGGCCTTGGTGCCGAAGCCGATCACCACGAACACGAAGGACAGCTTCGCCAGCATCGGATCCAGGGCCCTGGCATGGGCGACCAGGGTCGTCCACAGGATGGCCCCCTCGGAATTGCCGAGAACGTCGGATCCGTTGGAGTAGGCCAGGACCGTGCCGTAGAGACCGAAGGCGACGCCGACGGTGCAGATGATCACATATTTCCAGGCCGCTTCCAGGGAGGAGCGCTGACCATAGACACCGACCAGGAAGGCCGACCCCAGGGTCGTCGCCTCGACCGCCACCCACATCATGACGATATTGTTCGAACTGGCGGCCAGCAGCATGGTGAACAGGAACAGGCTGAAGAACCCGTAGTAGATCTTGAGCTTGCCGGCATCCAGCGCGCCATGCGCGACGTCGTGACGAAGGTAACTGATCGAATAGAGGCCGGTCAGAAATCCGACCACGCCGATCACCAGAAGGAAGACGGCTCCCAGGCTGTCGATGACGAACCAGTCACCGAACGCCGTCAGGTCGGATCCGTTCATCACCTGACCGACGATCACCAGGGACAGAACCAGCACGAAGGTGATCGAGGCGAGATGCGCGAACTCGAAACAGGCGGCGGGCAGGTTGCGCGGACAAAGCCCGATCAGCGCCGCCACCGCCAGGGGCCCGCAAAGAAGCAAAAGGGGCAGGTTTGAGGATACCATGGTGGTCATCCCTTCAAGGTCGTAAGGCTGCGGGCGTCAAGGGTGTGCAGCGTAAGGAAGATCCGGGTGCCGAGGATCGCCATGATCACCACCGCGAAGATGGCATCGGTGGCGATTCCGACCTCGACCAGTTCCGGTGCCTTGGCCGCGAGAAGGGCCAGCGTCAGATGCGAGCCGTTCTCCATCAGGCAGTATCCGAAGACCTGCTTCAGGATGTTGCGCTGGCTGACGATACAGCCCAATCCCAGGAAGAAATGCGCAAGCGACACGGCCAGCGCCGGCTTGATCGCGGCGGCGGCTGGCAGGGCGACCCCGGAGACCACCCAGTAGCACAGAACGACGACCAGGGCGGCCAGCACGATGGACATCGCCGGCGGCAACACCTCGCCCGATCCCAGTTTGGGATCGTCGAGCTTCGAGAAGGCGCGATACATGATGATCGGGACCAGGACGACCTTCGTCACGAAGGCCGAGGCCGACCACAGATAGAGTTCATGCGAGGCCTGAACCCCCGCCAGGGCTATGAAAATCGCCACCAGCACCAGGGATTGCAGGGAATAGAATTTCGCGGAAAGGCCGGGCCGGCGGGCCAGGATGACCAGAAGCGAGGTCACGATCAGGAGGCCGGCGAGACCGTTGACGAGTTGAAAGCCAACCATAATCGTATCTCCTCAACCGAGCCACACGGAGGCGATGACGCTGGAACAGACCGACATCACCACAAGCACCACCAGCACGAAGCGCATACCGACCGGCAGGGGCGACGCCTGGGCCACGGCCTCCGACGGCTTGCCGGGAACCGAGTAGCCGACCCATTTCAGGAACCATGCGAAACAGCCGACCGATTCGAGAAGCGCGATCACCAGCATCGGCAGCAACAGAAGATTGTCCTTCGAGGCGATGAAGCCGCCGCCGAAGATGGCGAATTTGCTGAAGAAACCGCTGAACGGCGGCACGCCCGAGATGGCCAACGCGGCGACCACGAAGGAGACGCCCAGCAGCGGCATGCGGGTCAGGATGCCCCGCAGCGACGGCAGCATGCGGGTCCCGGCGGTGTAGCTGAGCGCACCGGCCACCAGGAAGAACAGGGTCTTGGCGAAGGCGTGGTTGAAGATGTGGGCGATGGCGCCCTTGAAGGCCAGTTCCGAGCCGAACACCGACAGCGACAGCCCGAGGAAGATGTAGGAAAGCTGCGTGATGGTCGAATAGGCCAGCAGCCGCTTCATGTCCACCTGCGGCAGATACATGACGAAGCCGTAGACCAGGGTGATGATCGCCATGATGGCGCCGACCCAGCCCACCACCTCGGGCACGCCTTCGGCGGACATCAGGCCGCGCGCGAAGATATAGACGCCGACTTTGACCATCGAGGCGGCGTGCAGATAGGCGGAGACCGGGGTCGGCGCCTCCATGGCGTCGGGCAGCCACATATGCATGGGCAACTGCGCCGACTTGCCCCAGGCCGCGACCAGGATCGCCAGCAGAATGGCGGTCTTGTGGGCGGGCGTCAGTTGGGCGATGGCGGTCAGGGCGAAGGTGCCGGTGTCGGCGAACAGGAGTGCGGCACCCACATAGAGGCCGATGGAGGCGATGTGGGTGATGATGAGCGCCTTGGCCGCCGAACGCAGCGCCTTCGGCGTTTCGTAATAACCGATCAGCGCCCAGGAACAGCCGCCGGTGATTTCAAAGAAGGCGAGCTGGCCGGTGATGGTGGAACTGAAGACGAGACCGGCCATCGCGCCGATGAAGATCAGCAGGAAGGCGTAGTAGCGCGGCCGTCCGACGTGCGGATGTTCGCGGTTGCCCTCGTTGAGATAGGCGGCGGAGTAAACGGCCACCAGAAAGCCGATGGCGACGACGGCGAGCGCGACGAGCACGCTGATGCTGTCCACCGTGAGACCGAAGATTTCGGTCCGGCCGATGGCGATCAGAGAGTGGGTGGAGGCCGCCTGGCCCACATCCCAGAAGCGGACGGTCAGCGTCCCCATCAGGGCCAGGGTGACGGCGGAGAACAGCTGGCACAGCCATTTGCCGGCCTGCTGCGGAGCCAGGGCGATCAGCGCCGCCCCTCCGAAGGGGAGGAGCACGACCGCCAGGGCGAGGGTCATCATCGTGTCAGGAACAAGGGTGATCATGATACTGCCCTTCGCGGCTTAGAGGCCGACCAGATAAAAGACGAACGCGAGCGAGGCGACGCCGACGCCGATCCAGCTATGCTGCGGCGTGAAGCGGAACCGGGCGCGGGAAACGCTGTTCTCGATGACACCGACGACCAGGAAGGCGACGGCGATCTTGAGGGCGAACACGACCAGCCCCAGGAGGATCCCGGTGACGGACAGGTCGGTGGAGCTGCCGAACGGCAGGAACACGCCGGCGAACCAGCCGACGACCAGAACCTGCTTCAGGCTGAGCGACCATTTGACCAGGGCGAGAGACGGACCGGAATATTCGGTGAGCGGTCCCTCCTGCAGTTCCTGTTCGGCCTCGGCCATGTCGTAAGGAAGCTTGCCGAGTTCGATATAAACCGCGAAAGCGAAAGCCACGGCGGCCACGACGGTTGCGGTCAGGGAATGGACATGGCCGGCCGCGATGGCGGTTCCGATGGTGCCGAGGTCGGTCGACCCGGCCAGCAGCGCCGCCATGATCAGGGCCAGCATCATGACCGGCTCGACCAGGACGCCCAGCGTCAGTTCACGGCTGGCGCCGATGCCGGCGAAGGAACTGCCGCTGTCGATGCCCGACAGGGAAAAGAAGAAGCGGGCAAGAGCAAACAGATAAATGGTGGTGATCAGGTCGCCGGCGGCCTGGATCGGGGAAAAGCGGGTGAGGATCGGCGTCCCGGTGGAGATGACGAGCAATGTCGCCATCATCACCACCGGCATGACGCGGAACACCATTCCGGAGGCCGGGGGATGCATGTCCTGGCGTCCCATCAGCTTCACGAGATCGCGGTAGTCCTGAAGGAGTCCAGGTCCGCGGCGGGTATGCATCTTGGCCCGCAACACCCGCGAGTAACCGGACACCAGCGGCGCCACGGCCAGCAGCAGCAGGGCCTGGCAGACGGCGAGAATGATATGGCTGAGATCAGGCACGACGGGTCTCCTAGCGGACGGTCAGAGCGAGAAGGACGACCAGCGCGGCAACGATGTAGAGGCAGTAGACGCGGAAGTCCCCGCCCTGTATCGGCTGCAGACGGCGGCCGGCTTTGTCGACCCCTTCCGTGACCGGATCAACGATGTGGCGGTCCCACAGCGGCTCCGTCCTGCGGGCGAAGGTGACGAACCGTTCGAACCGCACCTCGAGCCCCGTCCAGACGGAGGCCAGGGACCTGCGCACGTCATAAAGGGGACCGAAGAACATGCGGATCGGCTGGGCGAAGCTGCCGGCGGTGGCGGACATATGGACGTCCGGCAGATAACCGGCGGCCCAGGGCGCCTCGCCCTTTCGCCGGGCCAGCGTATTGCCGCCCGAGAGCATCGCCTTGATGACGACCGGAAGAACGGCCATGCCGATCAGAAGGACGGCGATCAGCGGGGTCGACAGGACCGCCTGCCCTTCGCCGGCCGGGATCAGAAGAGCGCCGTCGGCGAACGCCACCGGAGCCGCACCCAATGTCCGGGACGCGATGGTTCCGACCACCGGGGCGACCACCGGAGCCGCGATCCCCAGAACGATGCAGGCGGCCGCCAGGATGCCCATGCCGATCAGCATCGGCCGGGGAGCCTCCTCGGGGGCGCCGTGGGAGGGGTCGGGATGGCGCGAGGGACCGGCGAAGATCACGCCATAGGCCTTGACGAAACACATCACGGCCAGCGCGCCGGTCAGCGCCAGCATCATGGCGGCGATCGGGGTCGCGAACTTCACGAAGGGCGTGCCGCCGAGCGCGGCCAGGAACAGGGACTGATAGGTGTACCATTCGGACACGAAGCCGTTGAGCGGCGGGATGGCCGAAATCGCCATGGCGCCGATCAGGAACGACAGGGCGGTCCAGGGCATGGTGCGCCCGAGCCCGCCCATCTTTTCCATGTCCTTGGTATGCATGCGGAAGATCACCGAGCCGGCGCCCAGGAACAGCAGCCCCTTGAACACGGCGTGGTTGATCAGGTGGTAGAAGCCGGCCATCAGGCCCAGCACCGCGAGCGCGGGATTGCCGGTGGCCATTCCGATCATGCCGACGCCGACACCCAGCAGGATGATGCCGATATTCTCGACGCTGTGATAGGCGAGCAGCTTCTTGATGTCATGCTCGGCCAGCGCATAGACGACGCCCAGGACCGAGGAGACGGCGCCGAAGGCCAGGACCAGAAGGCCCCACCAGAGCGCGTTGGGCGAGGCGCCCAGGAGATCGATCGCGACCTTCACGATGCCGAAGACGCCGATCTTGATCATCACGCCCGACATCAGCGCCGACGCATGCGACGGAGCCGCGGGATGGGCGCGCGGCAGCCAGATATGCAGCGGAATCATGCCGGCCTTGGCGCCGAACCCCAGGAATCCCAGAAGGAAGACCAGGGACGCCAGCGGCGCCGGCAGCGTCGCGGTGCGGAAGTCCGCGAAGTCGTAGCTTCCCGCGTAATTCGCCATGATGAAAAAGGCGGCCATGATCAGCACGGAGCCGGCATGGGCGACCAGGAAGTAGAGGAAGCCGGCGCGAACCGCCTCCTCGTCCTGATCGAAAATCACGACGAAGTAGGAGGTGAGCGACATCATCTCGAAGAAGACAAGGAACCAGAAGGCGTTGTCGGCGACCACCACCAGGATCATCGAGGCGACGAAGAGATTCATGAAGAATCCCATCGCCGGCACGCCCCGACCTCTGTATTCGCGGACATAGGCCAGGGAATAAATCCAGGACACCAGCGCCAGCAGCGAGATCACCGCGACCAGAAGGGCCGACAGGGGATCGAGGCGCAGGATGAAATGAGCGAAGGGATAGGGGCCGGCCGTTTCGAAAACGCTGGCCGGAGAGGTCAGCGCCGGGAGGCCCGCGGCAAGACCGGCCAAGCCCGCCAGGGCCCCGGGAAGGCCCGCCACCCAGGTCGCCACGCCGTCATTACCCTTTGCCAGCAGGCTGGCAAGCGCGCCGAAGGCGGACAGCAGAAGGGATACAAGCAGGAGATCCATGGGATCGGGCAGGAAGGAAAAGGACATCATGGTCATTCCCGCTCCTCGATTTGGATGATGGGTTGATCCACGCCCTGCCAGCCGACATCGCCTTCGCGCTTGACCTCGTTGGCCCGCGAAAGATGCGCCAGGTCGGCGACGTACAACGCCTTGGTCGGACAGATCCGGACGCAGGTCGGACCGTCGGGAAGGAAGGCGCAAAGGTCGCATTTGACCGCAACGCTGCGCACGCCGGGCGCCCAGGCGAGCACCGGGCTTAAGGAGGCGGGTGTGGTCCGCGTGTTGGTGGAAATGCCGGCGACACCGTCGATGCCGGTGCCGGACGGGGTGATGGCGCCGAACGGACAGGCGAGCGCGCACATTTTGCAGCCGACGCAGGTCTTCTCATCGAGAACGATGGAATCGGCGCCATGCACGATGGCGTTCACCGGACAGACCCGCGCACAGGGGGCATCCTCGCAATGACGACAGACGACGGGGGCGGAGCCATCCATCGTCTTCACCACGGTCAACCGGGGGTGGCTCTGGCGCCCTTCCGTCCGGTGCACCGCGGTACAGGCCGCCATGCAGGTGTTGCACCCGATACAATGTTTGGGCTCCGCGATCACGAAGCGGTTCATATCTGCACCTCCCAGCGTGCACTTTGCCGCATTGCGGGATGAAAAAACGGATAAATTTCTCTTATCGACCAATATAAATACTTAATTGACGAAGCTCTGCTTCAGGATTTTCCCATAGACGCCTGAACACACTGGATTTCCGCCAAACAGACCAGAAATCCCGCAGATGAATGGTCGACTAATTTCATTTGAGATTCATTTTAAAATCTGTCAACGCACTAAACATCGCCGACGATATCCGAATTGACACAAATCAGTAAAGGTGTTTTTTATGATGTCGTTCGATTGGATCAATGAAATCTGACGATTTACAATCCGAATGGCAGGATACGGGACTCTTATTAATCCGATAAGATAGTAATATTGGGCGATTTGAGATTCTTATCGATCGGTATTACTCGCGGATTCCGGACGGACGACCGGCGCCAATCAGGAGAAGGATGGCAAGGAATGAACCGCTTTATCGCCGCAACACCCGCTAAGTGCATCGGCTGCCGGACCTGCGAGGTCGCATGCGTTCTGGCGCACGCCAACCACTGCGAGGGCGCCTGCGCCCTGGCCGAACCGAACCCCGCCGCGGACCGGCCGTCATGCCTCAGCTTCATGCCCCGGCTGACGGTGATCAAGACGGAGACCGTCAGCACCGTGGTGAACTGTCACCATTGCGAGGACGCGCCCTGCGCCAACGCCTGTCCCAGCGGCGCGATCGTTTATCGCAAGAACAGCGTGCAGATCGATCAGGACCGCTGTCTCGGCTGCAAGACCTGCATGATGGCCTGCCCCTTCGGCGCCATGAATGTCATTACCGTTCCGGGCAGCCGCATGTTCGCGGGCGTTGCCATCGCCACCGGCCGCAAGGCGCAGGCGCATAAATGCGATCTCTGCATCGACCGCGAGGGCGGTCCGGCCTGCGTCTCCGTGTGCCCGACGAAGGCCCTTCGTCTGGTCGACCGCGCCTCGATGGACGAGACGCTGCGGTTGCGCCAGGAACGGTCCGTCGCGGCGCTGATGGCATCGGCCGCCCTCTGATCCCCGGGGCGCGGCGTCCGGACCCTGGCGCAGCCCCTTCTATCCCGCTGACGCCGGCGCCCCTCCAGGTGCCGGTCCTCTTCGCCCGAGAACTCTCTCGTCAGGAGACATCATGGAAAAACATATGACCGTCTGCCCCTATTGCGGATCGGGTTGCAAACTGAACCTGCTGGTGGAAAACAACCGCGTCGTCGGGGCGGAACCGCTGCCTGGCGTCACCAACGAAGGCGAACTCTGCCTCAAGGGCTATTACGGCTGGGACTTCATCAACGACACCCGGATCCTGACGCCGCGGCTGAAGCACCCCATGATCCGCCGCAGCCGCGACAAGGATTTCGAGGTCGTCTCCTGGGACGAGGCGATCGCCTTCGCGGCGGGCCGGCTGGCCGAGATCAAGGCCAAATACGGCCCCGATTCGATCATGTTGACGGGATCGTCGCGCGGGACCGGCAACGAATCCAATTTCGTGATGCAGAAACTGGCCCGCGCGGTGGTCGGCACCAACAATGTCGACTGCTGCGCCCGCGTCTGCCATGGCCCGTCCGTGTCCGGCCTCATGGTCACGCTGGGCAATGGCGCCATGAGCAACTCGATGAACGAGATCGAGGACAGCAAATGCATCCTGGTGTTCGGCTACAACGCCGCGGACAGCCATCCGATCGTCGCGCGCCGCATCATCCGGGCCAAGGAGAAAGGCGCCAAGATCATCGTCTGCGACCCCCGCCACATCGAGACCGCGCGGATCTCCGACATGTGGTTGCAGCTCAAGAACGGCTCGAACATGGCCCTGGTCAACGCCTTCGCCAATGTTCTGCTGAACGAGGGATTGTACAAGGCCGACTATGTCGCGAATTACTCCGAAGGCTTTGACGAATACAAGAAGATCGTCTCGGAATATACGCCGGAGTCGGTCGAGGAGATTACCGGCCTGTCCGCCGACCAGATCCGCGAAGCCATGCGGATGTATGCGGCCGCGCCCTCTGCGACCATCCTCTGGGGTATGGGCGTCACCCAGTGGGGACAGGCGGTCGACGTGGTCAAGGGACTGTCGAGCCTCGCGGTACTGACCGGCAACCTCGGCCGGCCCAATGTCGGCGTCGGTCCGGTCCGCGGCCAGAACAATGTTCAGGGCGCCTGTGACATGGGCGCCCTGCCCAATGTGTTCCCCGGCTATCAGAGCGTCACCGACGCCGCGGTCCGCGCCAAATTCGCCAAGGCCTGGGGTGTCGAAAGCCTGCCCGACAAGATCGGCCTGTCGATCACCGACGTGCCGCACATGGTCGAAGAGGGCAAGCTGAAGGCCTTCTATTGCTTCGGCGAGGATCCGGCACAGACCGAACCCGATCTCAGGCTGGTCCGCGAGGCGTTCGGGAAGCTGGACCTCATGATCGTCCAGGATATTTTCATGACGAAGACGGCGATGTTCGCCGACGTCATCCTTCCGGCGACCTCCTGGGGCGAACATGACGGCGTGTTCTCCAGCGCCGACCGCGGCTTCCAGCGCTTCACCAAGGCCGTGGACGCCAAGGGCGACGTGAAGCATGACTGGGAGATCTTCGGACTGATGGCGACGGCGCTCGGCTATCCGATGAAATACCGCGACACCCGGGAAATCTGGGACGAGTTGCGGGAGCTGTGCCCGCTCTATTACGGCGCCACCTACGACAAGATGGACGGCCTGGGCTATGTGCAGTGGCCCTGTACCGATCTCGACTCCCCCGGAACCCGTTATCTTTACGAAGGCAACGAGTTCCAGCGTCCCGGCGGCAAGGCCTTGCTGTTCGCCTCCGCATGGCGTCCGCCGCTCGAAAAGGTCGATGCCGACTATCCGCTGGCCCTGTGCACGGTCCGCGAGGTCGGGCATTATTCCTGCCGGTCGATGACGGGCAACTGCACCGCCTTGCAGACCCTGGCCGACGAGCCCGGTTTCGTCACCATCAATCCGGCCGACGCCGAACAACTTGGCATCAAGGATCAGCAGTTGGTCTGGGTGGAGTCGCGCCGCGGCAAGGTGATCGCCCGGGCCAGTGTCACGGCCCGCACCAACAAGGGGGCCGTTTACATGACCTACCAATGGTGGATCGGCGCCTGCAACGAACTGACGATCCATCACGTCGATCCCATCTCGAAGACGCCGGAATACAAATTCAGCGCCGTCCGGGTGGAACCGATCGCCGACCAGACCTGGGCCGAAGGCCATGTTCAGCGCGAATACGCCGCCCTGAAGGCCGGACTGGCCCGCGCCGCCGACAAGCGACCGACGGCGGCCTGATGACCTGACACCGGTCCCGGGGGGGTTGCGCCACCCCGGGACGGTCTTTTTGCAGGGGCGTTCACGACATGCACGAGATCGGCTTTTGCGAAACGCTGCTGGAACGGATCGAGCAGCAACGCCGGACCCGCTCCTTCCGGGGCATCCGCCGCATCCGCGTGGAAATCGGCGCATTGAGCGACATCGAGCCCGAGGCTCTTCATGTCGCCTTCGAATTGCTGGGACGGGGAACCTTCATCGAAGGAGCCCGTCTTGAGATCGAACGGCCCGCGGGTGTCGGACGCTGCCCCTCCTGCGGCGGCGAAAGCGCCATCCAGAGCCGCCGCTCCCCCTGCCCCCGATGCGCCGCCCCGCGCCTCGACATCATCGCAGGGAACACCTCCCGGTTTATTGACATGGAGGTTTTCTGATAGCTTTGAGCGACAAGCCCGACGACGCGCGCCGGTTGGCGGAATGACCCCGGAGAGGCCCTCCGCCCAACACAAATGGGGCATCCAAGTCATGGAAATGCCACGAAAAGGCGCACAGGTTCTGGCCTGACCGGACAGATTTGTTATATTACTTTTGGTCACATCCGCTGTCGGCGGATGCACCGTCCGATCGCCTGTCGCCAGCCCCACTGCCCCCGTCTTTCACAGCCCCATCCGGATGGACCGTTCGCCATGCAGGAAAAGCTCGAGTTTCTCATCGCCTTGGCCCAGGAGCAGCACTTCGGCCGTGCCGCCCAGGTCTGCGGAGTGTCGCAGCCCAACCTGTCCCTGGCGATCAAGCAGCTTGAGTCCCATTTCGGCGTTCCGCTCGTCGATCGCGGATCCCGGTTCGTCGGCTTCACCCCGGAGGGACAGCGCGTTCTGGAGTGGGCGCGGCGCATCGTGGGTGACACCCGGGCCATGCATGCGGACATCGAGACCATGAAGCAGGGGCTGACAGGCCATCTGCGCCTGGCCGTCGTCCCGACCTCGCTGCCGATCATTTCAAAAATTACCGCCGCCTTCTGGCGTCAGCATGCCGGCGTGAAACTGACGATTTCGTCCCACACCTCGACGGAGGTCCTGTCGCGGCTCGACAATCTGGAGGCGGACGCAGGCCTCACCTATCTCGACAACGAGCCCGTCGGACGGGTGCTCGAAATCCCTCTTTACCGCGAGCGATATCATCTGGTCACGCCGGCCGACGGCCCTGTCGGAGACCGGCAGAGCGTCACCTGGGAAGAGGTGGCCGGCCTGCCGCTGTGTCTCCTGACACCCGACATGCAGAACCGCCGGATCATCGACCATATCTTCAAGGAGGTCGGCCTCAACGTCGATCCGATTCTCGAATCGAACTCTCTGGTGGCGCTGGCCACCCATCTGAAATCCGGCCTGTGGTCGACAATTTTGCCGAAAATCGTGACCGAACCCCTCTCCTTCCCCTCGAATCTCCGGACTATTCCGATCGTCGCCCCGGAAATGAGCACATTGATCGGCCTTGTGGTTTCCGTCCGTGACCCCCAGCCCCCGCTGACCGCCGCCCTGATGGCCGAGGCCCGCGCGGTCGCGTCGCAACTGGCCGAGCAGGCCTGATCCTCCGTCCGGCATTTCCGCGATATCCCGTCACACCACCGGATCGCGCCCGCTCTCTTGACAAAAACATTCCTCCGCGGGTCCTGCCGGACTGTGCCGCGAAAGCGGTGGAATTGGGGAACTTCGGCGTCGCTCCGGCACCGGCGGGGAGCTTGGCGCCACCGATCTTTTCAGAGCCCCTGCCACCTCCCGGTCCCGGGATCGATCCGTCGGATTTTCACCGCGAACGCCCGGCAGCCCCGGGGCTTGTTCTGCATGAAGCCGTATAAATCCGCAAAAATTATAATGGCTTCCCGTCACCGTTTGGGGATGTTCGCAATAGGCTAAAACGGTTTTACTGTCCCCTGAGATAAAACATGTCTTAATGTTTATCACGATAGATATATTTCTTCGGCAAATACGGAAAAAACAATCCGGGTCCGGCCGGTGGGGAGACCGGGCCGGTCGCGGCGGGGAGTGAACAGCATGCAGCATCGTCTCGGAATATCCGCAAAGCTCATCACCCTGATCGCCGGCAGCCTTGCCGGCTTTTTGGTGCTCACGGCCTGTGCCCTGACCTTTCTGCGCACGAGCATGATCGAGGACCGGGTCGATAAGGTGCGCAGCCTGTCGGAAGCCGCCCGCGACGTCATCAAAGGATTTGCCGAGCGGGCCGATGCCGGCGAATTCGACCGTTCCACCGCCCAGAAAATGGCCGTCCAGGTTCTCCGGCGCATGGGCTTCGGCCATGGCGATTATTTTTTCATTCTGACCGACGACGGAACCTATGTGCTGCTGCCTCCGAAACCGGAACGCGAAGGTCAGAACGTCATCACCATGACGGACTCGTCCGGCCGCCAGTTCGTGCGCGAGATGCTGGAGAACGGGCGGTCTGGCGGCAAACCGGTGTTCTATCAGTTCCCCCGCGCGGGATCGGACAAAGCCGTCGACAAGGTGGGACTGACCGTTCCGTTCGCGCCCTGGGGGTGGATGATCGGAACAGGGATCTACATCGATGATGTGAACGCCGAATTCGCGGATGAGGCGATGAAATATGCGGCGATCATCCTTCCGATCTCTTTGCTTCTTCTGACCGGCGGCTGGCTTCTTGCCCGCACGATCGCGGGCCCCCTGCGCCGCCTGTCGGACGTCACCGAGCGGATCGCGCGTCAGGATTTCGCCGTCGAGGTGGAGGATATCGGACGAGCCGACGAAATCGGCGTTCTCGGCCGGTCCATCGCGGTTCTGCGCGACGCCGCCCGGGAAGCCCAGGAACTGCGCCAGTCCCGCGAGCGCGAAAAGGACCGGGCCGAGGCGGAAAAAAGCCGGATGATGGAAGGTCTGGCGACCGAATTCGAACACAGCGTCCGGGGCGTGGTCCGGACGGTGTCTGACGCCGTCGGCGACATCGAGGGAACCGCGCGGTCCCTGTCGACCGTGGCCGAGGATGCATCCCGGCAGGCCGGCGTGGTGGCATCCGCGTCCGACGCCGCGACCGCCAATGTCCAGACGGTGGCGGCGGCCGCCGAGGAACTGACCTCCTCGATCCAGGAAATCGGCCGTCAGGTCAATTCCGCCGCGGGCATCTCGCAGGACGCGGTGGCGCAGGCCGCGCGGACCAACGACATCGTCGCCGGTCTCGCCAATTCCGCCGAGCTGATCGGCAATGTCGTCAGCCTGATCCATGACATCGCGAGCCAGACCAATCTCCTGGCGCTGAACGCCACCATCGAGGCGGCGCGCGCCGGCGACGCGGGCAAGGGTTTTGCCGTGGTGGCCGGCGAAGTGAAAAACCTCGCCAACCAGACCGCCAAAGCCACCGACGAGATCTCGCAGCATATCGCGGGCGTTCAAAGCGCGACGGGCGAGGCGGTGGAGGCCATCCACGCCATCAGCAAGACCATTACCGAAATCAATCAGATCGCCAGCGCCATTGCCGCGGCTGTCGAGGAGCAGGGGGCCGCGACCGCGGAAATCGCCCGCAATGTCGAACAGGCGGCGGCCGGCACACGCGAGGTCGCAACGAACATCGCCGGCGTCACCGACGCCGCCGGCGAAACCGGCACCGGCGCGGCCCGTGTCTTCGACGCGGCCACCCGTCTGTCGCGGCAATCGGAAACCCTGGGGAGCGAAGTCGAACGCTTCGTCGCCCGCATCCGCGCTGCCTGACCCGGCTATCGGGCCGACGATCGGGGCGGGCTGCCCTCCGGGGGTGCCGGCGGGCATCCCGCCCCGGCCTGTGATCCGGGTGGCACTGGGGACGTCCCATTGCCACCCGGGCAGGTTTCTCCGAAACCCCTGGTACGGGCGGAAGCCAGGCTCAACCGCCCCAAGGGGCTTATCGAGGCCCCCGGACTGAACACGGGAGCTGGTCGGCGACCGGCTTGTTCGTGTCCGGCCTGTGGATCGACGCCGGTCCATACCAGGTCGCCCCGGCCTGGCGCCCCCGCGACAGCGTCTGCCCTGACGAATGCAACGCCCCCTATCCAATTTCACGATTTCCCCGACGCTCAAAGCGCCGAACCGCGACCGGCTTATCAGATGCTGACGCCGGGCCAATGTGGATCCGGCCTCGCCGGCTGACACCCCGGTCGGAATTGGGAACCGGAACGGCTGGCAACAGACCGTGAGGACGCCCGAATAAAGCCCCAAAATGATAGTGATAATATGAAAATTATTTCATGATTTTTGCTTAATAAATTTCAAATCCTTGGACAAAACATTTTATTTTTATAGATATACTGCAACATATTTTCATATATACCAGCAACATTATCGAAATACATTTGACAATAACCAGAACTATCCAAACCACTCCATCATTGTTACCTGCTGATGGTGCAATATGGAATCCTTATGACCATTTTTTGGTGGTGGTCGTATATTTTATATATATAACGATATTGCCATTTGACATCGTCATGATCCATCCCGGCCGCCATCCGGACCGGGACTGCCATCGTCAGGGGAACCGGACCGGTCGCACGTCCGGAACATCATCGTCGTGAAACGGCCCCGGTCACCAGCCGGGGCCAGGGGGTGGGGGATAGAGAGCAAATGAAATCAACCGATCGAACCCTCCGGCCCGCCTGCCGGGCCGGAACCTCTCTTGCCGCATTGCTTTTTTCCATGGGGCCGGCGTTCGCGGACGATATCGGCAAAGTGTTCAACCTGGGACAGGTCACCGTGCAGGCTCCCGGCCCCGACAGCGCCTCGCTGGGCGGCACGACCATCACCCAGGACGATATCCGCCAGTTCAACCGCGAAACCCTGGACAAAGCCGTCACCCTGGTTCCCGGCGTTTCCACCAGTCTGGCCGGCGGACGCAACGAGACCAACATCTGGATTCGGGGCTTCGACCGCTGGCGCGTCCCCTTGTCGATCGATGGCATCCCCATCTATCTGCCCTATGACAACCGGGTCGATTTCGGCCGGTTCGCGACTGCCGATGTCTCCGAAATTCAGGTGACCAAAAGCTTCACGTCGGTGATCGACGGCCCGGGAGCTCTGGGCGGAGCGATCAATCTGGTCAGCCGGCAGGTCACCCGCCCCTTCGAAGGCGATGCCCGGGTCGGCGCCAGCTTCGATCAGAACGGCGCCTACAACGGAATCGTGACCGACATTTTCGCCGGCAGCAAGCAGGACAACTGGTACATCCAGGGATCCGGAACCGAGAATTACAGGAGCCACTGGCGGCTGTCCGACGATTTCAAGCCGGGGAGCTTCGAGAACGGAGGCAACCGCGACCATTCCGGATCGCAGGATTACAAAGTGAATTTCAAGGTCGGTTACACGCCGAATGCCACCGACGAATACAGCATCAATGTCATTCATCAGGAAGGCGACAAGGACACCCCCTTCCAGGACACCCGTCTGCCGGCGTCGCAGGCCAAATTCTGGACCTGGCCGGACTGGGACAAGCAGAGCGTCTACTGGCTGTCGAAAACAGCCATCGACGATCTGGGGTCCTATGTGAAGATCCGGGCCTATTACGATCGCTTCTACAATGTGCTCGACATCTGGGATAACGCCAATTTCAACACCATGAAATCGACGTCGGCACAGATCAGCACCTATGACGATCGCGCCGCCGGCGGCAGTGTCGAACTCAGCAAGGTCCTTCTGGGCGGCATGGATGTGGTGCGCACGGCCTTCCATTATCGCTGGGACCAGCATAATTCACAGGCGCAGACCAATGGCAATCCCGGCCAGTGGTACAAGCAGCCCTGGCTGGAAGACGCCGAGAACACCTATTCCGTCGCGTTCGAAAACATCTTTCATCCGTCCCAGGCCTGGGACATCACCCTGGGCGCCAGTTACGACTACCGCCAGATGCTGAAGGCGGACGACTGGAACACCCTTCCGGCCATCAAGGGAGTCGTCCCGGCACCTTACGGCATCCTGGTCAATTATCCGACGGCCGACAAACGCGCCGTCAACCCGGAACTGGCCGTCGCCTATCATTACAGCGGCACCGGCGTCGTCCATGCCAGCCTGTCGGAACGGACCCGGTTCCCCACCCTGTTCGAGATGTTCAGCAGCCGGTTCGGGACGTCGACCGGCAACCCCACACTGCGCCCCGAGAAATCGGTGAACTGGGAAACCGGAATCGCCGACACCCTGGGCAGCACCCATCTTGGCGCCAATGTTTTCTACAGCCGGATGATGGACGCCATCGAACCCGTGTCGGTCTATTTCCCGTCGCTCGGTAAAAGCTACAATCAGAACCGGAACATCGGCACGGAAAACCATGCCGGCTTCGAACTGGAAGCGTCGACCCGGATTTTGCCGACCCTCGATGTCGGCGCCAACTATTCCTACCTGATGCGTCAGGTGCTGAACCATGTCGCGGTCGCCACCGACACCCCGCGCCATCATGTCTTCGGCTATGTCGACTGGCGGCCGCTGGAGGGGCTGTCCGTGGTTCCCAGCGTCGAGTTCAACGGCAAACGCTGGCTCCAGAGCGCCGCGAACATGAACACCTATTACCGCGGCGCCGACGCGGCCGTGGCGAATATCAAAATCGCCTATGACATCACGAAGGCGATCAATATCGAGGTCGGCCTCAACAACATCTTCGACACCAACTATCAGATCGAGGATGGGTACAATGCCGAAGGACGCAATATCTTCACCAACCTGAGAGTGAAGTTCTAAATCGCATGGAACAGCGCCGATCCGGACGACTTTCTGGAGCGGCGTTGTCCCTGCTGTTGCACGGGGGACTCATGGCCATGGCCTCGGCACTCTCGTTCCCGGAGCCCGGACCGGAACTCGCGAACAGGACCGCCCCGGCGTTCCTTGTCTTTGCGGATCTGGATCCGGACAGCGTCCCGCCCGCCGTCCATTCGCCGGCGCAAGCGCATGAAGACGCCTCCTCTCCGTCGTCAGGCGGGACGGAGGCCGTACCGGGGACCCGACCTCGCACTCCGGCGCCCCGCCATGATGTGCCCCGCGCCCGTCACGCTGTCCCGTCGCCGTCCCCCGCGCCCGGGGCGGCGGCGGAACGGACGGAGAGCACCGACAATCCGGCGCCCCCCGTCAACCGGAAGACACCCGCCCCGGACGTCGCCCCTCCCGATGTCTCCCCGACCGGCCTGTCGGGAACGCGGGTTGCGGACACGACCGGTCCCGGGGACGGCGGGGCCCGGCCTCCGCCTCATTCAGCGACGGGTCCTTCCGGCCCGAACGGCGATGCCGCGCATGGCGGTTCGCCCTCGGACCGGGCGTCGCGCATCGACGCCTATCTCATCCGGATCAGGGACATGATCGCGAGGCGTCTGGTTTATCCCCCGATGGCGCGCCGTCTGCGCCTGACCGGTTCGGTGACCGTGCGGTTCAGGATCGACGACAAGGGACTGCCGCTGGCGGACAGCATCCTGGTCACCGGAGGCGCCGACCAGGACATCCTTCGCGACGGGGCGACCCGGACCATCCGCGACATCGACGATTTTCCGCCGCCGCCCGAGGGGGCCATGACCGTCGAGGTGCCGGTCCGATTTACGCTGGACCGGACGCCACCATGACACCGCCACCGAATTCATCCCGTCTGTCAGGAGGCGTCACCGGCCCAGCGGCCCGGATGACCGCGTCCCGAGCCGAACAAGAGGAAAGATCAGAATGAACACCGATCGCTTCGATGCCGCCGCCGTCGTTCATACGCGCGACCAGGATGCCAATGGACTGCTGGCGACCTTTGTCGCCGGCCTGCGCGCCCGGGGGATCACCGTCCTGGGCATTGTCCAGCGCGACACGCCCGATCCCGATGGCGGTCACGCGCAAATGGATCTGATCGACGTCGCGACCGGAGATGTCTATCCGATTTCCCAGAAGCTGGGGCGTGCCGCCACATCCTGTCATCTCGATCAATCCGGCCTCAGCGCCGCCAGCCGCGTGCTCCGGGACGCGATCGGCCGGCGGCCGGCGCTGATCGTCGCCAACCGGTTCGGCGAGCAGGAAACGACTGGAAAAGGTTTCGCCGACGAGATGCTGGCGGCGATGTCGGAGGGTATTCCCTTCCTCACCCTGGTCGACAGCCGCTGGGTGGACCAGTGGCAAAGCTTCACCGGGGGCGCCGCCAGCCTGCTGCTGCCGACAGCCTCGTCGCTTGAGCGCTGGTTCGCCGGCGTCGGCGCCCCGGCCGGAACGCCGGGCGGGTGCGTGCTGGCGGAGACGGTTGCGTTCCTCCGCGCCGCCTATGGCGACGCCATCGACCGGCTGACCGTGGAGCGGGCGGTGATCGGCCATTCCTTCACCGCGGTCAAACTCAGCAACGGCGCCGCCGGCTCCTGCCAGACTCCGCCCCGGGAGACCATCACCTCCGACTGTTGCGCGACGCTTCCCAAGTCGCTGATGCTGGCCGGACATCTGAAGGGAAGGCCGGTCGGCGCCTTTCTCGCCGACCTGTGGGAGGACCGGGCCCATTGCCGCGCGCTGGGCGTGGCGGTGGTGAACGCGCTCGCCGCCGGCCTGTGGCGCGACCGCCCGCGGACGGACTGGACGCTGGAAACCGGGGTTGACGCGCTTCGCGCCGCCGGTCTCAAAAGCGGCGAAAAACTGGTCATGGTCGGGGCCTTCGTGTCCTACATCCGCAAACTGAAGGAACACGGGGCGGACTTCGCCGTGCTGGAACTGACGACGGCGCCGTTCCTTGAGGACGAAATGGTCTATTACCGCCCGGCCGACAGCGCCCCCGCGGTCGTTCCCACCGCGGACGTCCTGCTGATGACCGGCTCCACCATCGTCAATGACACCATGGATGATCTGCTGGCTTCCGCGCGGCCGGACACCCGCGTCCTGGTCGTCGGGCCCAGCGTACCGATGCTGCCCGACGTCCTGGCGTCGAAAGGGGCCGATATTCTGGCAACCATCCGGATCACCGATCCCGATCGCTTCCTCGATATCCTCGCCGAAGGCGGCGGCGCCCAGGGCCTGTTCGACGGCAGCGCGGAACTGGTCGTCATCACGAGGGCCCGATGACCATCCGACCCGTTCTTTTTTCCCCGTCGCGGCGGCTGGCCCTGGCCGCCATGACGGCGGCGATACTGCTTCCCTGGGGTGGCGTCCGGGCCGCCCCGGGCGAAGACAGGAACCCGCCGGCCGCCGAGATCGTCGTGGGGTCGGGCCGCCCGCTGCCCGCCGCCGCAACCGTCGGCCGCGTCCTGGCGGCGGGTCCACCGGCCGGTGTCCTGGTCTATGTCCTGGCCCCCGACAAGCTGGCGGGATGGCCCTATGAGATCTCCCCGGAAGCCCGCGCTCTGCTGCCGGCGCCTTATTCAACGCTTCCGGTTGTCGGCCGGCTGGCGGGACGCGGCGGCACGATCGGAGGCGAAACCGTCGCCCGCCTGCGTCCCGACCTGATCGTCGATACCGGTTCAACCGATCCGGCCTATGTCTCGCTCGCCAACCGCATCCCGGAACAGACCGGTCTGCCCTATGTGCTGATCGGCGGACGGATCGGCGACACGCCCGCCACTCTCAGGGCCGCATCGGATCTGTTGGGCGTGCCCGGGCGCGGCGAGGAGTTGTCCTCTTTCGCCCGGAAAATCCTTTCCCGGGTCAGCGACAGGATCGCCCGGCGCCCTGAGATCCGACGCCCCAGGGTCTATTACGCGCGGAGCGCCGACGGACTGGAAACCGGTCTCCGGGGATCGTTGAACGCCGAAGCGATCGATTTCCTGGGGGCCAGCAATGTCGCCGAAGGGGAGGGTCAGAACGGGATCGGCAGGGTCTCCCTGGAACAGGTGATGCGATGGGATCCTGACGTGATCATCGCGATGAGCCCGGCCTTCATCGAGGAGATCGGCCGCAATCCGATGTGGCAGGCGTTGCGCGCGGTGCGGGACCACCATGTCTATCTGGCGCCGTCCCTGCCGTTCGGCTGGATCGACAGCCCGCCGGGCGTCAATCGCGTCATCGGCGTGCCCTGGCTGGCGCAGAAATTGTACCCGGCCCTGTTTCCCGAAAGCATCCGGGACGACGTGCGGGACTTCCTGCGCCTGTTCTACGGCTGTGTCCTCGACGACCGCACCCTGGACAGGCTGGTGGCGGGCCGATGACGACATCGCTGGAACAGGCCGTGGAGGGGACGCAACCGCGCCGCCACAGGGATCTGATCGGGCGCCTGTTGCCCTGGATTCTTCTGGCGGCGGCGGTCGGCCTTTCTTTCCGGTTCGGAAAATATCCGGTGTCGCTGGCTGATCTCTGGGCCCTGGGATCAGACCGGCTGAACGGTCGCCAGGGAGGCATGGATCCGGTCGCCGCCCAGGTGATCTGGAACATCCGCCTGCCCCGCGTGCTCGCCTCGGTTCTGGTGGGCGCCGCGCTGTCGGGCGCCGGGGCCGCCTTTCAAGGCCTGTTCCGCAATCCGCTGGTCTCCCCCGACATCCTGGGCGTCTCAGCCGGTGCCGGGGCCGGGGCCGTCTTCGCCATCCTGCTGGGGCTGCCGGTCTATGCCATCGAGGGGGCGGCCTTCGCGGGCGGCCTGGCCGCCGTGGCCGCCGCCTGGGCGATCTCGACCTGCCTGCGCCGCCGCGATCCCGCCCTGGTCCTGGTGCTGGCCGGCATCTGCCTCGACAAGCTGCTGCTGGCCGTCACCTCGCTGATGAAGCTCTATGCCGATCCTTACAGCCAGCTTCCCACCATCACCTACTGGCTGATGGGGGGGCTCAACGGTACCGGCTGGGCCGATGTGCTGGCGGCGATGCCTCCGGTCCTCATGGGATTGCTGGTCCTGGTCCTGCTGCGCTGGCAGATGAATGTGATCTCGCTGGGCGAGGAGGAGGCCCGGTCGCTCGGCGTGGATACCGGACGGCTCCGGGGCCTGATGGTGCTGGCGGCGACCCTGATGACGGCGGCCAGCGTCGCCCTGGCCGGACCGGTCGGCTGGGTCGGGCTGGTCGTGCCGCATATCGCACGCATGCTCGTGGGGCCCGATTTTCGCCGCCTGCTGCCCACCTCCCTGCTGCTGGGCGCCGGGTTCGTGACGGTGATGGATTGTCTGGCGCGCGTCGCCGGCATCATCGAACTGCCTCTCGGCCTTTACACCGCGGTGGTCGGGGCGCCGTTCTTCCTGTGGCTTCTGGCCTCGGCCAGACGGGGGTGGTGATGCTGCTCGACGTCCGCGATCTCGATTTCGGGCATGGAAAACGCGCCGTGGGTCGAGCCCTGTCCCTGTCCGTGGACGCGGGACAGGTTCTTTGCCTGCTGGGGCCCAACGGCAGCGGCAAGACGACGCTGTTCCGGACCATTCTGGGCCTGCTGCCGGCGCTGGCCGGCGACATCCTGATCGACGGCGACATCGCGCAGGGCTGGAGCCGGCGCCGGTTTGCCCGCACCGTCGCCTTCGTGCCGCAAAGCCACGGGTCCTTTTTCGCTTTCGCGGTCGAGGACGTGGTGCTGATGGGGCGGACCTCCCGGTTCGGCACCTTCGCCTCGCCCTCCGCCCGCGACCGCGACCTCGCGCGCCATTGCCTCGATCTGGTGGGGTATGCGCATCTGGCGGAGCGTGCCTTTCCGGAACTGAGCGGCGGGGAACAGCAGATGGTGCTGATCGCCCGGGCCCTGGCGCAGGAGCCTCGCCTGCTGATCATGGACGAACCGACGGCCAACCTCGATTTCGGCAACCGCGTGCGGCTGCTGGGAGAGATCCGCCGGCTGGCGGACCGCGGCCTCGGGGTCGTGCTGTCGACCCACGACCCGGATCACGCCCTTCAGATCGCCGATCAGGTGGTGCTGCTGCACCGGGGGCAGGCGATCGTCGCCGGATCGCCGGGCGCGGTGGTCACCGCCGCCAGCCTGCGGCGGGGCTATGGCGTGGAGGTGGCTATCCTCGACGCCGGGGAAGGACGCCGGGTCTGCGTCAGCACCATCCGGCCCGGGGACCGTGATGGGGCCGCCTGATCGATGATCATCGAGGGCGGCCCGGCTTTCCGGTAGGATCGGCGGAACGCCGTGCCACCGGCCGCCCCTTTACCCGGCCGCGCGGACGGGTCGCATCCTCTGCGGGAGAGCCCCGATGGGCCGTCTCTTGTCATCCCCCGCCGGCCTCGGGGCCATCACCGTCCTGCTGGCGGCGCTGTCTCTCCTTCCCGGCGGCTGCACCGTTCCCCTGCCGCCGGGGGAAACGGCTCCGCCCGGACCGGAGGAGGTCCCGCCTCCGCCGGTGACGCCGGATCGCCCCGGCGGACCGGACCACAGCGGCGGGCCGGACCACGGCGTCGTCGCCCCGGCGGACGGACGTCCCCGGGATGCCTCCCGGTCACCGCCGGCGGCCGCCCGAACCGAGGTGGGCTCCGCCATTCCCGAAATCGTCATCACCGGCCATGCGCTGTCGGGATATTGGGCGGTGACCGCCTCCAGCAGCATCGATCTCGATGTCGGGTTGCTGAGCGGTGTCCGGATCCGCTACAGCGGCGACGCCAGGGACCGGGACATCTGCAGAATCGATCATCAGGGAGAACGGCTCCGGGCCACCTGCATCGCCGGCTTTGCCCCCACCGCCCGGGGATCCGCGGTCGACGGCACGGTGACGCTGCGCTGGTGGACCGGCCCGGCCACCGTCATCTTCCGGGGCGCCTGGGACGACCTCGGCGCGCCTTTTCTCCTTCCGGGGCGTCTGACCGGCGGCATCGCCGGTCTTGGCCTGACCGGCGACATTCCGGCAACGATGCGGAAGATCGCGCCTCCCGATTCCGGGGACGACGCCAGGGATGATGCCGGGGACGATACCGGCGGCGGCCTGCCTGAGCCGCCCGGCGCCGCCCGGATGAGGTCGGTGCTGGAGGACCTCCGTCAGGGGAGGATGCGTCCCGATCTCTATGAGGGGATCGCGGCCAAACGCCTGGAGCCCGCCTTTTCCTGGGTGGGCGCGAAGGAGCCCCGGCATCGTCTGCGATATCTGGGGCGCATCCATATCCGCTGGCATCGCTGGCAGCGGGAAACCCTCCAGGATGTTTACGAGGTCACCAGCCCCACGGACCGGTCGCTCTGCCGGATCGCGACGGGCGACAGCGGCCGCGTCGTCGATTTTGCCTGCCAGAGTTTAGGAGAAACCCGCCCGGCGCGTGACGGGCGCTGATCGGGTCCGCGAACCGGCGAAGAGCCAGGCTCGTCGCCGGTTGATATCAGGCGGCGCTGTCCGATGGCTGGCGCGCGCCGTCGACGGCTTCCGACACGCCGATGATCAGGCAGCAGATCGCCAGCAGAACAACCGACAGGGCGGAGGCCGCCGGAAAATCGGTCCCGGTCTCGGAAATCTTGGAATAGAGAAGCAGCGGCAGGATGTTGAGTTGCGTGCCCACCAGAGCCAGGGCCGTTCCATAGGCGCCGATCGCCACCGCCGCCGTCAGGCAGAAGGCGCGGGCCAGGGCCGGGAATATCTGCGGCAGCAGGATGTCCCCGAGAACGCGCCAGGAGGGAGCCCCGAGACTCTCCGCCGCCAGAAGCTGGCTCATATCGAAGTTCCGGATGACCGGCAGCACCACCATCACCACGCGGGGGATCAGATAGTAGCTGTAGGCCAGTCCCAACCCCGCCGGGCTGAAAATGAAGGATCCCACCACGGCCGGATCGAACCCCAGTTTCGCCAGGGCCAGGGTGACGAAGCCCGCGCGCCCCAACAACAGAATGAAACCATAGGCGACGATCAGCCCGGAAAAGGTGAGCGGCAGCGCGATCACGAACATCAGCGCGGTGCGCAGACCCTGGGACAGGCGGGAGAGATGCAGCGCCACACCGAACCCGACCACGACCGACCCCAGGGGCGCGACCGTCCCCAGAATCAGACTGCCGGTCAGTCCGCGCCAGAACAGAGGATCGGCGAACAGGCGCCGGAAAGCGCCCAGACCTTCCGACGACGCCGCGACGAACAGCGCGCCCAGCGGCAGGAGGAAGAACAGCAGGAAGATCACCGCCGCCGGAGCCAGAAACCCCACCTGGATGCGCCGATCCACCATAGCCGCCGTCCTCCCGCGCTGTTCCGTTACTGCCCGAGCGCCGCGTGCGCCCAGCCGCTGTCGATCGCGGCCTTGGCGGCCTGGGCCTTGACCACGTCGACGGGACGCAACTGCGGTGCCGGCGGCAGCTTGGCGGCGACATCCGGCGGCAGGGTGACGCCCGGAACGGACGGCCGCACGAAGCCCTCGGCAAAGGTCACCTGCCCCTGCTCCGTCATCACATAGTTCAGCCACAGGCGCGCGGCGCTGGGATTGGGACCGCCCTTGACCAGGCTGATCGCGTAGGGCGCGGCGGCCGAGGCCTCCTTGGGGATCACCACGGCGACGTCATCGCCCATGCCGTCCACATATTTGGCCTTGAGGCCGTCGTTCTCATATCCGATCCAGATCGGAATCTCGCCTTTCAGGAACTGGGCGTAGGGCGTCGTGCCGACCGTGCGCAGCACATTTCCGGCCTTGTGGAGGCGCGCCAGATAATCGATGCCCGGCGTCACGGTGTCCATGTCGCCGCCGGCGGCGAAATTGGCCGCGAACACCACGACCTGTCCCTGCCCGGTGGAACGCGGGTCAAGATAGACGACGCTGTTCTTGTAATCGGCCTTCAGCAGATCCGCCCAGGACTGCGGGACGGTCTTGATCAGCTTGGTATTGACCAGGAAGGCGACGTTCAGGGTGTGAATGGTGAACCATTTCCCCTCGGGTTCGCGGAAGGCGTCCGGCAGTTTGTCGAAATTGACCGGCTTGAACGGCGCCACCACATCCTTGGCCACCGCATCAACCGCCGATCCGGCGAAATAATAGGCGGTATCCGCCTGCGGACGGTTGCGCGCCTTGTCAAGCGTGGTCACCGTCACCGCGGAGCCGATGTCGTTGTAGACGATCTCGACCTCCGGATAGCGCTTCTTGAAATTGGCGAATTCGGTTTTCCAGTTGGCCCAGGTCGGCCCGGTATCGAAGGACACCACCATTCCCTCCTTGGCGGCTGCCTCGTAGAGGGCCTTCTCCCCCGGATAAAGCTCAGGACCGTCGAACGCCATCGCGGCGGCCGGCGCGGCCATCAGGGCCGAAATCGCAAGACGAACAAGCCACTTCACCATGATCACACCCCTTATGCGTCAAAGGACGTCGGCGGAAGCAGCCGGATAGCCTCCGGCGCGATCTGGATGGCGACGATCGCCCCCCGATAACCGCCGCTTTCGCCCTGGATGACGGCTTCCCCCCCCGCCATGCCGAAACGCCGGGTCGGCCCGGCGAAGCGATCATGACAGAGAGTGCCGGTGAAAACAGCGCCATTGGCGCGACCGTCGGCCAGATTGGCGAGCGGCGTCACCCGTTCCGGCCGCACCAGCGCCACCACCGCCGATCCGGGGATCCACCCCTGGGTGTCGCAGGGAAGCGACCCGAAGGCCGTGGTGATCACGCCCGGCGCGCTGACCGTGGCATCCCAGAGATTGGCCTTGCCCACGAAGGCGCCGACCCGCCGGTCCGCCGGCGTGTCGTAAAGGACCTGCGGCGGCGCGACCTGCAGCAGGCGGCCGCCATGCATCACGGCGACCCGGTCGCCGATCGACATCGCCTCTTCCAGATCATGGGTCACATGCAATGTGGCGATGGCCGCCTCACGCTGGACGCGAACGATCTCATCGCGCATCTCCACCCGCCGGAAGGCGTCCAGCGCCGACAGAGGTTCGTCGAGAAGCAGGGCGCGCGGCTGAAACACCAGGGCGCGCGCCAGCGCGACGCGCTGCTGCTGCCCCCCGGACAGGCTGGACGGCAGGCGGTCCTCGAAACCCTTGAGCCGGACCCGTTCCAGCGCGCGCGCGGCGCGATCCAGACGTTCCGTCTTCGCGACACCCCGGACCTTGAGGGGATAGGCGACATTCTGGGCAGCCGTCATATGCTGGAACAGGGCATAGGACTGAAACACGATGCCGAGATCGCGGCGGTGCGGCGGCAAGCCGGCCATATCGACCCCGTCGACCAGAACCCGTCCCGCCGTTGCCTCCAGAAAACCGGCCAGCAGCTTCAGAAGGGGCGTTTTTCCGGATCCCGACGGACCGATCACCACCAGCAGCTCGCCATCGGCGATGTCGAGCGTGATATCGGACACACCGGCCTCGCTGCCGGGATAGCGGTAACTGACATTTTCGAACCGGATCGCCATGGCCTCACCCAGAATCGCGCGCCGAACCGCCGGCGCGCGAT
>WASQ01000152.1:27788-52607 GCA_009712185.1 Telmatospirillum sp. | reverse complement strand
CGGTGAAGCGGACGACGCCGACACTGTCCAGCCCCTCCAGGATATCGAGAGCGTCCTTGAGGCCCGACCGGGCGCCGGGGGGCAGATCGATCTGGGACAGATCACCCGTCACCACCATGCGCGAATTTTCGCCGAGACGGGTCAGAAACATCTTCATCTGAACCGGCGTGGTGTTCTGCGCCTCGTCCAGGATGACAAAGGAATTGGCAAGCGTGCGCCCGCGCATGAAGGCGAGCGGCGCCACCTCGATATCGCCGGCCGCCATCTTCTTCGCCACCTGATCACCCGGCAGCATGTCATGCAGCGCGTCGTAAAGCGGGCGCAGGTAGGGATCGACCTTGTCGCGCAGATCACCCGGCAGAAAGCCCAGCCGTTCCCCCGCCTCGACCGCCGGACGCGACAGGATGATCCGGTCGACCTCGCCCTTGATCATCATGGCCACGGCCTTGGCCACCGCCAGATAAGTCTTTCCGGTCCCGGCCGGTCCCAGGCCGAAGACCAGTTCATTGCGGTCCATGGTCTGCATATAGACCGACTGGCCGGGCGATCGGGGCTCGATATGGCGTTTGCGCGTCACATAGACCGGGCGGTCGGCGCCGCCCTGGCCGCGGTCGGCCATCCTGAGGGCCGCATCGACCTCGGCGGTCTCGACCGGCAGTCCCCGCTGCAACCGGCCGTAAAGCTCATCCAGGACGGCTTCGGTCTCCGCCACCTGATCCGCCGGACCGACGATCGTCACCTTGTTCCCCCGCGAGGTCAGGGCGACCTCCAACTGTCGTTCGATCCGTTCCAGATGGGCGTTGGCGGGGCCGAACAGCATATGCAGAAGGGTGTTGTCCGAATATTCCCGGGTGATTCTCGCGGAATCGGAAGGCGGACGGTCGGTCACGCGCAGGCTCGCTCTGATAAAAGGTTGGCCGCCAGCGAATTGGGGTGGGCATCCACCACTTCCAGGCATTGAACAGTGTTCAGCATGGACTCGGGGGCGGTGACGAAAACAGACTGCATATAGGGGCTGCGGCCGATCAACTGGCCCGGATGGCGCCCGGGACGGTCGAGCAGGACATCGAAACGGCGCCCCACGCAGCCACGGTTGAAGGCCTCGGCCTGACGCCCGATCCGGTCCTGGACGCGGGCCAGACGGTCCTCCTTGATCTCCTCGGACAACTGGTTCGGCATCTGCGCCGCCGGCGTCCCGGGACGGGGACTGTATTTGAAGGAATAGGCCTGGGCGAATCCGACATCGTCGATCAGGCGCAGGGTCTCCGCGAACTCAGCCTCCGTCTCCCCCGGGAAGCCGACAATGAAGTCGGAGGACAGGGCCAGATCGGGCCGCGCCCGGCGCAGACGGTCGACCAGACGGCGATAGTCGTCGGCGGTATGCTGCCGGTTCATCTGGTCCAGAATGCGATCTGATCCCGATTGGACCGGCAGATGCAGGAAGGGCATCAACTGAGGCACATCGCGGTGGGCATCGACAAGATCGTCGGCCATGTCGCGCGGGTGGGAGGTGGTGTAGCGGATGCGCTCCAGCCCGTCGACGTCCGCCAGCGCCCGGATCAGGCGTCCCAGCCCCCATCCGGCGCCGTCCGGCGCCTCGCCGTGGTAGCCGTTGACATTCTGTCCGAGAAGCGTGATCTCACGCACGCCCTGGGCGGCCAGCCGCCGCGCCTCATCGATCACCGGCGCCACCGGTCGGGAATATTCCGCGCCCCGGGTATAGGGCACCACGCAATAGGTGCAGAATTTATCGCAGCCCTCCTGCACCGACAGGAAGGCCGCGGGACCGGTCGCCGAGGGCCCGGGCAGGTGGTCGAACTTCGGTTCCACCGGAAAGTCGGTGTCCAGCACCCGCTGCCCGGCGCGACTGGCGCGGGCCACCATCTCGGGCAGGCGATGATAGGTCTGCGGACCCAGCACGATATCGACATAGGGCGCGCGGGCCAGGATCTCCTCTCCCTCGGCCTGCGCCACACACCCGGCGACCGCGAGCACGAGACCGGCGCCGCCGGCGGCACGCTCCTGCTTCAGGAGGCGCAGACGGCCCAATTCGGAAAACACCTTGTCCTCCGCATGTTCGCGGATATGGCAGGTATTGAGGATGACCATGTCGGCGTCATCGACACGATCGGTCGGGCCATAGCCAAGCGGCGCCAGGACATCCGCCATGCGGGCGGAATCATAGACGTTCATCTGGCAGCCGTAAGTCCGGATAAAAAGCTTCTTCGCCATGGCCTGAAAGTCGGGGCCTCAAAAATTCGGGGTTCTGAACAGATGGGGGCGCGCCCGGCCGTTCCCACCGCTGATACCTAACATCGCTGGTCGCGATGTCAAGTTAACCGACGGTAACGTCCCCGGCCGGCGGTTCCCCCGAGGAATCCTGCGAGGACTCCAGCGAGGGATTTTTTTGGGGGGTCTGCGCCGGACCGGGGGGTGTCAGCCCATCCGGAACCGGCTCCGTCGGGGCGGCAGCGGGCTGGGCCGGGGCCGCCGGGCCGTCCTTGCGATCACCGGGGCCCAGCGGCGCGGTCGGCAGCCCGTTGACGGCCTCCGTCACAGTCTGCGCGATGACCCGATGGCAATGATCGGTCAGCGCCTTTCGCGAACCGAACTGATCCAGCGTCACGGCGGGATGGAAGACCACCTCGACCGTCAGCCGCCCGAGGCCCAGCACCATCCAGAGATGGGGGGCAAGATCCATGTCGCCGTACCAGGCGAAGAAGGGCCGCCACCCCCGGCCCATCGGCAGGCCGTCGAGGCGGGTATAAGACAGGGCGATCGGCTGTACCGGCAGCGGCCGTCCCTCGCCGATCCGCGCCTCTGCGACCGACAGCAGCGCGCTTTTGAAGCGCAGCACGCGATTGCCGTCATTGCTGGTGCCTTCGGGAAACAGAATCAGCGATTCGCCCACGTCGGTCAGACGGGTCATCAGCTCGTCCTTCTGTTCCCGGCTGTGCCGGGCAACGCGCTCGATAAACACGGTCCGCCCCAGCTTCGACATGAAGCCGATGGCCGGCCATTGACCAACCTCGCGTTTGGCGACGAAGGCGCCTTTGACCAGCGCCCCCAGCACGATGATATCGAGATAGGAGGCATGATTGGCGACAAACAGGGCCGGGTGATCCGGGCAGGGCTCGCCCTTGATCTCAAGCGAGATCCCGAGAAGGCGGACCATGCCCTGCCAATAGAAACGGGCCGCCGCCCGGCAGCGGCCGACCATCCCCATGCCCCCGAGGACGCCGACCCAGGGCACCACCAGCAGGGTCCAGGCCACCACCCCGATCAGGCGCAGACCGGCCGTCACCGGGGCGTGAATGGTCCGGGTCTGGCCTCCGTCCGAAAACATGCCCGTCCCGCTCATAGATTACGGGTGGCGGTGCGGTCGTAATGCCGGAAATATTTGTCGGTGATGAGATCGGTTTTCACGATCACGCAGACGTCGGTGGTGTTGAACTGGTGGTCCACGACAGCCCCGTCGCCGACAAATCCGCCCAGCCGCAGATAGCCTTTGATCAGCGGCGGCAGAGTTTCCACCGCCTGCCGGGCGGTGATATCCCCGGGCGGAAGCAGATTCATCTCCCGATAGAGACCGGGCAGCGCGCGCGGACGGATCTCCTCGGGAGCGAGATGATTGTGATAGAGAAAGCTCAAAGGCACGGCCAGAGCCTTCGGATCGGTTCCGTGCAGGCTGGCGCAGCCGAACATCAAATCGATATTGTGGGCGAACACATAGCCGGCGATGCCGCGCCACAGGCTCTGCATGGTCATGCGGGTCCGGTAGGCGGGATCGACGCAGGATCGCCCCAGTTCCAGCACATGCCCTGAAAAAGCCGCGATCTTGCTGATATCATATTCACTGGCGGAATAGAAACGCAGGAACTTTCCACTGTCGCGACGCTGCAGCCGATAGGTGCCGACAACCATGCCGGCGCCGTCACCACGGCTCCGGTCGATGACCAGGAGATGATCACAGACTTCGTCGAAATCGTCGAAGTCGCGACCGGCCGCCGCCATCTCAGGCGTCGGCTGGGCTCCCATTTCGTCGTAAAAAACCCGGTAACGCAGCCTTTGCGCCGCCTCGACCTCCTCCATGGACGTCGCCAGCCGCACCTCAAGACCCGCCACCTCGGCCTCATCCACCTCGGCCTTCATCATCCCTCATTCGACGTCCGGCGTGGAACGCCCGCCGGCTTCATTGATCTTCCGACCCTTCGCCCGCCGCCAGCGGCACGGCGTAGAGCTCGAGCCGGTGCCCGACCAGCTTATAGCCGAACCGGCGCGCGATCTCGCGGTGAAGCGCCTCGATCTCAGGATTCTGAAATTCGATGACACGGCCGCTGTGCACGTCGATCAGGTGGTCGTGGTGGGAATCCGGGGTTTCCTCGTACCGGGCCCGGCCGTCACCGAAATCGTGACGCTCCAGGATATTCGCCTCCTCGAACAGGCGAACGGTCCGGTAGACCGTGGCAATGCTGATATTCGGATCGATCCCGGTCGATCGTCGGTACACTTCCTCGACATCGGGATGGTCGACCGCATCCGACAGCACCCGGGCGATGACCCGGCGCTGCTCGGTCATTTTCATCCCCTTATCGATGCAACGCTGTTCGATTCGCGAGACCATGACCGGGTTGTAACCGATTAGCCGAAGAAGATGCAATGACAAACGCGGAGACGGACAGGGCCGTCTGCCGCGCGAGATAGCGCCAAAACCGGGGTCCCCGCGAAAAGGCGGCGAACCCGGCCTGGCGGAATCCGATTACTGCGCGGCGCGGCGGCGCTTCCGCGGCTTGGTGCCAAGCCCGATTTTCTTGGCGAGGGAGCTGCGGTGCTGGGCGTAGTTGGGGGCGACCATCGGATAGTCGGCCGGCAGGCTCCAGCGATCCCGGTATTCTTCCGGAGACATATTGTAAGCCGTCTTCAGATGCCGCTTCAGCATCTTCAGCTTCTTACCGTCTTCCAGGCAGATGATGTAATCGGGGGTCACCGACTTCTTCACCGGAACGGCCGGCTGCGGACGCTCAAGCGTCACGGGCGCGGTCCCGACGGAAGACAAGGTCCGAAATACCTCGTGGATGAGCTGGGGCAAATCCGCTACATTCACCGTGTTATTGGCCACATGGGCCGCCACGATCTGCGTGGTCAGCGCCAGCAGTTCGTTTTGATTGGATTGTTCGGTCATTGACAGGCGGCCTTCTAATTACAAGAGCTGGCAGCTTATATAGTTTGTTTCAGGCCGGATAGCAATATCCAATGATGACCATTCAAAGCTTCGGATTGAACCGTGACTGAGAAAGCCAACTACTACCTTGATATCACCGGCGAGCTTTGTCCGATGACGTTCGTAAAAACCAAGTTGGCAATTGAAAAAATGGACAAGGGAGACACCTTGGACGTTCGCCTCAAGGGACATGAACCGTTGCGCAATGTACCAAGATCAGTGCGTGAACTTGGTCATAGTATTGTCGAAATTGTCGCCGAAGCTGGAGAGGGTCCCGATGGAATCCACCGGCTGCGCATCCGCAAAGCCTGACAGCGGACGCCGACGGCACTAAAGTGTTCGCTTCATAATTAACGCGTCGATGGAATTCCGATAGTAACGGGGTCGCAACCCCACCCGTTCGAAGCCCTGCGCCGAATAAAGCGCCTTGGCCGGCTCATTATCGGCGGCCACCTCCAAAAAGAACGACTGCGCACCCTCGCCCCTCACCCGGGACAGCGCGCCCTCCAGCAGGCGGACGCCCAGACCCGTGCGGCGGTAGGGGGGCAGAACCAGCAGGGTCAGCACCTCGGCCTCGTCGCCGGCCACCCGCCACAGAATGAACCCGGCCGGCGCGACCTCCGCGTCCCGCCCCCCCTCCTCTTTGCCATCCGCGCCGGCGTCCCCGGGAAGGCTGGCGACAAGCCCTCCGGCGCCCGGCATGGCCAGCAGTCCGCCCATCGCCCTGGCATCCCACCATTCGACGAAGCAGATCTTATGCATTCCGGCCAGAAGTCTGGCATGGGCCGGGGTGACGGAATGAAGGACGGGGGTCATCGCGCCCCTCCCTCCGGCCGGCAGGGCAGCGTGACGTCGGGCGCTCTCAGATAAAGCGGCACAGCCGCTAGCGCGCGGCCCTGCTGATGGCGCAGCAGGGCCAGTTCCGCCACCACGCGGGCGTCGGGGAAGCACGGCTCCGCGGCGGCAACCGCGTCGGACAGGGAGGGCAGCACCAGCGGCGCGGCGTCGCCGGCCACCAGCAGGGGGCCGGCGAACCGGCCCGGGATCGCGGACGGGGAGGCGGAAAAGGGCTCCGACAGCGGGGTCAGCGACTCGTCGAACGCCTGGAAGAACAGGTCCTCGCGCTTGCTGTCGACCGCCGCCAGCACGGTCCGTCCGCGACGCGACGCGGCCGGCACGCCGAAGGCGATCGCCTCCAGCGTCCCCACGCCGGCAAGCGCGATGGGGCCGGCCAGCGCCATGCCACGGGCCGCGGCCAGTCCGATGCGGATCCCGGTGAAGGTGCCGGGGCCGACGGTCACGCCGATCAGCGACAGGTCGTCCCAGGCCACGCCCGCCTCCGCCATGGTCTCGACGATCATCGGCATCAGCGCCTCCGACTGTCCGCGCGCCATCCGGGCAAACCGCGACGAAATCACCGCGCCACCGGCGACGACGGCGGCGGAACAGCTCTGTGTACTGCAATCGAAGGCGAGGACGGTCACGGCCTGATTTTTCCAAAATGATAAAAGACGCCCGGGAGGCGGCTATACTGCCCCCTCTTTCTTTATCAGGACAAGGTCGCGCTCACATGTATCTGGTTCCCGTCCACCCGCCACTCCTCGACGTCGACATCGCGCTTGCCTACGGGACGGCGGACAATTTCACCGGCCGGCCGGTTTACGCGCGCCCGTCCTGCTGGCTGCACGCGGATGCGGCGCGGGCCCTTGGCCGGGCCGTCCGGCTGGCGGCGCCGCTGGGGCTCCGGCTTCGCATTTTCGATGCGTTCCGTCCGCAGGAGGCGCAAGTGGCGCTCTGGCGTCACACGCCCGATCCTGAATTTCTGGCCGACCCCCGCCTGGGATCCTGCCACTCCCGCGGGGTCGCGGTGGACCTGACCCTGATCACGGGGGACGGCACCGCCCTCGAGATGGGAACGGGATTCGATGCCTTCACGCCCCTGTCCCATCACGGTGTCACGGACATTGCGCAAACCGCGCAGAAAAACCGCTTCCTGCTTCTGGGACTGATGGGCGCGGCCGGATTCGTGCACAACCCCAATGAGTGGTGGCACTATCAGCTTCCCGATGCCGCCGGCCGCTATCCGCTGCTTGGCGACAGCGTCCTGCCGGCGCCGATGATGGCGCCGGCGCCCTGACGCCGCTCAGGCGAAGCGGCAGGCCTCGTCGAAGTCCAGGCGCGGAAGGCGCGGAAACAGCCCTTCCGGATCGCCGTAACCCAGGTTGACCAGGATATTGGACTTCAGGCGGCCGTCGGGGAAGAACTCCCGGTCGACCGCCGCATTGTCGAAGCCGCTCATCGGGCCGGCGTCGAGACCAAGCGCGCGGGCCGCCAGGATCAGATAGCCGGCCTCAAGCGTCCCGTTCCGGAACGCCGTCTGCTCCGCGAAGGCCGGATTGCCCGAGAACCATGACTTTGCGTCCACCATCGGAAAGGTCCGGGGCAGGGTCTCGAAAAAGGCGAGATCGTGCGCGACGATAACGGTCACGGGGGCCGTCATGGTCTTTTCCACATTGCCGGGCGACAGGGCGGGCCGCAGCCTCTCCCGGCCTTCCGGCGAGGTCACGAAGACGAACCGCCCCGGCTGGCTGTTCACGCTGGTGGGGCAAAGCCGCACCAGATCGTAAAGGGCCTCCAGCGTTCCCTTTTCGACGGGTCGCTGCTGCCAGCGGTTCGCCGTCCGCGCCTGATGAAACAGGCGGGCAAGGGCGCCCGCCTCCAATGCTCCGGTGTCTTCCGATCCTGCTGTCATCATTTGCTCGCCACGATGGTTGCCACACTGCGCAGGTTGAGCCTGGCCGCGTCGAAAGCCTCCAGCGCGTTGGCGCGGATGATCGAGCGCAGACTCGACACATAATCGTCTCCCCGCTCCGAATAGCGGTGCAGGGTCGCCGCCAGATCCACCGCGTCGATTTCCCCCTTCTGGGTCCGCATGCGGGCGCGGGCCTGACGGAATTCACGGTAGGCGCGATGGGTGTTGAGATTGTGGGCGTAGGCCGCGACCGCTTCGGTCAGGCTCGAGAAATTGCGATAGTCCCAGTCTCCGGAGGCGTCCTGTCCGAACTGGCCGAAAATGGCATTCTGTTCGCGGGCGATGCGCGATGTGCCCCAGCCGCTTTCCTCGATGGCCTGCGCCAGCGCCAGCGACGGCGGAATGACATCCACCTTGCGCAGCAGCATATCCACGTCGGCACCGGGTTCGTCATAGGCGTCGGCCAGGGCCAGAATCCACTGCACTTCCTCCGAGGACAGCCGCTCGCCCCGCGCCATCCGGGCCCGGATCTGGAGCAGCCGGTCCCGGTCGGCGCCGATCTCGGCATTGACATGCAGAACCACGGGCAGCAGCGTCCGCAAAAACAGCACCCGGCGCCCGTCCATGGCGTCCAGACGGTCGAGATTGGGGGGCAGGCTGGCGAGCAGCACCCGGGGAACGGAAATGTAGCCCTGGGAAACAGCGTCAAGATCAAAGCCGATGCGGTCGAAGGCGGCCGAAAGCTTCTGTGCGTCGCGAGTTTCCGATTGGCGGATGGCGTAAGTTACCGGCGGCAAGGATCCGTGTGCCACAGCCGCAGAAGGGGTTTCTGCGCTGGGCAAACGCGGCGAAGGAAGGCCGCTCCAAACCAGGGCAAACAGGCCGACAACGAACATCGCCAGCGTAGCCAGCAATACCCCGTTGCACAGCGAGGTCCGAGTTTTATGATGCATGCTTCTCTTTCGCTTTCCTAATGGCTCCTAATTCACCGGCCCCGCACTCCGGATCATTCGTTTCATCGAAAAAAATAAATACTCCCCCGCGGCGCGCCAGTTGGCCGGCGCACCACGGCGGATCGTCCCGCCCCCCCTCGCTTGGGACAATCCCGGGACGGTCCCTGAGGACGTCCCGGTGGGACGGGATCTCAGTCGACCGCCTGGACCGACTGAACCTCGGGCACGTAATAGCGCAGCATATTCTCGATGCCGTGCTTCAGCGTCGCCGTCGAGCTGGGGCACCCGGAACAGGCGCCCTGCATGTGGAGATAGACGATACCGTTCTCGAAATTGCGGAAGATGATGTCGCCGCCATCATTGGCGACCGCGGGGCGCACACGGGTGTCGATCAGTTCCTTGATCTGGGCCACCACATCGCTGTCCTCACCGCTTGAGGCATCGGACGCCCCCTCGTCGGCGAGCAATGCCTCGCCCGAGGTGTAGTGATCCATGATCGCCGCCAGCACCTGGGGCTTCAGAACCGACCAGTCGGCTGCCCCTGTCTTGCCGACGGTAACGAAGTCGGCACCGAAGAACACCCGTCCCACGCCGTCGATGGCGAACAGCCGGATCGCCAGAGGCGACCGTTTCGCGGCGTCGGCATCGGCGAAATCAGCGCTGCCCTTGGCCATCACCTGACGCCCGGGCAGGAACTTCAGCGTGTTCGGGTTGGGGGTGTTCTCGGTCTGGATGAACATGCTCTCTTCCTCGATTTTGCACCGCACCAAAACGGGGTGGCGGCGCATTCGTCTTCGCCGCTAAATGGGACACAACGGCCGTCACGTCAAGGTTATTCGGCCGCCCGGATTTGCCCGCCAGGGGCAAAACAAGTTAAAAATGTATTAATTGATCATTGAAAATCAATAGCTTGCAAAAATGTCGCACTCCCCCAGGAACGACAGGGACGATCACGTCAGAGCGTCGATCTCGTCGTCGCTGAGCCGTCCGGGGACGATCGTGAGCGGAATCCGGAGCCGGTTGACATAGCGCCCCGTGAGGGCCTGACACAGGGGCCCGGGTCCGCGCTTGGGATCGGTGTCGGCGGCCAGCACCAGGATTGAGATCGAACGCTCCTCGTCGATCAGGGCGAGAAGCTGGTCGCGCGGATCGCCTTCGCGGACATAAAGAATGGGAAACTCGCCGGAGGTCTCGAAGACCACTTGCGCCATGCGATGGAGCAGATCCTCGGCCTCCTGGCGGGCCTCCGCCTGCATCAGATTGCCGATCGCCGCGAAATGCTGGAACTCCGGTGGTTCGGCCACACGGAGAAGCGCCACGCGCCCACCCGTATTGCGCGCACGCCGGCAGGCGTAGCGCAGCGCCGCCCGCATCTCCTCGGAATTGTCCACGACCACCAGAAAGGTCCGGCCGGTCTTGGCCGGCGGTTTGCGCCTGTCCTCCATGGGCTCACCCTCTCCTGAGAGCCGCGGCCGCGCCCCAGCCGGCCGACGCCGCCAGAACAACCGCGAAGACGCCATAGAGTGCCGCGTGACCGGTCGCAAAGTCAAAGATTTCGGCACCGACGCCGGTCTTGCCGACGGTCAGCGGCGTGGTCTGGGCGCTGACCACCTCTCCGTCGCGCAGGAGATACACCTCCACCGTGTAGAGACCGGTCGGCACATTGGCGGGAAAATCCATGTCGGCGCGAAAGAGGCGGCCGCCCACGAACCGCACCTCGCCGACGCCCCGGGAGTAAAGGCCGGCCCGCTCCTTGAGCCGGAGCCAGGCCTCGCGGTAACTCTGCTCCTCGCCCTCGCGGGCGCCGCGGACCACAAGGCCGAGATGGCCGGCGCCGCTCCGCAGCCGGTCGAGCCGGGGGGCCCCGGCGAGCTGGCCGACGGGCCGGCGGGCGGCGATCCGGTAGAAGGAGGGCGCACCCACAATCTCCGCCTGACCCCTGTTGATCCAAAGACCGAGAAACCGGTCCTTGCGCCGGACGCGGCCGGTCTCAGCGGGTCCGCGCACCACCACCACGACGTCGCCATCCTCCCCGGCCGTGCCGAACAGCAGCACGCGCCCCCCCTCGAACCCCGTCGTGATCCCCAGAAGATGCTCGCCCAGATCGGCGACCAGCGGCACCTCCTCCCGCGCCCGGGCGCCGGCCGCGCCGATCAGGAGCAGAACCGCCGCCGCCATGGCGGCCAGCCGGCGACATCGCCGATGGAGGAGGGGGCCGCTCAGCGCAACGCCTCCGACAATTGCAGCAACCGGGCGGCCGCCCTTTGCAGATGATAACCCTGAATCGCCAGATGGTTGGGAACGACGGCCGAGGCCGGCCCCCCGGCCAGCACGACCCAGGGCCGCGGTTCGGCTGCGGCGGTCAGCGAGGCGATCGCCGCCTGCCATGGCGGCTCCAGTCCTTTGGCCGCCAGCGTCGCCCGGTCGTCCTCGCCCAGGGCCCGCACCAGCATAAGGGCGGCATAGGCCCGCCCCTTGCCGCTGTAGTAAAGGGCGCCAATGCCGTGGGCGAACCATCCCCCGGCGGCCGCCACCGGACCGTCAAGCCGGGCGGAGGCCTCCTCCAGGTCCCGCGCGATCACCTCAAGGGTCGCCGACAGGGCCTGCGGGCCATGGTCGAAACCGGCCGTGCCGGCCGCCAGACGCAGGTTGTAGGCCTCCAGGCTCCGGGCCGCGTTGCGATACTGCTTTTCGGTCGAGAATGTCTTTGACCAGGGCGCCTTTGGATCAATCATCCAGACATCCGGCGGATAGCTCATCAGCTCGGCGGCACGCGCCAGGTCGGGATCGAGCCCCCCCTCCGGCCGGCCGATTCGATAGGCCATTGCCGATACGAAATGACCGATCATGGCGGTCATCCCGGTCTGATAGGCGGGCATCGACACCAGAATTGCGGCCGGCATGAAGAAGGGCTTGTTGGCGGCCCAGGCATGGCCGTCGATCTCGCGGCGCACCAGTTGCGCGGCGGCGGCCACCGCCTCGCTCTGCCCGGCCGTCACGCCTTGCGGCGCGAAGTCGATGGCGTCGTCGATCTTGTGGGCGCGCCACGCCCCGACCGGATAATAAAGCAGAACCGCCAGAGCCACTCCGGCGGCCAGCAACGTCAGAACGCGCCACAGGGCGGACCTTGCCAGAAGAGGGGGCAGCGGCAGGGACAATCCCGCCAACGGCGACGCGGCCCGCCCGGTCCCGGCCGGGCCATCGTCCGGGCCGGCCGGCGGCGGACCGTCCGTCCCGATGGCGGCATCCGGTGCCGGCGCCTCCTTCGGACCCGCAGCCTGGGACTCCTGCCCCGCAGTTTGAAGAGCGGCGGCGGCCGGGTCTTCGGCGGTCGGAACGGTCATGCGGAGCTCCCTGATCGGCTCCCCTTTACCTGGGCCCCAGTCCGGCGCCGATCAAGCCGGAACGGACCAAGACTGTCGGGGGCCGGCCGCAATGATACCGCCCCCCTCCGGGACACATCCGCGTTCAGGCCTTGAGGAAGCCCACGACCTTGGACACATCGGCCAGAACCGGCGCCGACAGCGCGCGGGCGTCAGCCGCCCCCTTCGCCAGAATGGCGTCGAGCTCCGCCGGATCGGCCAGATAGCGCTTCATCTCGGAACTGATCGGCCCCAGGACCGACACCGCCAGCTCCGTCAGCTCCTTCTTGAACTCGGAGAAGGTCCGTCCGCCAAAGCGCTCGATCGCCGCCGCGCGGGTCCCATCCGACAGTGCCGCCCAGATGTCGAGCAGATTGGCGGCTTCCGGCCGGCCCTCCAGCCCCTCGACGCTGTCGGGCAACGGCAGGGGGTCGGTCTTGGCCTTGCGCAGTTTCAATTCGATGGTGTCGGCGTCGTCGGTCATATTGATGCGCGAATAGTCGGACTCGTCCGATTTGCTCATCTTCTTGGTGCCGTCGCGGAGACTCATGATCCGGGCGGCGGTCGCCAGGATCACCGGTTCTGGCAGCGGGAACAGGTCGACGCCATAGTCATTGTTGAACTTCTGCGCCGTGTCGCGCGCCAGTTCCAGATGCTGCTTCTGGTCCTCGCCCACCGGCACATGGGTTGCCCTGTAGGCCAGGATGTCGGCGCTCATCAGATTGGGATAGGCGAACAGGCCGACGGAGGCGTTCTCACGATTCTTACCGGCCTTGTCCTTGAACTGGGTCATCCGGTTCAGCCACCCCATCCGGGCCACGCAGTTCAGAATCCAGGCCAGTTGCGCATGGTCCGGGTTATGGCTCTGAACGAACAGGATATTGCGCCGGGGGTCGATTCCGGCGGCCAGAACCGCGGCCGCGACCTCACGGGTGTGCGCCGTCAGCTCGGCCGGATCCTGCCAGACGGTGATGGCATGCAGATCAACAACACAAAACAGGCATTCATAGTCGTTCTGCAGCCTGACCCAGTTGCGCACAGCGCCCAGATAGTTGCCCAGATGCAGGTTTCCTGTCGGTTGGATGCCGGAAAAAATGCGGTTCATGCCACGGTTGCTCCAGGGAGGTCGATGGGTCGGGAGGTACTCCAAACCGGCGGGCCGGTCAATCGCCCCGAGGTGGATAGCCCGCTGGGAGGATAGCCCCGGGGAGGATAGGCCCGGGGAGGATAGGCCCGGGGAGGATATCGATCGTCAGGGCCCGCGCGACATCATCGTGCCGGGGCCTCAGCGGGACCGCCGGCGCATCAGGGCGCGGAGGTCGGCAGGACGGGCGGCCCCGGTCGCGAGAACCGCAGCGCCATAACCGGCGAGTCCGATCGCAATCAGCGCTGCCAGGGCCGGCACCCGCCACAAATGCGACGACAGCCAGGGCTCCAGCAACCGGAGACCTCCGGCCAGCGCGGCCGCCATCACGAGGCAGGACGCCAGAATCCGCCACAGCCGGTCGAGAAGGCGCCGGTCGACGGTGAAGAATCCCCGCCGCCGCAGAATCACCGCCAGCAGGGCGACATTGAGCCAGGCCGCCACGGCCGTCGACAAGGCCATGCCGACATGCTGGAGGGGCCGCATCAGGATCAGGTTGAGGACGATGTTCACGATCATCGACGCCAGCGCCACCCGGACCGGGGTCCGGGTGTCATGGCGGGCGAAAAAGCCCGGGGTCAGAACCTTGACCAGCACATAGGCCGGCAGCCCCAGCGCGAACGCCATCAGGGCCGGGGTCACGGCGTCGGTGTCGACCGCGCTGAAGGAGCCCCGCTCGAACAGCACGGCAATGATCGGATGGGCGATCACCAGGAAGGCGAACGCGGCCGGCAAGGTCAGCAGCAGTCCGAATTCCATGGCGCGGTTCTGCGAATCCATCGCGGCCTCCGCCTCGCCCGCCTTGAGCTGGCGCGACAACAGGGGCAGCAACGCCGTTCCGATGGCGATCCCGACGACGCCAAGCGGAAGCTGGTTGACCCGGTCGGCATAGTTCAGATAGCTGACCGCGCCATTGGCGACCTGGGAGGCGATCATGGTGTTGATCAGCAGATTGACCTGATAGACGCCGGCACCGACCGCGCCCGGGACGACGCGCCGCAACATCTGCCGGACGTCGGGCGTCAGCCGGGGCCGGACCAGCCGCAGTCCCATGCCGGCCCGGCGCACCGAAAACACCAGCCAGGAGAACTGCGCCACGCCCGAGGCGAAGACGCCCCAAGCCATGGCATGGCCGGCGGTGTCGACATAAGGCGCCAGCGCGACGAGCACGGCCATCGAGGTCAGATTGAGCAGCACCGGCGTTCCGGCGGCGGCCGCGAACCGGCCCAATCCGTTGAGGACGCCGCTTTGCAGCGACACCAGGGAAATGAACAGCAGATAAGGGAATGTGATGCGTGAAAATTCGGTCGCCAGCGCAAGCTTGCCCGGGACATCGTCAAAGCCGGCGGCCAGGACATAGATGCCCCAGGGCATGGCCATTTCCATGATCGCGATGAAACCGACCAGCGCCACCGCCAGCACCGCGAAACATTGCTCGGCGAACAGACGCGCGGCCTCGCGCCCCTCTGATTCCAGCTTGCCGGCGAACAGCGGCACGAAGGCCGCGTTGAACGCCCCTTCGGCAAACAGGGCACGGAACATGTTGGGAAAACGGAAGGAGACGAAAAAGGCGTCGGCGATGGTTCCGGCGCCCAGATAGCGGGCGACCAGCATTTCGCGCATCAAACCGGTGATGCGCGAAAGGACGGTCCAGCCGCCGATGGTGGCGATGGCTTTGACGAGATTCATGGAGAGGCCGTTATTGCGCCGCGTTGACGCGGGTCGGTTTCGGGGGCTGGGCCGGTTTCGGGGCCTGGGCCGGGTCCTGCGGCGCCCGGTCGCCCAGCGCGGCCATCAGGGTGTCGCGGATGTCGCGGATCTTGCGTTCGTGCTCGACCTTGAGGCCGAACACATCCTTCACATAGAAGACGTCGACGACCCGCTCTCCATAGGTCGAGATATGGGCGGAGGCGATTTGCAGGCTAAGCCGCGTCATGGCGGCGGTAATGTCGTAAAGCAGGCCGATGCGGTCGCGTCCGTTGATCTCGATCACCGTGTGGCTGGCGCTCGCCTTGTTGTCGATCATCACGCGGGGCGGCACGGTGAAGACCCGGGTCCGGCCCGCCGCCTGATCGCGCCGCTTGGCAAGCTCGCGGTCGAACCGCAGCCGCCCGGCCAGCGCCTGTCCGATGTTCGCGGACAGTTTCTGGAGGCGGCCGGTCCCGTCGAAGGCGGTGCCGTCGGCATCCTGAATCAGGAAGGTATCGAGCGCCATGCCGGTGGTCATGGTGGTGATCTTGGCATCGACGATCGAGGCGCCCGACAGCGCCATGGCCCCCGCGATCTGGGCGAACAGGCCGGCATGGTCGCCGGTATAGATGATCACCTCGGTCACGCCCTGGGCGGCCAGCACCCGGCTGTCGACGGTCAGCGGCACCTGCTCGGCCTCCGCCTTGCGAATCAGCTCGGCATGCCGCCGATGGGCCTCGGTGTCGAACGCGACCCAGTAGGCGGGGTAGCCGCGCGCCAGATGGGCCTCGATATCCTCGGCCGGCCAGAGGGCCGCGAGCTGGTTGCGCAACCGCCGCTGGGCCGCCTCGACTCTGGCCTCGCCGCGCTCGACGCCGATGCCGCCCGACATCTGGTCCAGCGCCCGGTGATAGAGGTCCGACAGCAGACCGGCCTTCCAGTTGTTCCAGACGGTGGGACCGACGGCCCGCACATCCGCGACCGTCAGGACCAGAAGCAGCTTCAGGCGCTCCGGGCTCTGAACCACGGACACGAAATCCGAAATGGTCTTGGGGTCGTCGATATCGCGCTTGAAAGCCGTGTGGGTCATCAGCAGATGGTGGCGCACCAGCCAGCTCGCGGTTTCCGTCTCCTCGTCGGTCAGGCCGAGACGCGGCCCCAGCTTCAGCGCGATGTCCGCGCCCAGGATCGAATGGTCGCCATTGCGCCCCTTGGCGATGTCGTGCAGGAAGACGGCCAGATAAAGCGCGCGACGCGACGCGATTTTCGCCACCACTTCCGAGGCGATCGGCAGTTCCTCGGCCAGGACGCCCTGCTCCACCCGGTGCAGAAGGCCGAGCGCCTGGATGGTGTGCTCGTCCACCGTATAGACGTGGTACATGTCATATTGCATCTGCGCCACCACCCGGCCGAAGTCGGGGATGAAGCGGCCGAGCACGCCGGCCTCGTTCATGTGGCGCAGCGCCGGCTCCGGATCCTTGCGCGAGGGCAGCATTTCGACGAACAGGCGATTGGCCTCGGCGTCGAAGCGCACGCTGTTGTCGATCCGCTTCAAATTCTGCGTCACCAGCGACAGCGCATGGGGATGGATGTCGAGGTCCAGATTGAGCGCCGCATGGAAGAGACGGATCATCTTGATCGGATCCCGTTCCAGATCGGTGTCGCCCGGCAGGTCGAGGCGGTTGCCCTCCAGCCGGAATCCCTCGACCCGGCGCAGACGCAGCAGCGCCGGGAAGCGGAGCTTGGGCCGGCGCTTGTTCTGGGTTTCCAGAAGGGCGCAGAAGATCCGGGTCAGATCGCCGACATCCTTGGCGATCAGAAAATAATGCTTCATGAACCGTTCGACGCCCTTGGTACCGCCGCGATCCGTGTAGCCCATGCGCCGCGCGATCTCCTGCTGGACGTCGAAGGTCAGCCGGTCCTCCTCGCGGCCGGTCAGGAAATGAAGCTGGCACCGCACCGTCCACAGGAAGGCCTGCGCCTTGGCGAACCGGCCGGCGGCATCGGCGGAGATCAGGCCCCGCCCCACCATCTCCGCGACGTCGGTGACGGCATAGAGATATTTGGCGATCCAGTACAGGGTATGGAGATCCCTGAGGCCGCCTTTGCCCTCCTTGATGTTGGGCTCGAGGACATAGCGCGCCTCGCCCAGCTTGGCATGCCGGTCGTCGCGCTCGGTCAGCTTCTGCTCGACGAATTCCTGGCCGCTGCCGGCGGCCACATCGGCGCGATAGCGGCGTTTCAGGTCGGCGTAGAGGCCCTGGTCGCCCCACAGCCAGCGCGCCTCCAGAAGCGCTGTGCGGATCGTCAGGTCGGCCTTGGCCTGACGGATGCACTCATCGACCGACCGGGTCGAATGCCCGACCTTCAACCCCAGGTCCCACAACATATAAAGAATGTATTCGACGACCTGTTCGTTGTGCGACGTCCGCTTGTAGGGCAGCAGGAACAACAGGTCGATATCCGATTGCGGCGCCAGTTCGCCGCGGCCATAGCCTCCGACCGCGACCACGCTCATCACCTCGCCGGTGGTGGCGACACCGGCCGGATATTCATGCTCCGTCGCGAAATCGTGGATCAGGCGGACAAGCTGGTCGACCAGAAAGCAATTCTCCCGCACCACTTCGGCGCCCAGGCAGCGCGCCTCGAAGCGGCGGCGGATTTCGGCATAGCCGTCCTGATAGGCCTGTTTGAAGATCTCAAGCGCCTTGCCGCGGCGCTGCGCCTTGGGGCGCGCCTCCGCCACCAGGGCCTGAAGCCGGCCGATGACGGAACTGCGGTTGATGATGGCGCGCTGGTTCCTGATCTTGATCTGCATAAAGGCCCGTCATGAAATGGTCGCGCAAAAGAACCGCCGGAGGATCCTGTCCCGGCGGCGTCACGCCGGACGATCCCCCCACCCTCAGTCTCGACTATAGGGTCTCGACGATGGGGTCTCGACTATACCGCGATGCGGTCGGCGGGCGAGGGGATTTTCCGGGTGAATCCTCCGCCCAGGGGATTGTTGACGCGGGGCCGTCCGCGTCTCTACCGTGAGGGTCTTCCGCGTCCTCTCGAGGGCGTCCATTTTGCGTCTTGACTTCGAGCGCGCTCGAACCGGTAGGGTCCTCCCATGAAGATCGAACCTCCCCTGTCGATCCGCCAGACTGCCGATGTCACCGGTCTTTCGGTCCACACGCTGCGCTATTACGAGCGCATCGGGCTGCTGGGGCCGCTGCCGCGCGGCGGCGACGGACACCGCCGTTTCCGGGCGGAGGATCTGACCTGGATCGCCTTTCTCGGCCGCCTGCGGGCCACCGGCATGACGATCCGGGACATGGTCCGGTTCGCGCAGTTGCGGCGCCAGGGTCCCCGCACCGTCGGATTGCGCCGGCGGATGCTGGAAGCCCATGCGGCGGACGTCGAACGGAAGATGGCCGTCCTCGGAGAAAGTCTCCGGGTCGTTCGGGAGAAGATCGTGACCTATCAGACGATGGAGCGGAATGATGACGGACGACAGCCGGTATCGGAGGGGATTGGAAAAGCTGGCGGAGATTGACGGCCGGGCCGGCGAGGAGGTGGTGGCGCCGCTCGGGGCGCTCGGCCGCTATATCGTCGAATTCGCCTTTGGCGATATCTACAGCCGGGGAACCTTGACGCTGCGCGAGCGCGAAATCGCCACGATCGCCATGCTGACGGTGCTCTCCGGCCGCGAGAAGCAGTTGCGGGTCCATATCGGCGCCGGCCTCAATATCGGCCTGACGGCAGCGGAAATCGAGGAGACCATTCTCCAGACCGTTCCCTATTGCGGGTTCCCGACCGCCATCAACGCCATGCAGGTCCTGCGGGAGATCACCCCCCTGCCCTCGGCCGGACACTGAGGCTCCGGGCGGACGGCGGAGGCCGTCCGTCAGAGCAGACCTTTCAACCGGTACACCAGATCAAGGGCGTCCCTTGGCGTCAGAACGTCGGGGTCGACACCGGTCAGCGCCTCTTCGACCGGGGAGGGGCCGGCGGGGACCGGTGCCGCCGCCGGCCCCTGATGCCGGACGGCGGCCGCGAACAGCGGCAGGTCGTCGGCCAGGCGCGACACCGCCGAGGACTGCTCGCCGTTTTCGAGGGTGTGCAGCACCTTTTCGGCGCGGTCGATCACCGCCACCGGCAGACCCGCCAGACGGGCCACGTGGATGCCGTAGGACCGGTCGGCGGTGCCGGCGCCCACCTCATGCAGGAACACCACATCGCCCTTCCATTCCTTGACCCGCATGCAATGGCAGGCGATCGCCGGCAGCTTGGCCGCCAGCGCCGTCAATTCATGGTAGTGGGTGGCGAAGAGGGCACGGCACCGGTTGACCTCGTGCAGATGCTCGACCACCGCCCAGGCGATCGACAGACCATCGAAGGTCGCGGTTCCACGGCCGATTTCGTCCAGGATCACCAGGGCGCGTGCCCCCGCCTGATTGAGGATGGCGGCGGTCTCCACCATTTCGACCATGAAGGTGGAGCGTCCGCGCGCCAGATCGTCGGCGGCGCCGACACGGCTGAACAGGCGGTCGACGATGCCGATCCGCGCCGCGTCGGCCGGCACGAAGCTGCCCATCTGGGCCAGCACCGCGATCAGCGCGTTCTGGCGCAGGAAGGTCGATTTACCGGCCATGTTGGGGCCGGTAATCAGCCATAGCCGCTGGCTCTGCGACAGATCGCAATGATTGGCGACGAAGGTGCCGTGGAATCCCGCCTCGACCACCGGATGGCGGCCGGCGGTGATTTCGAAGGCCAGTCCCTCTTCCACCTGGGGCCGGACATAGCGGGCATCGACCGCCAGCGCCGCCAGGGCGGCGGCGACGTCAAGCCGGGCGAGGGCGCGGGCCGCGCCGGCGATCGCGGCGCCGTCGCCGACCACCGTCGCCACCAGATCGGCGAACAGTTCCAGTTCCAGCGCCAGCGCCTTGTCGGCGGCGCTGCGGATGCGGTCCTCGAGATCCCCCAGTTCGACCGTCGTGTAACGGACGCCGGACGCGATGGTCTGGCGGTGGATGAAGGGTTCGCCCATGCGCTCCGCCTGCTTGGGCGGCACCTCGATGTAATAGCCCAGCACATTGTTGTGCTTGATCTTGAGCGCCGCCACACCGGCCATATCGGCATAGCGCGCCTGCAAGGCGGCGATCAGGCGCCGGCTTTCGTCGCGCAGGCTTTTCAGGTCGTCGAGGTCGGCGTGATAGCCGGCGGCGATGAAACCGCCGTCGCGGGTCAGCACCGGCAGATCCTCCGCCAGGGCCCGCGTCAGACGCTCCACCAGCCCCCCATGGTCGCCCATCTGGTCGAGCGCCGAGGCCAGCCCCGCGGGCAGGCGGTCGAGCCCGCTGACCGCAAGGGCCGCGCGGACGGAGGGGATGGCGGCCAGACTGTCCCGGATCGCCGCCAGGTCACGCGGACCGCCCCGTCCCAGCGTCAGGCGCGACAGCGCCCTCTCGATATCGGGACAGGCGCGCAGATGGGCGATTGTCTCCTCGCGCACCGAATGGTGGTCGACAAAGAACTGCACCATGTCGAGCCGGCCGTCGATGGCGGCGGGATCGGTCAGCGGCGCGGCGAGATATTGGGCCAGCAGGCGGGCGCCGGCACCCGTGACGGTGCGGTCGATGACCGACAGCAGGCTGCCCCGGCGTTCGCCCGACAGGGTCTCGGTCAGTTCAAGATTGCGCCGGGTGGCGAGATCGATCTCCATCACCGCGCCCTCGGCCAGACGGCGGGGCACCCCGAGACGCGGCAGGCGGCCCTTCTGGGTCAGCGCGACATAGTCGACAAGCGCGCCGCCGGCCGCCAGTTCCGCCCGGCTGAAGGCGCCGAAGCCGTCCAGCGCGCGAACGCCGTACAGGTCCTCCAGGCGCTTGCGGGCATTGACAGAATCGAAGCGCGCCGTCGGCATCGGAGTCAGGATGTCGCGGCAATCGCGCAGCAGATCCGCCAGATCGGCCTGCGCCATCAGCCGTTCGGACAGCAGGAGTTCGCCGGGCGAGAGGCGCGCGACCGCCGCGCCCACGGTCTTCATCGTGACCGGCTGGACCTGGAAGTCGCCGGTCGACATGTCGAGCCAGGCCAGGCCCAGCGCGCCCTGCGCCTCCGCGAGCGCGGCGAGATAGTTGTGCGATCTGGCGTCGAGGAGCGCATCCTCGGTCAGGGTTCCGGGTGTCACCAGCCGGATGACCTGCCGCTCCACCACGGATTTGGATCCGCGCTTGCGGGCCTCCGCCGGATCCTCCATCTGCTCGCAGACCGCGACCTTGAAGCCTTTGCGGATCAGGCGCGACAGATAGCCTTCATGGCTGTGCACCGGAACACCGCACATCGGGATGTCCTGGCCGGCGTGGCGTCCGCGCTTGGTCAGGGTGATGTCGAGCGCGCCGGACGCCGCAACCGCGTCCTCGAAGAACATCTCGTAGAAGTCGCCCATCCGGTAGAACAGCAGGCTGTCGGGATGGGTCCGCTTGATGGCGAGATATTGCGCCATCATCGGAGAGGCGTCCTCGTCATGGGAGGCCGGGGGAATGGCGGATGTTCCGGGGTCGGGGGAAAACGCAGTCGTTTCGGTCACGTTACAATCAGCATCTCGAAGGGGAATACGGTCGGAGGCGGCACCTTAGCATGAAGGCCCCGGAGCATGCACATCTCTCCTTCGCCGGTGCCGGGACCCCGTCCGGCGCGGAAGGGACCGGCGAAATCCCCGCCAACCGGTTTCGCCCGATTGCCCCGGATGGCTGTGCCGGTGCTCTATGAATCTGCCCTAAGTTGCGGCACACTGGGTCTGTCCAAGGGAAAAAGGGAGGCCAGCCGTGAGCACCGAACCCCGCGCCCGCCGGCGGGAAGTCGTCGGCGTCTTCGCCAGCCGCGACGCATTCGACAAGGCGGTCACCGCCCTGACCGGCGCCGGCTTTTCAAGGGCGGACCTGTCCGTTCTCGCCTCCCACGACAGCCTCGATGTGGCCGCCGACGACGCCCGGAGCTGGCGCAGCCGTCTGGTCGGTCTGGTGGGAGAATTGAAATATGAGGGACCGCTGGTGACGGCGGGCTTCATCGCCATCGCCACCGGCTCGGTCGGCGCGGCGATCGCCGGCCTGATCGCCGCCGGGGTCGGCGGCATTGCCGTCAAGGAACTGTTGGACGAGGTCACGGCCCACCCGCTGCCGGCCCGGTTCGCCGACGCCCTGGCCGCCGGCGATATCCTGCTTTGGGTCGCCGCCGCCACCGAAGCCGACATCGAGACGGCCAACGCGATCCTGACGGCGAACGGGGCCGCCAACATCCATACCAGCGAACGTCCGGCCTGATCCGGCGTCCACCGCCCCATCCGACCGCCCACACCCTGTCATGAGGAAAGACTGTTCTATGGCCAAGCCCACCACCGACCAGACGTCCGATCTCGAACGCGACACCCTGCTGTTTCATGCCGGCGGACGGCCCGGAAAGATCGCCATTGCGCCCACCAAGCCCCTGACCACGCAGCGCGACCTGTCGCTGGCCTATTCGCCGGGTGTCGCCTTCCCCTGTCTGCACATCGCCCGCGATCCGTCGCTGGCCTACGACTACACGGCCAAGGGCAATCTGGTGGCGGTCATTTCGAACGGAACGGCGGTCCTCGGCCTCGGCGATCTCGGGGCGCTGGCCGGAAAGCCGGTCATGGAAGGCAAGGCCGTGCTGTTCAAACGGTTCGCCGACATCGATTCGGTGGATCTGGAGGTCGACACCCGAGATGTCGACGAATTCGTGAACTGCGTCCGCTACCTGGGACCCAGCTTCGGCGGCATCAATCTCGAGGATATCAAGGCGCCGGAATGTTTCATCATCGAGCAGCGGCTGCGCGAACTGATGCCGATTCCGGTCTTCCATGACGATCAGCATGGCACCGCGATCATCGCCGCCGCCGGCCTGATCAATGCGCTGCATCTGACCGGGCGCGATCTCAAGACCACCCGTCTGGTGGTCAATGGCGCCGGCGCGGCCGCCGTGGCCTGCCTCGAACTGGTGAAGGCGATGGGCCTGCCCCATGGCAATGCCGTCATGTGCGATACCAAGGGGGTGATCTACAAGGGCCGGACCGAGGGCATGAATCAGTGGAAGTCGGCCCATGCGGTGGAGACCGATGCCCGCACGCTGGCGGACGCGATGAAGGGGGCCGACGTCTTCTTCGGCCTGTCGGTGAAAGGCGCGGTGACACAGGACATGGTGGCCTCGATGGCGGACCGGCCGATCATTTTCGCCATGGCCAATCCCGATCCCGAGATCGTTCCCGAAGAGGTGCGCGCCGTCCGCCAGGACGCCATCACCGCCACCGGCCGGTCCGATTACGCCAATCAGATCAACAATGTTCTGGGTTTCCCTTATATCTTCCGGGGGGCGCTCGACGTCCGCGCCAGCACCATCAACGACGCCATGAAGATTGCCGCCGCCGAGGCCATCGCCGCCCTCGCGCGCGAGGATGTCCCCGACGAGGTCGACGCCGCCTATTCCGGCCGGCGCCTCCGCTATGGGCCCGAATATATCATTCCGGTGCCCTTCGACCCGCGCCTGATCGCCTCGATCCCGCCCGCGGTGGCGCGGGCCGCGATGGACTCGGGCGTCGCCCGCAAGCCGATCATCGACATGGCCGTCTACCGCCGCGAACTGACCGCCCGGCTGGACCCCACCTCGGCGCCGATGCAGGTGATGTTCGAGGAAGTGCGCGGAGATCCGCAAAGAGTGGTGTTCGCCGAGGGCGAGGAGGAAAAAACCATCCGCGCCGCGCTGGCCTTCCACCATGCGGGCTTTGGTACGCCCATCCTCCTCGGCCGCGAGGACCGGATTTCACAGACCATGAAGGCGGCCGGGCTGGCCGGCGCCCTGGAAGGCGTCGAAATCGTCAATGCGCGCCTGTCGGACCGGACCCGCGACTATGCCGACATGCTTTACGCCCGGATGCAGCGCAAGGGCATGCTGCACCGCGACGCCCAGCGCATGATGAACCAGGAGCGCAATCTGTTCGCCGCGGCGATGGTCGCGGCGGGCGACGCCGACGCCCTGGTCACGGGCCTCACCCGCAACTATTATCAGGCGTTTGACGATGTGCGCCGGATCATCGATCCGGGGTCGGGGCAACTGGTGTTCGGCACCACGATTCTGATCACGCAGGGCCAGACGGTGTTCATCTCGGACAGCGTGGTGATCGAGACGCCGACCTCGGAGCAACTGGCCGACATCGCCTGCCAGACCGCCGCCAAGGCGCGCCAGATGGGCTTCGTTCCCCGCGTCGCCCTGCTGTCCTACGCCAATTTCGGCAATCCCCAGAACCTGAATTCGGAACGGGTGCATGAGGCGGTGGCGATTCTCGACCGCCGCCGGGTGGATTTCGAATATGACGGCGAAATGGCGGCCGACGTCGCGCTGGACAGCGAACTGCTGAAGCTCTACCCGTTCTGCCGCCTGTCCGCCCCGGCCAATGTCCTGGGCATGCCAGGACTCTATTCCTCTCACATCGCCGCCAAGCTGTTGCAGAAGCGGGGGGGCGGGGCCATCATCGGCCCGGTGCTGATGGGGATGTCGAAACCGGTCCAGATCACGTCGATGGACGCCACCGCCAGCGACATCGTCAATATGGCGGTCCTGGCGGCCCATGACGCGATCCGTCAGGGCCCCCACCGCGGGAGCTGATCCCGTCGCCGGCGGCGCGCGAACGCATCCGGCAG
>WASQ01000152.1:0-27778 GCA_009712185.1 Telmatospirillum sp. | reverse complement strand
ACCCCCCGCCCCGCCCGGGCAGCCGGAGAAAAATCTATACAATCTGTGGTTTATATACCCTCCGGCAGACTGATCCGCCGCCGACAGCGCTCAGGCATTTTTTCCGTCGTGTGACAATTGGGCAAAAAAAGACCGCAGGATGGTCAGAACGGTTGACGGGACAGACCAATTCGCCCGACTCTCGCCATCGAAGCGATGTTCGGGAGGTGACGGCATCATGCCCGATGGGGCCGAAAAAAACGAAGGACTCCGAAAGACGTCAAGACTGCCTTTCAACCGCCGGCTTCTTCCGGTGATGGCCTCCCTGTCGACGCCGCCGGTCGGCGTTTTCCTGGTGCTCGCCCTGTCGGGCGATATCGAAGCCGGTCCCGCCCTTCTGGGCGCCACGGCAATCGTCGTTCTGACCGCATTCCTACTCAACCCTTACGGGGCCGACCTCGCCCAGGTGACCCGTTATGCCAGAGACCTCAGCAATGGCGTCGAAACCCCGCCACCGGCGCTGCGGACGGGGCTGACCGCCGACCTGCTGGCGGCGCTGGGGCAGTTGCGGCGGACGTGGAAGGCCCATAATGCCGACCTGACCACCCTGGTCCGGTTCCATGAAAGTCTGATCGAAAGTCTGCCGGGGCCCTTGTTCCTGCTCAACCGCCAACGCCGTATCGTCCGGGCCAATCTGGCCGCCAGCGCCATTTTCGGCCGTCAGCTTCAGGGCCGCGACCTTGCCGCGATGATCCGAACGCCGGCCCTGATGGACGCCACCGCCCGGGTCCTGAAGGGCGGCGCCGGCGCTGATGTCGAAGTGTCCCTGCGCGGTCCGACCGATCTGGACTTCCGCGCGATGCTGGAACCCCTGCGGGAATCGGGGCCGGCGGGCACGGTGGCGGTGTTGACGCTGCACGACATCACCGCCCTGAAGCGCATGGAACAGATGCGCGCCGATTTCGTCGCCAACGCCAGCCACGAACTGCGGACCCCCCTCTCCGCCCTGCTGGGGTTCATCGAGACCCTGCGGGGTCCGGCGCGTGACGACGCGGAGGCGCGCGAACGATTCCTGGCGATCATGTTCGATCAGGCGTCGCGCATGTCGCGCCTGGTCGCCGACCTGCTCAACCTGTCGCGGATCGAGCTGAACGAGCACACCCGCCCCGACGGATTGACGGCCCTGCCGCCGGTCCTGAAAAGAATCGCCGACGGCCTGGAAATTCAGGCCGGACAGCGATCGATGACCATCGAACTGGCGATGCCGCCCGACCTGCCGATGGTCAAAGGCAAGGCCGATGAGCTGGAGCAGATTTTTCAGAATCTGATGGACAATGCCTTGAAATACGGACGCCAGGGCGGCGTGGTACGGGTCGAGGCGCGTCTGACGGACGACCTGCCCGCCGGACTTGCCGGCCGGGCCAGGACGGCGGTCGCGGTTGCCGTGCGTGACGAGGGCGACGGGATCGAGAAGGAGCATCTGCCCCGCCTGACCGAACGCTTCTTCCGGGTGGACGCCGCGCGATCGCGGCAACTGGGCGGCACCGGTCTCGGCCTCGCGATCGTCAAGCATCTGGTCAACCGGCATCGGGGGCTTCTGACCATCGACAGCACCATCGGTGTCGGCAGCGTGTTCACGGTCTATTTACCTGCCGACGGAGCCTGACGGGACATCCGGATCCCGGTCGCCGGCGGACATCGGCCCACCCTGCCGACCGGCCAGCCCTCTATTCCAAAAGGTCAATTATGAAATTATTATCAGTCGGGTGATTCCTGTTGCCAGTGGGCCACCGAACGTTATACCTGCATGGCAGTTTGTGGCCCATGGGGGAGACAGCCACTTGTCCGCGGAACCCGCGCATTTATCGCAAATCGATTTGTCCAAGGCCAAAATGGTGGCCCGGGACATCGACGTGTTCTATGGCGACAAGCAGGCGATCAAAGAGGTCAACCTCGCCGTCAACGAAAATGAGGTCACGGCGCTGATCGGTCCTTCGGGATGCGGGAAGTCGACCTTTCTGCGGTGCCTCAACCGGATGAACGAAACGATCCCCGGATGCCGGGTTGAGGGGACGATCCTGCTGGACGGAATCGACGTGATGCACGAACTGGACCCGGTCCAGTTGCGCGCCCGCGTCGGCATGGTGTTCCAGAAGCCCAATCCCTTCCCCAAATCGATTTACGACAATGTCGCCTTCGGTCCCCGCATCCACGGATTGACGGGGCACCCGGACGAACTGGACGAGATCGTCCACAACAGCCTGCGCCGGGCCGGCCTTTACGATGAGGTGAAGGACCGCCTGGGCGAACCCGGAACGGGCCTGTCGGGCGGTCAGCAGCAGCGCCTTTGCATCGCGCGCGCCATCGCCGTCAGCCCCGAAGTGATCCTGATGGACGAGCCCTGTTCGGCGCTGGATCCCATCGCCACCGCCAAGGTGGAGGAATTGATCGAGGAACTGCGTGACGAATACACGATTATCATCGTCACCCACTCCATGCAGCAGGCGGCGCGTGTGTCGCAAAGAACCGCCTTCTTCCACCTGGGGGATCTGGTCGCGGTCGGCCCGACCGAGGAAATTTTCACCAGCCCGCGCCACAAGCTGACGCAGGGCTACATCACCGGCCGCTTCGGCTGATCGCGGAGAGGTCCATGCCCCATATCGTCAAATCGTTCGACGACGAGCTGAACCGCCTGCGGGAGACCCTTCTCTCGATGGGGGAATTGGCCGTCGCCCAGTTCCGCGGCGCGATGACCGCCCTCATTGAACGCGATGTGGCTCTGGCCCGCGAGGGCAGCGCCGGCGACATCAATGTCGATGGGATGGAACACGCGATCAACGAGCAGGGGATCCGCATGCTGGCGTTGCGCGCCCCGTTCGCCGACGAGCTGCGCACAGTGGTCGCCGCCCTCAAGGTGTCGCAGGATCTGGAACGAATTGCCGACTACGCCGCCAACATCGCCAAGCGGTCATTGCTGTTGAGCCAGGGTATGCAATTGCCGTCGGTGCGTGCGGTCCAGCGGTTGGGCACGCTGGTGGAGCGGCAGCTTGCCGAGGTGGCGGCCTCCTACCGCGAACGCGACGCCGACCGCGCGCTCGCGGTGTGGCACAGCGATCTTCCGGTGGACGAGGCCTATTCCGGCCTGTTCCGTGAGCTGCTGACCTATATGCTGGAGGACCCGCACGCCATCGGGCCGGCCAGTCACCTTCTCTTCATCGCGAAGAACATCGAACGGATCGGCGACCACGCGACCAATATCAGCGAGATGGTCTATTTCGTCATCACCGGCGGTTACATCGAAGGAACCCGTCCGAAAGGCGTCGACGCCGACCAGGCGGCCTCGGCTGACGCCGATGGTGATGGTGATGGCGGGCATCCGGGCGCCTGTGAGGAAAATCAGTAGCCCAGGCCTCTGTGCCTTGTGCCTTGTGCCTTGTGCCTCCGCACCTGTGGTCCAGCGAAGCCGACGGCCAGAAATCCCGCCGCTTTTGCGGGCCTGCTCCGGCAGGGACGCCGGAGCCGCTGGGGGACGTCTTTCACACGCTCTCCCCGCCCCGCTCGCAAGGGAAAAAGCCTCTCCGAAACCTTTGGCTTCGCTCGCTATCCACTCGCGGGCCCTCACGGGCCAGCCAACCGGCGATGAGACATGCTCATCGCCGGTTGTTCTCATTTTTCGGTCCGAACGGCCCGGTCGATGGCTTCCTGAATCAGGCTGGCGGCCTCGTCGGGACCGCCCCAGCCGGTCACCTTGACCCATTTCCCCGTTTCCAGGTCCTTATAATGGGCAAAGAAATGCTCGATCTGCTGAATCAGGGTCTGCGGCAGGTCCTCGTAGGTCGAGACATTGTCGTAGAAGGGATGCAGCTTCGGATGCGGCACCGCGAGGATTTTCTCGTCCCGCCCGGCCTCGTCCTCCATCAGAAGGACGCCGATGGGCCGCGACCGCATCACGGATCCGCCCGCGACGCCGTGACGGCCGACCACACAGACGTCGACCGGATCGCCGTCGTCGGCAAGGGTATTAGGAATGAAGCCATAATTGCAGGGGTAATACATCGCCGTGTGCAGAAAACGGTCGACGAACATGGCGCCGGACACCTTATCGACTTCATACTTCACCGGATCGCTGTTGAGCGGAATCTCGATGACGACGTTGATGTCATGCGGCGGCTTGACGCCAATCGGGATCTTCTTGATGTCCATGGGGTCGCTGTCCTGGTAATGGGCGCGTCGGCCGGATGGGTACCGACGGCCGGAAGAATAGCCGATTGTGCGGCCGCGAACCATCCCCGCCGATTGTGCGGCGCGATGATTTTTTCACCCTAAGACACACAAAACAAAGGGTTTTCAGGGATCCGGCCGGCTCGCGGCGCAGGCGTCAGGCCGGGTCATCATCCAGGCCGCCAGCAACAGCGCGGGGATGGTGACAAGCGTGGTCAGCAGGAAGAACATCTCCCATCCCAGCCGGTCGGCCAGGATGCCGGCGCTGGACGTGAACAGCGTGCGCCCGACCACCGCAAGCGAGGACAGGAGCGCATATTGCGTCGCCGTAAAGGCGACGTTGCACAGGCCCGAGATATAGGCGATCAGCGCCGTACCGGCCATGCCGGCGGTCAGGTTCTCGGCGGCGACGCAAAGCGCCAGATATTCGAGATGATGCCCGGCCTGTGCCTGCAGGATGTAAAACAGATTGCCGACCGACTGAAGGATGCCGCAGACCAGCAACGCCTTCAGGCATCCCATCCGCGTGACCACCACCCCGCCCAGCAGACAGCCGATGATGGTGGCGAAAAAGCCGAAGACCTTGCTGACGCTGGCGATTTCGGTCAGCGAGAATCCCACGGAAATATAAAGCGGCATCGCCATGATGCCGGCCATCGCCTCTCCCAGCTTGTAGGTGACGATGAACAGGACGGCCACCAGCCAGCCCGGACGGCTGACGAAGTCCGAGAACGGCCGCACCACCGCCATGGTCAAGGCGGCGCGCAGACCGGCGCCGTGATCGATGGTCCGGCCGGGCGCGGGCTCGTCGGACAGAAGCAGAGCCAGCGCGCCGACACCGACCAGGGCAGCCATCGCGGCATAGGCCCAGAACCAGCCCGCATTGTCAGCGATGAACAGAGCCCCCGCCCCGGCCGACAGCATGGCGAGACGGTATCCGACCTGGACGGCGCCGGCGCCGGTCCCCTGCAACTCCTCTCCCAGAAGTTCGATCCGGAAGGCGTCGATGACGATATCCTGGCTCGCCGACAGAAAAGCCACCAGAACCGAGAGCCCCGCCATCAGGCCGATCTGATGGTTGGGATCGAGCGACCCGAGCGCGATGATCGCCGCCATCAGGGCGATCTGGATCGACAGGCCCCACCCCCGGCGCCGGCCGAGCGGCAGCGGCGGCGGCACCCGGTCGATCAGCGGGGACCAGAGGAATTTCAAGGAGTAGGGAAGGCCGACCAGAGCGAACAGGCCGATCGCCGCGCGGCTGATTCCGTCCTTCGCCAGCCATGCCGACAAGGTCGAGTAGGTCAGCAGAAGGGGGATGCCACTCGAAAAACCGACGAACAGAACCGCAAGAACGCGACGATCCCGATATGCTGCCAACGCCTGGCGCCAAGCGTTCATGCCCTGCCTTGCCGAAATGACGAACGACCCCTCTCATGCGCCGGGAGGGGTCGCGCCGTCAATTCATTTCACCGGTCCCTTCGGTCCGCCCATCGGGGTCCGGTTACTCCTCCACCTCCTCATGGACCAGCCCCCACACCTCCGGGGACCGCCACAGGCGCGACTTCAGAAGCTCGCGCAGATAAATGAACTCCTTCGGCAGGCGATCGAAGAACTTCTCGAAATGCTCCTCATGCGACCGCGCCTCGACCGTGCCGGCGGCCCGGTCCACGGTCATCAGCTCGTAGAAACGGTCGGCCGGGAAATTGAGGCCCTTCCATTCGATGTCCTCGAAGCGGGGCATCAGGCCCAGCGGGCTTTCCACCGCATAGCCCCGCCCCTGAACGCGGTCGACGATCCATTTGAGGACACGCATGTTCTCGCCGAAGCCGGGCCACATGAATTTCCCGTTTTCGTCCTTGCGGAACCAGTTGACCCGGAAGATCGGCGGCGGATTGGACAAATGACGGCCGATGTTCAGCCAATGATTGAAATAGTCGGCCATGTTATAGCCACAGAACGGCAGCATCGCCATCGGATCGCGCCGGATGGCCGCCTGCCCGACCGCGGCGGCCGTGGCCTCGGATCCCATGGTCGCGCCGAGATAGACCCCGTGCGCCCAGTTGAAGGCCTGGAAGACCAGCGGCATGTTCTTCGACAGGCGTCCGCCGAACAGGAAGGCCGAGATGGGCACGCCATTCGGGTTTTCCCAGTCGGGATCGATGCAGGGGCATTGCGACGCGGGCGCGGTGAACCGGGCGTTGGGGTGCGCGGCCGGTTCGGCCGAGTCCGGTGTCCAGTCGCGGCCCTTCCAATCGATCACATGGGCCGGTTTGTCCTCCGTCAGCCCCTCCCACCAGATGTCGCCGTCATCGGTCAGCGCCACATTGGTGAAGATCGAGTTGGCCCGGCAGGAGGCGATGGCGTTGTAATTGGTGTGGGCGCCGGTTACCGGCGCGACGCCGAAGAACCCCGCCTCGGGGTTGATCGCATAGAGCCGGCCATCGGCGCCCGGCTTGATCCAGGCGATGTCGTCGCCGACCGTCCAGATCTTCCAGCCCTCGAAGCCCGCCGGCGGCACCATCATCGCGAAATTGGTCTTGCCGCAGGCGGAGGGGAAGGCCGCCGCGACATAGGTCTTCTCGCCCTCGGGATTCTCGACGCCGACGATCAGCATATGCTCGGCCAGCCAGCCCTCGTCGCGCGCCATCACCGACGCGATCCGGAGCGCGAAACATTTCTTGCCCAGCAGCGCATTGCCGCCATAGCCCGATCCGAAGGACCAGATCGACCGTTCCTCGGGGAAGTGGGCGATATAGATGTTTTTGGGATTGCAGGGCCAGGGCACGTCCTTCTCGCCATGCGCCAGAGGTTTGCCCACCGAATGAACGCAGGGCACGAAGTCGCCATCGGCGCCCAGCACCTGAAGCACGTCCCGGCCCATGCGGGTCATGGTCCGCATGCTGATCGCCACATAGGGGCTGTCCGTAATCTCAACCCCGATATGGGCGATATGACTGCCGAGCGGCCCCATGCTGAAGGGGACGACATACATGGTGCGCCCGCGCATGCAGCCATTGTACAGCTTGCTTAAGGTGTCCTTCATCTCGCGCGGGTTGATCCAGTTGTTGGTCGGCCCCGCGTCGGCCTTGCTTTTTGAGCAGATGAACGTCCGGTCCTCAACCCGGGCGACATCCAGGGGATCGGATCGGCAAAGATAGCTGTTGGGCCGCTTTTCCGGATTGAGACGGATCAGGGTCCCCGCCTCGACCATCCGTTGGCACAGGCTGTCATATTCCTCTTGCGATCCGTCGCACCAATGGATGGTGTCGGGTTTACACAGCTTGGCGAGCTCATCAACCCAAGCGAGCAACTTCCGATTGGTTGTGGTGCCGCCGTGAATAGCCGTTTCGTTCATTTTTTGCCTCTCCTCCCAGAGAACGCTCAGTCTATTGTCACAATGCCAGCCGGTCGCCTCATCTGAGGATTAGGCACGCGCGCAGAGACTAGACAAATACTGTATGGAAAATAATACTACATTTCTTAGGGGTTTGCAGCTCAAAAGCACTGTAAATCCCAAGACCACACGCAATGATAAGTTTTTGTCGTATAACTTCCAAAACCGCTCCTTGCAGGGATCTTCGAACGGATCCGCCTGATTCGTCCATAGAAATCTCCAGACAATACAACTGGTAGAAAATTTCTGAGCGAAAGTTAGAATTAACGAAGACTACAGTCCCGCTAATTCCCCTAAAGTCGGTATGACTTTATCCGGATCCGAAAGCGGGACGGGAAAGGCGACCCGCACCACTCCCGATTTTCCCCCGCCGCCCGGCCGCCCGGCGCGGGCCAGATCGCAGCCGTCCGGAGCGACGGCCACCAGGGGCCAGAGCTTCCCCCGTCCGCCGCCGTTGCGGGCGGCAAGCGCCGCCCGGATCCCGTCCCGTTCGTCATTGACCGCCGCAATAATCCCGGGCTCGGCCTTTTCCCAGAGGTCGCGGGCCTCGCCCTCCAGCGCCGGAACGGGCGCAAACCAGCGGGCGCGGCCGAAACCGCCAACCCAATGAATGCGTTCGACCGTCATGCGATGAACGGAAAAATCCGCGAAACCGGCGTAGAGCGCCGCGCCCGGATGGCGGGCCAGAAAGCGCCGGAGCGCGTGGTCGCAGTCGATGGGAAGGATCCGCCCCTGCAAGGACAGGCGGGGCCCCTCCTGCGGATTGACGAAACCGGCGGTGCCGTCGATCAGCAGCGACGCCAGGGGAGAGGCCATCAGCGCCCGGGTATGCTCGGCCAGCCGAGACAAAAGCAGAAGCGGTGCGCCGTCGGTATCGGTGGCGATGCCGACGAGGGAAACATAGGGACGGGGATTGTCGCCCTGAAGAGTGGCTAACGCCGCACGGTCGGCCCGGCGCAGCATCCGGCGTGCCATCAGCGGCAGATCACGTCCACCGTCCGCGCCATCCCCGCCGGAAAGCGGCTGATCTCGGTCCGGTGACGGCTGGGTCGGGCGGCTGTCCATAACCTCACTTTGGTCGGCGGGAACGGGCCCGTCAAGCATCCGGACGGCGGCTGTAATTTAGCCACAATGGCCGGGTTCACTGACAATCCGGCCGGGCGGCGGCCTCTCCTCACCGGGAGGGGCGGCGGTCTCCGCCCCGCCGGTGACGCCTCCGGCCCCGGCGGGCCCCAGATCGTCGTCCGGGCTTCCCGCGCGGACGGTCGCTGCGCCGGGCGACCGGGTTTGAAACCCAGGACAAAGTTCAGGCAAGCTCATGGAAACTATGGTAAAGAGTGCGATGGACGAGATGCGCGGCGACGGGAATGGGGGTGCTGTTCCCCTCCGCGCGACGGAGAAGAGAGCCGTGCCCCAGACCATTGCCCTGGTCGATGACGACCGGAACATCCTGACAAGCGTGACCATGTCGCTCGAGGCCGAAGGCTTCCGCGTGCGGACCTATACCGACGGCGCGGAGGCCCTGCGCGGCATCTCCGCGCAACCTGTCGACCTTGCGGTCCTCGACATCAAGATGCCCCGTATGGACGGGATGGAACTGCTGCAACGGCTGCGCAAGACCTCCGCCGTGCCGGTGATCTTCCTGACCTCCAAGGACGACGAGGTGGACGAGGTCCTGGGCCTGCGCATGGGGGCGGACGACTATATCAAGAAGCCCTTTTCCCAGCGGCTGCTGATCGAGCGGATCCGCGCCCTGCTCCGGCGGGGCGAGCTGGCCGCCGAGACCGGCGAGACCACGGCCAGCCAGGTGGTGGTCCGGGGCAATCTGGTGCTGGATCCGGCCCGCCACGACTGCACCTGGAAAGGCGGTGCCGTCGATTTGACGGTGACGGAGTTCCTGATCCTGAAGTCGCTCGCGATCCGGCCGGGCCATGTCAAGAACCGCGACCAGCTGATCGACGCCGCCTATGGCGAACATATTTATGTCGATGACCGGACCATCGACAGCCATATCAAACGGCTGCGCAAGAAGTTCCGCGACGTCGATTCCGAATTCGCCCATATCGAGACTCTTTATGGCGTGGGCTACCGTTACCGCGACGATCCGTGACGCAGGAGGCCCCCGCCCGGCGACCTCGCCTGCCCGGTCTGTTCCGCGCCGCGCCGAAGGAAACGTCGCCCTCGCCGAACCGCGGCCGCTGGCGCTGGCTGCCTTTGACCTCGCCGCTGACCTGGCGGATCCTGGCGGTCAATATGGTGGCGCCGGTCCTTCTGGTCGGCGGCCTGTTCTACCTTGACCGCTACAAGAACGAACTGATCGCCAACGAACTGGAATCGCTTCGCATCCGGGCCGAGATGGTCGGCGCCGCCCTGGGCGAGGGCGCGGTGATCGACAGCGGCTTCGCCCTGGCCGAACTGTCGCCCCAACTGGCGCGCCAGCTGGTGCGCCGCCTTGCGCCGCCCGCCCGCGTCCGGGCCCGGCTGTTCCGCCCGCAGGGCGACGAACTGGCCGACAGCCGGCTTCTCCTGTCCGCCAACACGCCGATCCAGGTCGAGGATCTTCCCGATCCCGATCGGGGATGGTTCGTGACGGTCTTCCGCCGGATCTACGATTTCGTCACCGGGTCCCATCTCGTCGACGACCATTTGCCGGTCTATCGCGAACGCAGCCGGCCGCGCGCCAGCGACTATAGCGAGGTGACGCAGGCGCTGGCCGGCGACCCGGCCTGGGCGATCCGCACCCGCAACCATCACCTGCTGCTGTCGACCGCGGTGCCGGTGCAACGCTACAAGCAGGTCCTGGGCGCCGTGATGGTGTCATCATCCGGCGACGATATCGCGCAAAGCCTGTTCAAGGTGCGCCTGACCATCTTCCAGGCCTTCGCCTTCGCACTGATTATCACCATCACCCTGTCGCTTTATCTGGCCGGCCCCATCGCCCGGCCGATTCGCCGGCTGGCCGCCGCGGCCGAGCGGGTCCGCCGGGGTCACGGGCGGCGCCCCTCCATTCCGGACCTGTCGCGACGCCGCGACGAGATCGGGGAGCTGTCGGCCGCCCTGCGCGACATGACCGAGGCCCTGTGGCAACGCATGGACGCCATCGAATCCTTTGCCGCCGACGTCTCGCATGAACTCAAGAATCCCCTGACATCACTGCGAAGCGCCGTCGAAACGGTATCCCGCGTCACCGATCCCAACCAGCAGCGCAAGCTGATGGCGATCATCCAGGATGACGTCGGCCGGCTGGACCGGTTGATCAGCGACATCTCCGACGCGTCGCGCCTCGATGCAGAACTGTCGCGTGCCGAGGCGGAGCCCGTGCAGATGCTCGCCATGCTGGATGCGCTGGTGGCGGTCTACCGCGATACGGGGGCCGCCCACGGCGTCACGATTCTGGTCGAATCCGTGGCCGACGATCCGCTGGCGGTCGTCGGCATCGAAAGCCGGTTGGCGCAGATCCTGAGGAACCTGATTTCCAACGCCCTGTCCTTCAGCCCGCCGAATGCCACCTTGATGTTGAAGGCCTGGCGCGATGGCCTCTGGGTCTCGGTCTCGGTCTCCGACGAGGGGCCCGGCATCCCGGACAACAAGCTGGACGCCATTTTTGACCGCTTCTATTCCGAACGACCCAAGGACGAGAAGTTCGGAACCCATTCCGGTCTTGGCCTGTCGATCTCGAAGCAGATCGCCGAGGCCCATGGCGGAACCCTGAAAGCGGCCAACCGCCATGACTCCAACGGAACGGTGCTGGGGGCCTGCTTCACCCTGCGCCTGCCCGCGGCCGTTCCGGCCGCCATCGCCCCGCCGCCGAAACCGCCCCGGCGATAGGCCGGCGCCCGGTCCGGCCTGTCACGCCGCCGGTTCAGCGCCGGGTTAGCACTTATTGCGATAGAGTCTCGCTGATTATTCTATTTTCATTTCGTTCCGCCGCCAGCCGGGCTCCGCTATGGTCCCTGTTCCGCTGACCGGGATCGTTTGGAGACCTGCGCTGTCCCGCCTGCCCGCCTGCCTGCTGCTGCTGATCGCCACCGTGATCTGGGGCGTCACCTTTCTGGCCCAGAAATGGGTCGGCGCCGGAGACGATGCCATCGGCTCGCTCGCCTTCACCGGCGGCCGTTTCCTTCTGGGCGGGCTGGTGGTCGCCCCGCTGGCCTGGCGCGAAAGCCGGGCGGCCGCACATCCGCTGTCGGCGCGGCATCTGGCCGGCTTCGTCCTGTGCGGCATCATGCTGCTGCTGGGCGGCTGGACCCAGCAGATGGGCGTCCGCGGCACCACTATCGGCAACGCCGGCTTTCTGACCGGCCTCTACATCGCCCTGGTGCCGGTTCTGTCCTGGGGCCTGTTCCGCCAGCGGCCCCATCCGGGCGGCTGGCCGGTCATCGCCACCTGTCTGGCCGGCGCCTGGCTTCTGACCGGAGCCGACCTCCACAGGCTGTCCGAGGGCGACTGCTGGATCCTGCTCTGTTCTGTGTTCTGGGCCATCCATATGAGCCTGGTGGGCCTGCTGGCGCCGGCCAGCGGACGGCCGCTGACACTGGCCTGCATGCAGTTCCTGGTGACCGGCGTGGCCGGAAGTCTGGCCGCGCAGGTGGTCGAGGCGCCGCGCGCGGGGGCCTATCTGGGAGCCTGGATCGAGCTGCTGTGGGCCGGTTGCCTGTCGGTCGGCATCGCCTTCACATTGCAGGTCATCGCCCAGCGCCATTTACATCCGGCCACGGCGGCGATCATCATGAGTGGCGAATCGGTGTTCGCAGCCCTGACCGGGGCGCTGTTTCTGAACGAACGCATGACTATCCTTCAACTGGCCGGCGCAATCTTAATTTTCTCTTCGATATTGGCGGTTGAAGGCGTTCCGGCCTTGTGCGCACGCGGAAAAATCCGCGGCCAGCCGGCCGGGGGGAGGAACAGAGGATGAGGACAGAGGTGGCCACGGCCGCGCCCCCCGCCGGGGCCTTCCGACCGGCCCCGGACAATCCGCGGCTGGGCATTCTGCTGATGGTCGTCTCCACCGTCCTGTTCGCGGGACTGTGGACCCTGGTCAAGGTCCTGGCGGAACGTTACCCCATTGCCGAGGTCAGTTTCTTCCGCAGCCTGCTGGCCCTGATCCCGGTCAGCGCCATGATTGCCGCCCATGGAGGCTTGCGGTTGCTGCGCCCGCACAGCCTGTCGGGCCATGTCTGGCGATCGGTGATCGGCGTCACGTCGATGTTTTTAGGTTTTTTGTCCTACCATCTGATGCCGCTGGCGGATGCCGTCGCCATTTCCTTCACATCCCCCTTGATGATCACCGCCCTGTCGGTGCCGCTTCTGGGCGAGAAAGTCGGAAAACTGCGGTGGGGCGCCGTGATCGTCGGATTCTTCGGCGTGCTGATCATCGTCCATCCCAGCGGGTCGGTGTTCAATATGGGAGCGCTGTCAGCGATCGGCGGCGCCGTCACCAGCGCCTTCGCGATGATCACCATCCGGCAGTTGAACCGGACCGATCCGCCGCTGACCATCGTCTTTTACTTCACCTTCTTCTCCAGCATCCTGACCGCGCTGCCCCTGCCCTTCGTGTGGGTGACCCCCGACGCCAGCGACTGGCTTCTGATGGCCGGTATGGGACTGACCGGCGGTTTCGGCCAGTATTTCATGACCCGGGCCTACGGCCTGGCATCGGCCGCGGTGATCAGCCCGCTCAACTATGTCAGTCTGTTGTGGGCCAGCCTGTTCGGCTGGGTGTTGTGGGGCGACATCCCGGCCAGCCATGTGTTCACGGGCTCTGTCATCGTGATTGCCAGCGGCCTGTTCATTCTTTATCGCGAAGGTCGAAAAAATAAGGAAATAAAAACAAATAAAAGTTGAAGATTCGAATAAAATCAAGCTGTCAAGAAAAACAGTCTTGACCATGCCGGTGATCGTCCGCCATACCTCGATCCTTGTTTTTCCATTTGCCGGGAGAGGCCACCCCGTGACCGCAACGTTCAACCTGTCGCTTGGCGTCGCTCGCCCGTCGCAGCTTTGCTGCGCGGCGATGGATGCTTCGCTTTGCGTTGGCGGTCGCCTTTCCTGCCGTGGACATCTGATCGGATCATAAAATGACGGACTCCCGCACGGCTCCGGGGGGACGGGGCCGGCGGGCAGAGTTCCAAAAGATCCTGTCGCTGGCAGCGCCCCTCGCCGCCGCCCAAATCGCCCAGATGGTGATGAATCTGACCGACTCCATTGTGATGGGGCGGATCGACGTGGATTCACTTGCCGCCGGCAGTCTGGGTGGAAATGTTTCCTTTATGATGATTGTCGTGGCCCAGGGGCTGGTCATGAGCATTCAGCCCCTGATCGCCCAGGCCCGGGGCGCCGGTGACGGCACGGTGGCCGGCCGCACCCTTGCGGCCGGAACGCTGATCGCGCTTCTGGCGTCGATCCCGATGATCATCTGCCTGCAAGACATCGACCGGATCCTGATTGCGATCGGCGAGCCGGACCATATCGCCCGCCTGACGCTGACCTACGAACTGGCGTTCGTCTGGGGGATTCCCGCCGCCATGCTGCTGGCGGTCATCCGCAACTATCTGATCTCGATCGAGCGCCCGCGCGTCACCGTCGCGGTCACCTCGATCGCCTGCGTGCTGAATGGTTTTCTGGCCTGGTCCCTGGTGTTCGGGCATTTCGGCCTTCCGGCCCTGGGGCTGGCGGGGTCGGGATATGCCACCGCCCTGGCATGGTGGGGATCGGCCCTGGCCCTGATCGGCTATAGCTGGTACGCCGAGCTGTTGCCTCCCGGCCTTTTCCGGCTGCGCTGGCGGGAAATCCGCCAGGGCATGGAACAGGTCATGAAAATCGGCTGGCCGATCGCCGGAATCCTGGTGGTGGAGGTCAGCCTGTTCGCCGGTTCCTCGCTGCTGATGGGTTATTTCGGCGCAACCGCCCTGGCCGCGCACCAGATCTGTCTTGGCGTCGTCTCGCTGGTGTTCATGGTTCCGCTGGCCATCGGGCAGGCCGCCACCGTCCGGGTCGGTTTCCATATCGGAGCCGGCGCCCCGGCCGAGGCGCGGTCCGCCGGGTTCATGGCCCTGGGGATCGGGGTCGGATTCATGGTCTTCAGCGCCACCGCCCTGATGTTGTTCGTCGAACCGGTGTTCTCGCTCTATCTTGACGCCAACGACCCGCAGCGCGACGCCGTGATCGCGATCGGCACCCAGTTGATCCTGGTCGCGGTCGCGTTCCAGTTGTTCGATGGGGCCCAGGTGGTGGCGTCGGGCGCCCTGCGCGGCCTCAAGGACACCCGCGCCGCCATGATCGCGGGGATCGTCGGCTACTGGGGACTGGGCATGCCCCTGGGCGCCGGTCTCGCCTTCGGGCTGCATCTGGGGCCGGTGGGCCTCTGGTGGGGATTCGCGGGCGGTCTGGGGGCCACCGCCATCCTGCTGACCTTGCGGTTCCGCCGGCGGTCGGCGCAACTGATCGCCACCGGCGAGCATTGTCAGGACGCCCTTCCGCAGAGCGCCTGACGGCAACAGTCGGTGGGGCTCCGGCCTCAAGGCGGCTCCGGCGTCCCCGCCGCGCCCCCCCCCCCCGCGCCCCCGGGCCCCCCCCCCCCCGCGACAAGCGGCGGCAGCCCCGGGGCACAGGGCGCAGGACGGCCACAGGAAGGCGCCCGTGTCCCTGTTTTTGACGACGACGCTGAAACGCCCGCCGACAGGCCCTATTCCCGGACGCGGCCCATGCTGAAGACGTCGACGAACCGGCCGTCCCGGTAGGTGTCGGCGCGATGGGTCCCCTCCATGACGAAACCGTATTTCCGGTAAAGCCGGACCGCCGGCTCATTGTCGGTGTAGACGCTCAACTCAAGCCGCTTCAGATTCAACCAGTTGTCGGCCAGGTTGATCAAGGCGGCGATCAGCGCCGAACCAACTCCCTGCCTTTGAAACTCGTCATGCACGGCAACGGCCATGCTCGCGACATGGGCCCGCCGTCCCTTCGCCCGCGCCAGATTGGCGACACCGCTCACACGCCCGGCCTTTTCCGCGACGATGGAGGTGCGCTCCTCCCGGGACGCCTCAAGCCGCTTCCGGTATTCCTCAAGGCTCGCCAACGGCAGCCGCAAGGTTCCGGCGATGACCTTCGGCTGATTCATGAGATCGGCAACGGCGTTGAAATCGTCCGGTTCCATTGCCCGGACACCGATTTGGTCACTCATCAGGACACAAGGCCTCCCGATCCATTCGCGCCAAGCCCTTTTTAACATGCTTCCGCCCCCCGGAAGCCGGGTTCAACCGCCGCAAGGGGCGGCATTGATCAACAGACCCTAAAGCCGTCGCAGCGCCACCGTCTCGACGAGATGATCCGCCCCTTTGGTGAGGATCAGCGTCGCGCGGGGCCGTGTCGGCAGGATGTTCTCCCAGAGATTGACAAGATTGATGCGCTCCCAGATCGCCGTCGCGGTGGCGATCGCCTCCTCGTCCGACAGCACGGAATAGCGATGAAAATAGGACGTCGGATCATGGAAGGCGGTGCTGCGGAACGCCAGAAAGCGCCGCACATACCATTCGCGCATCACCGCCTCATCGGCGTCGATGTAGATGGAAAAGTCGAAAAAGTCGGACACCACCGGAACCGCCTTGCCATGGCGGGGCAACGGGGCGGTTTGCAGGACATTCACCCCCTCGACGATCAGGATATCGGGACGGTCGACCTCCTGCCACTGGTCGGGAACGATGTCATAGGTCACATGTGAATAGACGGGCGCCCTGACCGGGCTCCGTCCGGCTTTGACGTCGCTCAGGAACGACAGAAGCCCCTCACGCACGTAACTCTCCGGAAACCCCTTCCTCTGCATCAGCCCGTCGCGTTCCAATTGGGCATTGGGACGAAGAAACCCGGCGGTCGTCACCAGATCGACCTGGGGCCGCGGCGACCATCGCGACAGCAGCGCCTGGAGGACGCGCGCCGTGGTCGATTTTCCCACCGCGGGTGAGCCGGCGATGCCGATGATATAGGGAACCTTGCGGTCGCGAATTCCCAGGAACTGACGCTGCGCGTAATAGAGCCGGCGCGTCGCATCGACATAAAGCGACAGCAGACGCGACAGCGGCAGGTAGACTTCCTCGACCTCCCGGATGTCGAGCCGGTCAAGCTCTGACCGCAGCCGCGAAAACTCCCCGGGTTCCAGTGTCATCGGCGTGTCGTAACGCAATGCCGCCCACTGTGGGCGGGAAAAAATCCGGTATGGATTGTATTTCTGGTCGGGAACACGGATATCCATGCCGCCGTCTCTCCAGGTGTGTTTGGCGTGCCGCTTTTTGGCGCGCCACCTTATATTCCAGTCCCGCCCGCGGCCGATCGGCGGAGACCTTAACGAGCGCATCCGGACTTGTCAGCTTCGATGGCTGTTTTGCCGACAAGTCGCTGTCCGGGGCCGGCGCCGGGCGACGCGTCCCCTCCCCTTTTCCGCGGCCCTGCGGTCTCTTCAGGGGCCCGGGCGGACGGCTGTCGTTGGGGCGATTGACTTCCGGGCCGCCTGTCCGCACCCTGGGACCATGACAAGGCTTCATGGAACCTGCGTTCTGATCGGCGACATCGGGGTGCTGCTGCGCGGCCCGTCGGGCGCCGGCAAGTCCGATCTCGCCCTTCGCCTGATCGAAGGAGGCGCGCGTCTGGTGTCCGACGATCAGGTCGAGGTCCGGCGCGACGGTGCGCGCCTGATGGCGCAGGCGCCGGCGACCATTGCCGGCATGATCGAGGTCCGCGGCCTTGGACTTGTCCGGATGCCGCCCGTGGGGCCGGTTCCCCTCGGCCTGGTGATCGACCTTGTCCCGCGCGAGGCCGTGGACCGCCTTCCCGACGAGCAGACGGAGGAAATCGCGGGCGTCGCCCTCCCCAGGCTCGCCTTTCACCCCTGGGAAGCATCCGCCGCCACCAAGGTTCGCCTTGCGGTGCAGGTGGCGACCGGGACTATAATGCTGGTCCCATGACATCGGAAACATCCAGGGACGTGCCCATGCCGCAGGGCCAGGACGGGAACGGCGGCGACAGGCTGCCTCCGGGCGAAGGTGCCGGACGCGGCGACTGTCCCCGCGCGCCGGCCGGCGCCGGCCGGATGGTGGTGGTGACGGGCCTGTCCGGCGCCGGCAAGACGCTGGCGCTGAAATCGCTGGAAGATCTGGGATATGAGGCAGTGGACAATCTGCCGCTGTCCCTGGTGGCCGCCCTGATCCGGTCGGGCGCGTCCTCGCGGCCGCTGGCCCTTGGCATCGATATCCGCACGCGCGGTTTCGCGGTCGGCGCCATGCTGGAGGAACTCGACCGCCTGATCCAGGACGGACGTCTGGCCTTGACCATCCTGTTCGTCGAGGCTGACGACGACGTGCTCGGCCGCCGATTTACCGAGACCCGGCGACGCCACCCGCTGGCGCCGGACCGGCCTCTTCTCGACGGCATCCGCCACGAACGCGAACTGATGACCCCGCTCGAAAGCCGCGCCGATCTGGTGATCGATACCAGCGCCCTGCCGCCGGCCGAGCTGAAACGGCTGATCGCCGGGCACTTTGCGCTGGACCAAAAACCACCTTTAGTGGTGTTTGTGACATCTTTTTCCTACCGTCAGGGCGTGCCGCGCGAAGCGGATCTGGTGTTCGACGGCCGTTTCCTCAATAATCCCCATTATGTGCCGGCGTTGCGGCCCCTCACCGGGCGCGATGCCGACGTCGTCCGATATGTCGAGGGAGATCCCGGATTCCCTCAGTTCTTCACGGCATTGACGGCCCTGCTGGAGCCGTTGCTGCCACGTTTCGCGGCCGAGGGCAAAAGCTACCTGACCATTGCCGTCGGTTGCACAGGGGGGCGACACCGGTCCGTGGTGATCGCCGAAAAACTGGCCGATTGGCTGCGCGATCGGAACCAGCGGGTGGATTTGCGGCACCGCGAATTGGAAGAGGGGAAAACAAAGTGAAGGTCCTGCAATGATAGGAATGGTCCTGGTAACCCACGGACGCCTCGCCGACGAGCTGGTGGCGGCCATGGAACATGTGGTCGGTCCGCAGCCCAGCGTCGCCACAGTGTGCATCGGTCCGGATGACGACATGGAACAGCGCCGCCGGGACATTCTGCAATCGACGGCCAAGGTGGATGACGGATCCGGCGTCGTGGTGCTGACGGACATGTTCGGGGGAACGCCGTCGAACCTCGCCATCTCGATCATGGACAAGGCCAAAGTCGAGGTCATCGCCGGGGTCAATCTGCCGATGCTGATCAAGCTGGCGTCGGTTCGCCACCATGAAACCCTCGCCAACGCGGTGGCGAGCGCCCAGGAGGCCGGGCGGAAATACATCAATGTTGCCTCCCGCCTGTTGGCGCAGGACAATCATTGAAGACCCGGGTATTAAAATCCCGGACAACACCCACCCGGGACACCGATTTTTCGGACCGTTGACGGATCCGGTTACTGAATTTTTCCGGCACTGACATCCCCTGGATAACCTTATGGATATGCAAACCAGACGTGAGACGACGATGACCGACGGGGCAGAGGGCGACGCAGGGGACAGCACCTCCGCCGTGATAGCGAGAACCGCCACCATTCCCACCCGGCGGGGCCTGCACGCCCGCGCCGCCGCGAAATTCGTCAAGCTTGCCACCCAGTTCCAGGCCCAGGTCCTGGTGTCCAACCGCGGCATCGAGGTGTCCGGCCTGTCGATCATGGGCCTGATGATGTTGGCGGCCGGCCCCGGCAGCTCGATCGAACTGAAAGGAACGGGGGTTGACGCCGTTCAGGCGGTCGATGCCCTGACCGCGCTGATCGACGCCAAATTCGACGAGGACTGACCGGCCCGATGACTCCTCCGGCCCCGGATCATCCGAAGCAACTGCCTCCGCCACCCAAGGGAGAGCAGGTGTTCGTCGGATTGGGCGTCAGTCCCGGTGTGGCCATCGGAGTCGCCCATCTCCACGACGCCGGCAACGTTGCGGTTCCGGAATATCATATCCCCCCCGACCGGCTGGAGGGCGAAAAAGCCCGCTTTGCCGACGCCGTCGCGGGAGCCAGCCGTCAGGTCAGCCTGCTGCGGCGCAAGGCCGATGCCCTGCCCGGAGAAAGCGGCGAGGAGTTGGGCTATCTGCTGGACGCCTATCAGCAAATGCTCAAAAGCTCGCGGCTGGTGCGCGGGGTCGACCGCCGCATCGGGGTCGACGGCATCAATGCCGAGGCGGCCGTTCAGCGCGAAATCGACCAGATCGTCCAGGGATTCGCCGCCATGGACGATGCCTATCTTGCCGCCCGGATCGAGGATATCCGCGACGTCGGCCGAAGGTTGATCCGCAATCTGACCAAGACGCCCTTCGAACCCTTCACGCAGTTGCCGAGAAACGCGGTGATCCTGGCGGAGGAACTGACTCCGGCCGACACCGCGCTGCTCGATCCCGCCAAGGTCGCAGGTTTCGCCACCGTGCTGGGCGGCACCGCCAGCCACACCGCCATCATGGCCCGGTCACTCGGCCTGCCGGCGATCGTCGGCATGACCGGCCTCTTAAGCCGTGCCCGCGAAGGCGCCCTTGCCGTGATCGACGGGGCCGAGGGCAAGGTGATCCTGAACCCCGGCGCCGAAACCCTGGCCCATTATCGCAGCAAGCGGGCCGAATTTCTGAAACGCCGGCGCCAGCTTCACCGCATGCGCAAGATTCCGGCGGTCACGCTGGATGGGGCGGCCATCAAACTGGAGGCCAATCTTGAACTGGCGGGCGAAATCGACGGCGTGCTGGCCGTCGGCGCCGCCGGCGTGGGCCTCCTGCGCAGCGAGTTCATGTTCATGAACCGCAAGGACCTGCCGTCCGAGGACGAGCAATACGCTCATCTGCTGCAATTGGTGCAGCGGCTCGACGGCCGCTCGCTCACCATCCGGACGCTGGACGCGGGTGGCGACAAAATGCCCCGCGCCCTGGGTTTTGCCGAGGGCCCCAACCCGGCGCTGGGCCTGCGGGCGATCCGCCTGTCGCTCAAACATCCGGAAATCCTGGAAACCCAGTTGGCCGCGATCCTCCGCGGGGGGGCGCATGGCCCGGTCCGGATCCTGGTCCCGATGGGCTCCGCGGTCGAGGAGTTGCGCGCGGTTCGCGATACCCTGGGGCAGGTGGTGCGGCGTCTGAAGCGCCGGCATGTGCCGATCGCCTCGCCGCTGCCGCCGATCGGAACGATGATCGAAGTTCCCGGCGCCGCCCTGGCCGCCGACGCGCTGGCCTGGCAATCCGACTTTTTCGCGATCGGCACCAACGATCTGACCCAGTACACGCTCGCCATCGATCGCGCCGACGAATCGGTGGCGCATCTTTACAACCCGCTCCATCCCGCCGTGCTGCGCCTGATCCAGTTCTCGGCCGAGGCCGCCCTGAGGGCGCGCATTCCCGTCAGCGTCTGCGGCGAAATCGCGGGCGACCCGCGTTATACGGCGCTTCTCCTCGGCCTCGGAATCCGCGATCTGTCGATGGCCCCGTCCAGCATTCCCTGGGTCAAGCAGCGAATCCGCACTCTCGATCTGATGGCCGCGACAAAGCGCGCGCGGGTCATCATGGACCAGCCGGATTCGCAGCGGATAGCCCAGCTTCTCGACGACTTCAACGCCGGCAACTAAGGGGCGGAAACGCCGGCTGTCCGGCTGTCGCCGAACGGCGGGGGTTCCCTTGTGAGTAGGGCCAAGCGTCCCGCCCGCCTCCGACGCGAAAGCGGCGGAAATGCTGGCATTTCGGCTGTCGCCGAACGGCGGACGGGACGTCCGCCCCACTCCGGCTGCGGAGAGCGAGGTGCCTTCGAACCCCCAGAACGCTGAGGTTCCCCCTTATGAGTAGGGCCAAGCGCCCCGCCCGCCTCCGACGCGCAAACGGCGGAAAGGCTGGCATTTCGGCTGCCGCCGAACGGCGGACGGGACGTCCGCCCCACTCCTTGCTGCGGAGAGCGAGGTGTCTTCGCCCCGAGTGGGGCGGACAGAAGCGGAAGGACATCCGGAGCACGGGGGCCGCGAAGGGGAGTAGAAGCGGCCCCCGGTCCGGGGACGGGATCGCGCTAGGGGGGCACGATCCCCTCTGGGGCGGCCGGCGGGGAACCGGTTCGCCCCTCGGCGGACGGGGTAGGGGTGCCCCGCCGTCGTTACGAGGCGTTGATCGCCGGGGCCACCGTCGGCTCCACAACACGGGCATCCGAGGTGCAGGCCGCCAGAGACAACGCGAGGATCGCGGCCGCCAGGGCCGCCTTCAGAGAAAGGGTCTTCATTTTTGATCTCCATGCCGGGACGGCTCTTGCTCCGAGGGGGAAAGACCGAAGCCACGCCGTCGCCTTATGGATGAATATTTGATACCATACGGTATCGTATTCAACAACAGTTTTATGCGCCTCTGTCATGCCTGCCATGTATACTTGGCAGCCCGGCGCCCCCTGCCGTCCGGGATTGGCCGGATGGTCCCCTTGCCCTCTGGCACAGCGGCTGCTATACGCCCCTTAAGTCCCTTCGAAGGAGCATGCGATGAGCTTTGCCGATTACAAGGTTGCGGATATCTCCCTGGCCGACTGGGGCCGCAAGGAGATCTCGATGGCCGAGACCGAAATGCCGGGCCTGATGGCGCTGCGCGAGGAATTCGCGGAAACCAGGCCGTTGAAAGGCGCCCGCATCGTCGGCTGTCTGCATATGACGATCCAGACGGCGGTGCTGATCGAGACCCTGGTGGCGCTGGGCGCCACCGTCCGGTGGAGCTCCTGCAATATTTTCTCGACCCAGGATCCGGCCGCCGCGGCGATGGCCGCCGCCGGGATCCCGGTGTTCGCCTGGACGGGCGAGACCGAGGAGGACTTCTGGGGGTGCATCGAGCAGACCCTGCGGGGGCCGGACGGCTGGACCCCGAATATGATCCTGGACGATGGCGGCGACGTCACCGCGATCATGCACCAGAAATACCCCGAGATGCTGAAGGACGTGCGCGGCCTGTCGGAGGAGACCACCACCGGCGTGCATCGTCTTTATGAGATGGCCCGCAAGGGCGCGCTGATGGTGCCGGCGATCAATGTGAACGATTCCGTCACCAAGTCGAAGTTCGACAATCTCTATGGGTGCCGCGAATCGCTGGTGGACGGCATCAAGCGCGCCACCGATGTCATGCTGGCCGCCAAGGTTGCCGTGGTCTGCGGCTTCGGCGCCGTCGGCAAGGGATCGGCCGCCTCGCTGCGCGGCCCGGGCGCCCGTGTCCTCGTCACCGAGATCGATCCGATCTGCGCCCTGCAGGCCGCGATGGAAGGCTATGAGGTCGTGACCATGGACGAGGCCGCGCCCCAGGGCGACATCTTCGTGACCTGCACCGGTAACGTCGATGTCATCACGCTGGACCATATGCGCGCGATGAAACACCGGGCAATCGTCTGCAATATCGGCCACTTCGACAGCGAGATCCAGATCGCGGCCCTTCGGAACTACCGCTGGCACAATGTGAAGCCCCAGGTCGACGAGGTCGAATTCCCCGACGGCAAGCGTCTGATCGTTCTGGCCGAAGGCCGGCTCGTCAATCTCGGCTGCGCCACCGGCCATCCCAGCTTCGTCATGTCGGCCAGCTTCACCAATCAGGTCCTGGCCCAGATCGAGCTGTGGAACCATTCCGACAAATACGAGCGCAAGGTCTATGTGCTGCCCAAGCATCTGGACGAGAAGGTCGCCCGGCTCCATCTCGCCAAGATCGGGGCCAAGCTGACCCAGCTTTCGGCCGAGCAGGCCGACTATATCGGCGTCAAGGTCGACGGCCCCTTCAAGCCCGACGCCTACCGCTATTGAGGTCATGCCACCGGATGGCCGGGCGTCGCCCCGGCCATCCGGGACCGTGAAAAGACGCGCCCGGGCATGTGAAATGCCCGTCGGCGGGTCCGGGGTTCGACCCCGCCGGACACTGACGCCAAGGCCGGTGCCGCCTGTTCCTCCACCCCGCTGTCCTGCCCGTCGTCCTCCGCCCGCGCTCCGACGGGCCTGCTGTCCCGCATTTGGGGGAGAGGACTCCGCGAAGCTCCGCACATCTCCTTGTTTTTTCGGCCGTTCCCGGGCAACCTTGGGCAAAAAGCGGGAGCTCATCGTCCGCATGACGGACATTTGCCATATCGGGACGGGATCCGGGACACCAGCGCAGGGGCGAAACCGCCGCGATTGCGTGCCGGGCGCGCGCTTCGGAACCCTTCTTTCCACCGCGGCCGGCGTCGCGGCCCTGGTCCGGCCGCTGGCCGCCCTGGCGGATGACAGCGTCACCCCCCCCGTTCTCTCCGTCCTCGACACCTTGGAAATACGCCCCGGCGACACTCTGGCGCTTGCCATCGGCGTCGCCATCCTGACGATAATGGTGCTGGGCCCCATCACCTTGTGGCTGCGCGGACAACTCCGTCTCGCCCTGGAGGAAGCCGGCCGGGCCGAACTGGATCGGAGCTGCCTCGCGGAAATTCTGGCCTCCGCCCCCGACGGTTTCTATCGCTGGACCCTTGAATCCCGGGGCCGCCCCGCGTCGGAGGAGTGTTCCCGGCGCCTCGCGGTGCTGCTCGGCCTCTACGGCGGCACCGAGGCGACGTTCGCGGATATCCTCGACATCTTCGGAAGCGAGGCCGCCACCACTCTCGCGACCGCCGTCGACGCGCTGCACCGGCATGGGACGGGATTCGAGCTGGAACTGCCGCTGCGCGACGGATCGCGCCGCATCCTGGCGCTCGGCAGCCGGGCCGCCAATGCCCAGGGCACGGCCCTGGCCGATGTTCTGTGGATGCGCGATGTCACCGAGGGCGCGACCGAGGTCGAAACCCTGTCCTACCAGCGCCGCGATCTGGTGGCGGAACGCGACCGGCTGCGCGCCCTTCTCGACGCCCTGCCGAGACCTGTCTGGATGCGCGACGGCGACCTGTCGCTGACTTACTGCAACCAGGCTTATGCGCGGGCCGTCGACGCCCCGTCCGCCGAGGAGGCCGTGGCCGCCGGCACGGAACTCGTCCCGGCCGCGGCCCTGCGCGAAGCCCGCGCGCTGGCTGCCCGGGCCCGCGCCTCCGGCCTGCCGCGCAGCGAACCCTTCCATCTGGTCATCGAGGGATCCCGCCGCCTGGTCGATTTGACCGAAGCGCCCTTCCAGACGGACGAGGGATTGCTGACCGCCGGGATCGCCGTCGACCAGACGAAGCAGGAGGAGCTTCAGGCCGAGATCGCCCGCCATGTCGCGGCGCAATCCGAGGTGCTGGAAAACCTGGGAACGGCCATCGCCATTTTCTCCGCCGATACCCGTCTCTCCTTCTACAACACCGCCTATTCGCTGTTGTGGCGTCTCGACCCCGACTGGCTGGCGACCCAGCCGACCTATGCCAGTCTGCTCGACGTCCTGCGGGAAAACCGGCGACTGCCCGAGGTTGCCGCCTACCGCGCCTTCAAGGAGGAGGAGATGCGCCGCTTCACCTCGCTGCTGGAAGCGCGCGAGGATCTTCTGCATCTTCCCGACGAACGGACACTGCGGCGCGTCGTTTCCGCCCACCCTTTCGGCGGACTTCTGTTCACCTACGAGGACGTCACCGACGCCCTGGCGCTGGAGCGGTCCCACCGGACCTCTCTCGCCGTCCATCGCGAAACGCTTGAGAATCTGCATGAGGGGATCGCGGTGTTCTCCTCGGACGGGCGGCTGCGCCTGTCCAACCCGGCCTATGGCCGGATCTGGAATCTGTCGCCGGACGAGCTCGACACCGAACCCCATATCAGCGAACTGGTGGAACGCTTCCAGCAGCATTTCGCCACGGCGGTCGACTGGACCCCGGTCCGCTCCTGGATGCTGGCGCAGACCACCGACCGGGCGCCGCGTCACGGCCGGCTGGAACGGTCGGACGGAGCCATCCTGGATTATGCCTCGGTGCCGCTGCCCGACGGCGCCGTGCTGACGACCTGGCTCGACGTCAGCGATTCGATCCGTGTCGAACGGGCGTTACGCGATCGCAACGATGCCCTGGCGGCCGCCAACCGGCTGAAAAGCGAATTCATCGCCAATGTCAGCGCCGAGGTCCGGACCCCGCTGACCACCATCCTTGGCTTCTCCGAGATTCTGAGCCAGGGTTATTTCGGATCCCTCAATCCGCGCCAGAAGGAGTATGCGTCGGGCATCCATGACGCCGGCAACCATCTCCTGCAGGTTCTGTCGGACATCCTGGATCTGGCCACCATCGAGGCCGGACAGATGACGCTGTCGCTGAACGCCATCGACATCCATGCGATGCTGACGGGCGTGCTGCGGCTGACGCGGGAGCGGCTGCGCGAAAAACAGGTTCTGCTGAATTTCGACTGCCCGCTCGATATCGGCTGGATGGTCGCCGACGAACGCCGCGTCCGGCAGGTTCTGTTCAATCTTCTCTCGAACGCCGTCAAATTCACCCCCGCCCATGGCCAGATCACGCTGGCCGCCATGCGCAGCGACGCCGGCAACGGCGAGGAGGAGGTCCTGTTCACCGTCGCCGATACCGGGCGCGGCATGTCGGATGCCCAGCAGCAGGTGGTTTTCGGCAGCTTCGTGCGGGGCGCCACCGACAGCGCCTCGCCGCTGGCGGAAAACGGCAACGGCGGCCCTCCGACCGGGGCCGGTCTTGGACTGGCGCTGGTCAAGAATTTCGTGGAACTTCACGCGGGCTGGGTGGAACTGCACTCGGTCCCCGAGGAGGGGACCACCTTCATCGTCCATCTGCCGGCCGGCCATGCCGACCCGCTGCTGCCGGTGCGCCCCCTGCCGGCCGGCGACGGAACCGCCCCCGCCGACCGTTTCCCCGACTGAGACCGGCCGTCGCCCGATCGGGATGCGCCGCAAGACATCCCCCGGCGCGACCGGGGCCCGGATCAGGCGACCGGGACGCCGGTGCTGGTGGAATGTTCGAAATGCAGCGCCTGATCGGGCCGCGCGACGGCGTGCGAGGCGTGGGCGGCCATCGCCGCCGCGGAAAAGCCCTGCAGGATCAGCTTCAGTTTCCCAGGATAGCCGGCCACGGCGCCGATCGCGAAGACGCCGGGCAGGTTGGTCGCCAAAGTGGAGGAGGCCACCCGGATCTGGGCGCCGTCCATTTCAAGGCCCCATTTGGCAATCGGCCCCAGGCTGCTCGCCAGTCCGAAGAACGGCAGCAAGGCGTCCGCCTCCAGACGCCGGGTCTGACTTCCCGTGGTGGCGACCACCACGGCCTCCAGGCGCCCGTCCGATCCTTCCAGCGAATGAAGCTGATAGGGCACCACCAGATCGATCCGCCCCTCGGCCGCCAGCGCCGCCAGACGGGCCTCCGATTCCGGCGCCGCGCGGAATTTGGGGCGGCGGTGCACGACCATCACGCGATCCGCCACATCGGACAGCGAGATGGCCCAGTCGACCGCCGAGTCGCCGCCACCGGCGATAACCACCCGCTGCCCGCGGAACTGCTCGCGCCGCTGCACCAGATAGAACACGCTTTTGCCCTCGAACGCCGCAAGACCGTCCAATGGCGGACGGTTCGGTCCGAAGGCACCGGCGCCGGCGGCAATGATCACCACGGGCGCGATCATCGCGCGCCCGTCGGACAGCGTCACCTCCCAGCGGCCGTCCGGCAGGCGGGCCAGCCCCTCGACAGCGACGTCCAGGTGATAGCGCGGATGGAAGGGCGCCGCCTGTTCGGTCAGCCGATGGACCAGATCGGCGGCGACGATTTTCGGATAGCCCGGAATGTCATAGATCGGCTTTTCGGGATAAAGCGCCGTCAACTGTCCGCCGATCGCCGGCAGGGCGTCGACCACATGGCATTTGAGACGCAACATGCCAAGCTGGAAGATCGCGAACAACCCGACTGGGCCGGCTCCGATGACGATGGCATCGGTTTCAGCGCGCATCCCGGAGGACATGGGGGAACTCCTTGACTTCTGATGAGGATCGTCTTTGACGGACTCTGTCGCCGGACAAGACACCGGCCGGTTCCAAAGAGTGGGCACCCCGGTCCCGGTTATCAAGGGCCGCCGCCGCCGTGCTTCTCTCATGAATCCCTCAATCGCCGGGCGCGCCCCTCCGGGGCGCTGGGCTTTCCTCCGCTCTCGCTCCGGCACGACGATCGCTTGACCGCGCTCGCCGTGCTTCTCTCATGAATCCCTCAATCGCCGGGCGCGCCCCTCCGGGGCGCTGGGCTTTCCTCCGCTCTCGCTCCGGCGGGCTCAATGCCCGAACGCGGCCCGT
>WASQ01000120.1 GCA_009712185.1 Telmatospirillum sp. | reverse complement strand
CCCAGCGCCGGGCGGAACCGTCGGTCCCGCCCGGCGAGGGCGCCTTCATAAGGCTGGTGCGCCTGACGCTTGGGGCTCAGGCGTCAGGATCGGGCCAGCAGGGCGGGGATCTCCGCGCCGGTCCAGGCCCGGGCGGTGTCCAGCGCGCGGGCCACCGCCGCCTGGCCGCGGTTCAGTTCCTCCAGACGCAGAAAGCCGATATCCCGAAGTCCCATCGTCCCCAGGACATGGCGCAGATAGGGTTCCAGGAAATCGGGCTGGCCGTTGTCTCCGAACCGGCCTCCGCAGGCGACGATCACGCGGACCGGCCGGTCGGCCAGCAGGCCCCGCTTGCCATCGGGGCCGAAGCCGAAGGTACGGCCCGGCCGCACCACCAGATCGATCCAGGCCTTGAGCGCCGAAGGCACGGTGAAATTGTGCATCGGCGTCGAGATCACGACCGCCCGGGCGTCCTCCAGTTCCCCGATCAGATGGTCGGAAAGGCGGAGGTCCAGCTCCGCCCGGTCGTCCCTCCGGTCGGGGGGTGTCAGGCTGGCGGCGACGAAGCCGGCGGAGGGATGGGGCGGTGGCGACGCCGCGAGGTCGCGCAGCACGACCCGCAGCCCCCCGGACAGTGCCTCAATCTCTTCGATCATGCCGGCCGCAATCCGGCGGCTGACGGAGGACGCGCCCCGCGGACTGGCGGCGACATGCAGCACCGTACTCATGATGCCTCCGCCCGCCGGGGTCCCGGAACCTCGCCATAGAACCGCAAGGCGCGCGCCAGCAGGCCCTGACGGAAATAGAACCGCTGGGCCAGGGCATTGTCGAGGCCGGTGTCGAGCACCAGCCGCGCACATCCCTCCGCCGCCGCGACGACGGCCAGATGATCCATCATCCGCGCGCCGCCCCCCTGTCCGCGCCGGGTCCGGTCGGCGACCAGGTCGTCGACATAGAGAAACCGTCCATGGACAAGATTTTCCTGAATCCGGTAACCGGCCAGCGCCACCGGCCGGCCACCGTCCCACAGCGCCAGCAGGCGATATCCCATCGCCGCCATCCGGCGCCAGCGCGCCAGGAAATCCTCCGGCGTGGTGAGGTGGGGCCGCAACTGCGCCATCAGGGACAGGCAGAGCGGAAGCTCCGCCTCTGCGACGGGACGGATCTCACCGTCCCCGCGTCCCGCCGGAACCGTCATGCCGTCCGTCCGGCGCCCGGCAGCACGGGCGCGAACCGGAGACCCACGCCGATCCGGTTCCACTGATTGATGGCGCCGATGGCGACGGTCAGGAACTGCGCCTCGGTCTCGGTGAACTGGGTCAGAAGACGGGCATAGACGGCGTCGGTGCCGACGGCGCCGGCCTCGCCCGGGGACGCCAGCCGGGTCAAAGCCTCCGTCCAGGCCAGCGCGGCCATTTCGCGCGCCGTGAACACGCCGGCATCATGCCAGGCCGCGACCAGATCCAGTTTTTCCGGCGCGACACCCTGGGACCGGGCCAGGGTAAGGTGGTACTGGAGGCAAAAGGCGCATCCGTTGATCTGGGAGGCGCGGATCTTGATCAACTCCGTCAGGGACTTTTCCAGCCCCGAGGCGTCGACCGCTTTCCCCAGCGCCAGCAATGCGCTGTAAACCGCCGGAGCGGCGTGGGTGAAGGCTTCGTAGGAGACGCGGGGATCATGGGTCACGGGGGACGACATTCTGGTACTCCATCAGGGAATGGGTTAATATCAGAGTTCGAACATCATATTCGAGTTCTGATATTATGCGCAAGTCCCCACAGACAATGACCCCTGAAACAACGAACCCGGACTGCCAGCCCATCCGGCCGGTCTCCCCCGTGACCGCCATTCCCCGCCCTGGCGACGGCAAGAGGGGAGAGGACGGTCATCTGGCCTATCTTCTCCGGCAGGCCGGTGTCGCCGTTCGCGCCCGCATGGACCGGGCGCTGGCGGATCTTGAGGTGACGCCGCCCCAGTTCGCCGTTCTGACGATGCTGGCGGCTTATCCCGGGTTGTCGAACGCCGATCTGGCCCGCCTGTCCCTGCTGACGCCGCAGACGGTCAGCGTGATTGTCGGCAATCTGAAGAAGGCCGGCGCGGTCGCCAGTCGCCCGCACGCCGTTCATGGCCGCATTCGTCAGCTTGAGATCACCGACAGCGGCCGCGCGACCCTGGCGCTCTGCAAGGAGAGGGTGGCCGCGATCGAGACGGCGATGGCGACGGGCCTGTCGGCGGAGGAAGACCGCACCGTCCGCCGGTGGCTGGTGGGAATCGCCACGATGGACGCCTGAGGAATCGGATCCGGGTGAGGGCCGCCCATCACGGGGGAGGATCGGAACCAGTCAGCGGAGGTCCGTCTCCGGTCACCCCCCGAGATGGGCGGCGGCGAAGCCGGCAATCGCGGGAACCGTGGGTTCCGGCGCCTCGATATGGGGGGAATGCCGGGCCGGCGCCGGCAGCAGCAACGTCGACAGCGGCGACCGGACCAGCCGTTCGGCCATGGCGGTCTGCGCCGGGGTGCCGTAAGGGTCTTCGATTCCCTGGATCTGCAACATGGGAACGGCAATCCCCTCCAGGCAGTCCGTCAGATCGAGCGCCCGGAAATCGGGATTCAGCCAGACATCGTTCCACCCCCGGAACGCGGCGTCGACATCATCGTGATGCTTGGAAAGGCGGCGGCGCAGATCCCCTTCGCGAAAGGCCTTGTCGGCCTTGGCGATTTCAACCAGACACATATCCTCGACGAAGTAATGCGGCGACATCACCACAAGGCCGCGCAGACCCGGCGTCGCGGCGCTTCCGGCGTGGATCGTGGCAATCGATGCGCCATCGGAATGACCGACCAGGACATGGGCGCCGATCCCGGCGGCGGCAATGACACCGGGCAGGACCAGGCGGCCCTCCTCATGGAGATAATCGATGGGCCGCGGCAAAGCGCAGGCCGTCGAGCGGCCATAGCCGCGCCGGGCATAGGCGAAGCCGCCGAAGCCGGTTTGCCGGGCCAGGGTCTCCGGCAGGCCGCGCCATTGGGTGATCGACCCCAACCCCTCATGCAACAGGATCAGGGGCGGGGCGTCCGCCGGACCGGGGCCCCACCAGGCGGTCTCCAGGCGGACGCCGTCCTCAAGGGTCAGGAAGCCGGGGCGTCCCCCGCCATTGGTTCCCTCCTCAGTACCGCCACCCGCCATAGCCCATCCGTCCCGCTCAGAAGAAGTCCGCGACTTTCCATACCCGTCTTCCGGCAAGGCGGCAAGATTGCTTTCGGGCTCCCGGCGCTGGTTGCCGGGGGGCACCGATGACCCTGCCGGATGTCGGGGGCCCCTTGACCTGGATGGCTATGTCGCGACATAGCACAGGGCCGGCCAGTTTCCGGCCGCACGGAACGGAGCCCCGATGTCGACGGACCTGCTGTCCCTGTTTTCGCTGTTCTGCGTCCTGGTTCTGCCCTATGCGCTGTGGCGTCTGGGCGGCCTCGCGAGCATCGTGCCCTGCGCCGTGGTCCAGATCTGCCTCGGCATCGCGCTGGGGCCGGCCGGACTAGGCCAGGTGGCGCCCGGCCTTGAGGCGCTGCTGTTCCCGGCGGCCGTCCGGTCCCGGGTCGACGGCCTTGCCGCCTTCGCCATCCTGTTTTTCGCGCTGATCACCGGGTTGCATCTCGACCTCTCCCACTACCGGGGACGGGTGCGGGAGTTCCTCCTGGTGGGCCTGGGCAGCGTGGCGGTTCCCTTTGTCCTGGCCGCCGGCGCGGCCGCGTGGATCTGGCTGTCCTTTCCGTCGGTCCGGTCCCCCGCCGGCGGCATCCCCTTCATCGCCGCCACCGCGATCGCGCTCAGTGTCACGGCGCTGCCCGTGCTGGGCGCCATCCTGAGGGAACTGGATCTGACCGGAGCGCCGATCGGGAACTGGAGCCTGGGGCTGGCGGCCATGAACGACGCCGCCCTGTGGCTGCTGGTCGGTCTTTTGCTGGCCGTTTACGGCCACGCGGGAACCACCCTCGGCGAGCAGTTCTTCCGCGTATCGGCGGGCGCCGTCTATCTGGCGGCCATGTTCGGCTTCGTGCAACCGGCGCTCGGCCGCTTCCTGCTGGGCCGGGAGATCGCCGCGGACACCCTGCTCGTCCTCGTC
>WASQ01000001.1 GCA_009712185.1 Telmatospirillum sp. | reverse complement strand
CAGGAGTGGGGCGGACGTCCCGTCCGCCGTTCGGCGGAAGCCGAAAGATCAGCATTTCCGCCGCTTTCGCGTCGGAGGCGGGCAGGATGCCCGCCCCACTCGGGGAGGGAGCTCCAGCGGTCGATTCCGGCCCGGGGGGTTCAATAGAACCCGGCTCTCAGCGGCAGGAGTGGGGCGGACGTCCCGTCCGCCGTTCGGCGGAAGCCGAAAGATCAGCATTTCCGCCGCTTTCGCGTCGGAGGCGGGCAGGATGCCCGCCCCACTCGGGGAGGGAGCTCCAGCGGTCGATTCGGCCCGGGGGGGCGAGAACCCGGCTCTCAGCGGCAGGAGTGGGGCGGATGTCCCGTCCGGCGTGCCCGCTCGCGGCATCAGGCCGCCGGCGCATCCTCGCCTTCGCCGTTCAGCATGGCGTTCATCTGCGCGTCGTCGCGGGCGTTTTCCCATTTGGCGATCGCCAGAGTGGCGACACCGTTGCCGATCAGGTTGGTGGCGGACCGCATGGCATCGCAGAACCGGTCGATGCCCAGCAGCAGCGCGAGACCGGCCATCGGAATATCGGGCAGCATCGTCAGCGTGGCGGCCAGCGTCACGAAGCCCGCGGCCGTAACGCCGGCCACGCCCTTCGACGTCAGCAGGAACACCGCCAGCAGGGTGATCTGCTGGGTCAGGGTCAGATGGGTGTTGGTCGCCTGGGCGATGAACAGGGCGGCAACGGTCAGATAGATCGAGGAACCATCCAGATTGAAGGAGTATCCCGTCGGCACGGTGAATCCGACCACCGGCTTGGCGCAGCCCGCTTTTTCCAGCTTCGCCATCAGGCGGGGAAGGCCGGCTTCCGACGAGGCCGTGGCGAAGACCAGGACGATCTCCTCCTTGATGTAACGCAGGAACTTCAGGAAGCTGAAGCCGGTGGCGCGGGCGACCGCCCCCATCACCACGAGCATGAACAGAATACAGGTCAGGTAGATGGTCCCCACCATCTTGCCCAGAGACACCAGCGATCCCACGCCGAATTTGCCGATGGTGAAGGCGATCGCGCCGAACACGGCCAGCGGAGCGACCTTCATGATGGCGCCGACGATGAGGAAGATCAGCTCGGCAATCCGCTCCAGCAGATCGACCACCGGCTTGCCGCGGTCCTTGAGATGTCCGAGAGCGAAACCGAAGAACAGCGCCAGAAGGAGAACCTGAAGGATGTTGCCCTGGGTGAAGGCCCCGATGGCGGTGCTGGGGATGATATTCAGCAGGAAATCCACCGTGTTGAGCGACTTGGCGCCCGCTTCGATGCTGGCGACGCCGCTGGTGTCGATGGCCGTCGGGTTGATGTTCATGCCGGCGCCGGGCTGGAGGAGATCCGCGGCGATCAGGCCGAAGACCAGCGCCAGGGTGCTCACCACTTCGAAATAGACCAGCGAACGGATGCCGATCCGGCCGACTTCCTTGAAATTGCCCATCTTGGCGATGCCGACCGTTACCGTCGTGAAGATGATAAGGCCGACGATCATCTTGATCAGCTTGACGAATCCGATCGCCAGCGGATTCAACGCGGTCCCCGTCTGGGGATAATAAAGACCGACCACGACGCCCAGAATGATCGCAAGCAGCATCTGGAAGGTCATGTTGCGGTAAAACGGTTTTTTCTGCATCACAGGCTCCAACGGCTGGTTGCGCCAGCCGGACAGGGTCGGTCCTCCGGAAAACTGATATAGACCCACAGCTTTCTTAAGGGAAAGATTTTATACCGGACGGGGTGCTCCTGCCTCCGGCTGGGGGCGCATGATGCCACAACCGGATATGCCAATTGCAATAGGTGATTTTCCCCCTATTGTTTCGGCCAGCTCTTGATCTGAGCCTTCCGTTTCGCCAGCGCCTTTTTGTCCGGAGGCGGTAGCGAGGTGCCGGCCGGGGCGGTCAGTGACCGGGGGGCGCCTTTTCCGGCGAACCAGACCTCGCAGGTGGAAAGTCCCGTATTGAGGAAGTAGTAGATCTCGCCGGGACGGCTTAAGCCGCGCCGGTCGATCAGGAGATGCCGGTGGGTGGGAGGCACCACCTGGAGGAGCGCGCGGCCCTTGGGCCCTTCGAACCGGACCACCATCCGGTTCAGCGTCAGGCTGCCGAAATCTCCAAGCTGGCAGGCATTGGTCAGAACCGGATCGGCCTTGCCCACCGTCCAGTAAGGCTGCTCGCTGCGCGACAAAATCACCCATCGGGTTTCATCGATGGCGGGCAGTCTCTGGAAGGGACCGGGCGGAATGATGCGGTCGGGAATGGTGCCTTTGAGATGGCCGGGATCGGGTTGCCCGATACCGCCGGATCCGGGCGGATCGGGCGGCGGTTCCTTGTAATCGATTGGCGGATCGGCCAGTGCCGGTGCCGCCGCCAGCAGAAAGGCGGCGACGGCCGGCCCGATCCGCGGCCGACGGAGGATCACCAGCGCATCACATTGATGGGCTTTTTCGGTTTGCCGTCGGTGCCGCCCATCTGGCTTGTGCCGGCACTCTCGGTGGATTGCAGTTTGGTCATCAGGACCCATTCCTTCACCGCCATATAACGGGGTGCCAGGAACTGATAGGCGCGGCGCAACAGGTCCGGCTTGTCGGGCGATATTTTCAGGGTGACCCTGCCCCATTCGTCCAGGATCTCGTCCCAGGCCATCAGTTTCGCATGGATTTCATCGCGCTTGTCGCGGATGTAACTGATCTGGCTGTCGAGGTTGCGCAGCACAGAAAGGATTTCACCGGTCTGGGCATCGACCTCAAGGAAGGCGCTGTTGAAATCGTCGACCGCCCTCTCGCCCAGGCGCGCCACCTGATCGGCCACCTCCAGCACACTGCGCTCGCGGCCGTACAGGCGCCGCAGCCCCTGGATTTTGTCCTCCATCGCCCGCACATGCCGGAATTTGTCCCGCAGCGCTTCGATGTACGCCAGTTCGTGGGCCAGCGCCTCGACATGCTGGACCACCTCCTCCTTATGGTCGCGGCCCAGCCCCAGTCGTTCCGCCGCCTCGCCAAAGGCGCGGCTGACGGTTTTCTTGATCTGCGGGTCGTCGGCCAGTTGCAGCAGTTCCTCGGGGTCGGAGATGACGTCCTGCCCGCCGGTGAGCCAGTTCACGAGCTGCACACTCACCCGCTGGTAGGCAATCTTCAGATGGCGTTCCGACAGTTCCCACGAGGCTTCGCGGGTCAGGATCTCCTTGGGCAGCGGTTCACCCAGCCTGAGGCCTTTGACAAATTTCAGCGCCTTGGTGACCAGATCCAGCATGCGGCCATCGGGGCTGTCATCCTCGATTTTGAACTCCCGCTTGATGCCGCGAAAGGGCAGAGCCACGAAGTTCTTGGCGAAACGGACCGTCAGGACCACTTCGCCGCTCTGCTCGGATCGATGAAAGAACGCGTCCTCCAGTTTTCCGAAGAACGGGCTTTCGAAGGTGACAGTGGTCGGCTGGGCAGCGCCGGAGCCGCCGGAATCCGAGGGTGTGGAGGTAGGGTTCGACATCGCCTGCTGAAAGACCGATCAGACCAAGGTATGTCGGGAGTGTAACACGAGCGGCCGCCCGCGGGGGAATAGCATTGCGTCCCGGCGATCAGTCCAACCGCTCGATGCGGTCCATGTCCTCGTCGCTGAACCCGAAGTGATGCCCGATTTCGTGGATCAGCACATGGCGGACGACCGCGCCCAAATCCTGGCCGGTTTCACACCAGTAATCGAGAATGGGGCGGCGATAGAGGAAAATCATGTCGGGTCCGGTACGCACATCGAGGACCGACCGGCGCGACAGCGCCACGCCCTGGTAGAGGCCCAGCAGGTCAAAGGGACTCTCCAGCTCCATTTCCTCCTCGACATCCTCGTCCGGAAAATCCTCGATGCGGATCACCACTGTTCCGAGATGCCGGCGCAACTCTTCCGGGATGCGGTCCAGCTCGCGGGTGGCGATCTCCTCGATGTCGTCGAGGCCGGGAGGCAGGATCGGGCGGACGGTCATGACGGGATCGGGGTTCCTGGGGCGGCCGAGGCAGTGGAGGGAGGCGGAACGACACCTTTTGACGCCTGTTCCGGGGCCAAAGTGTAGCTCAACCTTGCCGCCATCGCCAGGGATCCCCATTGTCAGGACAGCGCTATCGGGTTCCCCGTCCTCCCGGGAGGTGACCATGACCAGACGTCTGACGTCCGAGGAGCGCGCTGCCCTGGCAACCGGTCTGCCGGAGTGGCGCCTCGTGGACGGGCGGGATGCCATCATCCGCCAGTTGCGCTTCGCCGATTTCAACGAGGCCTTCGGATTCATGACCCGGGTGGCTTTGTTGGCGGAGCGGATGGACCACCACCCCGAATGGAGCAATGTGTTCAATCGCGTCGATATCGTCCTGACCACCCATGATTGCGGCGGCCTGTCGGTCCGGGACGTCGCGATGGCCCGGGCGATCGAGGAAATATGCGGCCCCGGCGCCGGGTGACGCCGGACGCGGGACCGCAATGCGGAGGCCGACGATTTACAGTGACCCTGAGGCGTGGGAATATGCCGGCCGCCCTATCGGGAAACAGCTCGAGCCGCTTCATGTTCCGTCATTGTGTCCTCCTGTCCGCCGCCCTTCTGGGGGCGGCCGTCCTGACCCCTTCCCCCGTCCTGGCCGAAACGGCCGGCACGCAGGCGATGGCCCGCGGCGATTATGTCCGGGCGGTCAGAGAGCTGCTGGTCGCAGCCAAGGCGGGCGACCGGCAGGCCCAGTACGAGCTTGGACTTGCCTATCGCGACGGCAAGGGCATCGGGCGCAATCCGGCCCAGGCATTCCGCTGGTTCCGTCAGGCCGCCGAAAAAGACCTGCCGGAGGCGCAGTACGAGGTTGGTCAGATGGAGGAGGACGGCGACGGAACGGAGAAGAACGCCGCCGATGCCGCTGAGTGGTACCGCAAGGCCGCGACCAGCGGCAATGTGCCGGCGATGTTCGCCCTGGGCGAGCTGTACCGGAACGGCGAAGGGGTTGCCAAGGATGAGCAGCAGGCCATCCGCTGGTATCGCCCGGCCGCCGACAAGAATGACATCGACAGCCAACTGGCGCTGGGCAAGCTGTATCAGCAGGGGGTCGGGACCCCGAAGAATCCCTCGGAGGCGGCGGTCTGGTTCCGCAAGGCGGCCCAGCTTGGCAGTCCGGAGGGAAGCTATCTGCTCGCCCTCCTGCTGATCGACGCCGATCCCGCCGTCCATTCCATGGGGCATGGACCGTCGCGCGCCTCGGTGGAGGCCATGACGCTGCTGCGGTCCGCCGCCGGTCAGAATTATGCGCCGGCGCAGTTTTATCTCGGCATGGCCCATCTGAAGGGGATCGAGGCCCGGCTGGATGACGGCGAGGCCGTGGCCCGGCTGCTGTCCGCGGCCGATCAGGGCTATGCCGACGCGCTGCACCAGCTCGGACGGATGTATCAGCAAGGCCGGGGGGTGCCTCAGGATCCGGTTCGGGCCTATATGTATCTTGAACTTGCGTTCGAAATGGGCGATGAGTCCGCCGGCCCCGATCGCGAGGACTCCGCTCACGCCATGCGCGCCGGCGCCGTGCAGCTCGCCACGCGCCGGGCGCAGGAGTGGGTGCAGGCGCGCGGCCTCTGACCGGAAGTGTCGCCAATCTGCATCAGTGGTGCGGAAATTCATTGCGGAAGCGATTCGATCCGCGATGATGGCTGTTTTTCGCAGGCCGAAGGGTCTATTGTTCAGTCTTGAAGAAAACCGTTTGTGATCGTCGTGATGAAGTCGTTCCTGCCGTTCGTCGTGGTTGCCGGCCTATTGGGCCTGCCGGTCGTGCCGTCCGGCATGGCATGGGCTGCCGATGACGATGCGGGCAAGGCCCAGGGGGCGTTGTCCCTGGGCGGCGCGGCTCCCACCTCCGACGACGCGCGTGTGACCCTCTGGAACGGTGGCACCATGTCCGCCGGTTTCGGCCCGGTTGCGACGGGAACCTTCGCCACCCCCTCGCTCAAGGGGCTGTCGGGAAAGACCACCGGCAAAGGCATGCAGATGGGCGGCTTCCTGGCCTGGCAGTCGGGTGATTACCGGATCGATGCGACCCTTGCGCCGTCGCTTGACGGCAGTGTCGTCGCCGGTCTCGGCGCCGCCGTCGGCGCCGCTCCCGGAACGCTTGGAACCAGCTACGGGGTGCGGCTGGGGGGTGCCTGGCTGGGTGAGCGTTTCACCGTCAATCCGGCCAGCGGTCTTGGGCTGGCCGAAGTGGTGGCTCCGACCTCGGACGTCAATCTGACCTTCACCATCAACCACGCCCTGACGCCCAGCCTCAGCCTGATCGGCACCGCGGAGGCCCGGCGCAATATCAGCATGCCCCTGGAGGGTGTGACCGGCCAGAGCCGCCTGATCCTGGGCGCCGGTCTCGGCTACCGGTTCTAATTCCGCCCTTCAGGCCGCTGCGTCCCCGGCCCCCGGCCGGGAAATCCGGGGCGGAGTCCAGGGGGGCGTCTGCTTTTCATGATGTCCCGATGATCCGGTTTTCATCATCGTCATCCCCGCGTTCGCGGGGGATGACGATAACAGTGACCGGAAACAGCGGAACCGGTGGCGCGCCCTAAACCGTCAAGACCAGTTTCCCCGAGGCCTGGCGCGATTTCAGCAGGCCGATGGCCTCGGCCGCCCGGTCCAGCGGAAGCGTCCGGCTGACGATCGGCGACAGCAGCCCCTGATCGAACCATCCGAGCAGTTGGCGGAAGCTGTCCGCCAGACCCGCCGGATCGAGGCGGCGGTAAGCCCCCCAGTGATATCCGATCACCGAAAGATTTTTCACCAGCAGGATATTGGCGGGGATTTGCGGGATCGCGCCGCTCGCGAACCCGATGGCGAGCAGGCGGCCCGCCGGCGCCAGGGACCGCAGGGCCTGGTCGAACAGGTCTCCGCCGACCGGGTCATAGACGACGTCGGCGCCTTTGCCCCCGGTCAGGGCCTTGACCCTGTCCCTCAGCGGTTCCTCGCGATAATCGATGACGGCATGGGCGCCGTGCGCGCGGGCCACCTCCGTCTTGGCGGGTCCGCCCGCCGAGGCGATCACCGTGGCGCCAAGCGCCCGCCCGATCTCGACGGCGGTCAGTCCGACGCCCCCGGCGGCCCCCAGGACCAGCAGGGTCTCGCCGGCCTTGAGCGCGGCACGCGCCGCCAGACTGTGATGCGACGTTCCATAGACGATGGGAAAGCCCGCCGCGGTTGCCCAGTCCATCCGGTCCGGCAGCCGGTGGGTGTCGGTGGCCCGCGCCACCACCTGCTCGGCGAACCCGCCGCTGTCGACAACCGCCATGACCCGGTCGCCGGCCGTGAAACCGGTGACGTCCGGCGCCGTTTCGATCACCGTTCCCGCCACTTCGAAACCCGGAATGAAGGGCGGCTCCAGCTTTTCCTGATAGCGGCCGGCGATGACCAGTCCGTCGGCGAAATTGACCCCGGCCGCGGCGATGGCGATGCGGACGCCCCCCGCGATCATCGCCGGCGGCGCAACCTCTTCTGTCCGAAGTCCCGTTTCGTCGCCCAGCGACGGGCAGATCACCGCGCGCATGTCATCCTCCTTTGCACCTGATCAAGAACAGCCCATGATGCGGAGAAATCCAGCCCTTGGGGAGATGCTTCGCACATGCGCTCAAGTCTTGTCGGATCCAGGGGCAGACCCCTGACTTTCGTCATATTTTTCGCCTTGGGCGTGTTTTTCTTTGATGGTTCTGTCCATGCGGCGGATCCGGTCAAAACCCTCTCCTCCGTTGCGACGGGCAAGGCGGTCCCCGCCGCCACCGAGTCTCCAGCGCCCACGGCCCCCGTCCCCGTTGCCGTGGGCCCGAAATCCACGGCCGACGAGATCGCCGGTCTGGATCAGGATCTGAAGGCGGCCGAAAGCCTGAAGCGGCGTATCGAGGCGGAGCCGGGAATGACCCCCGCCGTGGCCACGCCCGAGGAGATCCTGGAACGGGATCATGCGCTGGGGCATTTCATCGACACGCTGGTCCGGCACAAAGCCCTGGTGGCGCGTCTTCCTCTGGTCCAGAAGCTTCGTGACGACCGGCAGTCCGAGGCGGAGCACTGGCGGTCGTTCGTGACGCCGCCGCCCTATTCCATTCTGCTCGTCGACCAGTTGCGCGAGGCCAAAGAGAATGCCGAGGTTGAGATCGAGGTCCGCCGGACCCGCCGGTCCCTGATCGAGGCGGAATCGGTCGAGGCGGAAAAGGCTTACAAGGCGGCGGAGATCCGCCTGCGTCAGGCCGAGGAGAAACTGGCCGGCGCCCGCAGCGCCCTTGAACAGGACCGCCAGAGCTGGGTCCGCGATCTCGCGCGGCTCGCGGCCCGCACCGCGGCCGAGGATGTGGCGGAAGCCCAGGTCAATCTCGCGGTGTGGGAGGCGGAGGCCGGGCTGCAGGCCGCGACCCTGACATTGCTGGGCAAGAAGCTGGCGCTGGCCTCCTCCGCGTCCCAGTTCCCGCAATCCGATCTCGATCTGGTCGTGGCGGCGGTCGACCGGCGGATCGCCGCCGCGGAGGGCTCCCTCAAGGATCTGATCGCCAGGGCCGCCGCCATGCGCCAGCAGGCCGACAAGGCCGCCGGTGCGCTTGCCAGGGCCGAGGCGGCCCCGTCGCCGGCCGGGGAAACCTCGGACCGGCGGGCGGCACGGCTCTCCCTCCAGCGGGAGGAGGCCGATCTGTGGCGCCAGCGGGCGGACATGCTCGATCTGTCCGTCGATCTCCACCGCCGTATCCGCGAGCTTCTGAGCTGGGAACGGTCGGGATGGCGGTATCGCTGGCTGATCATGAACACCCCGACCGCCGAAAACCTGCGGATCGCCGACAGCGAGAGCCGGCGTCACCTCGCCCTTCTTGAGGCCTGGATCCGGTACAACGAACGCGAGGTGGCCCTGTCCCTCGGGCGCGTGTCGGAACTGGAGGTGCGGCAGAAAGGGGCGCTGGCCCCGGGAGAGGCGGCGCTGGTCGCCGGCTTCCTGGAGGTCGAGCAGCAGCGGACCCAGGCCTTGCGCGACGTTCAGCAATCGGCTGCGGAAATGCTGCGGACCCTTCAGGTCTGGCGTCAGGAAATGGTCGAGCGCGCGGCCCGCCGGTCGGTCAGCGACCGCCTGTCCGGCTGGGCCGCGGCGGCGGGGCGGGGCGCCGCCCGGCTGTGGTCGCTGGAACTGTTCTCGGCCGACGACACGCTGGAGGTCGACGGCCGCAAGGTGGTGGCCACCCGCAGCGTCACGCTGGGCAAAAGCCTGGGCGTGATCCTGCTGCTGCTGTTCGGATCCCTGCTGATCAGCCGGATGCTGCGCCTTGTCCGCAGGATCGCCATCGACCGGCTGGGGCTGGGCGCGGCCTGGACCGCCATGGTGCTGCGCTGGTTGCAGGCGGTTCTGATCCTGATGTTATGCGTGTTCGCGCTCAACACCGCCAATATTCCCCTGACGGTGTTCGCCTTCCTGGGCGGCGCGCTCGCCATTGGCGTCGGTTTCGGGACCCAGGTTCTGCTGAAAAACATGATCAGCGGCATCATGCTGCTGATCGAGCGCCCCCTGCGTCTCGGCGACCGTATCGAGGTGGGATCGGTGGTGGGGACGGTGACCCATATCAGCGTCCGGTCGTCGACGGTGCGGACCTCGGAGGGGATCGAGATCCTGGTGCCCAATTCGACCTTCATCGAAAACAATGTGACCAACTGGACCTATTCGAACGGCAAGGTCCGCCGGTCGATCTCGGTCGAGGTTGATCACCGGGAATCATCGGACCGGGTCTCCTCCCTGCTGACCGAGGTGGCGTCCCGGCATCCCGACGTGGCCGCCGACCCGGCGCCCAGGATTCTTCTCGACGACTTCTGTTCCGGCAAGAAGCGCTATCAGCTTCAATATTGGATCGACTATGGCGAGGGGGCCGACGGTTCGCTGATCGCCAGCCAGCTGCGGTTCGCCATCGAACGGGCGTTCCTCGAAGCGGAAATTTCCGTTCTGTCCGATTGAGAAATCGGCTATGTCCCCGCCACGCCCCGGCCGTCCCTCCGGGAAGGGGAGGCGTGGGGGCGGAAGGCGGGGGCTGTCCCGCGCCGGAAGGAGAGGAACCAGATGCGGGGATATTTCGGGATCGGGGTCGAAGGCGTCAGCAAACAGGCCAATGTCGGCAGCCTGTTCCGGTCGGCGCATGCGTTCGGCGCCAGCTTCGTCTTCACCATCGCGGCGGACTACACCCGCCGCGCCGCCGGCCGGGCGGATACCTCGGACGCGGTCTCGCAGGTGCCGTTCTATGCCTTCCCCGACCTTGCCAATCTTCATCTGCCGAAGGGATGCTGCCTGGTCGGCGTTGAACTGGTGGACGACGCCGTCGATCTGCCGTCCTTCCATCATCCCGCCCAGGCCGCCTATGTGCTGGGACGCGAACGCGGGTCCCTGACGCCCGAACTGCTGGCGCGCTGCGACCATGTGGTCAAGATCCCGACGCGCTTTTGCGTCAATCTGGGGATCGCGGGGGCCATTGTCATGTATGACCGCGTCACCAGTCTGGCGCGGTTCGCGCCCCGTCCGGTCCGTGCCGGCGGCCCGACGGAGGAGGTGCGGCCGCACCGCCATGGTGAGCCGGTCTTCCGCACCCCGGACCGCATGGCCCTTTACCGCAGCGCGGATCCGACGGAGGACTGACGGTGGCCGGCATTGAGGGGGCGGAGAGCGTCTCCGGCCAGCCCGATGCCGGCCAGCCCGATGCCGGCCAGCCCGATGCCGGCCAGCCCGATGCCGGCCAGCCCAGTCCCGGCCAGCCCAGTCCCGGTCAGCCCAGCCACTCCGGCGCGGCGCGAATGACGCCGACGGTATCGCCGGAGCGGGTGGCGACGGCCGGCGCCGCCTCGCCATGGAGCGCCCGCGAGGCGGAGGCGCCGAGAATGCCCAGATGCCGCAGCAGGGCCAGCATCGCCACCCCGGCGGCGCGGTCGGCGCCGTCATCGATCTTGATCGCGATCCCCAAACCCGCCTGGGGCAGGATCGCCGCGTAAACGCCCTCCGCCCCGCTTTTCACGACGATACCCGGAAGCTCCCGCATGATCCGGGTGGCAAGGTCGTCGTCGCCGGCCAGAAGGCCGGGATGGCCGGACATGGCGGTCAGGATGCGCTCCACCGCCCCTTGCCGCGCCGGCCCCAGGTCCCCGGGGGCCGCCATCCGCGACAGGGACAGTGCGATCGCCGACAGCGGCAGGGCATAGGGGGGGACGCCGCAGCCGTCCACCGCCTGGGGCAGAGGACGCGGCGCGCATCCGGTCATGTCGCCCAGGGCCTCCGCGATGCGGCGCTGGACCGGGTGGGTGTGGTCGACATATCCCCGGGTGGTCTCGCCCATATGCAGCGCGGTCGTCAGCATCGCGCAATGCTTACCGGAACAACTGCTGTGCAGGGCCACCGGGGACAGTCCGGCCCGGATCAGCTCCGCCGCGGCGGCGGGGTCCAGGGGCGGATGGGCGCCACATTCGAGATCCTGGCCGCCAAGGCCCAGCCGGTCGAGCCAGGATGCCAGCAGGCGGGTCTGGGTGGTCTGGCCGGGGTGGGAGGAGCAGGCCAGCGCCAGTTCCACCTCCGTGACCCGGAAATGGTCAGCCGCTCCGGTTTCGATCAGGGGGAGCGCCAGCAGCGGCGTGACCGCCGAGCGCGGATAGACCGGGCGTTCGATGTCACCCCCGGCGGCGACAAGGGTTCCGTCAGCCCGGGAGCCCGCCGCCGCGCCCCTGTGAACGCTTTCGACCAGGGGACCGCGCGTGACCTCGACAAGGACCGGATTGATATGATGAACCGGCGGTCTCGGCACCCGCTTCATCGGTCATCCCCCCACCTTCGGACCAGGGCGGTTGACAAGGGCGGCCCGGCAGGGCACTCCATAGGCCTCGTTTTTGCCGAAAGTCCGGTTGTCGTCATGTTCGCCAGAATAACTCCCGTTTCCTTTTTTGTCGCCTTTCTCTCAACCGCCATTGCCCTGCCGGCCTTCGCCGACAGCGCCAAGTCGCTTGGAAAGTCAGGGGATTGGGAGAGCTTTACCTACTCCGACAAGTCGGGGAAGGTCTGCTATACCGCAAGCCTCCCCAAGCGCAGCCTGAACGCCCCCAAGGGGCGCGGCGAGACCTATGTCTCGATTACCCATCGTCCCAACGACAAAAGCCTCGACGTGGTCAGCGTCACCGCCGGTTACACCTTCAAGAAGGATTCCGCGGCCGAGATCGATATCGGCGGAGCGAAGTTCGATCTCTACACGACCGGCGACGGCGCCTGGGCGCGCAATGACAAGGCGGTGGTTCAGGCCATGCTGAAAGGGAAGTCCCTGGTGATCCATGGAACCCCCGCCAAGGGCGATCAAACCGCGGACACTTATTCCCTTGACGGTTTTGCCAAGGCCTATGCCGATATCGGCAAGGCCTGCGGCGTGAAATAACGCGTCCCCGGGCGGCCGGACGCGGGTTTTTCTTGCGTCCGGAGGTGTGGCCCCCATATGTATCGGCCATGAGCGAACGCAAGGATCTGGTCGGCCTGTCCCGCGAGGAGCTGGCCGCCGAAATGGCGGACATCGGCGAAAAGCCGTTCCGCGCGAAGCAGCTTTGGCATTGGATCTACAACCAGGGGGTCACCGACTTCCAGGCGATGACGACGCTTGCCCGGCCCTTGCGCGAAAAGCTGGCCGAACGCTATGTCGTGCGCCGGCCCGAAACCTCCCGGGTCCAGACCTCGGTGGACGGCACCCGCAAATGGCTGCTGCGTTTCGCCGACGGCAATGAGGCGGAAACGGTCTATATCCCGGAAGATGATCGCGGCGCCGTCTGCGTGTCCTCGCAGGTCGGATGCACGCTGACCTGCCGGTTCTGTCATACCGGCACCCAGCTTCTGGTGCGCAACCTGACCGCGGCCGAGATCGTCGGCCAGTTCATGACCGCGCGCGATTCTTATGAGGAATGGCCGAGCCCCAGCGACGGCGGCCGCCTGATCTCCAACATCGTGCTGATGGGCATGGGCGAGCCCCTGTTCAATTACGACAATGTCTCGAAGGCGCTGAAGATCATCATGGACGGCGAAGGGATTGCCGTCTCGAAGCGGCGCATTACCCTGTCGACCTCTGGCGTGGTGCCGATGATCCGCCGTTGCGGCGAGGAACTGGGGGTCAATCTGGCGGTCAGCCTGCACGCGACCACCGACGAGATCCGTGACCGCATCATGCCGATCAACAAGAAATATCCCCTGGCCGAGCTGATGGCGGCCCTGCGCGATTATCCGACCAACAACGCCCGGCGGATCACCTTCGAATATATCATGTTGAAGGGGATCAATGATTCCGCGGCCGACGCCCGCCGGCTGGTCAAGCTGGTGGAGGGTATTCCGGCCAAATTCAACCTGATCCCCTTCAACAAATGGCCCGGATCGGAGTTTGAATGCTCCGACATGCGCGATATCAAGCGGTTCTCCGACATGCTGTTCGATGCCGGTTATTCGGCGCCGGTCCGGCAGTCGCGCGGCAGCGACATCCTGGCCGCCTGCGGACAGCTTAAAAGCGACAGCGAACGGATCCGCTGTTCCCGGCAGAAGGCGCGTCTGGAAGACGGCATTCCCGACGAGCACCAGCAGCCGGCGCCGGCCGCCTGAACGCGGGGCCCGGGCGGGGCATCCGTCCCGCGGATTCTCCCGCCCGCCGGAGGATTGCCCAGCGGGGATTGCCCAGCGGGGATTGCCCAGCGGGGATTGCCCAGCGGGGCTACATCTTTCGGGAGAGGAAAAATTTTCAAGTCCCCTTGCGGTCGTCGCGGGCGGATCTTTCCCGGCGGCATCAATTGCCGGGTGTGCGTCTCTGTCTGTTTTTCTCCAAAATTTGATAACAATTTGATTTAACGCGCCCAATCCAGTTGGCCCTGTTCTTGCATTCTCCCCTTTGCCCAGTCGAGGGAGAGCGGACATGGTTCAATCGGTCGGTCAGTTGGCCGACACCTACGCCCTGTTCCCGCAAGGGATTTCGGGGCAGGTGAAGGCCGTCAGCGGAAGTTCATCCGTTTCGTCGGCCACGACGGCATTCAGACGTCCTCAAACCGGGGATGGTCAGACGACGGCGCCGGACGAGGCCGGCGGCGACGGGTTCCGTCTCGCCCTGCGACAGGGGGGGCGGGATTTCGACAATGCTTTTCAGCATCTGTCGCCGGATCTTCAGGCGGTGGTCGTGGCGGCCCAGGGAGCCGCCCAGGGGGGAGCCGCCGGGGGCGGCGGCGCCACGGTGTCCTCCATCACGCCGGCCGCATCGAACTCCGTCACGGATCCGCCGACAACAGCGTCGGGGGGCGCGCCTCCGGATGTTTCTGCCGGCGGAACAAACGCCGCGACCGGCCGGCAGCATCATCAAAGCGGCGGGAATTGGGCCCTGGCGGGCAGTGCCAACGCCCTGATCAATGACATGCATGGCTTTGTCCAGGTCGCCAATGGTGATGTGACGCAGGAGGACACGGGCCAGCAGGCGGCGGGTGAGGGCGGACACCCCCTTGAGGTCCCGGGGGCCGGACAATCCGGCGTGCCCGCGGAACCCCAGGGTGTGGCCGGGGCGTCGCCGCCGGTCGCCGATCAGGGGCTGCTGACCACGAGCCTCGGTTTCGCCCAGACCGTGGTCCAGGCGGTGCAGAGCTATGTTTCCGCCGCCGGGCCGCCGCAGAGCGGTGGTCTGGTCACCGCCATCGGCTGAGGGGCGGGGAAAAGTCGCGGGCAGGGCAATCGGATGAACCCGATCGCCCTGGCGCGAACGCGCCGCTGGGCTTGCCTCGCCCGGGCGATCCCCTATACTGCGCCGGTTGAGCATCTCCCTGTGACAAGGCGCGTATCCCATGAAAGGTGAAGTCAAGAAAGTTGTCCTGGCCTATTCCGGCGGATTGGACACCTCGATCATCCTGCGCTGGCTGCAAGATCAATATCAGTGCGAGGTGGTGACGTTCACCGCCGATCTCGGCCAGGGCGAGGAACTGGAGCCCGCCCGCAAGAAGGCCCTGCTGATGGGCATCAAGCCGGAAAACATCTTCATCGACGACCTGCGTGAGGAATTCGTCCGCGACTTCGTCTTCCCGATGTTCCGCGCCAATGCCCTCTATGAGGGCGTCTATCTGCTGGGCACCTCGATCGCCCGGCCGCTGATCGCCAAGCGCCAGATCGAGATCGCCCTGGCGACCGGCGCCGATGCCGTCGCCCATGGCGCCACCGGCAAGGGCAATGACCAGGTCCGCTTCGAACTCGGCTATTACGCCCTGAAGCCCGACATCAAGGTGATCGCGCCCTGGCGCATCTGGGATCTGCATTCCCGCACCAAGCTGCTCGACTTCGCGGAAAAGCACCAGATTCCGATCGCCAAGGATAAGCGGGGCGAGGCGCCTTATTCGACCGACGCCAATCTTCTGCACATCTCCTACGAGGGCAAGGCGCTGGAGGATCCCTGGACGGAGCCGTTCGAGGACATGTTCACCCGCACGGTGAGCCCGGAAAAGGCGCCGGACCAGCCGACCTATGTCGAGATCGAGTTTGAGAACGGCAATGCCGTCGCCGTCGATGGCGAGCGCCTGTCGCCGGCCGCCCTGCTGACGCGCCTCAACGCCCTGGGCGGCGCCAATGGCATCGGACGCCTGGATCTGGTCGAGAACCGGTTCGTCGGCATGAAAAGCCGCGGCGTCTACGAGACCCCCGGCGGTTCCATCCTGATCGTCGCCCACCGCGCGGTGGAGAGCATCACGCTCGACCGCGGCGAGGCCCACCTCAAGGATGAGCTGATGCCCCGTTATGCCGAGCTGATCTACAACGGCTTCTGGTGGAGCCCGGAACGCCGCGCGATCCAGGCGATGATTGACGAGGTCAGCCAGAACGTCGCCGGTACGGTCCGCCTCAAGCTCTACAAGGGCAATGTCACGGTGGTCGGCCGCAAGTCCGAAAAATCCCTCTATCGTCACGACTATGTGACCTTCGAGGAGGATTCGGTCTACAACCAGCGCGATGCCGAAGGCTTCATCAAGCTGAACGCGCTGCGCATGCGTCTTGCCAAGATGGCGCGCGGCTGAAACGGGATCCGTCCTGCGACCGGTGCGACATCGTCGCACCGGTCGCAGAGCCGATGGGCCTCTTCCGGAATGGGGCCAAGCCTCTTGCCCGCCGCCGCGACAGCGGCTGCCCTGTGAGGTTTCCGGCGTCCCAGGTCAGTGGAAGGGAGAGCCGCCGAACAGGTTCTGATGAACCGCGGCCATGACCAGATAGGCTGCCAACCCCGCGACCACGGGGAGGACGAGCGCGCGGGGCGCCAGACGGGTGCGGCCCGCCGCCAGGGCCTGGAATGGCCAGAACGATGTCTCGGCCGCCAGGACCCGCCAGCCCGCCGGGTCCTCCGTCCGCTTGCGCCGGTCCTGGAAGGCGGCGCCGACAAGCGCCAGGACCGCCATGGCGCCGCATAAAATGAGCGATGCCGCGTCGCCCGACGCCAGAAGATGCAGGATTGCGGTCAGCGCGATGCCCCACATCATCGGATGGCGGGTAATGGCGAAGACACCCCTTGGCGTGGGGCCGCCCGCCCGGTGGATCAGCAGGGTCGGATTGGCGGGCGACAGTCCGCCGGCCACCAGGATCAGGGCCAGCGGCATCAGCGCAACGGCAATCCATCGTGCCCAGTGCGTTTCCGGCCACAGTGGCAGGAAGGGCGTTGCTGCGAAGGCGGCGACGAGCCAGATCAGGCAGAGGATGGAAACCAGGGAATAGAGCCCGAGATAGACGCCCCGCCCGAGGCGCGCGATCAGCAGAGGGCGGAGCGGCGTGCTGGAAACGCCGATATGGCTGCCCACGAAGGCGATCGCGGCCAGCAGCAGCGGAACCAGATCGGGGGTGTCCATCCCGGGTCTCCTCGGTCTTACCGGTTAAAGCACGTCCTCGAAGGGCAGGTCGTGAATCCGGCAGCAGGCTTCGAGAACATTGCGCAGCAGCATCGCGATGGTCATCGGGCCGATCCCGCCCGGAACCGGCGTGATGGCGCCCGCGACGGTCACCGCCTCGGCAAAGGCGACGTCGCCCACCAGACGGGTTTTGCCCGGTTCGGCGGCCGGGACGCGGTTGATTCCGACGTCCAGGACCAGGGCGCCGGGCTTGATCCAGTCGCCGCGGATCATCTCAGGCCGGCCGACGGCGGCCACCAGGATGTCGGCGCGCCGGCATTCTCCGGGCAGATCCTGAGTCCGCGAATGGGCGACGGTAACGGTGGCGGATTCCCTCAGCAGAAGCTGGGCCATCGGCTTACCGACAATATTGGACCGGCCAACCACGATCGCCCGCTTCCCCGCGAGGCTGCCCAGTTCCCGTTTCGCCAGCAGAAGACACCCCAGCGGGGTGCAGGGCACCAGCGCCGCTCCACCGGTGGCGAGACGGCCGACATTGAAGGGATGAAATCCGTCCACATCCTTGCTGGGGTGGATCGAATCCAGGACCTTCTGGGCGTCGATCTGTTCCGGCAGCGGCAGTTGCACCAGGATACCGTGGACGGCCGGGTCCAGATTCAGCCGTTCGACCAGGGCCAGCAGATCGGCTTCGGAGGTGTCTGCCGGCAGGTGATGCTCGAAGGAGGCAATGCCGGCCTCGGCGGCGCGTTTGTTCTTGTTGCGCACATAGACCTGGCTGGCCGGGTCCTCTCCGACCAGCACCACGGCCAGCCCCGGCACGGGGGCGCCGGATGCCTTCAAGGCGGCGACGCGGGCGGCGACCGCGGCCCGGACGTCGGCGGCGACGGCATTGCCGTCTATGATTTTCGCTTGGCTCATGTTGACCTCATGCAGTCCAGGAGCAGATGCGCCAAAGCATCCGCTTCGCCTTCAATGAAAAGCACCTTGCGGCGGTCGGTGGCGCCGGCCAGGACGGAAATCGACCGCTTCGCCAGTTTCAGGCGTTTCGCCAGAAGGGCGATCACCGCCTTGTTGGCCTTGCCGTCCTCGGGCACCGCGGTGACCGAGATCTTGAGAAACCGGTTGCCGTCGGCGTCGGCGGCCACGCCCTCGCTCCTGTCACGCGACGCCTTCGGCGTCACTTTCACCGCCCGACGGCACCCCCCGGCCGCGGCGGCAAGGGGTCCGTCCAGCAAACTGTCCGGGGTCCGGTCGTCAGAGGCCACGGGCCAGCATCGGCAGATACATCTGGATCAGCCACAAGATGAAGAACAGGGCGATCGGGGACAGATCGACAGCGCCGGTGTTGGGGATGATCCGCCGCAAAGGCCTCAGCGCCGGTTCGGTGATCCGGTAGAGCGTGTCCATCACCATATAGACGACGCGACTGCGGGTGTTGAGCACGTTGAAGGCCACCAGCCAGCTCATCACGATGGACGCCAGGACGGCCAGCTTGAACAGCTCGATGGCATAATTGAGCAGAATGAGAAGCGGCATCAGGACGTCTTGCATGGCATGCGACCTCGGACGGAATCAGACGGAGCGTACCCTAGCGGCAGCCGGCGGATCCCGCAAGACCTGCCGGAGGGCCACGCCCGGCCATGCGGGCATCCGGTCGACCGGGGCGGCCCGGCCCCCGTGCTCCGCCCGACGAAAATCTCATGTCCGGGGCGTCCTTGGACTTGACAGCGGCCGGCCCTTTGCCCATTATCCGCCTCCTCACGGAGGGGCCGTAGCTCAGTTGGGAGAGCGACGCGTTCGCAATGCGTAGGTCAGGGGTTCGAATCCCCTCGGCTCCACCAAAAGTTCAGCGCAAACGGCGCATCGCACGAAAACAGTGCGATGCGCCGTTTGGCGTTTCAGGGGTTTCCTCCGAGGACAAAGGCCCCCCGACGGAGCCGGTCTGGACCCGGGCCGGCGAAATTCTCAAAGCACCCATCGATGCCGGTTTCCTCCGGCCTCGCCCGTCCGTGGGACCGGAACCGCCGCACCGCGATGAGCCGGTTCATCGGGCTCCGAGTCTTGCCGGTACCGGCCGGATCTCCGCCAAGAAGCGACCGTGAAAGCCCGACATTCCGGCGGTTTCAACAGTCTGCATACGCGTGTCCTCAAATGGGGATGTCGGCCACACCTTGGCAATCGATAAGTTAATTGAAGATTAATTAACGCGAGGGATGGCCCATGGCCCTGGTTAAGAAGAACGTGCTGGCGGCATCCGCCGGCGTCAGCGCGCGTGCGTCCACCGTCCGTCAGACGGAAGACGAAATTCCGTCCGCGAACGGGGGACAGCTTTTCGTCCAGGCCCAGAAGCGCAAGGCGAGGACTTTCGCCCGCCAGCAGAAGATCGCCGAGCGGATCGCGGCCGCCACCTCGCAGCTTGCCAGCGGGATCGCCGAGGCGGCGTCCGCCGCCGAGGAACTGCGCAAGGCCTCGGAACAGATCGCCGCCGGCGCCGAGGAGGCCGCTGGCGCGGCGCAACAGTCGATGCGGGCCGTCGTCCATGGAACGGGTCTTCTGAACCGGGCCCGGGAAAACGCCGATCTGTCGGTCGGCAAGGCCGAGATCCTTCAGACCCTGCTGCTGGGCGTTTCCGATCAGATCACCAAGTCGATCGGTGCGATCGGCCGTGCAGCCGAACGTCAGGTCGGATCGGTGCGCATGGTCGAGGAACTGGAACGTCAGGCGGCCGCCATCGGGGAAGTGGTCAAGGCGGTCGCTCGGATCGCCGACCAGACCAATCTGCTGGCCCTGAACGCCGCCATCGAGGCCGCCCGCGCCGGCCAGCATGGCAAGGGCTTTGCCGTCGTCGCCGACGAGGTGCGCACATTGGCGGAGACATCGGAAAAGAGCGCGCGCGAAATCCAGGATCTGATTTCCCAGATTCAGTGCGATGTGAAGACCGTGGCGGAAGGGATCAACAGTTCCGCCTGCAATGCCAAACGCGAGGTGGAGAAGGGACTCGACGTGACCCGGCAGCTCGAGCGGATCCGGGCCGATATGTCCGAGATCGTCACCGGCGGCCGGGAAATCGCGAAAGGTGCGGAGGAATCGGGGAATGCCGCGCGCGAAGCCCAGAAAGGATCGGAGGTCATCGCGGCGGCGGCCGAGGAGCAAAGCGCCGCCTGTCAGGAATCCCTGAAAACCATCGATCAGCAGACCTCCGCCCTGGCCCAGTCGGAACAGGCCGCGCAGGAATTGTCCGAACTCGCCGACGATCTCAAGAACGCCACCGATATTTCCAAGAGCAGCGAGGAGGTTGCCTCCGCGTCGGAGGAGTTGTCCTCGGCCGTGGAGGAGATCAACCGCGCCGCCACCCAGATCCTGGTCGCCCTGGAGCAGATCCAGCGGGGCGCCCAGCAGCAGGGCGCGGCGACGCAACAATCGTCGGCGGCCATCTCCCAGGTTGAAAAAAGTGCTCTGATGGCTTCCGATCGCGCAAAGCGGTCCCTGGAAAAGAGCTCCGTGATCGCCGACCTGCTGGCGCGCAACAAGGAGTCCGTCGAGGAACTGATTGCCGGCGTCATGGCGTCCGTCGAGGCCGGCCGCCAGAGCCGGGACCAGATGCAGTCCCTGGAACAGATCAGCCGGCGGATCGACAAGATCGTCGACGCCATCACCACCGTGTCGATCCAGACCAATATGCTGGCCGTCAACGGATCGGTCGAAGCCGCCCGCGCCGGTGAATTCGGCAAGGGTTTCGCCGTGGTCTCCACCGATATCCGCAATCTGGCCCGGGATTCCGCGGAAAACGCCGAACGGATCAAGGATACCGTCAAGGCCATCCAGGACCAGATCGGATCGGTCCGCCGGGACCTGGAGGAAATCGGCACCGCCGCCGCGCTCGAGGTCGAGAAGAACAAGGTGATCGCCGGGGATCTCGACAATATCGCGCGCGACGTCGGCGTGATCGTGACCGGCAACCGGGACATCCTGTCTGGGAGCGAGGAGATCGCTCAGGTCATCAAGGAGGTTCTGCAAGGGGTGGAACAGATCGCCGCCGCCGCCCAGCAGACCACCCGGGCCACCGGCGAGGCCGGCAACGCCGCCCGAGAACAGTCCAAGGGAGCAGAGGAACTGGCCGCCGCCATAGAGGAGATCGCCTCGCTCGCGGATGAGTTACAGGCGGGCGCCTGACCGCCGTTCCCAGTTCTCTTGACCCGATGGAGGCGACGCCATGTCCGATGGTGCGCAGATCGTTGCGGGTGACGGCGAAAGCCAGCCCGCATCCCGGGGCTCCGGCGACGGTGTCCGGCAGTTTGTGATTTTTGATGTCGCCAGCGAGATGTTCGCGGTTCCGCTGGCGGAGGTCCAGGAGATCATCCGTATGCCCGAGGTGGTGCGGATGCCGCTCAGTCCGTCCGCTCTCGAGGGACTGGCCAATCTCCGGGGCACAGTCCTTCCGATCATCCGGCTGCGCTCCGTGTTCGGAATGCCCGACGTCGATTACGACGATGGCACCCGTGTGGTCGTCCTGGATCAGGGCAGGCCGGTCGGCCTGGTCGTCGACCGGATGTCCAATGTCGTGACCGTCGAGCAGGAGCGGATCGATGCCATGGATGCCGTGGGCAGTGTCATCGACGGCCGGTTGTTGACGGGCATGATCAAGGGCGGTGAGGGGCGGGACATGGTCATGATCCTGGATGCCGGGCGGGTCGTGGCCCACCAGTTTCAGGCCATGGATCGCCTGTCGGCACGGGCCGGCGGGCTTGCGACCGGCCCGTCCGGCGGACCCGTGGCCGATCCCCAGGCCGGGCCGGGAGAGGGCGCGGGTGACGAGAGCCAGCTCGTCAGTTTCGAGGTGGCTGGGCAGGAATACGCGCTGCCGATCGATCGTGTTCAGGAGATCGTTCAGGTCCCCGAGCGGATCACCGGGGTTCCCAACGCGCCCCCCTATGTTCTCGGCGTGATGACCTTGCGGAACCGTCTGCTGCCGCTGGTGTCGTTGCGCGACATGTTCGGCATGACGCGCGAGCGGCTCTCCGACAGCAACAAGATCGTGGTCGTGACCCTGCCCTCCGACACCGGCCCCGTGTCGGTCGGCATCATGATGGACAGCGTTCGCGAAGTCCTGCGTGTCGGCAGAGCGGCCATCGATCCCATGCCTCCGCTCCTGTCCCATGGCGCGGATATGGCGGAAATCGAGGCGATCTGCCGCCTTCAGGATGGCGAGCGGCTGGTTTCCATCCTGTCGGCGGAAACCCTGTTCAACAGTGACGCCATCCGGTCGATGGGTGGCCTGCAGGAGGCGGACGTGCCCGCAATGTCGGAAAGACGCGACAGCAAGATCTCAGGCCCCGGTATCGACGAGGAGGAACAGTTCGTCGTCTTCCGGCTGATGAACGAGGAATATGGCGTTCCCATCGAGGCGGTCCAGGAGATCGTCCGGGTTCCGGAGGAACTGACCCGCGTCCCCAAGACGCCGTCCTTCATCGAGGGCGTCGTCAACCTGCGCGGCGTCGTCCTCCCGGTGGTCGATCAAAGGAGCCGGTTCGGTCTGCCGGCACTGGACCGGTCCGACCGCCAGCGGATCATGGTCTACACGATCAAGGGGGTCCGGACAGGCTTCATCGTCGATTCGGTCCTTGAGGTGATGCGCATTCCGGCCGCGGTGATCGGCCCCGCGCCCGATCTGTCGGAGGAGCAGCGCCGGCTGATCCGCCGGGTTGCCAATATCGAGGCGCAGAACCGGATGATTCTGCTTCTCGACGTCGGTCAGCTTCTCGACGTCCGCGAGGTCGATGCCTGCGCGGACATCGTTACGGTCCGGTGAGGTCCGAGATGGCAGGCAGCCCGACCACTCAACCGGAATGCCCTGCCTCCCGCGCGCCGCGAGGGGGGCGATAGGATGCGCAAGGTTCTGGTCGCCGATGATTCGGCTCTGATGCGTCGTCACTTCCGCGACCTGCTGGAGGGCGAGGGCGGTTATGAGGTTCTGGCGGTCCGCAACGGAGCGGAAGCCCTTGCCGCCCTGGAGAGCTTCAAGCCGGACGTCATCACCCTCGATGTCAATATGCCGGTGATGGACGGGCTGACCTGTCTTGCCCGGATCATGGCGGTGGGGCCTCGGCCGGTGATCATGGTCTCGTCCCTGACCGCCGTGGGGGCCGAGGTCACGCTGGAGGCGCTGGCCCTGGGCGCCGTCGACTTCATTCAAAAGCCAGGCGGGACCATTTCCCTGTCGATCGACAGGATCGAACGCGAAATCCTGGCAAAGATCGAAGCCGCCGCCCGCGCGCGGGTCCGCAGGGCCACAGGGCTGCGCGACCGGCTCCGCCTGGGACAGGGCGGGATCCCCTCGCGTTCCGTTCCTCCCGTCGCCGGGCGGGACGATCCGTTGCCGGGGGTCGTCGTGGTCGGTGTCTCGACCGGGGGGCCCGGAACGCTGGAAGGGATCCTGACCGCCCTGCCGTCGGATTTTCCCTGGGCGGTGGTGATCGCCCAGCATATGCCGGGCGCCTTCACCCCGGTATTCGCGAAGCGCCTGAACGACATCTGCGCCCTGCCGGTGGCGGAGGCGGCGCGACAGACCGTTCTGCTGCCGGGGACCGTCCATATCGCGAAAGGCGACGCGGATCTGGTGTTTTCCCGCCGGGGCGAGGCCTGGGTGGTCAATCCGATGCCACCGGATCCGTCCCGGCTGTGGCACCCCAGCGTCAGCCGGCTGGTGGACAGCGCGCTGCGCACCCTGCCCGCCGACCGGATCATCGGGGTGATGCTGACCGGAATGGGCGAGGACGGAGCCGCGGAGATGACGGAGTTGCGCCGCCGTGGCGGCAGAACCATCGCGCAGGACGAGGCGTCGTCCGTGGTCTGGGGCATGCCGGGCGAGCTTGTCCGCCGTGGAGGTGCCGACGTCGTCCTGCCGTCCGAGCGGATTGTGGCGCAACTGGAAAGCTGGCTGCGCATGCGTGGAAGGGAGAGGTCATCATGGTCCTCGTGAAACAGAAAACCCCGGGAAGCGAGAGCCCCGGCGGACCGGAGGTTGTCGGGCGAGACGCCCTTCTTGCCGCGCTGGAGTCCGACACCGCGTCCGATCGCCGCTCGGCCGCCCGCGAACTGGCCGCTTTTCCAGAGACCGCGCCGGCGCTGTGTGATCGCCTCGCTGTCGAACAGAGCCCCAGCGTCCGAGCGGCGATCCTGATGTCGCTGATCCGGATCGGCTCCCCCGAGGCCGCCGGCCGGCTGGCGGAATTCCTCCGCAGCGACGACGCCACGCTCCGCAATGGGGCGATGGAGGCCCTCCAGGAGATGCCGGACGCATTGGAGGGTCACGTCGACCGTCTGCTGGCCGACGGGGACAGCGATGTCCGGATTTTCGCGGTCAACATCCTGTCGGCCGTCAGGCTTCGCTCGGCGCCGGCCTGGCTGGCCCGGGTCATCCGCAGCGACAGCCATGTCAATGTCTGCGCGGCGGCGGTCGATGGCCTGGCGGAAATCGGTGGCGTGGAGATGCTGGACGATCTTGCCGATCTTCGGCGGCGATTTGCCGGCGACGATTTCATGGAATTCGCCATTGATACCGCCAGCCTCAGAATCCGGGGGCGATGATGGCCCTTCCCAAACCGGCCGCGGGCCCGGATGCAAAATCTGTCATGACTGATGTCGATTACGAAAAATTCTGTGAATTTTTCTACAGAAAGACGGGAATTCAATTCAAAGAAAATAAAAAATACTATGTTGAACGCAGAATCGCTTCCCGTATATCTGCCGTTAGGGCCGAATCTTTCAGAGATTATTTTACGATGGTGCGCTTCCAAAGCAGTGGTGAGGAATTACAGCATCTCGTCAACGATATGACCGTGAATGAAACCTATTTTTTCCGTGAGGATTATCAGTTCGACGCTCTGGTCGATGGAATTCTGCCCGCCGTGGTGTCGCGGAAGCGACCCGGAGACCGGGTCCGCATCTGGTCGGTCCCCTGCTCGTCGGGGGAGGAGCCCTATTCCATTGCCATCACGCTGCTCGAACGATGGGCGGAGTGCGACTGCTGGGACATCGAGATCCTGGCGTCGGACATCGACTCCCGCATTCTGTCCGAGGCGCGGGCGGGACTCTACAGCGAACGGTCCGTCGCCAGGGTGTCGACGGCACTGCGCGGGAAATATTTCCGCCCGCGCCCCGACGGCCAGTTCCAGATCTGTGACGATCTGCGGGAGTCGATCGACTTCTCCATGGCCAATGTGGTCGACCGGACGCAGACCGGCCGGTTCCGTGACGTCGACGTCATCTTCTGCCGCAACCTGCTGATCTATTTCGACGACATCGTCCGCCGGCAGACCGCCGAAATGTTCTTCGACGCGCTGGCGCCGGGCGGGTTCATCTGCCTCGGCCATTCCGAGAGCATGAGCCGGATTTCGCCCCTGTTCCTGCCGCGGAAGCTGCGCGGCTCCATCGTCTACCAGAAGCCCCTGTCGGCGGAGTGAGACCCATGAGCAATGCCAGTTCCAGCCCACGCCATCCCCAGGGGGACGAGGTCTCCGGCCGGGGGCGGATCCTGGTGGTCGATGACGGAATAACCATGCGCCTTTACTACCGGTCCGTCCTGGAGGCCGCGGGGTTCGAGGTCGAGGAGGCCACCAATGGCGTCGAGGGGTATGAAAAGGCCCTCGCCAGCGCCTTCGATCTGATGATCGTCGACATCAACATGCCGAAGATGGACGGCTATGCCATGCTGCGGGCGATCCGGACGGATCCGGCTCTGTGCGCCGTGCCGGCGGTGACGATCAGCACCGAGGCCTCCGAGCGGGACGCCCAGCAGGCCCTGCGGGCGGGCGCGAATTTTTATCTGGTGAAGCCGGTCGGATCGAAGGAACTGACCGAGGTCGCCCTGATGGTCGCGGGGAGATCCCCCCGATGAAAAATGCGCAACTGCTGGCCCGATTCATCGGCGAGGCGCGCGATTTGTTGCAGGGAACCTCGAGCGGCCTCTTGCAGCTTGACCGCGGGCCCGGCGACGAGGCGGCCCTGAACGAGGTCTTCCGGGGGTTCCACACCCTGAAAGGATCGGTGGGACTGTTCGATTTCCCGGCTTTCACCAAGCTGGTGCATGCCGGCGAGGACATTCTGACGGCCGTCCGTTCGCAGGACCTGGTTCTGACGTCGGATCTGGTCGACCGGCTGCTGGATGCGCTCGATCAGGTGTCGTCCTGGGTCGATCATCTCGAACGGTCTGGCGAGATGCCGGGAGACGCCGACGGGGTGTCGCGCGAGATGACGGCGGCGCTGCGGGTCTGTCTGCCCGATCCTCCGGCCGGGGGCGGCGATGCTCCGGCGCCGGCCAGCCGTTCCTCCGTCCTTTGCGTGGACGCGCCGTGGCTCGCCACCTTTGCGCCAGAGGAGCGGGAGGCTGCGCTGTCGGGGGCGACGGCCTCCGGGTCCGCGCTGATCGCCTTCGATTATCTGCCGGCCGAGGATTGCTTCTTTTTTGGCGAGGATCCCTTCGCGCTGGTCACCGGTCTGCCCGGTTTGCAATGCCTGTCGGTGACGCCTGTCGCCTCCTGGCCGGCGATCGGGACCCTGGATCCCTATCGCTGTCATCTGCGTTTCCGGGGGTTGGTCCTGGGGCCGTCCGATGCCGTCGAGACTGCGTTCCGCTATGTGCCGGACCAGGTCGCCATGGCGCCGGTCCCCCCCGGATTCCTGGGGGGCGAGGCGACCGGGGAGGGGGCTGCGCCGACGGTGGAGCCATGGGCTCCGATGGCGAGACGGATTCTCGGGCAACAGCGCGAGGTCCTGGCCTTCGCCCTTGAGGAGGACGGGAGGGCGGCCCGGATCGAATCGGTTATCCGCACTGTCTCCGGACTGCTGGCGACCGGCGGCCATGCCGCCCGGAGCCGGCTGTGGGCGGAGCGGACATCCGCGGCGTCCGCCGACGCGGCGGCCATGACGGAGCTTCTGGACGACTGGCTTGCGGCGGACGGGGCGGCGGCGGCGGCACCGCCGGCGTCCGGGGAGGCGGTGCCGGAGCGCGCGCCGGATCGGTCCCGGCCCGGCCAGGCCGACGGAGCGTCGCAGGATCTGAAGCCGGCCAATCGGGTGCTCAAGGTCGATCAGGCGAAGGTCGATACCCTGATGGCTCTGATCGGCGAACTGGTGGTTTCGAAGAACAGTCTTCCGTTTCTGGCGCGCCGGGCGGAGGATATTTACGGGTCGCGCGACATGTCGCGCGAGATCAAGGACCTGTACGGCGTCATCGACCGTCTGGCGCAGGAGATGCAGGGCGCGATCATGGCTGTGCGCATGCTGCCGGTCTCCGAGGTCTTCGACCGGCTACCCCGTCTGGTTCGCGACCTTGCGCGGCGGCTCGACAAACGGATTTCGCTTCGCATCGAAGGCGGAGACACCGCCGCCGACAAAAACATGATCGAGGTGCTGGGCGACCCGTTGATCCATGTGATCCGCAATGCGATCGACCATGGCATCGAGACGCCCGATCTCCGGGAGCAGGCGGGAAAGCCGCCCGAGGCCGTCGTCCGTGTGGCGGCGTTTCAGGAAAACGATCAGGTGGTCATCGAAGTCAGCGACGATGGCCGTGGGATCGATCCCGCAAAGATCCGCGAAAAGGCTGTGGCAAAGGGGATCCTGGATGCCGAGCGGGCGGCCCGCCTCACCGATCAGGACGCCATCAATCTCATTTTCTATCCCGGTTTTTCCACAGCCCCGGAGGTCTCCGACCTGTCGGGACGGGGAGTGGGGATGGATATCGTGGTGACGACCGTCGAGGCGGCCGGGGGGACCGTATCGGTCACGTCCGAGACCGGTCTCGGTACCCGGGTCCGCCTGTCGCTGCCGCTGTCGATGGCGGTCACCCGGGTCATGCTGGTTGAGGTTGGCGACACGCCCTATGGCATCCCCATGGATCATATCGTCGAGACCGTCCGGGTCCGGCGGGGGGCGGTCCGGCACATCAAACAGGCGGAGGCGTTCGTCCTGCGCCAGTCCATTGTGCCGCTGGTCCGTCTCGACCGGGTTCTGGATCTGCCGGATCGGCGGGTGGCGGACGATCCCGACCATGAGGAAGCGGTTCTGGTCGTTCGGGTGGCCGGCAGCCTGCTGGGGCTGGTCGTCGACCATTTCCGCGAGGGCATGGACATCATTCTGAAGCCGCTCGACGGCATTCTGTCCTCGGTCCGGGGGTTCGCCGGGACGGCCCTGCTGGGGGACGGGCGCGTCCTCCTGGTGCTCAATCTGAAGGAATTGCTGTGATGGCCCTGCGCTTTGGAAAGAACGGCGTGACGGTCGATGGCGGAGCCGGCGTCGAGGATGCGCTGACGCTTCTCGAATATCTGCAAAGTCATCCCGCTGCGGGGGTCAATCTCCGTAAATGCGAGACCCTTCACACCGCTGTGCTGCAAGTGATTCTGGCCTCGGGGCGGACGGTGTCGGCGTGGCCGCGGGACGCCGTTCTGGCCCGGTGGCTCCGATCGGTCTTTCCGGGGCGGCCTTCGCCCGGCGACCGCACTGAGCCCGGCCGGCGATGAGAGCCGCCGACCGCGGGCCGGCCGGTTCGCCCGGGCGGCAAGGGGGGCGCTGATCGGTTCCGATCGGCAGCGGCTGGGATAGGCCGAATGAAATCAAGTTCTTGTTTTGAAAAGAGGTCGGAAATGGTGAGCACAATTCTTCTGGTGGACGATTCCGCGACAATTCTGATGAGCATGGAATCGATCCTGGGCAAGGCGGGCTTCAAGATTGAAAAAGCGTCCAGCGGTGAGGAGGCGCTGAATCGTCTTGATCAGGGGCTGGCGCCCAACCTGTTCATCACCGACGTCCATATGCCGGGTATGAACGGTATCGATCTGGTCCGCAAACTCCGCGCCCGCGCGGGGTTCCAGTTCACTCCTATTCTGGTGGTCACGACCGAGGGGCAGCAGGCCAAGCGCGATGAGGCGCGTGCCGCGCGGGCGACGGGATGGCTTGTCAAGCCCGTCCAGCCGGACGACATGCTGCGTGTGGTCAGGCAGATCCTGCCGAACGGCTGAAGGAAGGGTCGCCATGGCACCGGAAAGCCGGAATCGACGTCGCAACGGCCAGGATCGCGTTCTGTCGATCCTGGCAGCGTTCGCCTTTCTGATCATGGCGATGGCCGCCTTCGCCAATGACGAGCCGGCCGCCGCCGGCGTGGCGATGCTGGCCGCCCTCTTTGCCGTTATCCTGTGGCATCGGGCCTCGCAAACCCCGGAGATGCCGGAGGAAGTCCAGGAGCTGCTGTGTTTCGTGGCGGACGAACTGGCACAGTATCGGGCGTTCACGCGTCTTTTGCGCGATCAGGGCGGGCGCATCAACGATGCCAGCGGCGAAGCGGCGCTGGTGATCGTGGAGGGTTTGCGCGAAATCGACCGGGCGGTCGAAACCCTGAGGATCGAACTTCGCAAAACGTCCGAGGAACTGCCGCTGGACGCCATCCATCGGGCGGAGCTGGCTCAGCGGGTCGAAGCAATCGGCCGGCCGATCCTGAGGATGTTGGGATGTCTCCAGTTCCAGGACGTTACACAGCAGCAGATCGCCTTTTTGTCGCGTCTGTCGCTGATGGTGGACGACCATATGGTGCGTCTGGCCCGCAAATGCGGCGATCGTCGCGCGGTCGAGCGGCTCGACAAATTCAAGGAAATGTTCGCGGCCGCGCTGGATGACACGGTGATGACCAACCAGCGGGACGATTTCTACGCGGCGACCGGGCTGGCCCTTCAGGAAGAGGGCGGTCCCAGGATCGAGATGTTCTGATGCGCCGGTTGCAAAGAGACCAGCGCCGACGCCATGGCGGCGATCCGTGTCCGCCGGGGAAAAGGCCCGGCGGGATGGGTGACGGAAGGAATGGGAGTGCGTGATGACGGATCTGGCCGATCAAACCTTGGCGGGCCTCATGTCGGGGCCGGTTGACAGGGCGGGTGCCTCCGCCGTCCGGGCGGGCGACGGTCGCCCGGACGGTCGGGACCGCTCCGCGGTTCTGTCGCGGTGCGCCGTCGCGGCCGGTCTGGTCCTGCTGCCGGTGGGGGCATGGCTGTGCCGGACCGATCCGTCTTTGATGGCCGTTCCGGTCGGGGCCGCCCTGTTCCTTTTCGGACTGGGGTTGGGCAGAGGCATGCGGACCCGGCCGTCGACGAGCCAAGACGACATGCCCGAGTCGCCGCCCCCCCTGCCCGGGACCCGGCCCCCGGCCGGAGCGGAAACAGGGCCGTCCGTCACAGGGCCGTCCGTCACAGGGCCGTCCGTCTGGGAGGCCGTCGGCGGGGTGCGTGAGATCGCGGTCGCCCTGACGACCGAGACCGTTGCCGTGATGTCGGCGGCGGAAACCAACGCGCAGGGACAGATGGCGCACCTCCAGACGATACAGCAGGGGCTCGACAACCTCCTGGGGTTCATTCACGCGACGGACGCCGACCGCCAGGTTTCGCAGATCATCGAACAGTCCGAGAACCAGCTTCAGCACAGCCGCAGTCTGTTGCAAAGATTCAACGAGGAAAGGGGGGTCGACGCCGATGCCGTCCAGCGTGCCATGGTCCGGATGGACGGCGTGGTCCGGACGCTTGCAGGCATGCTTCAGACCGTCCGGGGGATCGCCCGGCAGACGCGGATGCTGGCTCTGAACGCCAATATCGAGGCCGTTCGCGCCGGAGCCGCCGGACAAGGGTTCGCCGTGGTCGCGCTGGAGGTCAAGGGTCTGTCGCAACGATCCGATCAGATCGCCATCGAGATCGGCGCCGGTATTGCGGAACTGGAAAAAACGGTACAGGAAAGCCTTGGCACCGTCATGGCCCATCGGACGGAGCGGGAAGAGTCGGGGTTTACCCTGATCGCCGACGCCGTATCGGACCTGTCGGAAAACATGCAAAAGCTGATTTCCCATCAACGGGAGACCCTGGTCAAGGTTCAGCGCGAGAACGAACGCCTGGGCGATCCCATCATTCAGATGATCGGCGCAATCCAATATCACGACGTGGTGAAGCGTCGCCTGGATACGATCGCGTCCTGTTGCCAGGGGCTTTCAGAGGCGGTTCGCCCCGGGATGTCCGCGGGAGCCCCGGATCTGCCGGCCGGATTGGGGCATCTGGCCCGCCAACTGGGGGACGCGGCCGCGGCGGCCGGCGCCGCCCTGACCGAAAGCCGTCTGGCGGGGGCGACGCGGCCGGAAAACCCCGACAACCCCTGCATCGAATTGTTCTGAGGACGCAAAGCCGGGGCCCCGCTCCCGTCTTTGCCCGCTCTTGGCATCGAAAGGCTGCGGGGTCGGGTTGGCAATGCTGCGCCGCACGATCAATTGGAGTTGCCGTGTGATCAAAACCGTACTTATGATATAACATATAAGAAATAAGGGAAATGAACGGCAGATAACTTGCCGGCATAACCATAAATATCATCAGTAAATCCAAATAGGGTCGTCATGGTTGATTGCCCTGTTATCGAGGAGGGTTTGTCATGTTGAGGATGTCCATTCTGGCTGGCCTTTGCTGCGCCGCCGTCACCGTTGCCACCGGTGCCGCCTTTGCCGCCGATCCGGCAGAGGGGAAGGCGACCTACGAGCAGCGCTGTGCCTCGTGCCATGAAATGGCCGACTGGAAAGCCAAGAGCGTCCAGGATATCACCGATGGCGTTCTGGGCGTCGCGACCGGTAAGACCACGCACAAGAAGCCGGTGAAGCTGACGGACGCGCAGGCCGCCGACGTCGCCGCCTATCTGGTCAGCACCAAGTGACGACCCCGGCCGGCGGGACGGTGGCGGAGCCTCTGTCGCCCCTCCGCCGGCCGGATTGTTCCGCCTCCGGCCTGTCCGGCGGCGGATGGGGAAGGTTCTCCTTCCCCTGACGTCGGTCTCAATCGGAGCGACGGCGGACCATGGCTTTTTTCCAGCATGCGCCGCAGGTCCGATTGTGCCAGGATTAAAGTCCTGGCCAAAGGCCGCCGGCAAGAGCCCCTCCGCCACAGGCAGGGCGCCAGCCGGTCCCGGTCCGGCCGACAGTCGATCCCCGTTCCCTTCAAGGAACGGGAAGGAGTTCCGGAAATGAACGAGCGTGAAGAGTCCGTCATTCGGCGCGCCTACGCCGAAGCCTCGCTGGCGGCCCGCGAGAAGGGCCTGTCGGGAATAACCGCGACGCGTGCGGTTCTCGCCGCGGCGGCGAAGGTGTCGACCCGCATCCTGGGCCGGACCATCGCCCCCGAAGACGTGCAGAGGGCGATGCAGTGACCGGCCCCGCCCCGGTGACCGGATCCGGTCGCCGGGGCGGGCGTCCCGTGATTGGACTGCGTCTTTTTTAACCGAAATGATAGGCCGACACGGCCTTTCCCCAGATTGCGCCGCTGAAAACCTGCCGTCCCGGATCGTCCCCGGCGGCGCCGGCCGCCACCATCAGCGGCAGCAGATGCTCTTCCCGGGGGTGGCTGGCCCGGGCGCCGGGAGCGGCGCTCCAGGCTTCGAGGGCGCTGCCCCGTTCGGCGGCCGGCTTCTGGACCGCGTCCGTCAGCCATTCATCGAAGGCCGTCGCCGACCGGTTCAGCGCCGGATCACCGAGCCCTCCCAGATTGTGGAAGCTGAGACCGCTGCCGATGACGGCCACATTGGCGTCGCGCAGCGGTTCAAGCGCGCGGCCGATGGCAATATGACGCGCCGGATCCAGTCCTTTTTGCAGCGACAGTTGCAGGATCGGGATATCCGCATCGGGGAAGGCGACTTTCAGGGGCACGAAGACGCCATGGTCGTATCCCCGCGCGGGATCCTCGTCAGAGGCGATCCCCGCTCCCTCCAGCAGCGTCCGGACCCGGGGGATAAGACCGGCGGCCCCCGGCGCGGGATAGGTCAGGGTATAGGTGTGGGGCGGGAACCCGTAATAGTCGAACAGAAGACCCGGGGCGGGGGCGGACAAAAGCGTGGGACGGGGGCATTCCCAATGCGCCGAGATCACCAGCAGGGCATCCGGCCGGGCGGGAAGATGGCCGGGCAGGGACGACAGATAGTCCGCCATGGCGATCCAGCGGGCGGGGTCGTCCTCCGGCGGATCCATGAAGAAGCAGGGGCCGCCTCCATGGGGAAGATAGATGGATGGTTGTCGCATGGCCTGTCGCTCCCTTTGTCCTGTCGTTAAAGTCCGGCCGGGGCCGCGTCCCAGACATTCCACCGCCCCGCCCGGTCGTCAAGAGCCGGCCGTCAAGACAATGCGGGCGCGGGTGGCCACAAAGGCCGGGCAGGGGACTGCGGTCCTGGTCCGTGATGGCGGGCGAGCATCGGGAGCGGGACGGCGGGGACGTTTTTTGACATTGTAACTTTCGGATTGCCGTTAGACAGTGTGATGCGGTTTCGACCGTGAGTTGCCGGTCGACGGGGGCGCGGGCATGGCGGACATGGATCTGGACGCAGCCGGGGAGGAATTTCTTCCCCCGGACTATGGTCCCAACGTTCTGGTGGTGATGGCGCGGGGGCGGGCGGAAGGGCTCTGGCGTCCGGCCGGAGGCACCGTGGATCCCGCCGCCCTGGGGCTGCCCGCTGATCTGGGCGGGCGGTTGCGCGACTGGTCCGGGCGTTTCACCCGGGCGACGCGGAACGAGGAGGACCCGGACCGCCTCGCGGTCCTTGACCATTTCACCGCGGAGGGGCTGTCCATCGCGCAGGAGGTGCAGTCCGTCCTGGGTCCGGACTGGGAGATTCTGTTCTTCGATGAGGCGCGGCTGGAGGCCGACGGCTATCTCGTCGATTATCTTTACCCGGCGGGACGGGCTGTTTGAGGCCCGTTATTGCCGCGCCCTGGAGATCGCCCAGGCGATTTTCGCCCCCTCCGGCGTCTGGTAGCACATTTCCGACAGCTTTGCGCCCGACAGGCGTTGCGTGAACAGGCCGTTCACCGTGACGACCCCTTTTTGCGCCAGCGCCCATCCGACCTGGACACAGACCGGGGGCGGAACCTTGTCGGCGATGACCGTAACACCGTCGCCCCGGCGGAGCAGGGTCAGGGAACCGCCCAGCGAGTGGCGGACCGCGCCGCTGCCCCCGACGGCCCCTTCCATTTCCATCGCCAGTGTTTCCGCCGGTGTGGGGGGCTGCGGCGGCGGGAACAGCAACCGGGCGGCGCCGGCCAGGCAGAGTGCCGCGGCCGCCAGTCCCGCGATCCACCGGAAGAGGCGCCGGCGGCGCAGGGCGGCGCGGGCCCGGGAGAGCGATCCAGGATGTTTATGACCCGGGGGAGAGGGCATGGGGGCACGGGACATGGCAGGGGCTGCGGACGAAGAGCGAGACGAGGATGTGACCGGCAAAGGGGGCGAAAAGTCGGGGCTCGTCATGGTCAAGCCCTCCCGAGTAAATGGGCCTATTGTTAATATTATGTGTCTCTGTATTTCGTCAAGAGTGTTCAAGAATAATAGAAATTTACAATTTTATGTAAATTTTTTATTTCTTTCGGATTCTCCTATTGCGAATAAGAAATTCGACCTTTCTTCTTTAAAAAAATTCTTTCCGGGGCGATGCCGGCGGAACGCCTCCTCAGGTTGCAAAATCTCCTGGAACGCCACCTTGAAATTTGTATAAACCGAGATGACGTATACGTGAACATAGAGACCAGGATGAGAGGAGACGAGGGGAATGTCCGGGGAGTCTATCGAAGAGCGGTTGAAAACGGCGTTACCGCAGCTCTCAAATCTGAGCGCGGTGGTCAAGTTTGATCTGGGGGGCGACGGGCATTGGCTGGTCGATGCGCGCAAGCCGCAGCCAACCCTGGCGGAAGAGGACGGGGACGCGGACTGTACCATCGTGATCAGCACCCAGAACCTGGAAAAGCTTCTGGACGGCAAAATGGATCCGATGCTGGCCTACACGCTGGGCAAGATCAAAGTCCGGGGCTCGATGGGCGTCGCGATGAAGCTCGTCTCGGCGCTGGGATGAGCGCCATGGGCGGGCGTTTTCTCGCGCTGCTGGCGGCAGTGGCTGTCGCGGCTGTTCCGGCGCTGGCATCGGCCGCGGAGGCCGTGTCCTATGTCATTTTGAAGGAGGGCAAGCCGATCGGCCATGAAAAGGTCTCGATCGATCGGCAGGGGGATGTGACAACGGTCCAGGTGGATACCGAGTCCAAGGTCACCGTGGTCTTCCTCGACTTCCATTACCGCCATCACCGGGTCGAAACCTGGCGGGACGGCAAGCTTGAGCGCATGGTGGCGGACACCGACGACGACGGGTCCGTGCATCATCTCGAGGCCGTGCGCTCAGACGGAAAAGTCCGCCTGACGGTCGACGGGACCACCCGCGACGCGGCCGCCGACGTGTTGCCGCTGACCCTCTGGGGCAAGGCCATCCTGACCCATCCCAGCCTCTATTCCATCATCGACGCCGAGCCCTACAAAGTCAGCATCGCGTCCCTGGGGGCGCAGTCGCTGACGCAAGGAGGGAAGGAGCAACCGTCAGAACATTATCGCATTACGGGAGACGTCGACCGTGATTTGTGGTACGGAAACGACGGCCTGCTGATCAAAGTTGCCTTTGAGCGGCGTGGATATCCCATAGAAATAGTGCGTGAATAGATCTGGTGCCACAACGTGACATATGCACGTTGACGTATACGTATATGACTTGACCTATGTGTTTTTCATAAGACACATTTGAAACAACAGGCGCCTGGAGAGCGGGCCAAAGAACGGGGAAATCGGAAATGTCTTTCAGCACTCGAAATGCCACAGTCGTTTCTTGTTTGGGACTTGCAGTTGTTTGCGGGTGGGCGGACGCCGCCCACGCGTCCGGTTTCGCGCTGCGCGAGCAGAGCGCCGAGGGACTGGGCGACGCCTACGCCGGTCAGACCGCCAAGGCCTACAATTCCAGCACGGCCTATTACAACCCGGCCGGCATGACCAATCTCGAAACCAACGAGGTTGCCGGAACCACGACCTGGATTTCCCCCGACGCCAATTTCAAGGGCAGCAACAGCAATGTGGTCGGCGGTTCCGTGAACGGCCGCCAGGACTTCAACGCCATCACGGCGGCCATGGTGGGATCGGTGTTCGGCGTCTGGAAGGCAAGCCCGGACTGGCGCTTCGGCCTGTCGGTGGCGGTGCCCTACGGCATGCGGTCGGACTACAAGGTCAACTGGGGCGGCCGCTATCAGGCCCTGGCCTCCGACATCACGGACGTCGACGTGTCGATGGTGACCGCTTACCGGATCAACGACCACTGGTCGGTCGGCGGCGGTCCCCGCGTCGATTATCTGAAGGTGCGCCTCAGCCAGGCGGTGAACTTCAATGCCATCGGGCTTTCGGCCGCGCAGTCCTATGCCGCCGGGGCCAGTCAGGCGGCCACCGCCGCCGCCCAGCTCCAGAACGCGGCGCAGGCCGCCGCCGCCGCGGGACAGGCGCAGGCCGCCGCCGCCTATGCCGCGCAGGCGCAGGCCGCCGCCTCCCAGGCGAGGACCCTGGCCGCCAATGCCCAGACGACCGCGTCATGGGGCGACGGCCTCAGCAAGCTGGAAGGCGACGACTACGCCGTCGGCTATAACCTGGGCGTTCTCTACGAACTGGACCGCAATACCCGCTTCGGCCTCGACTACCGGTCCCGCTCGTCCCACACCCTGTCGGGCACCGTGACCAACCAGACCCCGGCGACCCTGTCGCTGGCGGGCGCCCCGGTCGCCGGCCGGTTCTCCAACCAGAACGCGACCGGCAAGATCACCCTGCCGGACAGCCTCAACATCGGCGTCTATCACGATATCAACAGCCGCTGGGCCGTCATGTCCGATATCCAGTGGACCCACTGGAGCCTGTTCCAGCAGTTGAACGTCATCGGGGCGAACGGTCAGGCTATCAGTTCCACCCAGGAGAACTGGCAGGACACCTGGTTCTTCTCGCTGGGGACTCATTACAAGATCGGCGACAAGTGGGTGCTCCATGGCGGCGTCGCCTTCGACCAGTCGCCGGTGAAGGACCAGTACCGGACGGCCCGCGTGCCCGACTCCGACCGCTACTGGCTGTCCACCGGCGTGTCCTACATCATCTCGGCCAATACCGAGGCGCATCTGGGCTACACCCATATTTTCGCCGATAAGGCCACCATCCGCGAGTCGGCCAATGCCCTGGCGGGCGTGCTGACCGGAAGCTACGACAACAGCGCGGATACCTTCAGTTCCAGCTTCGTTGTCCGGTTCTAAGGGTAGGGAAACAGGAGGAGGACCGCCCCCGAAGCGGCGGTCCCGGCCTCAGCCAAGAGGAAGTTCGATGAACGATGTGATCGACCGGCAGACTCCCGTCACCGTCCGGCCCGTTTCGGCCAGTCTGGACGAGACCGTCCGCCGCTTCGCCGACCGGCCCGGCATGGCCTTCCTGGGCCGCCGCACCACCTATGGCGAACTCGGCCGGCAGGTCGATCTCGCGGCGCGCGGGTTCCAGCAGCGCGGCGTGCGCAAGGGCGTGAAGGTGGGACTGTGCCTGCCCAACACCCCCTATTTCGTGATCTGCTATTACGCCGTTCTGAAGGCCGGCGGGACGGTCGTCAATTTCAACCCGCTTTATGTCGAGCGGGAACTCGCCCATCAGATCAAGGACAGCGGTACCACCATCATGGTGACGCTGGACGTCCAGCTCATTTATCCCAAAATCGCCGCCATGCTGGACAGCACCCCGCTCGAAAAGGTGGTGGTCTGTTCGATGGCCGACATTCTGCCGACCATGCAGGGATTCCTGTTCCAGGTCCTGAAGCGCGCCGACGTCGCGGCGGTGCCTGAGGATTTGCGCCATATCCGGTTCGAGCGTCTGATCGCCAATGACGGCCAGTTGAAGCCCGTCGAGATCGATCCGCTGACCGACATCGCCGTTTTGCAATACACCGGGGGCACCACCGGCCTGCCCAAGGGGGCCATCCTCACCCATGCCAATCTGTCGGCCAATGCCGAACAGGTCAGCCGCTGGGTGCCATCGGTCCAGCCGGGGCAGGAGCGCATGCTGTGCGTGCTGCCGCTGTTCCATGTGTTCGCCATGACGGGGGCGATGAACTCCGGCATCCAGGGGGGCGCGGAACTGATTCTGCTGCCCCGCTTCGAACTGGACCAGGTGGTGAAATATATCGTCCGCAAGCGTCCGACCCTGTTTCCGGGCGTGCCCACCATCTATACCGCGATTATCGGCGCCGCCGAAAAGGGTGGATCCGACCTGTCCTCGATCCGCTGCTGCATCTCGGGCGGCGCCCCGCTGCCGGTGGAGACCCGCGCGCGCTTCGAACAGCTCACCGGCTGCCTGCTGGTCGAGGGCTACGGCCTCAGCGAGGCCTCGCCCGTGGTATGCTGCAATCCCTTCCAGGCGGTGAAGGCCGGATCCGTCGGCGTGCCGCTTCCAGGCACCACGGTCGAGGTGCGGTCGCCCCAGGATCCCAGCCGCGTGCTGCCGCCGGGCGAAAAGGGGGAAATCTGCGTGCGCGGTCCCCAGGTGATGGCGGGCTACTGGCAGAAGCAGGCGGAGACGGAGCAGGTATTCGTCGATGGCGCCTTGCGCACCGGCGACATCGGCTATGTCGATGAGGACGGATATATTTTCCTCGTCGACCGCATCAAGGATGTCATCATCAGCGGTGGATACAATATCTATCCCCGTGTGATCGAAGAAGCGCTCTACCAGCATCCGGCGGTGGCCGAAGCGGTGGTGATCGCCGTTCCCGATCCCTATCGCGGTCAGGCCCCGAAGGCGTTCGTCCGTCTGCGCGACGGACAGCGGACGACCCCCGATGAGCTGAAGGAGTTCCTCTCCGGCTATGTGTCGAAGATCGAATTGCCGAAGCTGATCGAGATCCGCGACGTTCTGCCGAAGACCATGGTCGGCAAACTGTCGAAAAAGGAACTGGTGGCCGAGGAAGAGGCGAAGGCGGCCGAGCTCGGCGGTTCGCTCGACAAAGCCTCCTGACGCCACCCTTAAGGACCGGAATCCGCTTTGCCAATGGTGATAATCATGGGTATGTTGCTCGCCTGGAGGGTGACGTATAGGGAAACTTGGGGCTCCCTTCGTCATGTTCCGCACGGAATCGAGGAGCGTCGGCATGGAAAAAATCTACTCGGTCACCGAATTGGCCCGGGATCTCGGCGTGACCCCGAGAACCATCCGCTTCTACGAGGACCAGGGACTGATCTCGCCGCAACGGGCCGGAAACACCCGGGTTTATTCCTATCGCGACCGGGCGCGGATGATCCTGATCCTGCGCGGCAAGCGTCTCGGATTCACGCTGCGCGACATCAAGGAGTTCCTGGATCTCTATGTGGTCGATACCACGCAGGTCGAACAGCTTCAGCTTCTCTCCATCAAGGTGAAGTCGCGGATCGATCTGCTGGAGGACCAGCGCCGCGCCGTCGAACAGACTTTGATGGAGCTTCGCGACATCGAACAGATGACCTCCGACGCCCTTGCCGCCAAGCAGCGGCAGTCGCGTACGGCCTGACCGTCCGGGCGTCGCCCGGACCCGTCCCGGCGCCGGCCGATCCGGCCTGCGTCGTCGTTTTTTCCGTCATGTCCGCCCGGCCTCGCGGTCCGGGCCGCCATCCTCTGCCCGTCCCTGCCGTCCTTCGCGGACCGCCGGGGCGGCGGATCTTGTCGTCCTTTTCCCGCAATCCGTCCTCCATGGAGACTTGCCAATGAAGACCGTGGTTATCGCGGGCTATGCCCGTTCGCCTTTTACTCCGGCCAAGAAGGGTGAGCTTGCCAAAGTCCGTCCCGACGATCTCGCCGCCCAGGTGATCCGTGATCTCGTCACCAAGAGCGGCGTCAACCCCGACGACATCGAGGACCTGATCCTCGGCTGCGCCTTCCCCGAGGGCGAGCAGGGCCTGAACGCCGCCCGCCTGATCGGCCTGATGGCCGGCCTGCCGGCGTCGGTCGGCGGCGTCACCGTCAACCGTTTCTGCGGCTCCTCCATGCAGTCGGTGCACAGCGCGGCCGGTGCCATTCAGATGGACGCCGGCGAGGCGTTCATCTGCGCCGGTGTCGAAAGCATGACCCGCGTGCCGATCATGGGCTTCAATCCTCTGCCCAACCCGGCCTTCTATGCCAAGAGCCCGGGCGCCTATCTGGGGATGGGCGATACCGCCGAAAACATCGCCCGCCAGTGGGGTATCGGCCGCGAGGAGCAGGAGCGCTTCGCCGTTACCAGCCATCAGAAGGCGTCCAAGGCTCAGGCCGAGGGGCGTTTCAAGGATGAGATCGTGGCGATCTCGCAGGGCAATCGCACCATCGAGGCGGACGGCTGCATCCGGGCCGAAACGACCGCCGCGTCGCTGGCCGAACTGAAGCCGTCCTTCGATCAGACCGGAACGGTGACCGCCGGCACCTCCTCGCCGCTGACCGACGGGGCCGCCGCCGTGCTGGTGTGCAGCCTGGACTATGCCGAGAAGAAGGGGCTGACGCCGCTGGCCCGGATCCGCAGCATCGCGATTTCCGGCTGCGCGCCCGAGATCATGGGCATCGGCCCGGTCAAGGCGACCACCAAGGCGCTGGAACGGGCCAATCTTTCGGCCGGCCAGATCGATGTGATCGAACTGAACGAGGCCTTCGCCTCGCAGTCGCTGGCCTGCATCCGCGACCTGGGTCTGACAGAGGACCGGATCAACCTGGACGGCGGCGCCATCGCGCTCGGCCATCCGCTGGGCGCCACCGGCGCCCGGATCGGCGGCAAGGCGGCCTCCCTCCTGAAGCGCACCGGCGCCCGCTATGGGCTGGCGACGCAGTGCATCGGCGGCGGCCAGGGCATCGCGACGGTGCTGGAGGCCCTGTGATGACCGCGATCAACAAGGTCGCCGTCATCGGCGCCGGGGTCATGGGGGCGGGCATCGCCGCCCAGGTGGCCAATGCCGGGGTTCCGGTCGTTCTTCTCGACATCGTCAAGGAGGGTGATCGCAACCGCAATGTCATCGCCGAGACCGCCGTCCAGAAGATGCTGAAGGCGGATCCGGCCCCGTTCATGAGCAAGGCGGCGGCGAAGCTCGTCACCACCGGCAACACCGAGGATCATCTGGGGCTGCTGGGGGAGTGTGACTGGATCGTCGAAGCCGTGATCGAACGGCTGGATATCAAGCAGGCGCTGTACCGGCGCATCGACGAGGTGCGCAAGCCGGGATCGGTGGTGTCCTCCAACACCTCCACCATTCCGCTGGCGTCCCTGACCGAGGGCCTGTCGGACGCCTTCGCGGCGGATTTCTGCATCACCCACTTCTTCAATCCGCCGCGCTACATGCGCCTTCTGGAAGTGGTGTCCGGCCCCGCCACGCGGCCGGAGGCCGCCGAGGCGGTGAGCCGGTTCGCCGACGTCACCCTGGGCAAGAGCGTCGTCGTCTGCAAGGACCGCCCCGGCTTCATCGCCAACCGCCTGGGCGTCTTCTGGATGCAGTGCGCGGTCTCCGAGGCCATGGAACAGGGCATGGAGGTCGAGGAGGCGGACGCCATCATCGGCAAGCCCATGGGAATTCCCAAGACCGGCGTGTTCGGCCTGATGGATCTCGTCGGCCTCGACCTGATGCCCCATGTGCTGGGCAGCATGATCGGCCTTCTGCCGAAGACCGATCCTTTGCATGCCGTCCATCGTGAGATGCCGCTGATCTCGCGGATGATCGCGGAGGGCTTCACCGGCCGCAAGGGCAAGGGCGGTTTCTATCGCCTGAACCGCGAGGGCGGGGCGAAAGTCAAGGAGGCGATGTCGCTGTCCGGTGGGCAGTACCGCAAGCAGATCCGGCCGGATCTGGAGATCCTGTCGACCTCGCGCGGCGATTTGCGCAAGCTGCTGGCCTCGCCGGACCGCGCCGGGCGCTATGCCTGGCGGGTGCTGGGCCAGACCCTGTCCTATGCCGCGTCGCTGGTGCCCGAGGCGGCTGCCGACGTCGCCTCGGTCGATGAGGCCATGCGCCTGGGCTACAACTGGAAATGGGGTCCGTTCGAGCTGGTCGACAAGCTGGGCGTGGACTGGCTGGTCGAACGGCTGGAGGCCGATGGCCTTCCGGTTCCGGCGCTGTTGCGCGAGGTGGGGGGAAAACCCTTCTACCGGACGGAGGCGGACCGCCGCCAGTATCTCGGTACCGACGGGGCCTATCACGATATCGTGCGGCCGGACGGCGTCCTGCTGCTGTCCGATATCAAGCTGACCCGCGAACCGGTGCTGAAGAACGGCTCCGCCGCCCTCTGGGACATCGGCGACGGCGTGGCCTGCTTCGAGTTCACCAGCAAGATGAATGCGCTCGACCCGGACATCATGGCCTTGCTGGGCAAGAGCCTGAAGGTCGTCGGCAAGCAGTTCAAGGCGCTGGTGGTTTATAACGAGGGCAGCAATTTCTCGGCCGGCGCCAATCTGGGACTGGCCCTGTTCGCCGCCAACATCGCCGCCTGGACCGAAATCGAGCAACTGGTGGCCGCCGGTCAGGAGACCTACCGCGCGCTCAAATACGCGCCCTTCCCGGTGGTGGGGGCGCCCTCCGGTCTGGCCCTCGGCGGCGGCTGCGAGATCCTGTTGCATTGCGATGCCGTGGTGGCCCATGCCGAGACCTACACCGGACTGGTGGAATGCGGCGTCGGCCTGGTTCCCGGCTGGGGCGGCTGCAAGGAGATGCTGGCCCGCTGGAGCACTCTCGGGAAGCTTCCCAAGGGTCCGATGCCGGCCATCGCCAGGGTGTTCGAGATCATCAGCACCGCCACCGTGGCGAAATCGGCGGCGGAGGCGAAGGAACTGCTGTTCCTGCGTCCGACCGATAGCATCACCATGAACCGCTACCGCCTTCTGGCCGATGCCAAAGCCAGGGCCCTGGAGCTGGCCCGCGACTATCAGCCGCCGGAACCCGTCGAACTGACGTTGCCCGGCGAGACCGCGCGGGTCGCGCTCGAAATGGCGGCGGACGGCTTCCACCGGCGGGGCATCGCCACCCGTCACGATCTGGTGGTGTCGGGCGCCCTGGCCCGGGTTCTGTCGGGCAATGGCGCCGACGTCACCAAGCCGGTCAGCGAGGGGGACGTGATGGAGGAGGAGCGCGCCCAGTTCATGCGCCTGATCCGCCATCCGGCCACGCTCGCCCGGATCGAGAGCATCCTCGAAACCGGCAAACCGTTGCGCAACTGACCAACCCCGTCCCGGGACCCGGTGTCCCGGGGCGTCCTTCCCGGCCGGACGCGCCCCCGACGGCGCCGTCCGGTTCGGGGATCGGCGGTGAAAGGAATTCGGATCATGCCCAGCTATCAGGCCCCCCTGCGCGACATGCGCTTTGTTCTTTACGAACTTCACCAGGGCGACGCCCTCTCCACCCTGCCGGGTTACGAGGACTTCACCCGCGACCTCCTGGATCCCGTCCTCGACGAGGCGGCGAAAATCTGCGGCGAGGTTCTGGCCCCGCTCAACCGGTCCGGCGACGAGGAGGGCTGCCGTCTTGAAAACGGCGTGGTCCGCACGCCGGCCGGTTTCAAGGAGGCCTACACCCTGTTCCGTGAAGGCGGATGGACCGGCATCGCCTGCGATCCGGCCTATGGCGGACAGGGCATGCCCAAGGCGGTCAATACCCTTGTCGAGGAAATGATCTGCGCGGCCAATCTGTCCTTCGGGATGTATCCGGGCCTGTCGCACGGCGCCTATACGGCGTTGCACGCCTATGCCAGCGACGAACTGAAGGACCTCTATCTGCCGAAGATCGTTTCCGGCGAATGGGCCGGCACCATGTGCCTGACCGAGCCGCATTGCGGCACCGATCTCGGCCTGTGCCGGACGCGCGCCGTCCCCCGGGACGACGGCAGCTACAAGATCACCGGCACCAAGATCTTCATCTCGGCCGGCGAGCACGACCTGACGGAGAACATCATCCATCTGGTGCTGGCGCGCCTTCCCGACGCGCCCAAGGGCATCAAGGGCATCAGCCTGTTCCTGGTGCCGAAGCATCTCCTGCGCGAGGACGGGACGCCGGGCGCCGCCAACGGCGTCACCTGCGGCTCGATCGAACATAAGATGGGGATCAAGGCCTCGGCGACCTGCGTGCTGAATTTCGACGATTCGGTCGGCTGGCTGGTCGGAGAGCCGCACAAGGGCATGCGCGCGATGTTCGCCATGATGAACACGGAACGTCTGGCGGTCGGCATGCAGGGCCTGGGCCTGGCGGAGGCCTCCTATCAGGGGGCCGTCGCCTATGCCCGCGAACGTCTTCAGGGCCGGTCCCTGTCCGGGGTGAAGCATCCCGACAAGCCGGCCGATCCAATCATCGTCCATCCCGACATCCGGCGCATGCTGCTCACCATGCGGTCCACCGTTGAGGGATGCCGGGCGCTCGGGGTCTGGATCGGGGAGGCGCTCGACCGCCAGAACCACCATCCGGATCCGGATGTCCGTCAGAACGCCGAGGATCTGGTGGCGCTGATGACGCCGGTGGTCAAGGCCCTGTTCACCGATCTCGGGTTCGAGGCCACCAATCATGGCGTCCAGATCCTGGGCGGTCATGGCTATATCCGCGAAAACGGCATGGAGCAGTTCGTCCGTGATGCCCGCATCGCCCAGATCTACGAGGGCACCAACGGCGTCCAGGCGCTGGACCTGATCGGGCGCAAGATGCCGGCCCATGCCGGCCGCTATCTGCGTCCCTTCTTCCATCCGGTGGCCGATCTGATCGCCGCGAAGGTCGAGGATGAGGAACTGGGACCGTTCGTGCAGCCCCTCGCCAAGGCTTTCGGGCGGTTGCAGCAGGCCACCGGTCAGATCGCCCGCGGCGGTCTTGCGAAGCCCGAGGAGGCGGCCGCCGCGGCCACCGACTATCTGCGTCTGCTGGGGCTGGTGGCGCTGGGCTATATGTGGGTCCGGATGGTCGAGATCGCGCTGCCCAAGGCCGGCACCGATCAGGACCCGGACGGCTTCTACCGCAACAAGGTGGTGACCGCCCGCTTCTTCATGGACCGTGTGCTGCCGGAGACCGGGGCCCTGTTCTCGGCGATCATGGCCGGCGGCAAGTCGATGATGGAGTTCGAAGAGGCCGCGTTCTGAGCGGCGGACGCCGTCAGGCCGGCGGTGTCCCCGGACGGGTTTTTCCCGTCCGGGGACACGGACGCCCGGTCCCCACCCGGCGGGACAAGGGGCTGCGATGACCCAGATCCTGAGACTTCTCCATGTGATCCTGATGTCGGTTTTCCGGCCGCGGCTGGGGCCTTATGACCCGTCGCTGCTGGCGTTCCGGGTGATGCCGGCCGACATCGACATCAATTTCCATATGAATAACGCCCGCTATCTGTCGATGATGGACCATGGCCGCTGGGACGTCATTCTGCGCAGCGGATTCTGGCGCGAAGCCATCCGCCGACGGCTGCGCCCGGTGATCGGCGGCACCATCGTGCGCTATCGCCGGTCGCTGAAGCCGTTTCAGTCCTTCGTCCTGACCACCCGGCTGGTGACCTGGGACGAGCGCTGGCTCTATCTCGAACAGACCGTCGAAAGCCGGGGGCTGTTGTCCTGTATCGCCCAGTTGCGCGTGGCCTTCGTCGGTCCCGATGGCACGGTGCCGCCGGGCACGGTCGCCGGCCTGATGGGGGTGCGGGGAGGCCCGCCGCCGTCGCCCGCCTGGATCCAGCGCTGGCGCGATCTCGACGGCGACCTCGACTCCCATCCGTCTCTCTCGCTGTTGGAACCCATGTCATGCGCTCATTGAAAGGAAAGACTCTCTTCATCACCGGCGCCAGCCGGGGCATTGGCAAGGCCATCGCCCTGAAGGCCGCGGCCGATGGCGCCAATATCGTTGTCGCGGCTAAAACCGCCGAGCCGCATCCCCGCCTTCAGGGCACCATCCACACGGCGGCCGCCGAGATCGCCGCCCTGGGTGGACAGGCGCTGGCGGTGGCCGTCGACATCCGCGACCCCGAGCAGATCGCCGCCGCGGTGGATCAGGCGGTGGAGCGGTTCGGCGGGATCGACATCCTGGTCAACAATGCCAGCGCGATCAACCTGACCGGCACCCTCGAAACCCCCGCGAAACGCTTCGATCTGATGATGGGGGTCAATATGCGGGGAACCTTCCTCTGTTCCCAGGCCTGCCTGCCCCATCTGCGGAAGGCGGCCAATCCCCATATTCTGATGCTGTCGCCACCGCTGTCGCAGGAACCGCGCTGGTTCGGCCCCCATCTGGCCTACAGCATGAGCAAGTTCGGCATGAGCATGTGCGTGCTGGGACTGGCCGAGGAATGGCGCGACGCCGGCATCGCGGTGAACGCCCTGTGGCCGAAAAGCGTCATCGCCACCGCCGCGCTCGCCATGCTGGGCGGCGTGGTCAAGCCGGAATACTGCCGCCATCCCGATATCGTCGCCGACGCGGCCCACCGGATCCTGACCCGCGACAGCCGGTCCTGCACCGGGCGATTCCTGCTGGATGAGGAGGTGCTGGCGGAAGAGGGCGTGACCGATCTGGACCGCTATGCCGTGGTCCCCGGCAACCCCCTGCTTCCGGACCTGTTCCTGGGGTAGGACCCCGCCCCGGCAGCTCCGGTGCCACTGACTCTTGTCTCTTGTGTCTTTTGGGGGGAGAGGCTCCGGTATCCCGGCAGCCCCACCCCGGCAGCTCCGGCATCCCTGCCGGAGCCCGCCTGTCAGGCCAGGGGCTTGCCGCCGGCGGCGTCATGCTCCTCGTGATAGCGGCGGATCCGCTCGACCTCGTTCTTCGATCCCAGGATCACGCCGACGCGCTGATGCAGGGCCGTGGGCTCGACCTCCAGGATGCGGTCGCGACCGGTGATCGCCATGCCGCCGGCCTGTTCGACGATGAAGGACATCGGGTTGGCCTCATACATCAGCCGCAGCTTGCCGCCCTGTTTCGCGTTGCGCTCGTCCACCGGATACATGAAGACGCCGCCCCGGCAGAGGATGCGGTGCACTTCGGCCACCATGGCGGCGACCCAGCGCATGTTGAAGTCCTTGCCGCGCGGTCCCTCGGTGCCGGCCAGGCATTCGTCGATGTAGCGCTTGACCGGCGGTTCCCAGAACCGCATGCGCGACGTGTTGATGGCGAATTCGCTCGCGTCCTCGGGGATGCGCATGTTCGGGTGGGTCAGCACGAAGACGCCGATGTTCTGGTCCAGCGTGAAGCCGTTGACGCCATGGCCGGTGGTCAGGACCAGCATGGTGGACGACCCGTAGATGGCATAACCTGCCGCCACCTGTTCGACGCCGGGCTGCAGGAACACCTCCTCCGGCGTGCCGGTGACGCCGTCCGGGATGCGCAGGATCGAAAAGATGCTGCCGACGGCGATGTTGATGTCGATGTTGGACGACCCGTCCAGCGGATCGAACAGCAGCAGATAGCGGCCGTGGGCGCCGTGGACGGTGTGGACGTCCTCCAGCTCCTCCGAGGCCATGGCGGCATAGTTGCCGCTCTGCGCCGTCATATGCAGGAAGATCTCGTTGGCGAGGACGTCGAGCTTCTTCTGTTGCTCGCCCTGGACGTTCTCGGTGCCGGCGACGCCCAGATTGCCGGCCATGGCGCCGCGGTTGACCTCGTGCGAGATCATCTTGCAGGTGGTGCGGATATCGGTCAGCAGCGACGTGAAGGTGCCGGAACCGTGGTAACGGTGCTGCCCTTCCATCAGGAACTGCGACAGGGTGACGCGCTTATAGGACATGTTTCCCCCTGGTTCTCCACTCTCTACGGCTGTATGGCCTTCTTGCGACGTCTTCGCAAGGTGCGTGTCACTCATTTTTTCCACCTTGATTGGTCAATCTGGCCCGTTCGGGCACGCGAACGTTGCGGACTGCGGGGTCCGCCGCGATGAAGAGATCGGATGGCATGGCCTGCTATCGGGCGTCCGACGGGACCGTGCGGTGCACGTAACTCTCGTAATCGGTTCCGGCGGGACGGTAGGACGGGTCGTCGAACAGGGGGCTGTTGATGACGAAGTCGGCGGTCGAGCGGGTCATGGCCAGCACGATGTTGTAGACGGTGGACATGCGCATCAGCGCCTTGACGTCGACGTCGTGGGGCTGACTGGTCATCGGATCGATGAAGAAGAACAGGATGTCGAGCTTGCCTTCGGCGATCATGGCGCCCAATTGCTGGTCGCCGCCCAGCGGGCCGGACTTCAGACAGGCGATCCGCAGGGAGGGACAGGCCTTCATCAGAAGGCCGCCGGTCGTGCCCGTGGCGAACAGCTCATGGCCCGCCAGTCTGGGCTCGTTCAGGCGGACCCAGTCCTGAAGGTCTGCCTTGCGCGCGTCATGGGCCACCAGCCCGATGCGTTTTCCGCTGCTCATCGACGATCCCGCTCCCTACCCATGGCAAAAGTGGCGCCAGAATAAGCCGCTGGGGCAACAGTCACAATCCTTGACCTTGAGACAGGGCGCGCGCGTTGCGAATGGCAGGGTGGCGCCAAAGGGGACGGAGTTCTAAAACAGGCCTCTGTCGCCGGCACCGGCGGGCGATTCTGAATGTTCTTCGGCCCTGACGTTGTAAAATTGCGCGATATGAACTAAATACGCAATCTCAGGAGGGAAGTCCGCCGGAAATCGGGGGTATTATTATCCCCTTTTCGCAACTCCGCCCCGGCCGGGAAGAGCCGGCGGCGCAAGGGATCTCGTCACATGCGTCTAGGAACACCGCTCAGTCCGTCCGCCGTCAGGGTCATGCTCCTGGGGGCCGGCGAACTGGCAAAGGAGGTCATCATCGCCCTGCAGCGTCTGGGGGTGGAGGTGATTGCCGTCGACCGTTACGCCAATGCCCCCGGGATGCAGGTGGCCCATCGCTCCCATGTGGTGGCGATGACCGATGCCGCCGCCATCCGCCGTCTGGTGGAGGAGGAGCGGCCGCATCTGGTGGTTCCCGAGATCGAGGCGATCGCCACCGACGCCCTGGCCGCGATCGAGGCCGAGGGGCTGGCGGAGGTCATCCCGACGGCGCGGGCCGTCCAGCTCACCATGAACCGCGAGGGGATCCGGCGGCTGGCCGCCGAGACTCTGGGGTTGCCGACCTCGCCCTATGCCTTCGCCCGATCCGAGGCGGAGCTGGGCGCCGCGGTCGCCGCCGGTATCGGCTTTCCCTGCGTGGTCAAGCCGGTGATGTCGTCCTCCGGCAAGGGGCAGAGCGTGGTCCGGGGTCCGGAGGACATCGCCGCCGCCTGGTCCCACGCCATGGCGGGCGGGCGCGTGCAGGGCGCCGAGGTCATTGTCGAGGGTTTCATCGATTTCGATTACGAGATCACGCTTCTGACCGTGCGCGCCATCGGCGCCTCCGGCGAGATCGAGACCGTCCTCTGCCCGCCGATCGGGCATGTGCAGAAGAACGGCGACTATGTGCAGTCCTGGCAGCCCCAGGCGATGAGCGACAAGGCCCTGGAGCGCGCCTCCGACGTGGCCCGGCGGATCACCGGCGCGCTCGGCGGCAGGGGCATCTTCGGGGTCGAGCTGTTCGTCAAGGGCGACGAGGTCTGGTTCTCCGAGGTCAGCCCGCGGCCGCATGACACCGGCCTTGTCACGCTCGCCACCCAGCGCCAGTCGGAGTTCGAACTGCACGCCCGGGCGATCCTGGGGCTTCCGGTCTCCGTCGAGGCCCGCTCACCCGGCGCGTCGGCGGTCATTTACGGCGGCGTCGAGGCCAAGGGGATCGCCTTTGAGAATGTGGCCGACGCGCTCGCCGTGCCGGAGACCGACCTGCGCCTGTTCGGCAAGCCGGAAAGCTATGTCAAGCGGCGCATGGGCGTGGCGGTCGCCACCGGGAGGGACGTGGCGGAGGCCCTGGATCGCGCCACCCGGGCGGCCGGACTGGTGCGTCCCGTCGCGCCCGGCGACTGAGCCCCTCCGATTTCCTGCCGTTCCTCCGACGCCCCATCTTCCGTTTTCTGGATACCGACGCCATGGATGCACTGACGGACTTCATGCCCGCCCGGCCCCTGACCCGGCAGGACGCCAAGACCCTGGTTCTGTCCGCCCTCGGAGGCGCGCTGGAATTCTACGACTTCATCATTTTCGTGTTCTTCACGGCGGTGATCGGCCGGTTGTTCTTCCCGGCCGACATGCCCGACTGGCTGAGACAGTTCCAGGCCTTCGGGATTTTCGCCGCCGGTTATCTCGCGCGGCCGCTGGGGGGCGTCGTGATGGCGCATTTCGGCGACCGGGTGGGGCGCAAGAAGATGTTCTCGCTGGGCGTCTTCCTGATGGCGGTGCCGACCCTGCTGATCGGTTTTCTGCCCACCTACGAGAGCATCGGTTTCTGGGCGCCGGTCCTGCTTCTGGTGATGCGGATGCTTCAGGGCGCGGCCATCGGCGGCGAGGTCCCGGGCGCCTGGGTGTTCGTGTCCGAGCATGTGCCGGCGCGGCGCGTCGGATTCGGATGCAGCCTGCTGACCAGCGGCCTGACCACCGGGATTCTGATCGGATCGCTGACCGCCTCCGCCATCACCGTCCATTTCACGCCGGCCGAGGTACAGGCGTTCGGCTGGCGCATTCCCTTCATCCTGGGCGGCCTGTTCGGCCTCGTGGTCGTCTATCTGCGGCGCTGGCTGTCCGAAACCCCGGTGTTCGAGGAAATCCGCCGCCTTGAAAAATTGAGCCGGTCCATGCCCCTGAAGGAGGTGCTTCAGGGCCATCGCGGCGCCATCGCCCTGTCGGTGGCGGCCACCTGGATGCTGACCGCGGCGATCGTCGTGGTGATCCTGATGACGCCCACCCTGCTGGGGCGTCTCTATGGCGTGCCCATGCCCGCCGCCCTGACCGCCAACAGCCTGGCGACCCTCTGTCTTTCGGTGTCCTGCGTGCTGGTGGGGCTCGCGGTGGACCGGTTCGGCCCGCTTCGCGTGATGGCCGTGGGCTGTCCCTGCCTGCTGCTGGCGGTGTACGCCCTCTATCTCGGTACGCCCGCGATGCCGGGGCTGCTTCCTTTGTTTTACGCCGTGGCGGGCGCCGCCGTCGGCATCATCGCGGTGGTGCCGATCCTGATGGTGCACGCCTTCCCGGCGCCGGTGCGGTTTTCCGGGATCAGCTTTTCCTACAATCTGTCCTACGCGGTCTTCGGCGGCATCACCCCGCTGGCGGTGCCTCTCGCCACCGTCGCCCTGCCGCTGTTCCCGGCCCATTATGTGGCGCTGGCCTGCGTGCTGGCGCCCGGCCTGGTGCTGTTGTTCATCGGCAGCCGGGCGCGTCACGCGCTTTAGGGGGCCTCCCAAAGGCAGGGGCGATCCCAAGAAAAACCCCGGGGTCCCTCCGGACCCCGGGGGGAAGCGGCGCTCAGACGCAGGGACGGATGTAGGGGCTGTTGATCTCCCACAATTCGTCAAGGATCGCGCGCGCCGCGGCGGCGGAGTTGATCACGGGATCGATCAGCAGGGCCTCCAGCGCCAGCTCCTTCGAGGCATGGACCGCGGCCTCGACCGCCAGCCGCTGGACATGGGCCTGGGTGGTCAGCAGGGCGGCGATCGGATCGGGCAGCGGCCCCAGGGACAGGGGATGGATGCCGGCGGCGTCGGCCATCACCGGAACCTCGACAGCGACGTCGGCGGGCAGGTTGGGGATCACGCCCCGGTTGAGGACGATGCCGGATTCGATGAAGCGTTTCTGGTTGTGCAGGACGCCCTCGATCACCGCGACCGCCCGTTCCCCCCAGGACGGGGTCAGCCAGTCGTCGGGAGTGGGGCGGCTGCCGTCGATCACGCCATCCATCAGATCCTTCAGGATGCCCCGGCCGCGCTCGTCCTCGACGAAATTGAAGCCATGCTCGCCGGCCTCCCAGCCATAGGGCAGAAATTCGCCGGTATGGTCGTCGCTGCAACTGGGCCACAGGCCGAAGGCGCGGAACAGACCGCGCACCAGGGGGGTGAAGGCCGGATCATGGGTCTTCTCCCTCTCCCGCAGCATCGGATAGAGATCCCGCCCGGTGGCGCGCTCCCGGAGATGCATCACCCATTGGAAATGGTTGAGCCCGGCGCCCCACAGATCGACCTCGGCCTCCGTCATGCGAAGGATCTGGCAGATGAACCAGCGGGCCAGGAACAGCCCGTGGCAAAGCCCCAGCGCCCGGATGCGGCTGTATTTCGACAACCCCAGGACCACCCGGCTTTCCGGGTTCGACAGATTGATGAACAGCGCGTTCGGGCAAAGCCGCTCCATGTCGCGGACGATGTCGAAGATCAGGGGCAGGGTGCGCAGCGTGAAGAACAGCCCCCCCGGGCCGCCGTTCTCGCCCAGGGTGTGGCGGATGCCATGCTTTTTCGGGACCTCGAAATCCTGCTTCCACAGCCGGTTGCGGTCGATGGCGACCGAACTGACCACGAAGTCGGCGCCGTCGAGGGCGGCCAGACGATCCGTGCTCCGTTCTATGACGATGCCGGCGTTTCCCTTGCGGTTCAGCACGTCGGCCAGGTCACCCATGCGGCGCAGGGCCTCTGCGTCGATGTCGACCAGGACCACCGTGCTGCCGGCGAGATCGCGCGTCGTGAACAGGTCGCGATACATGGAAAGGCCGAACGCCGCGCTGCCGGCGCCGATGAAGACGATCTTGGCGGTGTTGCCCATGCGGTCTCCTCCCGATGCGGCCGGACAGGCGGGGCGATCCGGCCATTGACGGAAAGTGTGATCCCGGCAGGGGCGGGCGACAACCCGATTGTGGCGGAAGGGCTTATTGACAAAATTACAATTTTTAGGAGAAATTTCCGCTCTGGAAACGACGCGGGCCGCAGAGGAGCCGACAATGACCCCTTCGCTGATCCCTGATGCCGATCCCGCCATGGGCAGGGGGGGAAGCCTGTCCAACGCAGGTTCATCCCCCGGCGATTCGGGCGCCGGGACCGGCATGGGATGGGCAACGGGCGGAGTGGTCGCCCAGATTGTGGTGGCGCCGCCGTCCGGGACATCCCCCGCGTGGCTGGCCGGTGACGCGGCCGCGGCGCGCACCGACGCCTATGTGGTTCCGATCGTGCAGTTGTATGAAGGTTTTTATCATGCCGCCCCGGATATCCCGGGGATGACCTCCTGGGGGACTATTTCCAGTCCGCGGCTCCCCTGACGGCGTCCGGCGCGCCGTCCGCGGCCTATGGCGCGGTCCTGCATTCGATCGCCGGTGTGTTCGCCGGCAACGCGCAGTTCACATCGACCTATGGCGCCCACCCGACGGCGGAGACCTTCGTGACGTCGCTCTACCAGAATGTCCTCGGACGCGCCCCGGACGCCGACGGCTTTGCCGGCTATGTCGCCTTTCTGAAAAGTGCCGGCGGGTCCGGTCCCTCCGTTCAGGCGATGGCCGATCTGGCGCTGACCTTCACACAGTCCGCTGAGGCGAAATCTCTGTCCACCGGTCCGATCAAGGCATGGCTCGCCCAGGGTGCCACCGGTACCTATCCGGCGACGATCTCCGGCTTGCCGGCCCTGTCCCCAACCTATGACGGGGCCGATACGTCATGGGGGGACCCGGGGGTCGGCGGGCAATTGCTCCGCCCGCCACCAAGCGGATCGCCGACGACAACGACCGAGGCCGGCCCCCACACGATCGGCCTGACCGGCGTGGCGCACGACGGGATGCATGCCGTGGCGGCGGGACACCTGCTCCACGGGTGACCGGATACGCCTGTGCAAGCGGGTTTCGGTGACGGTTTACTTTGTTTTTCCAACCGGACAGGATGCGGGATCGAATCGCCTGGACAAAAGGGGACGGGCCGATGGCGGGAGCTGCGCGGGTGGTGGCGCCGGGCATCCCCTATCATGTCATTCAGCGCGGTATCGGCCCCTTGGCTCACCGGACTGGATCGCGACGTCGGAGGGGCGCCCGCATCGCCCTCCGGTTCCGCTGAAACGAGGCAGGGAACCTCGCGCCGAAGATACGCCAGCGGCTACCCAGCCATGCCTATTAAGTAAACTGTCCCCGTAATTCCGTAAATGGCGCGCCACTCATTTATCACGCCTACCCGATCAAGAATGGGACCACAGTAAATGTCGGCAGAATCACAGGGCCATAATCTCCCCTCTTTCCGGAAGTTGCGCGAGGAAGAGAAGTTGCTCATTGGAAAAATGGCTGGGAGTTCCACCGCTGAGAACGAAGTTCTCCATCGCATTGTGGATGTCTGCGTGGAGGATATGAAGGACGGCGGAATGGGGAGTATTCGATTCCATTATGACGGTGGCGCAAAACGAGTGTTTGGTCGAAATGTATCCGAAGCAACATATCGGGATGCTGATGGAGTCGTTGTTTCAATAGCGTTGAATATCGACCAATTTGGATTACGGTGACAGTTTACTTTAATTTTCCAACCTGACAGACTGTTGGATCGACCGGCACAGGCAAAAAGGCCAGCACAGGCAAAAAGGATCGACCGATGGCGCGACTTGCGCGGGTGGTGGTGCCGGGCATTCCTCATCATGTCAC
>WASQ01000028.1:9560-54701 GCA_009712185.1 Telmatospirillum sp. | reverse complement strand
AACCGGACAACCAGCCCCTCGCGATCTTCCGACAGCAGCCGGGTCCGCAGCCAGATCGTGCCATGTTCGCTGAATTTCACGGCATTGGAGGCATAGTTCAGCAAAGCCTGACGCAGCCGCGTCGGGTCTCCTTTCAACCACAAAGGCACGGCGTCGCTGTCGACCACGATAGACAATCCGCGCACCCGGGCTGGATCGGAGATCAGGGAGCGGACATTGTCCAGCATCGCCCCCAGGGCGAAGTTCGTATGCTCGAGGCGTAACCGCCCCGCCTCAATCTTCGACAGATCCAGGATATCGTTGATGATCGCCAGAAGGTGCTGGGCCGCCTGATCGATCTTGTCGAGCCGCTCCATCTGTTCCGGTGACGGCGCCCCCTGGCGGAGCAGGTGGGTCAGCCCGATGATCGCGTTCATCGGCGTGCGGATCTCGTGGCTCATATTGGCAAGAAAGGCGCTTTTAGCCCTGTTGGCCGAGTCGGCGAGCGCCCGTGCCGACTCCAGTTCGGCGGTCCGGCTGGCGACCAGTTCCTCAAGATGATGGCGGTACTGGTCCAACTCCTGGCCCAGCCGTTTTTTCTCGGTAATGTCCTCCTTGACCGCGACATAGTGGCTGATCCGACCGTCGGCCTGACGCAAGGGCACGATGATGACGAACTCGATGAATTCGCTGCCGTCCTTGCGGCGATTGACGAATTCCCCCTTCCAGGTCTGGCCTTGCGACAGGCGCTGCCAGAGCGAGGAAAAGGTCTCGCCCGGCGTCTTGCCGGATTTCAGGATGCGGGGATTATGGCCCAGCACCTCTTCGCGGCTGTAACCGGTGTTCTGGACAAAGGTCTCGTTCACATATTCGATGTCACCGTCGAGATTGGTGATCACGATGCTTTCCGGACTCTGCTCCACGGCCAGGGACAATTCCCGCAGTTTTTCCTCGGCCCTCCGACGTCCGGTGATATCGGCGAAAGCGCCCACCAGGCGCAACGGGCGCAACGCCTGCTGATTGTTGTCCCGCGCCACCACCCTGCCGTGGTCGGACACCCACCGATAGGCTCCTTCGGCATCGGCCAGGCGATATTCCACGGTGTAATGGCCATCGCCCCGGCAGGCCTCCTCGACTGTGGCGGCCACCCGGGCCCGGTCGTCAGGATGGATCCGTTCCGCGAACAACTCGGCGGGATGGTCCGTCCGGGAATCGTCCAGCCCCAGGAACTCGCCCCAGCGGCGGTTATGGGTAATGATACCGGTGGTCAGGTCGCGGTCCCAGCCCGCCGCCTGGGTGGCCGACAAGGCATGGGTGAAACGTTCCTCGCTCTCGCGAAGGGCCGCCGCGGACGCTTCGGCGCGTTCCCGCGCCATGACCGCATCCTCCATCAGGTTAAGCGCCGCCAGCCGGGCCTGTCGCTGAGCTTCAAGCGCGCTTGATTGCGTTTCCCGGAGGACCGCCTCCATCCGTTTACGCGCCTCGATATCCTCCACCACGGAAATGAAATAGTCGGGACTGCCGTCCGGCTTCCAGACCAGGGCGACGGTCAGATTGACCCAGATCTGCCCACCGTCCTTGCGGATGTATCGTTTTTCCATGCTGTAGCTGTCGATCTCGCCCGCCAGAACCCGCTGGACCGCGGCCATGTCGGCCTGAAGATCGTCTGGATGGGTGATGTCCTGGAACCGGATCCGCAGAAGCTCGTCATGGGTGTAAGAGACAATTTCGCACATCTTATGATTAACGCGAATCCACTGCCCTTCCGGAGAAACGATCGCAAGGCCGACGGCCGCCTGTTCGAAGGTTGCCCGAAACCGCTGCTCGCTCGCCCGCAGCGCCGCCTCCGACGACCGGTGTTGTTCGGCGGCATCCTCCAGGCGTCTTTGCAGGTCCGCGAATTCCACGATTTCCGGTACCGGGATTGCCGCACCGGCATCACCTGCCCCCGCTCCCGCCACCGCCGCCACGGCGCGGCCCAACCGGCGGCTCAGGATCGCGCCACCCAGGACACTGATCAGCGAGGCGCCGAGTATGGCCGACGCCAGAAATCCGGCGGCCGAAAACAGTGATGCCCGATAAAGCGGACCCGGTATCTCGATGACCGCGGACCAGCCGCAGGTCGACAGTCCGACCGAATAGCGCCGCGTTCCCCGGTCTTCCCCGGCATCCGGGTCCTGGGACCAATGGTGATCCGGGGCGATCCGTCGGGCGATCGGCGTGCCCTTGCTGTCCTGTAAAACCAGACTCCAGCCGTCCGGAAGGGCGACCCTGTCGAGACGCGGCTGAAACTGGGCGGCCGCGAGGGTTGTCAGGAGAACGGAGGTGGGCTTGCCATCCCTTATGACGGGAACGGCGACGGCAACGAGGGTGGTCCGGGCAATGGGGCCGAAAAAGGCATCGCCCACCGCCGGCCGTCCGGTGGCTATCGCCAATGGCGCGGCGGCGACGCCCTGCACCTGGGGCAGCGACGGCAAGGGAGTTCCGAAGGGCTCCCGCGTGTTGAAACGCATCCTGAGGGAGAGATCCGCCAGAATGACGTGACTGCCGAACCCCTGCTCGAAGCTCTGGGCCTGCCGATAAAGGTCCGGCCAGTCCGTCTCCTGCCCGGCGGCCGGCGTTCCGGCCAAAGACAGCAGACCCGAAACCCGCGCTCCCAGATATTCTTCGACGGCGTTGGCCGCTCCCCGTGCCAGGCCGGCGGCCTCCTGATCCATTTCGCTTCTGACCGACAGGACACTGGTGACGGCCTGGCCGATCGTCACCAGAAACAGGGGGAGAACACAAAACAGGATCATGCGCGCGAGCAGCGCCGATAGTGGCGTCCCAGGACCAGTCCTGCGGCTGCTCATGGTTCCGCGTCCTCCGCCGGCCGCGTCCTGGCCGCCAGAAACGACAGGGGGAAGGGCTGCTCCCGTCCCAATTCACGGGACAGAGCATTGACCTGCTGCTTCAGCACGATCATGTCCAGTTCCCGGCCGACGGTGACCCGGTTGAACCGTTCCAGTTCGGCATTCCGTTCCGCCAGTTCTGACGTCTGCCGCCGGGCCGCCTCCTCGGCGGCTTTCTGGGCGGTGATATCGGTGATGGTTCCGACCATTCTTAAGGGGGCTCCGGTTTCGTCCCGTTCCACCACCCGACCGCGTGAGCGGATCCATCTGATTTTTCCCGACGCGGTCAGGACCCGGCAATCCAGGTCGCAGGCCGGACTCTCACCTTCGAGATGGCCCCGGACCGCCTCCAGGATCCCCGCCAGATCGTCGGGATGGACGACCCGCTTCAGGAATGCCAGATCGGGCACCACCTCCTCGGCCCGGTATCCCGTCATTTCGCAACATTGAGGCGTCACATAGGTCTGTTTCCGCCGCAGATCCCAATCCCACAGGCCGTCGCCCGTCGCCTCCAGGGCCAGTTGAAGTCTCTCCTCGCTGACGCGGATGCGTTCTTCCGACATTTTCCTTTCAGTGATCACATCGAAGACGGAAACGAAATGATCGGGCCCCGGGCTGTAGACGGATACCGAAAACCACATGTCCATCGCCCCGACATAGGTTTCAAACCGTTCCGGACTTCCCCCGCGGGCCACCCGGCCGTAAATCCCGAAAAGCTCGGGATCGCTCTCCTTCAGGCCCGGGATGACCTCGCTGACCCGCCGGCCGATCACATCATGCAGACCCGTATGCCGTTCGAACGCCTTGTTGACGTCGATGTAGACGAAGTCGACCGGCTCCGCGCCGTCATAAAGCATCCGGCAATAGGCGTAGCCGTTCATCATGTTCTCGAACAGCGAACGGTAAGAGTCCTCACTGTTTCGCAACTCTTCCCGGCCCAGGTCGCGCTTGCGGATCACTCCTTCGACGCGCGCCAGCAGTTCCTCCACCGCGAAGGGCTTGATCACATAATCCATGACGCCCGCCCGCAGCATGCGGACGCGCTGGCGATCGTCCGTCCGGGCCGTCAGCATCACCACCGGAAGCCCCGCCCCTTTCGGCTGTTTCCGAAGTTCGGACACCATGGCTTCGCCATCCATGCCCGGCATGGCCAAGTCGCACAGGATCAGATCAGGCTCCAGGGGCGCCGCCCTCGCGAGGCCGGCGGCACCGTCATGAACCACCGCCACACGGTAACGGGGGCGCAGGATATCGGCGATGAACGCCGCCATGTCAGGATTGTCCTCCACAACCAGCACCAGCGGCGCGTCAGATCCGTCATGATCCGCGCCGGGGGACGGGGGTGTGGGCGAAGGCGAGGGCAGCGGCAGTCGCCCGTCCCCCCGGACCGGCCCGAAGGACGGTGGCGAACCGTCACCGAAGCGGCTTCCCGCGGGAGCGTGACGCGGAAGTTCGACCACGAACCGGGCGCCTCCGGCCGGCCCGTCGGTCACGCTGACCCGCCCGCCCAGCAGGCCCGCGAACTCCCGGACGATCGCAAGCCCCAGGCCGGACGTGCCATCCCCGCTCCGACCCCCCTGGTGAAAACGTTCGAAAACCGTGTCACGCTGGTCGGCCGGCACGCCCGGTCCGCTGTCCTCCACCTCTATGTCCAGGTCCTCCGGACGGGCCCGCAGCCGGACCGTCACCATCCCCTCCCCTGGGGTAAACCGGATCGCGTTGGATAGAAGGTTGAAAAGAATGCGTTGCAGTTTTCCGGCATCGCAGTCCACCTCGAAACCGGTTTCTCCCTCGAAACGGAGATCAATCGCCTTTCCGGCGGCAAGAGGCTCGAACTGGGCAAGAGTGGCCCTGACAAGGCCCGCCACATCGAAACGCGAATAGCTGCAACTCATGAATCCCGATTCCAGACGCGCCACATCGAGGAGATCGGACAATTGCCGCAGAAGAAGGTCCGCATTCCGCAGGATCATCCCATCCTCCTGACGCACCGCCGCGGGCAGTGCCGGATCAGAGAGACGTCGGGACAGCGGGGCGATGATCAGAGACAGGGGGGTCCTTAAATCATGGCTGAGATTGGCCAGAAAGCGCGACTTCAGGGCGTCGGTTTCGACGGTTTTCCGGTAAAGATCCGTCATCTTTTCGCGGGCAGCACGTTCGGAGGCGAGCAATTCCGCAGCCTTCCGGCGCGACCGGCGCAACCGGCTCTGGCTGTCGCAGAACAACAACGCCATCAGAATGAACAACGCGGCCGACCAGGGCCCCGTGTCGTTCCCCGATTGAAAAATGGAATCGGGGGATAGGAAAAACAGCCAGACGATCAGCACGCTGAGCGCCGTGCTGAACAGGCCTTCGACAAAACCCGCGAGGCTGGCGCTGATGAAGACCGCCGGAAAGAACAGAAACCAGACGAAAGGATGGATCCAGGCCCAGGCGGCCCATTGCAGCAAACCTGCACCGACCGGCAGCAGTATCGCCAGCGCCCACCGCCCGGCTCTTCCTCCCGTCGCTCTTTCGGCAGGCTCTGTCGGCATCCGCGGGCTCCCTGAAAGGGTCACCTGTCGACCCGGGCCCGTCGCCGCACCGTCCCGATGCAGAAAAGGCAAGGCCCTCTCATGGCAGGATTTCCGGGACCGGATCGCGGTGGCGCTCCGCGATGGCGCAGAAGCTGTCAAAATTCGTCAGAAAGACGTCGATCATATCCGGATCGAAATGCCGGCCCCGCCCCGCCGCGATAATGTCCCGCGCGGTAACATAGGCCATCGGATCCTTGTAGACCCGTTTTGAGATCAGGGCGTCGAAGACATCAGCGATAGCCATAATCCGGGCGGAAATCGGAATGGCGTCGCCGGTCAGGCTGTCGGGATACCCTGATCCGTCCCACTTTTCATGGTGCCAGTGGGCGATTTCTTTTGCCAGGGTCAGAAATTCGACAGGCTTCACCGCGTCACGTTCGGCCAGTTCGATGGCCTCGCAGCCCAGTCTGGCGTGAGTCTTCATGACCTCCCATTCGGCTGGAGACAGAGGCCCGGGCTTATGCAGGATGGCGTCGGGAATTCCCACCTTGCCAATGTCATGCAACGGCGCCGAACGGGTGAGCAACTGAATATAGCGGTCATTGAGGACGGGCTGGAACCGGGGCAGCGGCCGCAGGCCGGTCGCAAGCTGATGGACATATCCCTGGGTCCTCAGGATGTGATTGCCCGTCTCGCGATCTCTTGTCTCAGCCAGATGGGCCAGGGCCCGGATGCTGACCTCCTGAATCAGTTCCGTTTCCGCCATCCGGCGCGCCACTTCGGCTTCCAGATAGCTGTTCTGGTTGCGAAGCCAGTCCCTGGCCTGCTTCAGTTCGATCTGGGTTCTGACCCTGGCTAAAACGATCGGCGGGATAATCGGCTTGGTAATGTAATCGACGGCGCCGGCCTCAAGCCCGTGCATCTCGGCTTCGGTGCTGTCCATGCCGGTCACGAAGATGACCGGGATATCCCCGGTCGACGGGCTCGCGCGGAGTCTCTGGAACACTTCATAGCCGTCCATTCCCGGCATCACGACATCCAGCAGGATGAGATCCGGATGCGGCTCCGCCGAGGCGATCATCAGCGCCCTGGCGCCTGTCGTGGCGGCACGCACCTCATAGAACGGTTGCAGAAGTTCACCCAGAACCGTCAGGTTCTCGGGAGAATCGTCCACGATCAGAATCGTACGGGGAGCGGCCACCGGTCTTCCTCCTCCCGTGCCCTGGGAAGTCGTTTGTCCGCCACGCCGGCCGTCCCACGGACAGCCCCGTCACCGCGGAGACCCTCTTCCCGCATCCAAGACAACCGACCCTAGCGGGCCCTCACTCCCTTCGGGAAAAACCGCGTCTCCCGATCTTATCCTCAAGGGCTTCAGAGCCCTCCCAGGATGATAACTCAACCCTGAGATTACGAAAAACCCATATATAACGCTTTTTAGGAAATATGGGGCGGACCGGCGGAAACGGCAGAGCTCAGGTGGATCTAAATGACATCTTATACGAGATATTTTCTATTTTTCACTCCCGTTTTAAGATTTTACGAACTTCATCAATCAACGATTGCGGTGCTCAGTGAATCAGGACCGCCGCCACCCGGCTCGAGGGACCCGTTTCCAGGTCCCGCTCTTAGCCCTTTCGGGGCAGGGGTTGACCGCCGCGGCCGCCATGCTTACCGTAACGCGATGTCTCAGAATTCCGAAACTCTTGCCCTTCTGCGCCGGATTGCCGATGCTCTCGACCGTCTGGCGCCGCCACCACCCAGGGCCACGCAACTCGATGTAGCCGACGCCTTTATCTGGCATGCCGAGCCGGAGGGGCTGGAGCCCGTGACGAAAGTCAACCGCATCGACGTCGCCCTTCTGAAGGGCATTGCGGCACAGCGCGACACTCTTCTGGAGAACACGCGGCGGTTCGCGACGGGCCTGCCGGCCAACAACGCCCTTCTATGGGGTGCGCGCGGCACCGGCAAATCCTCGCTGGTGAAAGCGGTGCACGCCGAGATCAACGCCGGCACGCCCCATGCGCTGGCGCTGGTCGAAATCCACCGCGAGGACATTCCGTCGCTGCCCCGGCTGCTCTCTCTTCTGCGCGGCAGCGACCGCAGGGTTCTGCTGTTTTGCGACGACCTGTCCTTCGACACCGCCGACGAAAGCTACAAATCCCTGAAGGCGGTCCTCGAGGGCGGTGTGGAAGGACGGCCGGCCAATGTGGTGTTCTATGCCACGTCGAACCGACGGCATCTGATGTCGCGCGACATGATCGAGAACGAGAGGTCCACCGCCATTCACCCCGGTGAAACGACGGAAGAGAAAGTCTCGCTTTCCGACCGGTTCGGCCTGTGGCTCGGCTTCCACAACCTTGACCAGGAGACCTTCTTTTCCATTATCGAAGGCTATGCCGCAGCCTACCGGCTGCCCATTCCGGTCGACCAGTTGCGTGCCGAGGCCATCGAATGGTCGATGAGCCGGGGCGCGCGATCCGGACGGGTGGCCTGGCAATTCATTCAGGAGATCGCCGGTCGCCTGGGCCGGTCCCTGGATCCGGAGGACGCTGTCATTCCGGGAGAGTGACACGAGGGCGGTGGCGCCGCCCCCGTCACGTCAGGGGAACGCCCAGACGTTCAGAAAGGAACGCGGCCATGCCGGGCGTCGCCGACAGCAGAGGATTGCCCCGGGTCAATCCGTCGCCGCCCAGGAAGTCGCTGACCACTCCACCGGCCTGGGTGACGAGACACAGTCCCGCCGCCACATCCCAGACATTCACATGCGGAGCCCAGGATCCGTCCAGGCGTCCGCAGGCCACATAAGCAAGCCCCAAAGCCGCGCTGCCCAGGCGGTTCCATTCGCAATGCCGGTCGATCAGACGGGAGATGGCATCAAGAAACCGGTCCCGTTCGCCCCGGAAGCTGTATCCGACGTTGATCCGCGCCCGGTCCGGGGAGGTCGTCCGCGACACCCGGATCGGCTGCCCGTTGCAGAAGGCACCCTGCCCTTTGCGCGCCTCGAACAGCTCGTCGCCGACCGGATCGAGGATCATCCCCAAGACCAGATCGCCGCCGACCAGAAGCGCCACGGAAATGCACCAGAACGGCAGACCGCGCGAGAAATTGGAGGTTCCGTCGATGGGATCGATGATCCAGGTCGCCCCGGTGGAGGAGCACCCGCCGTGGGTCCCACCCTCCTCACCGATGAAACCGTCCCCCGGGAAGCGCTCGCGGATCCCCTCGACCAGCAAGGTCTCGACCGCCTTGTCGGCAGCGGTCACAAAATCCTGAACACCCTTGTTCTCGATACAGAGCCGATCCGGATGACGGAAATATCCCAGTGCGACGTCGCCGGCCTTTCTGATCAGGGAAAGAAGATGATCGCGGCGCAGATCAAGGTTCCTCTCCGAAAGCCTGTTGTCCTCCTGCCACGCCATGATCCGGATGTCTCCTTCTTCTGTCCGCACTGCCGGTCAACCCGGAGGATATCGTCCATCCCGGTGACGGGCGGGGAGTCTATCCCCGCCCCCGGCATTTTGCACCCCCCGTCTGGGGGGCTCCGGCCCGAAGCCCGCCGGTCACAACACCGACAACATTCCCCCATCGACATAGATGATCTGACCGTTGACGAAATCCGCCGCGTCGGAAGACAGGAAGACGACGGTTCCCGCGACGTCGGCGGGCGTCCCCCAGCGTCGCGCCGGGGTGCGCTGACGGACCCAGCTGTCGAAAGCGGGCGTATCGGCCAGCGGCTGGGTCATCTCCGTCAGGATATAGCCGGGGCCGACGGCATTGACCGAGATGCCATGTTCCGCCCACTCCGCCGCCATGGCCTTGGTCAGAAGCTTGATCCCCCCTTTCGAGGCCGTGTAGGGCGCCACGGTGGCGCGGGCAACCTCGCTCGTCAGAGATCCGATATTGATGATCTTGCCGCCCCGGCCGCGCGCAATCATCCGCCGGGCCGCCTCGCGGCCGACCAGAAAAGCGCTGGCGAGATTGGTATCGAGCACCTTGCGCCATTCGGTCATGGTGAGATCGACCAACGGCTTTCTGAGCTGGATCCCGGCATTGTTGACGAGGATGTCAACGGCAATTCCGGCGGTGTCCAGACGGTCGAAAGCGGCGGAAACGGCCGCCTCGTCGGTGACGTCGAACAGCGCCTCCTCAACCCGGTATCCCCTGGCGCGGAACTCCCGGGCGGTCGCGCCCAGGCGGTCCGGATCGTGGCCATTCAGCACGATCGCCGCCCCCGCCTCGGCCAATCCCTCGGCGTAGGCTTTTCCCAATCCGCGCGACGACCCCGTCACCAGGGCGGTCCGTCCCGTCAGATCGAACTTGCTGGCAGACATTCCTCTCTCCTCACAATTCGCTGCGCTCGACATGCAGATCGGAGCGCTGGAAAACCTCGGGCAACAATTCGACGCCCAGTCCCGCTCCCTCCATCGGGTAGACATAGCCGTTCTCGATCCGGGGCACCGCCGTGACCAGTTCCTTGTACCAGCCCGTGTAGAAGGCGCGCACGGACTCCTGGATCAGGGTGTTGGGCTGGCTCAGGGACGCATGGACGGCGGCGATGAATCCCACCGGGCCGGTGCAGTCGTGAGGGGCGAAAGGACGGTGCCATGTTTCGGCCAGGGCCGCGATCTTGCGTCCTTCCGTCAGGCCGCCGGTCCAGCAGAGGTCCGCCATCACCACATGGGTGGCGTCCTTCTCCAGCATGTCCTTGTAGGGCCAGCGCGATCCCAAAGTTTCACTGGCGCAGACCCAGACGTCGGTGGAGCGCGCATATTCCGCAAGCGCCTGGGGAGAATTCATGCGGATCGGGTCCTCGTACCAGGTCGGCGCATAGTCTTCGAGGACCTTGGCGATCTTTTTGGCGGTCGGCAGGTTCCACAGGCAGTGGAACTCGACCATGATCTCCATGCGATCCCCAACCGCCTTGCGGATCTGCTCGAAAGGACGGACCGCGTCCCTCATCTGTTCCGCGGTGATGAACAGCCCGTTATTGGCGATGGCCGCCGGATCGAACGGCCAGATCTTCATGCCGGTTACCCCCTGCTCCAGCAAAGACTCGGCCAGGGCGCCGGCATCGGTCATGAAGGCCTGAAGATCCTCATAGGGGCCGTCCGAGGAGAAATTCCAGGTATCGACCGGCCGGATCCGGTTGGACCGTACATAACCGTAACCGGCGCAGGTGTTGTAGACCCGGACGCGATCATGACAAAGCCCGCCCAGCATCTGGTGGACCGGCTGCCCGCAGGCTTTCCCGAACAGATCCCAAAGCGCGATATCGATGGCCGAGGCGGCGCGATATTCCGCGCCGGTCGACGACTGGGCCATCGGCAGATTGACCATGTCCCGGTTGATGGCCTCGATCCGCAGGGGATCGCGCCCCAGCAGCCGACCGGCCAGCACGTCATGAATATGGGCCTGGACAGACCGGGCGCCATAAAAGGTTTCGCCAAGCCCGACCAGCCCCGCGTCGGTATGAACCCGGACCCAGAGGACGTTCGAGAACTCCTCCGTCCGGAGCGTTTCGAGAGCCGTGATCTTCATGGAGAGGACGTGTCCCTGTCTGTGGAGGTTTTCTCATTCGTATCACGTATGATGTTTAACGTAAAGACAAGGCCGGAGATCCCCGGTCACTACATTTGCGCGGGCTCTGACACGTCGTTCCAGGGGCCGGGAGTGGGGCGGGCGTCCTCCGCCGTTCGGCAACGCCGCAAATCATGCTTTTCCGCCGCTGCCGTGCAGGGGCCGATGCCATGCAGGGGCCGGGCGGGAAAGCGTGTGAAAGGAATCCACCCGTGGCTCCGCCGCCCCTGCCGGAGTCCGCCACGGAAACGGCGGAGTTTTCTCACCGCCGGCTTCGCCTGAACACCGGCACGAAGGCCTGTGTCCCTGTTTTTTCACAAGCCCGGATGCCAGCCCTACTCCCGCAGGAAATCAGATGGCGCGGTGCGACGGAGGGTCGCGGGCTCTGACGGATTGCTCCAGGCTGCCGGAGTCCGCTGCCCAATCAGCGACGGACCACCGCCGCCAGATCGCATTCCGCCCGTTCGATCAGGCGCCAGACGGCCTGTTCCGCGGCGGCCGCGTCCCCGTTTTCGATCCCGGCGCACAAATCCTCGTGCAACGACAGGGATCTCCGGGGGCCTTCCGGCACCTGCGCGGCAATCACGAAGCTGGTCCGCAGAAGCACGGACAGGGCGGAATGCATCTGCCACAGGAACTGGTTGTGGCAGGCGGCCAGGATCGCACTGTGGAAAGCGAGGTCCGCCGGCACATAGCGGTCGGCGACGCCCGCCGCGTCGACCATCGCCGCCAGGGCCGTGCGAATGGCCTGCCGATCCCCGGCCGTTGCCTTCGAGGCAGCCAGCCTTGCGGCGGCTGGCTCGATCACCCGGCGCAGTTCCATCAGATCGGCGACGAAGCGATCATCGACGACGGTGCCGTCAGCCAGCCAGCCGATGACATCCGGATCGAACAGTCGCCATTGGTCGCGCGGCAACACGATGGTGCCGGTCTTGCGACGGACCTCGACCAGACCCTTGGCGGCCAGAGACTTGATCGCCTCGCGCACGACAATGCGGCTGACCCGGAACCGGTCGCACAGGACCGGTTCGGCGGGAAGGACCTCCTCCGGCTGGAAGCGGCCGGTGCAGATATCGCGTCCCAGCGCGTCCAGAAGTTCGTCGTGAAAGGTTCGCCGCACGCTACGCCTGACTGTGTCCATCGCGCCCCCCTTCCCTGCCCGACAAGAAGAAGGGACACCCGGCCGGACGGGGATCCTGCCTCATCCCGGGTCCGGAGAGTCGGCTGCCGGACTGACCGGCAGGGCCCTGCCGCCGAGGAATGTCATGGGATCGACGGCCCGGGTCCCGTGGCGGATCTCGAAATGAAGCTGTGGCTGGGACACACCGCCGGAGTCTCCGGCCTTGGCGATCTGCTGGCCGCGCCGGACCGTCTCCCCGCGCTTCACCAGCAACGTATCGTTGTGGGCATAGGCGGTCATCCAGCCGTCGGCGTGCTTGATCAGCAGCAGATTGCCAAATCCCCGCAGTTCGTTTCCCGAATAGGCCACCACGCCGTCCTGCGCGGCCACCACCGGAGCCCCGCGGGAAACCGCGATATTGATACCGTCGTTATGCTGCCCCTTGCCGGTCGTTCCGAACTCCGACAGCACCTGTCCCCGAACCGGCCAGATATATCCCTTGCCCGAGGACGGCGGAGGAGGAGGTGGCGGCGACGCCGCGGCGGCCACCCGCTGCTCCGCCACCGGAGCCTCTTCGACGTCGGAGGCCGGGGATGGCGAGGCCTGCTGCGGGGCCTGACCGGCCGCGGCAACGGCCGCCTGATTTTGCGCCGGTTGGTTTTGAACGGATTGGGCTGGCGCCGGACGTTCCGGCGGAGGCGGCGGTGGCGCGGACTGGAACGATGGCGTCGGCGCCGCCTGAGCGGTCTGTTGTCCCTGCGGCCCCTGCGACATCGCTGCCGGTGGGGGGGGCGGCGGCGGAATAACCGCCTTCTCGCGTTCCGACACCGGGCTGTAACCGCCGGTTGCCTTTTCCGGCATGACCGCAGAAGAGCCGCCGGAGGAGGCGGAACCGGACGTCACCGGGGGCGCCAGCGGGGTCGGCGCGCTCACCGCGACCGGACCCGGTTGGACAGCAACCGCCGCCGGTCGCCCGGTATCGGCCTGCGCCGTCTGCACACCGGCCGTCTCATCCGCCGTTGCCGGCAATTTGAGGCGTTGCCCGACCTTGACCACATAGGGCGGCGACATATTATTAAGCCGTGCCAGGGTCGAAAAGGACACCCCGGTCTTGCGGGCGATTCCCAGAAGCGTGTCGTCTTTGGCGACGACATAGCCCCCGGCGCCGCCGGGCATTTGCAGGACCTGGCCTGGGGTCAGGTGGAACGGCGGCTGAAGATTGTTGGCGTCGATCAGGGTCCGGACAGACATATTGAGCTGGCGGGCGACGCTGTAGATCGTGTCGCCCCTTTGCACTGTATAACTGCCGGTAGCGGCGGCCGCCTTGGAACCGCCCTGGTTATAGTTCACCGGAACATTGGAGCTGATGGGCGTCGTCGACCCGCAGGCGTTCAGGCCGAGGGCCAGCGCGAGCAGTGAAAGGGACAGGACGATCCGGCGTGCCGGATGCAGGGACCGGAAAGAAATCGTCGAAGCGGCGCTCATAGCCGCACACTATATGAGCGGGCCCATCGCTTCAATGGGGTGAGGCCGGTTTCCGGAACCGGACTCACGCCTCCCCCTCTCCCGGCAACAGGGGGACAAACCGTACCGGAAAAAGCCGTTCCACCTCAGGAGTACCCGCAGTTTTGCGGATCCGCAGCACCTCCTGGTCCCCGCCCTGCGCGCCGACCGGAAGAACCATCACGCCGCCTTCGGCCAGTTGCACCAGAAGCTGACCCGGAATCTCCGGAGCCGCGGCCGTCACCAGGATCCGGTCGAAGGGTGCCTGCTCCGGCCAGCCACGCATGCCGTCCCCGGATTTGGCGGTGATATTATGCAGCCCGAGCCGGCGCAAGCGGTGTTCCGCCTCGACCAGCAGGGACTTGTGACGTTCGATGGTATAGAGCCGGCGGCAGAGCCTGGAGAGAACGGCCGCCTGATAGCCGGATCCGGTGCCGATTTCCAGCACCTTCATCCGCTCGCCCGGGGCCAGCGCCTGCGTCATCAGCGCCACCACCAGCGGCTGACTCACGGTCTGGCCCTTGCCGATCGGCAGGGCGATGTTTTCGTAGGCCTGATCCTGAAAGGTCTGCGGGACGAATGCCTCGCGGGGGATCCGCTCGATCGCCGACAGCACCCGGGTATCGGCGATACCCGAACGCCGCAGCTCCATGATCAGGCGGATCTTCCGCGCCTCTCCACTCATTGAAATGCCGAGGAGAGGCGGTCCATGGAATCAAAAGAGGTGAAATCGACGCACAGCGGTGTCACCGCGATCCGCCCCCCCGCCGTGGCGGCGAGATCGGTTCCGGGCTCCCCCTGCTCCTCGACGCGTTGTCCCCCGACCCAGTAATAGGGCTGGCCGCGCGGATCGATCCGCTCCGTCAGTTCGTCGCCGATCCGGCGTTTCCCCTGCCGGACGATATCGACGCCCGAGATCTCAAGGACGGGAAGGTCCGGGAAATTGACATTGATCAGAACATTGTCCGGCCAGCCGACGGCTGTCACGCGGCGGATGATGTCGGGCGCCCAATGCTCTGCCGTATCCCACCGCACCGCCTCGTCCCCCGTGAACTGCTGCGACAGGGCGATGGAAGGGACCCCCAGAAGCGTTCCCTCCATCGCGGCGGCGACCGTTCCCGAATAGGTGACGTCGTCGGCCATGTTGCAACCGCGATTGACACCCGACAGGACAAGGTCCGGGCGCCTGTCGGCCAGGATCTGCCGGACGCCCAGCAGGACGCTGTCGGTCGGCGTTCCGTCGACGGCGAAATGACGGGGCCCGTGCCGGATGATCCGGAGCGGCCGGCGCACGGTCAGCGAATGAGCCACGGCGCTTTGTTCGGAGGACGGCGCCACAACCCAGACGTCCGGCGACAGGCTGCGGGCGATCCGCTCCAGCACCTTGATGCCCTGGGCTTCGATCCCGTCGTCGTTGGAGACAAGAATTCGCGCCTTGGACAGGTCTGGAATCGCTTCAAACATTGGCACGGATCACATCCTCGCCCCTCATATAGGGCCGCAAGACTTCGGGAATGACGACGCTGCCGTCGGCCTGCTGATAGTTTTCGAGCACCGCCACCAGGGTCCGGCCGACCGCGAGCCCCGACCCGTTCAGGGTATGAACGAAGCGGGTATTCTTGCCACCGGCGGGACGGAAGCGCGCGTTCATGCGCCGCGCCTGGAAATCGCCGCAGTTGGAGCAGCTCGAAATTTCGCGGTAAGTGTTCTGAGCCGGCAGCCAGACCTCGATGTCATAGGTCTTGCGCGAGCTGAACCCCATGTCGCCGGTGCAGAGCACGATCACCCGGTAAGGCAGTCCCAGGCGCTTCAGCACCTCCTCGGCGCAGGCGGTCATCCTCTCATGCTCCTCGGCGGACTGATCGGGATGGGCGATGCTGACCAGTTCGACCTTGGTGAACTGATGCATGCGGATCATGCCGCGGGTGTCCTTGCCGGCGGCCCCCGCCTCGGAGCGGAAGCAGGGGGTCTGCGCGGTCATGCGGATCGGCAGACGCGCCTCGTCCAGCAGATCGCCATAGACCAGATTGGTCAGCGGCACTTCGGCCGTCGGGATCAGCCAATGGCCCGTGTTGACACGGAAAAGATCCTCGCCGAACTTCGGAAGCTGGCCGGTTCCGTACAGGGGATCGTCGCGCACCAGGAGGGGGGGATTGACCTCCTGATAGCCATGTTCCCCCGTCTGAAGATCGAGCATGAACGCGCCCAGCGCGCGCTCAAGACGCGCCAGCTTGTCCTTCAGAACCACGAAGCGGGCGCCCGACAGCTTGGCCGCGGCCTCGAAGTCCATCATCCCCAGCTTGGCGCCGATGGCGTCATGCTGCAGCGGCTCGAAATCGAACTGCCGCGGCGTCCCGACCCGTCGCAATTCGACATTGGCGGTCTCGTCGGGACCGTCCGGCACGTCCTCCGCCGGCAGATTGGGAATCGCCAGCAGCAGCCTGTCGATGGCCTGAGCGGCGTCGCGCTCCCCGGCTTCGGCGGCGGCGATGCGGTCCTTGAGCGCCGCCACCTCCTCCATCAGTGCCTGGGCGTCGCCGCCCTGCTTCTTCACCACGCCGACCTGACGGGACACCTCATTGCGCCGGGACTGGGCCTCCTGGAACGCGGTCTGGGCAGCGCGACGGCGCTGATCGTGTTCAAGGATGCGCGCCGCGGACGGCGGCAAGCCACGGCGCGCCAGGGCTTCGTCGAAAGCTTGCGGGTTGTCCCGGATCAACTTGATATCGTGCATGGTCTTCCTATGGCGAAACGGCATCGCCCACTGGCGAAAGCCAGGGACGGCGCGCTGTTTATAAAACGGCCAGATCCTTCCGGCAAGACGCCGGCCCGGCCGTGAACGGGATCGTCAACCGGCGTTGAAGTCGGTCTCTTCGACCGGATCCTCGGGCACCGCCTCCTCCACCTCGCGGCGTCCCCGTTCGACCCATCGGCAGGCGAAGATCGAGATCTCGTAGAGCAACAGCATCGGCAGGGCCAGACTGAGCTGGCTTGCGATATCGGGCGGGGTGAGAATGGCGGCAACCACGAACACGCCGACGATGGCATAGCGTCGCTTGGCCACCAGATCCTTGGATGTGATGATGCCAACCCTGGCAAGAAGGGTCAACAGAACCGGCAACTGATAGGCGACGCCGAACGCGAAAATCAGCTTCATGACCAGCGACAGATACTCGCCGACCTTGGCCTCAAGCTGAATCGGCAGTTCGCCCCCGACGCCGGTTCCAAAGGATTCGAACGACAGGAAAAAGCGGAGCGCCATGGGCAGGACCAGAAAGTAAACCGTTGCCGCGCCGCACAGAAACAGGACAGGCGTAGCCAGCAGGAACGGCGCGAAGGCCTTCTTTTCCTGCTTGTAAAGGCCGGGGGCGATGAAAGCCCACAACTGGCCGGCCCAGATCGGGAAGCACAAAAAGGCGGCGGCGAAGGCGGCGACCTGCAGGAAGGTGAAAAAAGCCTCGGTCGGCGCGGTATAGATCATGCGCCTGTTGCTGCCGTGGGTCGCCAGGATATCGGCCAGAGGCTTCTCAAGAAATCCGTATATCTGCTGGGAGAAGAAATAACACAGGATAAAGGCGGCGATAAACGCAATGGACGAGATCAGCAGCCGTTTGCGCAACTCAATCAGATGCTCCATCAAGGGCATCTTGTTGTCATTGGGATCTTCACTCACGACTGTGGTCCGGTTGTGTGAGACGCCTCGCCTGGGACGGTCGCGGCCGGCGCCGGAGCCGCCGCCAGGGGAACGGCGACTTCTGAGGCCGGGTCCGCCGGGATCGACACCGGCGGCGGAACGGCGCCGGTGTCGTCACTGGTAACGGACGCGCCCTCTGCCGCCATGGCCCCGGCCGGCGCGGGGGTGGCTGTCGCAGCAGCGGCCGCCGCGGGATCGATCGTCATCGCGGCGGCGATCCCCTTGGCGTCCACCATGGACTCCACCTTCGCCTTCAGGTTGGCCTCAAGATTGACAGGATTGACCGCCTGCACCTGCCGACGGACATCCTCCAGATCCGCCTGACGAACCATCTCGTCGAAATTGTGCTGGAATTCGTTCGCCAGCAGGCGTGCCTTGCGCGTCCACTGCCCCATGACACGCATGACCTTAGGCAGATCCTTGGGTCCGATGACGACAAGCGCAACCGCGCCGATCAACGCCAGCTCAGACCATGCGATATCGAACATATGCGCACTCTCCGCGGGATGGTCCGGCGATCAATGCTTGACCGCTTCGTCCTTGTCTGCCGTGGCGGAGGGCTTGGCGGCATCGGCGGTCAAAACCTTCGGCTGTCCGGACGCCGGGTTCTGGTCGCCCTCGTCTTCCTGTAATCCCTTCTTGAAGGCCTTCACACCCTTGGCAAGGTCGCCCATCAGGTTGGACACCCGGCCGGTACCGAACAACAACAGGACGATGGCAAGGACGATGATCCAATGCCAAATGCTGAAAGAACCCATGTTACTGACGCCTCCTGAACCACCGCCGACCCGGCGAAGAGCCGGATCATCGCAAAAGAAACTTCAAGGGGCAATGCCCGCTCGTGCAAATCGACCCCGACGGAAACGCGCCGCCCGAAGGCGGCGATTTTGGCGTCATTGTAGCCCCAGGATCCGGTTATGACACCCTCTCCTCGCCGCCGCGGGGACTTTTTTAACCCCCGTATCGACCGAGGGTCGGATCAGTCATCCGTCTCCTCTCCCCCTCCGGGCAGAGCGTCCGGAAGCAGGACGCTCATCGCTCGGCGTTCCAGTTCCTCCTCGTCCAGATCCTCGCCGACGTCGAAGGGTTCGCTGTCGGTGGCAGCCCGGTTGGAATAGCTGGACAGGACCGGCCGTGAATCGAGAAGGCCCGCCGCTTTCAGCTCCTCGACGCCAGGCAGGTCGTCGAGCGCGATCAGCCCGAAATGGTCCAGAAATCCCGGCGTCGTCGCCCACAGCATGGGACGCCCCGGAGTCTGGCGGCGTCCCCGGGGACGGATCCACCCCGCCTCGAAGAGGACGTCGAGTGTCCCCTTGCTGAGGGCGACGCCGCGAATTTCCTCGATCTCCGCCCGTGTCACCGGTTGGTGATAGGCGATGATCGACAGGGTCTCGATCGCCGCCCGCGACAACTTGCGTTCGACCTGCTGTTCGACCACCAGCGACTGCGCCAGGTCGGCAGCCGTGCGGAAGGCCCAGCGATCGCCCCGCCGGACCAGTTCCACCCCCCGGCCGGCATAGGTTTCCGCAAGAACCGCCAGGATCGGTCCGACGTCGGCATCCGCCGGCAGATGGGCCTGAAGGCTGCGCTCGTCGAGCGGTTCGGCCGATGCGAACAAAAGCGCCTCGATCAGCCGGACATGCTGGAAATCAGGCATCGTGGTCCTCCTCCCCGCCCCCTCCCCGGCGCGCCCGGACCCAGATCGGCCCGAAGGTTCCGGAATCCTGGCGCAGTTCGATCCGGCCCTGCCGGCAAAGCTCCAGGCTGGCGACGAAATGCGCGGCGATGGCTGACTTTCCGAGAAGGCCCTTCAACCCCGGGGGAAGACAACTGAACAAGGTCGACCAACTGGGAATCTCCCCCAGCAGGGTCTGAAGGCGTTGAATGGCATCATCGACCGAATAGAGATCGGGCGCCTCGATCCGGAGACTGGTGACCACGGCGCGGCGTTTGATATCCGAATAGGCCTTCAGAAGATCGTAAAGTCCGACATCCCAGATCGGCAACGCCACCCGTGAGATTCCCTCGGGCGCCCCCCGCCCGAAGACCTGCCGGCCCAGGAGGGGCCTCTCCATCAAGGTTTTACCGGCACGCCGCATCGCCTCCAGGCGCTGCAACTGGAACGCCAGGGCGGCCGCCATCTCCTCGCCCGTCGGCTCGTCCGGCGCGGGCGGCGCCGGCAGCAGCAGCCGGGACTTCAGATAGGCGAGCCACGCCGCCATCACCAGATAGTCCGCGGCCAGTTCCAGATAGTCGCGAAGATACCGCTCCACGAAAGCCAGATACTGGTCCGCCAGCTCCAGGATGGAAATTTTCGCCAGATCGACCTTCTGGTCCCGGGCCAGTTCGAGAAGAACGTCGAGAGGGCCCTCATAGCCGTCGAGATCGACCACCAGGGGGCTGGCACCGGCTGCGCCGATGGGTCCGTCTCCGTCTTCGAACCCGTCGAATCCTTCGAAAACGCCGCTGTCGCCGGCCGCCAAATCAGCCCACCGCGAGGTAGAGGAGCTGCGCCAGGAAATCGACCGGAATTTCGATCACCCAGAAAAAGGCGTTAATTCCGACCATCGGCAGCAGGAACAATCCGACAAGCAGCAGCGGGAAAGTGAACCGCTCCATTCCGGCCAGCTTGATCGCCGCCCGGCGGGGAAGAAGCCCGACCAGCACCCGCCCGCCGTCCAGCGGCGGCAGGGGCAGCATATTGAACACCGCCAGCACCAGATTGATCATCACGGAATTCGCGAGATTGGCCTGCCCCCAGACGCGGAACATGTCCGGAAGATGCCCGCTGACCCTCAGCAGCAGCATGGACAGGACCGCTAGTCCGATATTGGTCAGCGGCCCAGCCAGAGCCACCAGCACCATGCCCGCGCGAACCGGCCGCAGGCGTCCGAAATTCACCGGCACCGGCTTGGCCCAACCGAACAGCGCGCCGCCCCCGACCAGCAAAAGAATCCCGGGAAGAATCAAAGTCCCGAACGGGTCGACATGCCGCAGGGGATTGGCCGACACCCGTCCCATGCGCAAGGCGGTATCGTCTCCCAGTCTCCAGGCCATCAGTCCGTGAGCGGCCTCGTGCAGCGTGATCGCCAGGACCATGGGAATCACCCAGACGGAAAACCGCTGGATGGCGTCTGCCAGTTCGGGCGGTACGGTCATCGGTCCTCCAGGCTCACAGACTGCCCCGGATACCGATCCAGGAGTCGAGGGTGGCCTCGGCATCGGCGGGCAGCGGCCTGTTGCGAAGCATGGAATCAGCCCTGGCCAGCCGCATCTGCGCGGCCTCGTCAAGAGGCCGCATCGCCAGGGCCACGGCCTGCATTTCCGCCATGTCGCCGTTACAGTGAAGAACGATATCGCAGCCGGCGTCCAGACTTTCGCCCGCGCGCTCGGCAAATCCGCCCTTCATCGCCTTCATCGAGAGATCGTCGGACAACAGGACACCCTCGCAGCCGATCGCGCCCCGGATCGCCGTTTCGATCACCTTTTTCGACGTCGTCGCCGGCCGGTCGGGATCGATCGCGCTGTAGACCACATGAGCCGTCATCGCCCAGGGGGCGTCGCGCAGGCTGCGGAAGGGGGCGAAATCGGAAGCCTCCAGGGTCGCGAGATCGGTCTCCACCACGGGAAGATCGAGATGACTGTCGACAGTGGCGCGCCCATGGCCCGGCAAATGCTTGACCACCGGCATGACCGTCCCGTCCAGCAGGCCGTCCATCACGGCACGCCCGAGATCGGCCACCAGCGCCGGATCGCCGCCGAAGGCGCGATCGCCGATGATGTCGTCGGCGCCCGCGACCTTGAGGTCCAGAAGCGGAGCGCAGTCGACATCGATCCCGAGATCGAACAGCTCGTCGGCCATGATCCTGGCGTTCAGCCAGGCCGCGCGACGGGCCAGCGGCAGATCGCTGCCGGCCAGCCGGCCGAACACCTCCATCGGAGGACGGCGGCGCCAATGCGGCTCTTTCAGGCGCTGGACGCGCCCCCCCTCCTGGTCGATCAGGACGGGAGCCCGGCGGCCGACACAGGTCCGCAATTCATCCACCAGCGCCGCGACCTGAAGGGGCGTGCCGACGTTGCGGCCGAACAGGATGAATCCGAAGGGATCGACGTCTTCGAAGAACCGCTTTTCCTCATCCGTCAGGGTCAATCCGGAACAACCGAAAATGGCTGCGGAAGGAATGCTATTTTTTGGCAAGGATGCACCCCTGGGAACGCTTGGCGAGATTGGAACAAATGGTGCGGGCCTGCCCCTCGTCCATGGGACCGGCGCGCAACCGCCAGAAAATGCCTTTGTCGCCGAGATCGACACGCATGATGTTGGCGCTGTAGTCGCCCAGAACGTCCTTGTTGGCGTTCTTCACGCGCTGCCACTCGGCCTTGGCGTCGTTCTCCGACTTCAACGCCCCCAATTGCACCAGCCAGTGCCCTCCGGCTGACGCGGCGGCCGGTGCCGCCGGAGCGGCGGCGGACGCCGTCTGGGGGGCGGTCTGGTTTGGCGCACCCTGGGCGGGAGCCGTTTGCGCCGCGGCGGGCGGTGCTGCCTTGGCCGGTTCGGCCTTGGCCGGCTTCTGGGCATGCGCCTTGGCCGGCGGCGTGGTCGGCTTCGCGGGAGACAGCGCCGTATTGGCGGCGGGCGATGCCGGAGCAGCCTGACCGGCGGGCGCCGGCTGAGCCGGGGCGGGCTGGCCGCCGGGCGCCGACGGCAGCGAGATCTGCGGCCCCGACGCCGGGGTGTCCGCCCCTTCCCCCGGCTTTCCGGCCGGAGCCGGGAAGGCCGGCTTGATGGAGGGCTTGCGCGGCTGGGCCGGCGGCTCCTGCGGGGTTTCCGGTGGCGGAAGCAGACGCTCGGTCTGGCCTGCGCCGTCGCTTTGCGCCCCCATCGGCCCATAGACCAGCTTGTCCTGGTTCGGCACCTCCATGCCGCCGCGGTCCTCCGGCTTGGTCTTGATCGGCCGGTCTTCGGCGTGAATCACCGGCACCCCCGCGGACGGGGCCTTCTGAACCTCGCCGAAAAAGATATGGCGCGCGGCCACGCCCAGCGCCGCCAGGGCCAGAAAGGCCAGCGCGACCGTCAGGATCAACCGCGTATGGGCCCCCTTGCGGGCATAACGGCTGTCCGGGTCGGGATCAAAACGTTCCGGTATGATGTCCAGAATCTCCCGATCGAAGGAGTCCCGATCGTCCCGCGAAGGCATTACCTCATCTCCTCAACCGGTTCGACCCCGAAGACCTCCAGGCCGGAGGCAATCAACAGGGCGACACCGCGCACCAGTGCCAGGCGGGCAACGGAGAGCTCCCGGTCCTCGGCAAGCAGGAAGCGCAGGGTAGCGTCATCCTTCCCTTTATTCCACAATCCATGGAAAGCCGCGGCAACGTCATACAGGAAAAACGCCAGCCGGTGCGGCTCATGGGCCTCGGCGGCACTCTCGATCAGGCGGGGCCAGCCGCCCATCAGGCGGATCAGCGCCAGTTCCGCGGGATCGTCCAGCCGGGCCAGATTGGCCCCGGCCAAGGCCGATCCGGACAGATCGGCGTCCGGGAACATCTCGACGCCGTGGCGGATCACCGAATGGGCGCGCGCATGGGCGTACTGGACATAGAACACCGGATTGTCGCGCGACTGTTCCAGCACCTTGACCAGATCAAAGTCCAACTGGGCGTCGTTCTTGCGGGTCAGCATGATGAACCGCACCACGCCCTTGCCGACCTCGTCGACGACGTCGCGCAGGGTCACGAAGGTTCCGGCCCGCTTGCTCATCTTGTAGGGCTCGCCGTCCTTCAGCAGATTGACCATCTGGCAGAGCTTGACGTCGAGTGATCCCCCGCCCTCCGTCACGGCCTTGACCGCGGCCTGCATGCGCTTGACATAACCCCCGTGGTCGGCGCCCCAGACGTCGATCATATGGGAGAATCCGCGCCGGTACTTGTCCAGGTGATAAGCGATGTCCGAGGCGAAATAGGTCCCGCTGCCGTCCGACTTCCGAAGCGGCCGGTCGACGTCGTCGCCGAAATCGGTGGCCCGGAACAGCGTCTGCGGCCGGGGCTCCCAGTCATCGGGAAGCTTTCCCTTCGGCGGCTCCAGCACGCCTTCGTATATCAGGCCGCGTTCGGCCAGGAACGACAGCGCGGCATCGACCTTGCCTGCGTCCACCAGTTCTTTTTCCGACGTGAACACGGCGTGGCGCACACCCAGCGCCTCCAGGTCCCCCCGGATCAGGTCCATCATCGCCGCGATGGCCAGACGCCGGAAGTCCGCCAGCCACTCGTCCTCGGGCAGGTCGCGCCACTTGGCTCCGTCGCGCTCCGCGATGGCTTTTCCGACCGGAACCAGATAATCGCCGGGATAAAGCCCTTCCGGAATCGCGCCGATGTCCTCGCCCAGCGCTTCGCGATAACGCAGATGCACCGAACGGGCCAGCACCGCGACCTGAGCCCCGGCATCATTGACGTAGTATTCGCGGGTCACATCGAACCCGGCCTTTTCGAGGAGGCCTGACAGGGCGTCCCCGAACACGGCGCCCCGCGCGTGGCCGATGTGCATGGGGCCCGTCGGATTGGCCGAGACATATTCGACGTTGACGCGCACCCCGTGTCCCAGGTCCGAATCGCCGTAGGACGTTCCGGAACGCAGCAGATCGGCCAACTGGTCATGCCAGAACCGGTCGGCCAGACGCAGATTGAGGAAGCCGGGCCCGGCGACCTCGGCTCCGACCACCGCCGGAAGCCCGCGCAACTCGGCGGCCAGCATTTCGGCGATGTCGCGCGGCTTCATGCCGGCTGCCTTGGCGAGCACCATCGCGGCATTGGTCGACACATCCCCGTGCGAGGCTTCCCTGGGCGGCTCCGCCGTGACCTTGGAAAAGTCGAGATTGGCGGGCAGCCGCCCCTCTTCGGCCAGACGGGCCAGGGCGGTCACGATGTCGGTACGGAAGGATTTGAACAGATTCATGGTTTCTCTTGCAAATCGAACAGGCGACGATGTTCGTCAAGGGCGAAACGGTCGGTCATGCTGGCAATGTAATCGGCCACCACCCGCGCCGTCCCCGGTTTTCCACCGCCATCACAAATGGCCTGCCATTCGGGCGGCAGGCACTGCGGCTCTTGGAAAAGCAGTCCATAGAGGTCCTTCACGACACGGCGCGCCTTGCTTGCCATGCGGTTGACCTTGTAGTGACGGTACATATGCTGAAACAAAAAAGCCTTGAGGGCCGCGTCATTCTGCCGCATGGAAGGCGAAAAAGCGACCAGCGGCTGCCCCAGGCGCCGCACATCCTCGACGCTGGCGGGCGCGAAGCGGGCGATCCGGCTCCGCGTTTCGGCGATCAGATCGGCAACCATCAGGCCGATCAGCCGGCGCACCGACTCATGAATATGAACACTGGGATCGATATCGGGATAATCGGCCTTGACCTCGGCGAAGACCGGACCGACCAGCGGCACCTCGGCCAGATCGTCGATCGTGAACAGACCGGCGCGCAGGCCGTCGTCGATGTCGTGGTTGTTATAGGCGATATCGTCGGACAGGGACGCCACCTGCGCCTCGGCACTGGCATAGCTGTCGAGTTCCAGGTCATCCTTGGCGGCATAGCTGACGATGGCGAGCGGCAGCGGCTTCGCATCGGCGAATCCGGTCAACGGGCCGTTATGCTTGACCAGCCCCTCCAGGGTTTCCCAGGACAGGTTCAGTCCTTCGAACCGGTAATAACGCCTCTCCAGCTTGGTGACGATTCTGAGCGACTGGGCATTGTGATCGAAGCCGCCGACCCCGGCCGTCATCTCCTGAAGCGCGTCCTCGCCGGCGTGGCCGAAGGGCGTGTGGCCGAGATCATGGGCCAGTGCCAGCGCTTCGGACAGATCCTCGTCCAGCCCCAGAACCCGGGCGACGGTGCGCGCGATCTGCGAGACCTCCAGGCTGTGGGTCAGACGCGTGCGGAAGTTGTCGCCTTCGTGGTAGACGAAGACCTGGGTCTTGAACTCCAGCTTGCGGAAGGCCTGCGAATGAATGATCCGGTCGCGGTCCCGCTGGAAGGGTGAACGTGTCTCGCTCGACGGCTCCGCATAGCGGCGACCCCGGCTCTGGTCCGGGTGGCAGGCGAAGGGGGCGAGATTTCTGCTATTCGACATTGTGCGCCGGACACTACCCGCTGATGGCCGTCGGTTCAACCGATAAGCCCTTTGACAAACATGCGTGTCTTTCCCAGATATGCATCCGGAAACGGATGGCCCGGACGTTCGGGCCGCATTTTGTCCCGCCCGCGCCGGCGGGCCGCAAAAGTCAGGAGCACCCCCATGGACGTCGCCGGAACCACCCTTGACCGTCAGGTCGCTCTTACGGAAAACGCCGCCAGACGGGTGAAAAAACTGCGCGATATGGAAGGAAAGCCGCATCTCATGCTGCGCCTTGGCGTGACGGGGGGCGGCTGCCAGGGATTTTCCTACAATTTCTCGCTTGATGACACGGTGACGGCCGAAGATGTCACCTTCGATCATTTCGGCGTGACCCTTGTTGTCGACGCGATGGCGCTCGATCTCCTGAGCGGAGCCACCATCGACTTTGTCGAGGACCTCGTCGGAAGCGCTTTCGCGGTCCGCAATCCCAACGCCAGCTCGACCTGCGGCTGCGGCACCTCTTTCGCGGTCTGACCCGGCCGGACAGCGGTACCGGTCCGGGCCGGTACCGTCCCTCCGGTCAGCGCGTCACCATCCCGGCCGGTCCGGGCGCCTGCTGCCAGTTGGGCGGCAGCGGCCTCCGATCCGGCGTATCCGCCGACAGCGGCGGCTCGATCCCGTCGCCGGACATCAGCACATAGCGGTTGCGCCCTGTCCGCTTCGCCTCGTAAAGGGCGTCGTCGGCAAGAGAAATCAATTTCTGATAGTCGGGATGGCCCTCATGCAGCGCCAGCCCGATACTGACCGTCACCTTCAGCGACTGGCCCAGACTGTCGCGGAACACATGCTGTTCCACCGACTGGCGGACCTTCTCGGCGATCATCATCAGGATGTCGCGGCTCATGCCCCCCACCATCAGGAGAAATTCCTCTCCGCCATACCGGAACACGAAGTCGCCCGCCCTGACCGATGCCAGCAGAACCTCGGCAAGCTGCTTCAAGACCCGGTCGCCGGTATCATGGCCCCAGGTGTCGTTGATCGCCTTGAAATGATCGACGTCCAGCATCATCACGCCGAACCGGTCGCCCGAAGTCTGCGACAGGCGGATTTCCCGCTGCATCACGGTTCTCAGAAAGCGCCGGTTGAACAGTTTGGTCAGGGCGTCCCGGCCGCCTTCCATCGCCAGGGTGCGATCGGTCATCGCCGATAGAATGGCGGTGGCGCCGGTCACCCCGTCCTCGACATCATCGATCAACTGACGGTACAGCTTCGCGTCGGCCGGCGTGGGCGATCCCAGCAGGCGGTCGAAATTCGCATCGATCGTGCGAACGATCTTCTCCAGTTGCTTGATCTCGGGAGACCCCGGGAACATCAGTTCCCCCTTGTGCAGGACCCAGAGTCCGAAACTGGTGCGCCTGATCGCCGGAAAACGGTCGCGGTCGGTCTCCTTGGCGATGAGCAGCGACAGGATCTGGCGGTGCCAGTCGAACAGCGACGCCCGCAGCCCTTCCGTCTGAAGCGCCATATCCATGCCCGTGGCCTGAAGATTGAGCGCCTGGCGGTTACGGGCGTCGGCCACCACATCGGCGACATAGACCTGGGACAGCGAGGCCACGGACAAATCGATCAGCGTGTTGACGGCGATCGCCGCCTCGGCCAGATCCGGCGCGGCCTCGAACCCTTCCGCCAGACGGCGGACGATTTCGCGGCGGACCAGGGACATGCCCACCTGAAGCTCGCCGATCGGCAGGGCGATCCGCGCATGACGCGCGCCGACCTCCTTCTGGGAGGCGAGAAAATGGTCAAGATCCGCCTGACTTCTGAGGTTGACCAGGGCATCGAACCAGCCATGGAAGGCGGGCTTCAGATAGTCCTCGACAAGATCGACATTGAGAAACCGGGCGCCCTCCGGACGCTCCAGCAGAAGATTGAAAAAACAGCGGCCGATGTCGTCGCGCGCCCCTCCGATGACTTCGGAGATCCGGCGCATCACCGCCCTGTCGATACTGACATGAAAATCACGGATATAAATATCCAGCCTTTTCTCAACCATTACCCGCCCCACTTGATCGGCAAAGCCGTGTCCATGAGGTCTTTTCCCGTCCCGGCCGGTCGCGACCGCGCGACGCCGGGAGCCCCCTCCGATCGGGGGGCCAACCCCTTAGGACTGCTGCAAAACGGATGTCCTGATCGGCCGGGGCTTCCGCCATTCGTCCGATGCGGCCCTGCCACCTTCCCTGATCGGGACATCTGCGACAACGAACGGATCCCCGCGACGGCCATATCACCCCCTGGCACGCCGCCAATCCACAGCTATCGGTAGCAAACCCTATTGACGCGAACCCCACAAATCAACCCCTATACCCCTAGGGTTTTTGACGCGAAATCCTGTAAAACCAGGGTCCGTCGCGTCCCAATGGATAAAATTATAGTGCGCACGGATCAGACGAAGGGCAATGTCTTGTGATGATCTTTGTCGATCACGGGATCAAAAGATCAAAAATTACGATGAGCCGCCCGATAATATTCAATTCAGGATTGATAAACCTTCGTAAGCCCTCCGCATGTCGCCCTGATTGACCGGCTGGCGGCGAAGGCGTAGATGGAACGACCCCTCACAGTCTCCGGCGGAACGACATGGCCACAAGGATCGCGACCTGGAACGTCAACTCGGTGAAAGCCCGCCTGCCCGCTCTCATGGACTGGCTGGCGGAGGCGGCGCCCGACGTCGTCCTGCTTCAGGAAACGAAATGCGTCAATGAGGAATTCCCCCGGCTGGAGCTGGAAAGCAAGGGATGGCATCTGGCCCTGCGCGGACAGAAGACCTACAACGGTGTCGCCGTCCTGTCGCGGATTCCGATTGTCGATCAGGTGACGTCGCTTGACGGCGATGACGGTGAGGCCCGCTATATCGAAGCCTGTCTCGAAAACGGTCTCCGCGTCGCCTCGATCTATGTGCCGATGGGGCAATCGACCGAATCGGACCGTTTTCCCTTCAAGCTTGCCTTCCTGGACGCCGTCCGCCGTCGGGCGGAACAGTTGCTGAGGCTGGACGAGCCCTTCCTGCTGGGCGGCGATTACAACGTCGCCCCCGAGGAGGCCGACGTGTTCGATGTCGCGAAAATGGAGGGGCAGGTGCTGTTCCATCCCGAGGAACGGGCCCGGTTCCGCAGGTTGCTGTTCCTGGGCCTGACCGACGCCTATCGCGCGTTCCACACCGACCCCCACCGCTTTTCCTGGTGGGACTACCGGGGGGGATCCTGGCAGCGCGACCTCGGCTTGCGCATCGACCATCTCCTTTTGTCGCCGCAGGCGGCCGACCGCTTGACCGGTGCCGATATCGACCGCCGGCCGCGCGGCCGCGAAAAATGTTCGGATCATACACCGGTCTGGTGCGAACTCGCAGACGCCTGACCGGCCGCCAACGGCGGAGCGCCGGACAGCTCCGGCGTCCTGCCAGCAGATCCCCGGCGTTCCTGCCGGAGCCCGGTGGCCAGCGGCGCCGCGGTGCCGCTGGCAGACTGTTTGACCGTGACAGCCCCCGCTCAGCGGGGACGGGCGACCCGCCTTACGTCGCGCACCGCCCCGCGCGAGGCGCTGGTGGTCATGGCCGCATAGGCTTGCAGCGCCTGAGACACGGGCCGCTCCCGGTTCCCGGGTTTCCAGGCGGCCTCCCCCTTCGCCTCCATGGCGGCCCGGCGCGAGATCAGAACGTCATCGGACAGCCGGACGCTGATCCGGCGGTTCGGAATATCGATATCGATGATATCGCCCGCCTCGATCAATCCGATGGCGCCGCCGTCCGCCGCCTCCGGTGACACATGGCCGATGGAAAGCCCCGAGGAGCCGCCCGAAAACCGCCCGTCGGTAATCAGCGCGCAGACCTTTCCCAGACCTTTGCTTTTCAGATAGCTGGTGGGATAGAGCATCTCCTGCATGCCGGGACCGCCCTTCGGTCCCTCATAGCGCACGACGACGACGTCGCCTTCGCGCACCCCGCCCCCCAGGATCTTCCCGCCCGCGTCCTCCTGGCTTTCGCAGATCACGGCCGGTCCCGAGAACACCAGCGCACCGGCGGAAACGCCGGCGGTTTTCACGATCGCACCCTCTTCGGCGATATTGCCGAACAGGACCGCCAGTCCGCCATCCGTCGAGAAAGCATGGGCGGCATCACGGATGACCCCGCCGGACCGGTCGAGATCCAGGCTGTCAAACCGCGTCTCCTGGCTGAACGCCTCGGTCGTACGCACTCCGCCCGGCGCAGCGCGGTAAAAGTGGGTGACGGCCGCGTCGGGGGCCCGCGCCACGTCCCAGCGGTTCAAAGCAGCCTCCAGGCTCTCGGCATGGACCAGCGGGGTGTCACGGTTCAACAGCCGGGCGCGGTCAAGTTCCCCCAGGATCGCCATGACGCCGCCGGCACGGTGCACATTCTCGACATGGACGTCGGCGACGCTGGGGGCGACCTTGCAGAGATGGGGCACGCGGCGCGACAGGCGATCGATGTCGGCCATGGTGAAATCGACACCGGCCTCCTGCGCCGCGGCCAGCAGATGCAGGACGGTATTGGTCGATCCGCCCATGGCGATATCGAGAGTCATGGCATTTTCGAAGGCCTTGAAATTGGCGATCGAACGGGGAAGCACCCGGTCGTCGCCGCCTTCGTAATAACGCTTTGCCAGATCGACGGCCAGACGGCCGGCTTTGAGGAAAAGCTCCTTGCGGTCGGCATGGGTCGCGACCAGGGTTCCGTTGCCGGGCAGCGACAGCCCCAGCGCCTCCGTCAGGCAGTTCATCGAATTGGCGGTGAACATCCCCGAACAGGATCCGCAGGTGGGACAGGATGACCGTTCATAGCGGGCGACATCGTCGTCGCTCACGCGGTCGTCCGCGGCCACGATCATCGCGTCGATCAGGTCAACGGCATGCACCTTGCCGCCGACCTCTACCTTTCCGGCCTCCATCGGCCCGCCGGAAACGAAAACGGTGGGAATGTTGAGGCGCAGCGCCGCCATCAGCATGCCGGGCGTGATCTTGTCGCAGTTCGAAATGCACACCAGCGCGTCGGCGCAATGGGCATTCACCATATATTCGACCGAATCGGCGATCAGTTCCCGCGATGGCAGCGAATACAGCATCCCGGCGTGCCCCATGGCGATGCCGTCATCGATGGCGATGGTGTTGAACTCCTTCGCCACGCCGCCGGCCGCCTCGATCTCGCGGGCGACCATCTGCCCCAGGTCCTTGAGATGGACATGGCCGGGCACGAACTGGGTGAAGGAATTGGCAATCGCGATGATCGGCTTGCCGAAATCCTCGTCCTTCATCCCGGTCGCGCGCCACAGCCCGCGCGCGCCGGCCATGTTGCGGCCGTGAGTGGAGGTACGGGAACGGAAATTGGGCATGACCGGGAATCCTCGAAACGGGTGAGACAAGGCACCCCCAGAACATAGCCGCGCACCCCGGCGGGGGAAAGAGTAGAGAAGTTTTTTCTCCGCAGATCAGCGTTGCATTTCAGTTTCTGACCCTTGAGAGGAAAGAATCGACCTCGCGGCGCAACTGCGTCACGGGTTCCGCCAGATCATTGGCCGCCCACAGGACACGGATCGCCGAACCGCAGTAACTGGCGGCGGATTTGGTAACGTCGACCACGCCGTCGACCACGGTCTGGCTGTCGACGCTGACCGTCTCCACGCAGCGGCCGATCCGGTCGGTGGCGTTCGACTGGCGCACCATGGCCCCGTTGACCGCATTGGTAATATCGGCCATGCGCCGGATGGTCTCGCCGATATTGCCGACGGTCTCCGCCGTACCGTGGGCGGCCTGCCGGATGGAGGCGATCTGCTTTCCGATCTCGCCGGTGGCGCGCGCGGTCTGTTCCGCCAGATGCTTCACCTCGCCCGCCACCACGGCGAATCCACGGCCTGCCTCTCCGGCCCTGGCCGCCTCGATGGTCGCGTTCAGGGCCAGAAGATTGGTCTCCTGCGCAATCTTGTTGATCAGTTCCAGGACCGCCCCGATTTCCCGGGCCGACGTGGTGAGTTCGACAACCCGGCTGTCGACCAGGGCCAGTTCAGCGGCGCCGTTTTTCGAAATGGTCTCGGACTGGCTGGCAAGCGAGGAAACCTCGCTGATCGATCCGGCCAGCTCGCGCGCCGCCTCATTGGCCGCGAGCACGCTTTCATGCGCCTTGGCGGCGGCCTCAGCCACCATCAGAGACCGGCTTTCGCCCGTATGTCCGACCCGCTCCGCCATCCGCCGCGCGGTCTCGGCAATGCCGGCGGAACCTTTCGAAACCGCCTCCACCACCTCTTTGACCTTGCTTTCGAACTGATCCGCAAGGCCGGCCATTGCGGCCTTCTTTTCGGCCTCGGCGCGACGCATCAGTCCTTCATGCTCGCGCTGAAGGGCGACCATCGCCAGGGCGTTCTCCTTGAACACCCCGACGGCGCGCGCCATGTCGCCGATCTCATCGCGCCGCATCGCACCGGGAACCGGAACGGCGTGCTCTCCGTCGACCAGACGGCGCATGGTGCGTTCGATCTGGCGCAAAGGCGCCACGATGCTGCGCGAGAGGACCAGCGAGGCAAGGAAAAAGGCCAGCAGGGCCAGTCCCCCGGTCCACTGGGTCTTACTGGCGATCGCGTTGCGTGTCCGGATCTCGATCTCCCCCGCGCGCGCCGACCCGGCACGCGAGACGGTGAACAGATCCTCGACGATCGGACGGATTGCCGCCATATGGCCGTCGATGGCGCCGATGCGGGCCTCCAACGCCGTGGTGGCCTCGGCGAAAGCCACCATGTCGTTGCCGTAGGACGCGAGAAGCTTGCGGAACCCCTCGGCGGTAGACGCCGGCAGGCCGGACCCGTCGATCTTGAAATCGAACTCCATGCTGAATTTGCGGAACCGCCCGAGATGGGTATCGCCGCCATAGATCATGAAATCCTTTTCCGCCTGGCGCATGCCCAGCATCTTGTTCCAGAGCGCATCCTGGTTGGGCCAGACCTTGAGTTCGTCCTCCATCGCTTTCACGGACTTGCGCAGCGCGCCGCGCAAACCGTCCTCTTCCGCCAGCCCCAGCGTCTCCTGAAGGGTCGCGGCCTGCTGGAATTCGGTGTCAAGCGCGGTCAGTTCGGTCCTCAGACTGTCGATCTCCGCCGATTTCGGGTGTGCGGTCGGCAGGGCCGCCAGATCGGACACATGTTTGGCGATGCGGGCGGCCTCATGGCGATAGGCATCGGCCGCGTCGGGCTTGCGCGCCCTCAGATAGTCGGCTTCCAGAAGCTGCATGGACAGCAGTTCGGCACGGATGTCCGAGACCAGATCGCCCTGACGGCGAAACGAATCCTGGTCGGCCATGGCAAGGGCGATGGTGCGCTCCCCGGTCAGGGAGACAAAGGCAAAAACGGCGGCGGCAACCAGCGCCAGCGCCAAAGGCAGATATATCCGGGCCGCCACCGCCACATCCGACAGAATCGGAAAACTGCCGTCGCGCCAGTGGGCGATCCAGCGTGACGGCAGGGCCGACGACGCCCCCCCATCCGATGCGAGCGGGCCGCCCGGCATCCCGTTCAAATCCCCGGCAAAATCCCCGGCGAAGCTCCTCGCCCCGCCAAGGGTCGCGGCCGCCGCGCTGTCAGCACCGTCGTTCATCGCCGTCATCCCTCATCCCTGTTCCGACATCAAGGCCCCCGCCTTTGCGGAGCGCCTGCGCGACGGCCTCTCTTTTCGGGAGCCGTCCGTCATTTTCGGAAAACCGGCCCGGTCACAGACCGGGCGCCGGGCACATCCGGGAGTCACGACCAGCCTCCATCGCGGCGTCACCCCAATCGGTCACCGGCACGATGGTATGAAAATGGCAGGCGGAAAGGAGCCTGTTCACCTGGCCCCGTGGCGAGCGCAGGGTCAGCCTGTCGCCTGACGCCTCCTTCAGCAGAAGCAGCATGCCCAGTCCGGCCGAATCGATGAAGTCCAGCCCCGAAATGTCGGCAGTGATCCGCTGACCGTGTTTTTTTCCCAGAGTTTCGAAGATCGTCCGAAAGGTCACATTGGCATCGAAGGTCAGACGTCCGCGCAGCCACAATTCAGAGGCCCCGCCGAAATCCTTGATTTCAAAATCCACGAGAAAGCTCCGATATCAAAATCGGTCGATGACCAACACCCAAGGGACCGCGGCAAAGACGCGGCACCGATCCCGTCCGGCTTTTTCTATGGCCCGGTATTGGCCGGGCGACGGCCGGTTTTCCATTCCGGAGGATCCTCATATCCCCCGGTAACGCCCGTTCCGGACGCGCCTCAACATAAGCGCGCCGCAGGACACGACCGGGTGAAATTGAGATGAAGCTTTCATGACCGGACTATGACAAAAGATTTAAATCGAATTTTATGAAAATACGCGGCTTTCCGCCGAAGTTCTTGTTTTGTTCGATTGGATCGGATAGCGTGGTCCCCCGTCAAAGACAAAGGTGGCCACGATGAAATTTGGATATGCGATCTCCTACGTTCCCGACGTCAGGGCCACCGTGGCCTTTTATGAAAAGGCCTTCGGCCTGACGGCCGGATTCGCCGACGACGAGGGGCAATTTGCCGAATTGGAGACAGGCGGAACCGCGATCGCGTTCGCCCAGGAGGATATGGTGCGTGACATGGGGGTGGATTTCACACCCCTTCGGCCCGAACATCCCCCCGCAGGCGTCGAGATCGCCCTGGTGACCGATGATGTCGCAGCCGCACTGGACCGGGCCCTGCGGGCCGGCGCCACGGTGGTCAGACATCCGGAACGCAAGCCCTGGGGCCAGACGGTGGCCTATGTCCGGGATCTGAACGGGATGCTGGTGGAGCTGTGCACCCCCGTCTCCTGAACCGCGCCGGTCAGAGACCGATCAGCGGATGATAGGGTTCGATCCCCTGCCGGATGGCGAGGAACCGGATGATCAACTTGGACAAGGGATAGGGGCTTTCCAGGAAGGCCAGCCCCACCATCCCGGCGCCGCGTGTGCGAAGAATGACGCGGGCCCCGATCCTGTCTCCCGTCGGCGGCAGGGGGGTGGTTTGCCCTTCGTTCCAGTCTCCATCGGTCGCGAAGAGGACGATATCGAACACCCCTTTGGGGAGAGGACCGGGATCCGCAATGCTGAGGCCGGCCAGGCTGGCCCCGGTCACAGGAAAACAGCGCCCGCCGATAAGGACCGAGAGGCCCATTGGCGGCGGTTTTCGGTGACGCTTTCCCTGTGAGGCTTTCCGGATCATCCCGGAACAATAACACTGCCAAAAGTAATAATACAGAAAAATAACGTAAATGCCGTTGACATTATTTGTTTAATTATATGCAAGATAGTATTTATCGCCATTATATCAATTTTTATTTACATTTTAACACCACCCCTCAAAGCAGACCGTGATGATCAGCGGCGATCATCACGGTCTGCTTTGAGGGGTGGACGTGACACGGCTCGCGGGCGGACGCCCGGATGGTTGCGATCATTAGTCTAATTTTTGATCAATTTTAACTTTGCCTATATTTTAATCATTTGCCCGGTCGGACAGCAAACCCATTCCGTTCCGCACCCGGCATGGCGACCATTCCCCGCCGGCCGTCGTCTGGCCCGCTCTTTGCGTAACCTCGGACATCTTCCTTTCAACTGCCGAGGACACTCCCATGAAACTTTATCGGGCAGCAGCCGGAGCCGGGGCCATCATCGCCCTGCTCGCCGGGCTCCGGACGGCATCCGCCGCCGAGGACACGATCAAGGTCGGTGTGCTTCATTCCCTGTCCGGCACGATGGCGATCAGCGAGACCACGCTCAAGGACACTGTTCTGATGATGGTCGACGACCTGAACAAGAAAGGGGGACTCCTCGGCAAAAAGGTGGAGGCCGTGGTCGTCGATCCGGCGTCCAACTGGCCTCTGTTCGCCGAAAAGGCTCGGGAATTGCTGGAAAAAGACAAGGTTGCCGTGGTGTTCGGCTGCTGGACCTCCGTCTCGCGCAAGTCGGTCCTGCCCGTATTCGAACAAGACAACGGCCTGCTGTTCTACCCGGTCCAATATGAGGGGGAGGAATCCTCCAACAATGTGTTCTACACGGGCGCAGCCCCCAACCAGCAGGCCATCCCTGCCGTCGACTATCTGATGGGCAAGGATGGCGGCGAGGCGAAACGCTTCGTCCTGGAGGGCACCGACTACGTCTATCCGCGCACCACCAACAAGATCCTGCGGGCCTTCCTGCACAGCAAGGGAATCGCCGACGGGGATATCCTCGAGAACTACACGCCTTTCGGATTCTCCGACTGGCAAACCGAAGTGGCGAAGATCAAGCAATTCGCGTCGGCGGGCAAGAAAACGGCGGTGATCTCAACCATCAATGGCGATGCCAATGTGCCCTTCTACAAGGAGCTGGCCAACCAGGGGATCAAGGCATCCGACATCCCCGTGGTCGCCTTCTCCGTCGGAGAGGAGGAGCTGGCCGGGATCGACACTCGCAGTCTGGTCGGCCATCTGGCCGCCTGGAACTACTTCGAATCCGTGAAGACGCCGGAAAACCAGGCCTTCATCAAGCAATGGCATGCCTATGTGCAGAATGACAAGCGGACCACCAACGATCCGATGGAGGCAACCTACATCGGATTCAAGATGTGGACGCAGGCGGTGCTTCAGGCCGGTACCACCGACGTCAATGCCGTCCGTCAGGCGCTTTACGGCCAGCGTGTCCGCAATCTGACCGGCGGCGAGGCGGTGATGAACAGCAATCACCACCTGTCCAAACCGGTGATGATCGGCGAAATCCGTCCCGACGGGCAATTCAACGTCGTCTTCAAGACGAAGGACGTGATCAAGGCGGATGCCTGGAGCCCCTTCATCGCCGAGGACAAGGGCAAGGTGGCCGACTGGCCCTTCCCATGGGCCTGCGGCAATTGCACGGAACCCCGCTTCAAAGCCTACCAGTGACGCCCCGGGCCGGCCGGAAGGGAGGCCCCTCCCTTCCGGCCCTGACGCCTCCCTTTTATCGAGCGGGAGAACGATCCCTTGCGTATCCTGCATATTCCCCTGATCCTGGCTCTTCTGGCGCCTTTGCCGGTCCTGGCCGGGAACGCCCCGCCGCCCGCGGCACCCGGCCCGTCGCAGCCTGCTCCCTCCTTCACCGATGTCCTGGCCGGACTTGACGGAGACAGCTACGACGACCGGATCTCGGCCGTCGAGGCGTTGGGCCGGCTGGGGGATCCCCGTGCGCTTCCGGTGTTGTCGGCGATGCTGGACGGACATCTGTATGAGGCCCCGGGCCACGGTCTCGTCTATGGCGATCCGGATGCCGGGCTCCGTTCCGCCGCGACCGGAGAGGCGGTTGCCGGACTGACCGCCGATGATCTGTCGGAAATCCCGGTCAACAACCGTGTCCGGGGTGTCATTCTCGGGGTCATCGGAGGGCTTTCGCTGAAAAGCCCGGAGGCCGGCGTCCGCATCAAGGCGGTCGAGGCCCTGGCCGAACGGCAACCCGACGGCGCCGCGGCCGCCCTCAAGGGGTTGCTGTCTGAGGAGACGGACGCCAGAGTCCGGGCCGCGGCGGCGACCGCCCTTGCCCTGCTGAACCTCGGCTCACCCGAACGGCACCTGCGACAGGAGGCGATCGCCGTCCTGGCGACGTCATCCGATCCCATGGTCGAGGGCCGCCTGCGGCAGTATCGCGATACCGAAAAAGACCCCGACCTGTCGAAGGCGGCGGCGGGGGCGATCCACGACATTTCCGTCCGTCTGTCGCTGATTGACGTCGGCGCCAATCTGTTCCAGGGCCTGTCACAGGGCAGCGTTCTGCTGCTGGGCGCCATCGGACTCGCCATCACCTTCGGAGTGATGGGTGTCATCAATATGGCGCACGGCGAAATGATCATGCTGGGCGCCTATACGACCTATGTGGTGCAGGAGGCGTTTCGCGCCTTTCTACCGTCCTCTTTCGCGGACGCTTATCTGGTGGTGGCGCTTCCGGCGGCCTTTCTGGTCGCGGGCGCCGTCGGCGTTCTCCTGGAACGAACCCTGATCCGCCATCTCTACGGCCGTCCGCTGGAAACGCTTCTGTCGACCTGGGGGATCAGCCTGATCCTGCAACAGGCGGTCCGCAGCGTTTTCGGCGCCCCCAACAAGGAGGTGGGCAATCCCTCCTGGCTTTCGGGCGGCGTCGATCTTGCGGGCGGGTTCACGCTGACCTGGAACCGGCTGGCCATCATCCTGTTCTGTCTCGGCCTGCTGGCCGCCCTCGCCGCTCTGCTCCGTTATTCCCGTTTCGGCCTGCATATGCGCGCGGTCTCGCAGAATCGCCCCATGGCGTCGGCCATGGGCATTGCCGCGGGCCGGGTCGACGCCCTGACCTTCGGTCTGGGATCGGGGATCGCCGGCATCGCCGGGGTGGCCCTGTCCCAGATCGGCAATGTCAGCCCGAATCTGGGCCAGGGCTACATCGTGGACAGCTTCATGGTCGTCGTATTCGGCGGCGTCGGATCGCTGTGGGGAACGCTGGCGGGCGCCTTGAGCCTCGGCATCCTCAACAAGCTTCTCGAGCCTTATGCCGGAGCCATGCTGGGCAAGATCCTGGTGCTGGTCCTCATCATCCTGTTCATCCAGAAGCGGCCACGCGGACTTTTCGCGTTCAAGGGCCGTTCCGTCGAGGGGTGAGACTAGCCATGACAGCCATCGCCAATTCCCTGTCCGCCGCGCCGGCCCGCCGGTTTCCGGCCGGTTTCCTGATCTCCGCCGCGATCCTTCTGCTGGTCGTGCCCGCCCTCAATCTGATTCCACCCGAAGGATCCCCCCTGCATCTGCCGAACTATGTGGTCCCTCTTCTCGGCAAATATCTTTGCTACGCCCTGCTGGCGCTGGCGATGGATCTGATCTGGGGATATGCGGGCGTCCTGTCCCTGGGACAGGGCGCTTTCTTCGCCCTGGGCGGTTACGCGATGGGAATGTATCTGATGCGCGAGATCGGCGATCGCGGCGTCTACGGAAATCCCCAGCTTCCGGACTTCATGGTGTTCCTCGCCTGGAAGGAGCTGCCCTGGTACTGGACCGGCTTCGATCACTTTGCCGTGGCGCTGGCCATGGCGGTCCTGGTCCCGGCGGCGCTGGCGCTCGGGTTTGGCTGGCTGGCTTTCCGCTCACGTATCACCGGGGTCTATCTGTCGATTATCACGCAAGCCCTGACCTATGCGCTGATGCTGGCCTTCTTTCGCAATGAAATGGGGTTCGGCGGCAACAACGGGCTGACCGACTTCAAGGACCTGCTGGGGTTCGACCTGTCGCGCCAGGGCACGCGCATCGGCCTTTACCTCGCCAGCGCGGTGACCCTGGGAGGCGCGCTGCTGCTCTGCCGGCATGTCGTCGGGACCAAGCAGGGCCGGGTGATGATGGCGATGCGCGATGCCGAAAGCCGGGTCCGCTTCCTGGGATATTCGGTCACCGCCACCAAACTGTTCGCCTTCACGCTGTCGGCGGCCCTGGCCGGACTGGCCGGCGCGCTTTACGTGCCGCAGGTGGGCATCATCAATCCGTCCGAGTTTTCACCCGCCAACTCCATCGAAATCGCCGTCTGGGTCGCGGTCGGCGGCCGGGGAACCCTGTCGGGCGCGGTCCTGGGAGCCTTGGCCGTCAACGCCCTGAAGACATGGCTGACGGGGGCATTCCCCGACGCCTGGCTCTTTTTTCTGGGCGCGCTGTTCATCGCCGTGACGCTGGTTCTGCCCGACGGTCTGGTCGGACTGGCGGCGCGGCTTCGGCAGAAAACGTCTTTCCGGTCCCGCCCCCGCGATAGCGGGACCCCGGAGAAAAAGCATGCCTGACGGAACCCTCCCCGTGGACGAGCCGTCCGGTGGCCGGCAGGCCGCAGCCGGCAGCATCCTGTACCTGGACGACGTCCATGTCAGTTTCGACGGATTTCGCGCGCTGAACGGCTTGTCCCTGGTCATCGCCCCCGGCGAACTTCGCACCGTCATCGGGCCGAACGGAGCCGGCAAGACCACCATGATGGACGTCATCACGGGCAAGACACGGCCGGACAGGGGCGACGTCCTGTTCGACGGCGGCATCGATCTGACCCGTCTTTCGGAAAACCGGATCGCCAACCTTGGTATCGGCCGCAAATTCCAGAAGCCGACGGTGTTCGAACGCCTCACCGTACTCGAGAATCTGGAACTGGCCTTGCGGGCCCCACGGGGATTGTGGGCGACGCTCCGTTTCGTCCTGACGTCGGAATCGGCAGACCGGATTGCCCATGTCCTGGGCCAGATCGGGTTGTCGCCAAAGGCACGCCTGATGGCCGGACAGTTGTCGCATGGCGAAAAGCAATGGCTCGAGATCGGCATGCTGCTGGTTCAGGACCAGCGCCTGCTGCTGCTGGACGAACCGGTGGCCGGTCTCACCGACGCCGAAACCGCGGCAACGGCCGAACTGATCCTGGACCTTGCCCGGGACCGGTCTTTCGGACCGCGCTCTCTGATGGTCGTCGAACATGACATGGATTTCGTCAGGTCGCTGGGAGCCAAGGTCACGGTCCTGCATGAGGGGCGTGTCCTGGCCGAGGGCGGACTGGACAGGATTCAGGCCGACCCCCGCGTCGTCGAGGTCTATCTCGGCCGGTGACGCCGGACCGGTTCCCGTCACCCGGGGTGGAGAAGGAGTTTCCGGGTATGCTCTCTGTCGATACCATCGACCTGTTCTATGGCGCCAGCCGCGCCCTGCGCGGCGTCTCGCTGACCGCGCCCCCGGGCCGCGTGACCTGTGTGCTGGGCCGCAACGGCGTCGGGAAGACCAGCCTGATGCGTGCGATCATGGGCTTGCAGCCGGTGGCCGGCGGTCATGTCCGGTGGGAAGGCGCCGACATCACGCGGAGGCCCGCCCATGACCGTGCGCGCCGCGGCATCGGCTTTGTTCCCCAGGGTCGGGAAATCTTTCCCCGCCTCACGGTCCGGGAAAACCTGGAAACCGGACTGGCGCCATTGGCACGCGGCGACCGCGTTCTGCCGCCCGGCATCTTCGAATTGTTCCCGGTGCTTTCCGACATGATGGACCGCCGCGGTGGCGATCTGTCCGGGGGCCAGCAGCAGCAACTCGCCATCGCCCGCGCCCTGGTGACGCGTCCGCGTCTTCTGATCCTGGATGAACCGACGGAGGGGATCCAACCTTCGATCATCCGGGACATCGGGCGCGTGATCAGGACGTTGGCCGCCCAGGGAACAATGGCTATCCTCCTGGTTGAGCAATATTTCGACTTCGCACGCGAACTGGCCGATGATCTTGTCGTGATGGACAGAGGCGAGGTCGTGATGTCCGGACCCGGGGCAACACTGGCGGAACAGGATGTCAGACGTCACCTCACGGTATGATCAGGCGGTTCCGGCCGGCGGGACGCCGGTCCCCGCGATCCCCCCGGGAACGGGGGTCACAGGCTATGCCCATGTCGCATTGGCGTCAGGCGAGTCGGGAACCGCCCTGGCCGGACTTCGCCAGCGGGTTCCCTTGCGCGTCCTTTTCCCCCTTCCCGCGGCCGGCGACCCCCTGACAGCGGCCCTGTGTTCGGTATCCGGCGGCGTGGTCGGGGGCGACCGGCTTTCCCTCGATCTTGCCGTAGGAGCCGGCGCGGCGGGATTGTTCGTGGCACAGGCGGCCGAGAAGGTCTACCGCTCGACCGGTGCCGACAGTCACATCGACGTGCGGCTTTCCGTGGGGCCGGGTGGCTGGATGGAAGTCCTGCCGCAGGAGACGATCCTGTTCGACGGCGCCCGGTTGTGCCGGCGCACGGTGGCCGACGTCGCGCCGGGAGGAACCCTGATGGCCGGAGAAATCCTGGTGTTCGGCCGGATCGCGCGCGGCGAACGCATGCGGACCGGGCTGATCAGCGACAGTTGGCGGATCGCGCGGGACGGACGGCTGGCCTGGTACGACGCCCTGCGGCTCGACGGCGACATCGCCCGTCATCTTGACGCTCCGGCGGGTTTCGGTGGCGCCCATGGGGCCGCCACACTGTTGATGGTGGTCGACGACCCCCGGCGGCTGTTGCCGGTCCTGCGATCCTGCCCCTGCCCCCCGGCGGTGAAATTCGGCGCCAGCATCGTCAATGGCATGCTGATCGGCCGCTGGCTGGGGACGGATGGGATGACGCTTCGCCGCTCCTTCGCCACGGCATGGAGCACTCTGCGCGGCGCGGCAGGCGGATGGCCCCGGTCGCTGCCCCGTCTTTGGCATATCTGATTTCCCTCGCGCCAGAGGGCAAGACCAGGAAAGGAGAAAAGCGGTGAATCTGTCCCCCAGGGAGAAGGACAAGCTGCTGGTGGCCATGGCCGCCATCGTGGCAAGGCGGCGCCTGGAACGGGGCGTGCGCCTCAACTATCCCGAGGCGGTGGCGCTGATCACCGACTTCGTGGTGGAAGGCGCGCGCGACGGCCGGTCGGTCGCCGACCTGATGGCGGAGGGCGCCAGGGTTCTTTCCCGCGATCAGGTGATGGAGGGGATCGCCGAGATGATCGGCGAGATCCAGGTCGAAGCCACGTTTCCCGACGGCACCAAACTGGTGACCGTCCATGCCCCGATCCGGTGAGGTCTCCATGAAACCCGGCGAAATGATCATCCGGCCCGGCACCCTCGTCCTGAACGAGGGGCGGCGGACCATCACCCTGACGGTAGCCAACACCGGCGACCGCCCGATCCAGGTGGGGTCGCACTTTCACTTTTTCGAAGTCAACCGCGCCTTGCGCTTCGACCGTGAGAAAAGCCGCGGCTGCCGGCTGGACATTCCGGCCGGCACTGCCCAGCGGTTCGAGCCCGGCCAGACCCGCGAGGTCACGCTGATCGCCTTTCGCGGCAACCGGCACGTCTTCGGATTCAGCGGGGCCGTCAACGGCCCCCTGGACGGCAAGGCCGTCAACAGCCCCCTGGACGGCAAGGCCGTCAACAGCCCCCTGGACGGCAAGGCCGTCAACGGCCCCCAGGACGGCAAGGCCGTCGACGGCCCCCAGGACGGCACTCGGGATCCGGTGGAGGACTGACCATGGCATACGAAATTGAAAGAGGGGCCTATGCGGCCATGTTCGGCCCGACCACCGGCGACAAGGTCCGGCTGGCCGACACCGATCTGGTGGTGGAGGTCGAGGAGGACCGCACCCGCTATGGCGAGGAAGTGAAATTCGGCGGCGGCAAAGTCATCCGCGACGGAATGGGGCAATCCCAGCGAACCCGGGCCGACGGCGCGGTCGACACGGTGATCACCAATGCCCTGATCATCGACCACTGGGGCATCGTCAAGGCCGACGTCGGTTTGAAGGACGGCCGGATCGCGGGCATCGGCAAAGCCGGCAATCCCGACATCCAGGATGGTGTCGACATCGTCATCGGCCCCGGCACCGAAATCATCGCCGGAGAAGGCCGGATCCTGACCGCCGGCGGCATCGACAGCCATATCCATTTCATCTGCCCGCAACAGGCGGAAGACGCGCTTTATTCCGGCGTCACCACCCTGCTGGGGGGTGGCACCGGCCCGGCGGAAGGCACCAACGCCACCACCTGCACCCCCGGCCCCTGGCATCTGGCCCGGATGCTGGCGGCGGCGGAGGCGCTGCCGGTCAATGTGGGGTTTTTCGGCAAAGGCAATGCGACGCTGCCCGCCGCCCTGGAAGAACAGATTCTGGGCGGCGCCTGCGGCCTCAAGCTGCATGAGGACTGGGGAACCACGCCGGCCGCGATCGACGCCTGCCTGACAGTGGCCGAGAACCACGACATCCAGGTCGCGATTCACACCGACACGCTGAACGAGGGGGGCTTTTGTGAAGACACGGTGGCCGCCTTCAAAGGCCGCACGATCCATTCCTTCCATACCGAGGGCGCCGGAGGCGGACACGCGCCCGACATCATCCGGCTCTGCGGCATCGCCAATGTCCTGCCGTCGTCAACCAATCCGACCCGCCCCTTCACGGTCAACACGCTGGACGAACATCTCGACATGCTGATGGTCTGCCATCATCTGGATCCCGCGATCCCCGAGGATGTCGCCTTCGCCGAAAGCCGGATCCGGCGCGAAACCATCGCCGCGGAAGATGTTCTGCACGATATCGGCGCGATCAGTATGATGAGTTCGGACAGTCAGGCCATGGGCCGCATCGGCGAGGTGATCATCCGCACCTGGCAGACCGCTCACAAGATGCGCCGTCAACGGGGGCCGCTGGCCGGCGACGCCGGCAACGACAACCTCCGGGTCCGCCGCTATATCGCCAAATACACCATCAATCCCGCCATCACCCACGGCATCTCGGGGCATCTGGGGTCGATCGCGGTCGGCAAACTGGCCGATCTGGTGCTGTGGCAGCCGGCGTTTTTCGGGGTGAAACCCGACCTTGTGCTGAAATGCGGCACCATCGCGGCCGCCGCGATGGGCGATCCCAATGCCTCGATTCCGACACCGCAACCCGTGCATTACCGACCGATGTTCGGGGCGATGGGACGCGCCCTGTCGGAAAGCGCCGTCACCTTTGTCAGCCGGGCGGCGGAAGAGGATGGAATCGGGCGACGCCTGGGGCTGGCCCGAAAGACGCTGGCGGTTTCGGGAACCCGCGGACTGACCAAGGCGGCGATGGTGGGAAATGACGCCTGCCCGGTCATCGAGGTCGATCCCGAAACCTACGAAGTCCGCGCCGATGGCCTGCTTCTGACCTGCGAACCGGCCGCCGAACTGCCGCTGGCCCAGCGCTATTTTCTTTTTTAAGGAGGTCCTGATGCGAAACGCCATCCGGCATCATCTTGCCGGCACCTGGCCCCCGGCCGACACGGCCGGCACCGTCACGCTTCCCTTTGCCGACCGGCATCGGCGCCGTCTGGTTATGACCGACGACGCAGGATCCGACTTTCTGCTGGACCTGCCGGAGGCGACGCTGCTGGGGGATGGCGACGGGCTGGAACTCCGCGAAGGCGGGTTCATCCTGGTACGGGCGGCCGAGGAACCGGTCATCGATATCGAGACCGGCGACAGCCGCACCCTGGCCCGGATCGCATGGCATATCGGCAATCGTCACACGCCGATCGAGGTTCTGTCCTCCGGCGGATTGCGTATTCTCCAGGACCATGTTCTGGCCGCCATGGTCGTGGGCCTGGGAGGGAGGATCACCCCCGGCCTCGCCCCTTTCCAGGCCGAGGCCGGCGCCTATGCAGCATCCGGATCGCGGGAGGACATCCCTGTCCATCCACCGGGAGGACCGCATCACCATCACCCGCATCAGGACCATCATGGCCTCCATGACCATGGCTGATCAGGGACCGGCGGATAGGAGACCGCGACTGGACGCCCTGCTGTTGTTGATGAACTGGCTGTCGCCGGCCTTTCCGGTCGGTGGATTCAGCTATTCCCACGGGATCGAACAGGCGGTGGAGGCCGGTCTCGTCCGGGACGAGCCCACGGCCCGGCAATGGATCGCCCGAATTCTGGCGCATGGTGGCGTGAGGGTCGACAGCGCCCTGCTTCTTGCGGCGCACGATCATGTCTCGGCCGGCGACCGGGCAGGTCTGAGATCGGTGATCGAGCTTGGCAACGCCTGGCGCGGCACCGCCGAGACCGCTCTCGAATCGCGCGCCCAGGGGCAGGCCTTCATCGCGACACTGGCCGGCGGATGGCCGTTACCGGACCTGATGCCCTGGCTGGAGGATCTGACCGCCGCCCCCTATGCGGTGTCGGTCGGCGCGGCCGCGGCCGCGGCGGGCGGCGGCCGGGGCGCGGCCCGGGCCGCGGGTCG
>WASQ01000028.1:6172-9550 GCA_009712185.1 Telmatospirillum sp. | reverse complement strand
GCCCCCCCCCCCCCCCCCCCCCCGGCCATCGCCCGGGACGCGGCACTGGCCGCGTTCCTCCAGGCGGTTGGCGCCAATCTGATCTCCGCGGCCGTCCGGCTGGTGCCGCTGGGACAAACCGACGGACAGAAGATCCTGCGCGCCCTGACCGGTATCATTCCGGATCTGGTCGAAACGGCCGGTCAGGCCGGTCTCGATGAGATCGGCACCGCGACCCCGATGGTGGACTGGACCAGCATGGCGCATGAGACCCAGTATACGCGCCTGTTCCGGTCATGAGCCCACGGCGGTGACCGGCATCAGAAAAACGTGTTTATTTTCTACGCAAACAGCGTGACGCGCAGGAAGCTCAGGTCTTCCATCTTTGCCAGACGGTGGGCCGCATCAGCTCCGCGCACCGCAAGATCGGCTTCAACCTGACGCCCCAGCGTCCGGGCCCGGCTCACAACCAACGCCTCAACAGCATGATAAAAAGCGGAAAAAACAACCATTGTTGCCTCCTCGGGCAGAAATTCGATGGCGCCACCATAGGCGGCTCCGGTGCAACGGAGTATTGCATTCCACTGCGAACACCTATGCATGCCCTCTTCCGATGGCAGCTATGCAGCTAGTGGAATTACAACATAGCCTCACTTTAGCACTCTGCCGGCCTTTCTCAAGACCGCAGTGCCCCGCCCACATCCGTCCTCGTCCATTGCGCCGGAAACGGTCATCAAGGACGCCCGCCTGCCCAGGAATTGACCATACGGAGGCTCCGCCCCATGGGTTCCCCTGATGGCACCGCCCCGCTCCCATGAGTTGGAGCGCGATGAGGCACCCTGGCCCGCCCCATGCATGGGGAAGACCACCGAAGGCGCGGTCTCCGTCCGGAACCGGTGCCGGTGTTTGCAAAAAAAGGAGAGCACTGCCATGACGTCCCCTTTGCGAGTCGGTATCGGCGGCCCGGGCGGCTCGGGCAAGACGGCGCTGATGGATCGCCTGTGCAAACGCCTGCGCGACAGCTACAACATCGCCGCCATCACCAATGACATCTATACCCGTGAGGACGCGGAGTTCCTGACCCGGTCCGGCGCCCTGCCGCCGGATCGGATCATGGGGGTGGAGACGGGCGGCTGCCCCCATACGGCCATCCGCGAGGACGCGTCGATCAACCTGGCCGCGGTCTCCGACATGTGCGCGCGGTTTCCCGGACTGGAGGTCATTCTGGTGGAATCGGGGGGCGACAATCTGTCCGCCACATTTTCGCCGGAGCTGGCCGACATCACCCTCTACGTCATCGACGTGGCGGCCGGGGACAAGATTCCCCGCAAGGGTGGCCCGGGCATCACGCGGTCCGACCTTCTGGTGATCAACAAGATCGACCTCGCCCCCATGGTCGGCGCCAGCCTCGAAGTCATGGACCGCGATTCCCGGCGCATGCGGGGCAGCCGCCCCTTTCTGTTCACCAATCTCAAGACCGGGGAAGGTGTGGAGGAGGTGGCCGCCTTCATCGTCCGGACCGGAGGCCTGCCCCGCCGGTCCGGATTGGGCTGACCGCGGGAGCGGGAGCCGGATCGCCCGCGCGACCGGCCCGGGCGCAACGGATGTGCCGGGCCGTCAGATCGGCAGGGCGGTGGCGCGCTTCACGGTACGAAGCGCCAGGATCGACTGGACGCGGATAACCCCCGGCAACCGGGTGAGGACGTCGCGGTGGATCCGCTCAAGGTCGGCACTGTCGCGAAACACCACATGCAGCAGATAGTCGACCTGTCCGGCGAGCAGATAGCAGGACAGCACCTCAGGAACATCCACGATCGAGGCCTCGAACCGGTCGAGGTTTTCGCGTGCCTGCTGGTCCAGGGTGACCTGGACGAAGGCGTTGCCGGGAAACCCCATCGCCGCGGGATTGAGAAGCATCACACTCTTCTCAATTACGCCGGATTCTTCCAACTGTTGAACCCGCCTCAGACAGGCCGATGGGGACAGACCGACACAATCGGCCAACTCAACGTTGCTGCGACCCGCGTTGCTTTGCAGAAGTCTCAGAATGTTCCGATCTCGTTCATCGAGTTTCATGACTGGAAGATTATTGCGTTTTGTTGAGAATTCTTCGAATTAGCGCGCAATCGTAAGGGATTTTCATCACATTTTGCAAAAAAATTCGGCACGTTTTGAGAGATAATTGCCCAACCCATTATCACCTTAAAATGGAGGAAACCATGAAAATCGGGGTCCCGAAAGAGACCAAGGTTCATGAATACCGGGTCGGGCTTGTTCCCGCCGGCGTCCACGAACTGGTCGCGGCCGGTCACTCGGTGGCGATCGAAAAGGGCGCCGGCCTGGGCGCCGGAATCTCCGATGCCGATTTCCAGAAAGCCGGCGCGGTGCTTCTCGACACCGCGGAGGAACTATTCTCCGGCGCGGACATGATCGTCAAGGTCAAGGAACCGTTGGCCGCGGAACGGGCGATGTTGCGCCCCGGACAGATCCTGTTCACCTACCTCCACCTCGCCCCGGATCCCGAACAGACCCATGACCTGATCAAAAGTGGTTCGGTCTGCATCGCCTACGAAACCGTGACGGCGCCCGACAACTCCCTGCCGCTGCTGACCCCGATGTCCGAGGTCGCCGGTCGCATGGCGATCCAGGTGGGCGCGGCCTGTCTGGAAAAGGAAAGCGGCGGGCGCGGCGTCCTTCTGGGCGGCGTCCCCGGCGTGCCGCCCGCCAATGTCGTCATCCTGGGTGCCGGCGTCGCCGGATCCAATGCCGCGCTGACCGCCCTGGGCACCGGCGCCAATGTCACCATCGTCGACCGCTCCATTCCCGCGCTGCGACGCGCCACCGAACGGTTTGGCACAGCGCTCCGGACCGCCTTCTCAACCCCGGCGGAAATCGAACGTCTGGTTGCGGACGCCGATCTCGTCGTCGGCGCCGTCCTGATTGCCGGCGCCGCGACGCCGAAGCTGGTGACGAAACCGATGCTGAAGAAAATGCAACCCGGAGCAGTCCTGGTCGACATCGCGATCGACCAGGGAGGTTGCTTCGAGACCAGCCACCCCACCACACATGCCGATCCGACCTTCGTTGTTGATGGCATCGTGCATTATTGTGTGGCCAACATGCCCGGTGCTGTGGCACGAACGTCCACTTTCGCCCTCGCCAACGCAACTTTGCCGTTCGCCCTGGCCCTTGCCAACAAGGGATGGAAAGATGCCCTGACCCAAGACCCCCATCTGCTAGCCGGCCTTAACGTCCATAGCGGGAAGATCACCTATCGGGCGGTCGCAGAGGCGCTCGGGTTGCCCTATACCCCACCCCAGACGGTGCTGTAGAGGCAGCTTTGCGTGGGGCCCCCCCCCCCCCGCCCCCGGGGGGCGGGCGGTGTTGGGGCGCGGCGGG
>WASQ01000028.1:0-6162 GCA_009712185.1 Telmatospirillum sp. | reverse complement strand
CGCACCCCCCCCCCCGCCGGCGCCGCCGCGGCAGCTTTGCGTGCGACGCCCGGCCGGCAGCCCGGGCGTCGCAGACTTTTTGCGCGACCGGCACATCATGTCACCGTCTCCCCCGTCGGAAACCGGTGGCTCCCGGAACCGCCCAGCCGCGGCCCCGGAGGCCGTCGAGCCGGAACAGGACAGGGGATCCGCATAGTTCAAGAGTGCCCCGGTCCTACGACGCCCGGGCGGTCGCGGCCCATGCCCCCAAAGGGCGGCGCGGACGCCAAGGTCGGGCCCCTCGGGCTAAATGACCCTTTCCGGGAGGAACGCCTGCCATGGCCAATGACATTCCTAAGGAAGAACTTCATCGAGGACTGAAAGAAAGACATATCCAGCTCATCGCGATCGGCGGCGCCATCGGGGTCGGGCTGTTCTATGGCTCAGCCAGCGCGATCAATACCGCCGGACCGATGCTGATGCTGTCCTACCTCGTCGCCGGCGCGGTCATGTTCTTCATGATGCGTGCCCTGGGAGAGGTGGCGCTGGCCCATCCGGTGTCCGGATCCTTCAGTGCCTACGCCCACCACTTCATCAATCCCCTGTTCGGCTATCTGACCGGCTGGACCTACTGGTTCGCCTGGGTCGTCACCTGTATGGCCGAGATCACCGCGGTCGGTGTTTATGTTCATTACTGGCAGCCCGACCTGCCGCAATGGATCCCCGCCCTGCTGGCGGTGGTCGCCATGTCGGTGATCAATTTCGTCTCGGTCAAGGTCTATGGGGAATTCGAGTTCTGGTTCGCCCTCATCAAGGTCGCGACCATCGTCGCCATGATCCTGTTCGGCGGCGCCATGATCGTCTTCGGCCTCGGCAACGGCGGCACGCCGATCGGGATTTCCAATCTTTGGACGGTTGGCGGCGGCTTCTTCGCCAAGGGTTTCCAGGGCTTCTCCCTGTCCCTGGTGATCGTCAGCTTCGCCTACATCGGGATCGAAATGGTAGGCGTCACCGCGGGCGAAGCCAGCAACCCGCAAAAGAGCCTGCCCGCCGCCATCGACAAGATCTTCTGGCGGATCCTGATTTTCTACATCGGGACCCTGTTCGTGATCATGTCGCTCTACCCTTATGACCAGTTGGGCACGATCGGCAGCCCCTTCGTGGCCACCTTCACCAAGCTTGGGATCCCCTCGGCCGCCGGCCTGATCAATTTCGTGATCCTGACCGCGGCCCTGTCCTCCTGTAACAGCGGCATCTTCAGTACCGGACGGATGCTCTACAATCTGTCATTGCAGGGCAAGGCCCCGGCCGCGTTCGGCCAGCTCAACAGCCGTAAAGTCCCGGCCAATGCGCTGGCGGTCTCGGCGGCGCTGCTGATGGTGGGCGTCGTCCTCAACTATCTCGTGCCGGGCAAGGTGTTCAGCTATGTCACCAGCGTCGCCACGTCGGGCACATTGTTCGTCTGGGGCATCATCGTCATCGTGCAGATGCGCTACCGTGCCTCGCTGCCGGCCGGCGAGGCGGCCAGGCTCAAATACAAAATGCCGCTTTACCCGCTCGCCAACTATATCGTGCTGGCGTTCCTGGTCTTCGTCGCGATTTCGATGGCTTTCGACGAAAACAACAGGATTGCCCTGATGGTGGCGCCCTGCTGGTTCCTGTTCCTGTTGGTATCCTATTTCGGAGCCGGCTATCACCGGAAGCTGACGACGCCCGCCACCGGGAACGACACGCCCTGAGGGGGAAGCTCCTCTCGACGGACGCGGGGACCCGGCCGGTCCCCCGACCGGTCTATGACCCCGGGCAGATTCTCGTGCCGATGTCGCGATGAATTGACCTCATCGCGACTTTGGCTTCCTCCCCCGCCCCCCGGGCGGACAGCGAGAGGCGTCAACGGTCTTTGGAGAAAAGGCGCCTGAGGACATCGCTGACCGGCTCCGACCACCGGAACAGGGTATTGAGGCCGATGTCCGCCCCGCCCCCCCTCATAGGCGGTTCGGTCACTGGATCACCGCCCCCCGTGGGGCCTATTGTTTCCCATCATCCTGTTGACGACCGAATAGAATCACCGGCCCCAGGACCGGATGATGGGTGGGCTCCGTCCTTGTTCATGACCGACCATTTACGTTCCCTCTCCGGACGCGCGTCACCGTCCCTGGCGGCCGCCGTCGCTGTTGTCGGAAATGTGGCCCTGTGGCCTCGCGCCATGCCGACGCCTGACGAGGAAAGGGCCTTCCGGACAGAGTTTGCCGGACGTTTCCTGTCCCATCGCCGCGCTGCGCTGTTGGTCGCGCTGGTGCTCTGGTGTCTGTTTTCGGCGCTTGATCTTTATTTCTACCGTTCCCTGCGGCCGGCCTTCAGCCGCCGGGTCCTGGCCGAAATCATGCTGATCCGGGGTGCCGGGGCGACCGGCCTCGGACTTGTCGCCGCCATCTCCTGGGGGCGGAGTTTTCTGGATGAGGGCCACGCGACCGCCTGGCTGACCGGCATCGCCGGCCTGATCGCCGCTCTTTTGATGGTCATCACCGCCATCACCCCCACCGCATCCGGCACCGAGTACCATTATTTCGGTGTGATCCTGCTGTTGCTGTTCACCTCCTGCTTTCTTCACATCCGGGCAAAACCGGCCAGCATCCTGGCGTCTCTGATCGCCGTCGCAATGACCGCATGGGAATTGGCGTTCCATACCTTGGGCATGCATTTCCTGCCGGCGATGGGCTTCTACCTGTCGTTTTTTCTGACCGGCAATTCCATCGCGGCGCGCCTGGAACGATCGGCGCGCGACCGTTTCCTGACTGTTGGACGGCTGGAACGGGTCAATGCGTCCCTGCTGGCCGCTAATCGCGCGTTGACCAATGGCTATCGCCGCGACGGTCCCGCCGCCCCGCGGACCGAAAGGCTGATCGCCCTCCTGAAGGACAAGGTGGAGGAGCGGGAACGTTTTCTGCGCGCCACCTATCACGACATCATGCAGCCCGTTTCGGCCATCGCCTCCTTCTGTCTGGTGGCGAAGGGCCAACTGGGCAGAAATGGCGAGGCGGCGCTTCCGGCGGTACTGGGCGACATCGAACGTTCGGCCAAGGAGATCGAATGCCTCCTTGGGGAGCTGCGCGAGCTTTACACTTGCGGCAGCCTCGTCCCCGTCCCTGACCCGGGTTCCCTGGCGGCGGTTCTGGACGATTGCGCCCGCCGGTTCGCGGCCCCGGCCCGCGCGAAAGGCCTTGACTTCAGGGTCAGGGCGGGGCGCGGCGGAGACACCCGTGTGATGACCGACCCGGCCCTTTTACGGCGGATTCTGGCCAATCTGATCAGCAACGCGATCAAATACACCTGGCGGGGTGGCGTCCTTGTCGGGTGCATGATCCGAACGGACCATGTCAGGATCGACGTCCGCGATACCGGAGACGGAATCCCCCTCCACTTTCAGGACCGGATCTTCGAGGAGTTTTTCCGCATCGACGATCCCGGGCGTCCTGCGTCAAACGGGCTGGGGCTGGGGCTTGCCATCGTCCGGCAACTGGTGAGGCGCCTCGACGGTCACCGCCTCACATTCGCGTCAAGACCGGGCCGGGGATCGCGGTTTTCGATCATTCTGCCCCTGCCCCCCCGAAGTCACTCCCGCAGGACCACGGCAGAAGCCGGCGACCTTGACAGCGCCTATATCGTGATCGCCGACCCGGATACACGAAGGACCGCCCGTCTGGCCTCAGCGCTGTCATCGTCGGGGTCGCTGGTCCGGATCGCGGGCGATCTCGCCGCATTGCAGGCCCTGTTTGACGACGCGCCCGACAGGTCGCCCGACGCGGTTATTACCGGATTGACGGAGACCGGCGGACCGGATCCCGGCGATGTGATCGCCCTGGTCGGCCACCGTTTCGATTGGGCCGCCGTCCCGATCGTCGTTCTGACCGGCGGGCGGCCCCCGCCGGATGGCCTGGATTGCGGCGGCCTGATCTTCACGGTCAATGACCAGGCCTCTCCCGCTGAGATGGAGGCCTGTCTGGCAATGGCGGTCCAGGCTGGTCGGTCCGCCGCCCTGCCCGAGGAGGATCCCTTTCTGGAGGTCGCCCGCGATGCCGCGGACTGAAGCGCGGACCGTCCTCCCGGCAGGGTACGTCCAGGGGAAGCGGCCTTCGCGGACCGCCGATTTTTTCACCATCAGGGCGCCTGATCGGACGACGGAGACGAAATGATGGCCATCACCTGACCGGTTCGCGCGAAATGGCTTTGCAGGCCGCAAAGATTGAGCACACCGAATTTCGCGTAAAGCCGGCTGAGATACCGCCGCACATTGGTGCCGTTGATTCCCAGGATCAGAGCGATCTTCCAGGGAGGATTGCCGCGCAGCGCCAGCCTCAGAATTTCAAATTCCCGCGGCGTGACCGCCAGATCCCGATGAGAGATCGCGCCACGGGCCGTCGGGTCCTCTGAGGGCATTCCGTCATCCGGATCGCGGGCCGGCAGCGCGGCAGCGATCGCCGCGAACAGCACCGACGGGGACGCGCTTTTCGCGACGATCGAGGCGGCGCCCAACGCCGCCGCCCGGTCGACGACGCCCGGCGTCGGTTCCCCCGTCATCACGATCACCGGCCGGGACCGCACGCCATTTCCCAGCGCGCCCAGCAGGGCGAGACCATGACCGATATCCTCCGCCCCGCCCGCCGTGGCGGGAATACGGAGATCGAGGAGAATCAGATCGACATCCTTGCGACGGGCCAGAACAAGCCCGTCTTCGGCGGTGGCCGCCTCCAGGATCCCGCAGCCGGGATAAGCCTGCGCGATAAGCTGGCGAATTCCGCTCCGGAACAGGCCATGATCGTCAATCAGAACAAATTTCACCGCCCCGCATTCCCCGCCCGTCGCCGATCCCCGCGGCAGATCTCTGGCAACCCTGTCGTGAGGGGGCCACAGCCTGCATCTCTTAATGATTGAGCAAACAGTAACATTGCGCCAGCCGGGCGCCAAGGGGTGCCCCCCGGACCCTCTGGGCCAATGGTTGAACCCCGTTACCCTGGTCGACGGGATGCCCCCATGCGGAGCGATCGGGGTGACCGCGGAGAACGGCGCCGGGATGAAAAAGCCGGTTCCGCGCCGGCACATTCCCGCGTCCCCTGCAACATCTGTGGCACCACCACCGTGGTCTACATCGCCCATCCGTCCTTTGTGACAATGCCGGCCGGACCTTTCAGGGCGCCAGCCCCGCCCGGGAAAGGTCCCCGGCGGAGCGCCCGGAAAAGACCGTCCCCGACATGAAAGGCCAAGCCCCATGACCGCAGCGGCACCCACGACAAAAGATTATCTGGTCGCCTGTAACCTGGCCTATTGCGAAGGCTCCCTGAACGAAGCCACCAGCACGACGCCAAGCCAGGCCGTGTTGCAGGCCGACATGGCCAAGGCCATGGCGACGATGGACGCCCAGTCCTGGACCGTCGTCTCCATTCAATACACGCCGAAAGACGGCTTTTACGGCGTCTCCTTCCTGAACAACAGCGGCAGCCTGATCATCGCTTACGAAGGAACGTCGCCGGCCGCCAGCACCTACGGCCTTGCCACATTGAAGGCCGATGCCGAGATCCAGCAGCATCACACGCCCACGCAGTTGTTCAACGACGTGGCGCAGTTCGCGCTGGCATCGGAATCGGCCGCCCAAACCCATGCCGGATTCAACGGCAATGCCTATGTCACCGGTCACTCGCTGGGCGGCATCGAAGCCGAATCGGCGGCGATTTATCTGAACTCCCAGTCCCATAACGCCCAGGGCGTCAGCTTCGGCGGCGGCGTCACCTTCGGTGCGACGGGCATTCCGGGATATGTCAATAATCCGGCGACCGCCCCGAAGCTGGTCAATTATGTCGACTATGGCGACCCGGTCGGCAACTATGCGTCGCATATGCCGGCCGGAACGGGGAACGATTACATTGCCGTCCCCCTGATCACACCGCCCCAGGATCATGTCGGCACCGTGGCCATGGTGGGGGACCCGGGCGACTGGAATGTCGTCAGCCCGACTTTCCTGACCTTCGGCTACCACATGCTCGACCATTACGCCGAGGATATGGGAGTCTCCATCCCGACCATCGCCCCGATCTCCAACATTCCTCTGGCCCAGCAGTTCTGGGATCTCCTGTCGGCGTCGGTCTGATCGCCGGCCACGCCGTTCCCGACCTTCCCCCACCCTCCCGC
>WASQ01000004.1:18719-57982 GCA_009712185.1 Telmatospirillum sp. | reverse complement strand
CCCGCCACCCGCCACCCGGGGGATACCGACATCAATCCCCTCCAGTCCGCCTTCCTTCCCGGTTTTCAAGAACCGCGAACTAGACTTAAGATAGGGGGCCACCTGCGGATGGGACGAAAGGCTGCCTGGTGAACGACGAGGGACTGCGGCTGGAAGGGTTGAAAGCGGACCGGGACCGATATGTCTCGCTGGCCTTCTGCTGGGCCGACCTCCTGTTCGAGCTGGATCGCCAGTTCGCCGTCCTGTTCGCAGCCGGAGCGACGTCAGCATTTTTCGGCCGTTCCGGTGACGCTTTGGTGGGGACCAGCTTCCGCGATCTGGTGGCGCCGGCCGATGTTCCGATGCTCGGCCAGATCATGCGTCAGATCGCCAAGACGGGACGATCCCAGGACAATGTGATCCGGATGATCGGCCCCCAGGGCAACCTGATCTGGGTGTCGCTGGCGGCCTATTGCCTGGACCCGGTCCAGGGTCATTTTTTCGTCGGCCTGCGGCGCAGCCGCCCGTCCGAGAAAGCGGACCGTCTCAGCCGGCCGGAGCCGGGGCGGGAGGGGCTTTACGACAGCGGTTCATTCGCGGAGCTGGCTGCGGACCGGTTGAAAAAGATTCAGTCCGCCGGGGAACAGGCGCATGTCACCCTGCTGTCGATCCCGACCTACAAGGATCTGGCCGACCGGTTGACAAGCAGGGACAGCGCCACCCTGGCGTCGTCGGTCAGCGACTTTCTGAAAGCGAATTCGGTGGGCGGCGACTCCGCCGCCAAGGTGGGCGACGGACAATTTTCGATCCTGCATGCCGCCACCACCCGGATCGAAACGGTGGTGGGGCAGATCGAGGCGCTGACCCGCCGGGTCGATCCCACCGGCAAAGGCGCGGCCGTCGAATCGGCGACGCTGACCATGGATGCCGCCGACATCAGCGAGGCCGATCTGTCCAGGGGCCTGCTCTACGCCCTGACCAAGTTCCGCGAGGCCGATGGCTCCGGTCTCTCCATCGCGGACCTGGCGGCGAATATGTCCAGCCTGGTGGAGGAGGCCGTCACCGAGGTCAGCCGCTTCCGGTCCGTGGTCTCCCAGGCCAGCTTTTATGTCGCCCTTCAGCCGATCATCCAGATCCATACGGGCGACATCCATCATTACGAGGCGCTTTGCCGGTTCAATGCGAAGCCCGGAGAATCGCCGTTCAAGACCATCACCTTTGCGGAGGAGACCGGCCTGATCCATGATTTCGACCTTGCCATGGCGCGCAAGGTGATCGAATGGCTGGGGCATTATCCGCGCAACAATGACAAGGTGCGGGTCGCGGTCAATGTGTCGGGATTTTCGATCGGCCGGCCGGCCTATATCGACTCCCTGATGTGGCTGTTGAAGGACAATGCCTGGACCCGCGGCAAGCTGATGTTCGAAATCACGGAAAGCGCGCGGATGAGCGACCTCCAGTCCGCCAATAATTTCATTCAGGCGCTCCGGTCACGGGGATACCATGTCTGTCTCGATGACTTCGGCGCCGGTGCGGCGTCGTTCCAGTATCTGTCCGTCCTCGACGTCGATGTGGTGAAACTGGACGGATCGGCGGTGAAGAATGCGCAAAGGGCCCCGAAAGGACGGGCCTTTCTGTCGGCGCTGACGGAACTGTGCCGGCGCATGCATGTGGAAACCATCGCGGAGATGGTCGATACCGAGGACACGCTTCTGTTCTGCCGGGAATGCGGATGCAGCTACGTGCAGGGGTTCCTGTTCGGCAAACCATCGCCCGACATCGCCGACTTCTCCCCGCTGCCTCAGGGCGGATTGTTCAGGCGCGGGGGAACCCGCTCCTCCCTTTAGGACTGGAAGGCTGTCAGCGCCCCGGGAAACGGCGGGAACATTGGCAATCCGGGACCGGATATGACTATAATGCTATAGAAGTGCCACACCTATTTTCCGGACAATTCCCGGGGATTTCGCATTTGCACAACGATTGCGTAATAGTCATGCGAAACGACCTTGGCGGACGCAGTTATTGTGCAATCCATCTCTGCCGGGAATGAATTCCGATATTTAAAAGATGAAACAGGAGTTCTATCAGACGTAACGTCAAGGATCTTGGTATTTCTTATATTTCTGGGTAGAACAGAGCCGAAATGCCGCCTGCCACCGGCACAAAAAACAGGCCCGTGACCCGGGAAATAGAACGGCGCGCGTCGAGATGCGAGCAGACCATCCACCGCGCTGAGGGAAAGAAACGGAAATGAGCCGTGGGCGGGGCGCCGCTCCCATCGGATTGTTTCCCGGCCGGTCAGGCCAAATCAGGAACGGGGCCAGGAAAGGGGCGACGCCAGACGCATGCCGTTACCGATCGAACTAGATCGCTCGCGCCAGGAGCCTCTGCAAAATCAACTTTACGAACAGTTGCGCGACATGATTGTCACGCATCGGTTGAAGGCGAACACGCGCCTGATCGCCACGCGCTTCCTTGCCGAGCAACTCGGCATTTCGCGGACCACCGTTCTTCTCGCCTATGAGCGCCTGATCGCCGAGGGTTATGTTGAAACCCGGCCGGCCGTCGGCACCTTCGTCTGCGAAATGCTGCCCGATCAGGCCCCCGCCAGTCCGACCAACGACAACCGCGTCGACGATCTTCCGCAAAGCGAACTGCACCCGCCGCTGGTGCAAAGCCGCCGCCCCCGGCCGATGCCGCAGCCGGACACCCTGATCGATTTCTGGAGCGGCCCGGATTTCCGTATCTTTCCGCTGAAGACCTGGCAGAGAACGACCCAGCATGTCCTCGAATACTACGGCAAGGGGATCAGCCGGCAACCTCCGGCCGCCGGGCTCGACGGCCTGCGGGCGGCCATCGCCGACTGGCTGGCCGGACACCGCGGCATCATTGTCGATCGCGACCAGATCCTGATCGTCGCCGGTGCGCAGCAGGCCTACAACATCGCCGCGCGCCTGTTCCTCCGGAGCGGCGACCGGGTGGTCCTTGAATCCCCGGGCCATCCCGGCGCCAGCTTCCTGTTTGAAAGCCTGGGGGCCGCGCTTTACCCGATTCCGGTCGATGAACATGGACTTCTGGTCGAACATCTGCCCGTCGGGCCGGCCAGCCTGGCCTACGTCACACCGTCCCATCAGAATCCGATCGGCGGAACCCTGCCGCTGGAACGGCGGCAGGCCCTGATCGAATGGGCGCGCGCGGCCGGCGCCTATCTGATCGAGGACGATTGCGATGGAGATTTCCGCTATCGCGGCATGGGTCCGCCGTCCCTGAAAAGTCTCGACCCTTACGGACTGGTGCTTTACACCGGCACCTTCACCAAAACTCTCGGGGCCGGGCTGCGGCTGGGCTATATGGTGGTGCCCGCGGAGTTGTCGGCGGCGGCGGTTGCCGCCAAGGCGATGCTGGATGCCGGCAGTCCCTGGCTGGAACAGATGGTGCTGGCGGATTTTATCGCGTCGGGCGAATACGACCGGCATCTGCGCCGGGTGCGCAAAATATACATGGAACGGCGGGATTGCCTGATTCAGGCGCTGCGACTCTGCTTCGGCGACGTCGACCTCGCGGGGATCGATACCGGCACCCAGATCAGTTGGCGTCTGTCCCCCACCCAACCCTCCGCGCCCATGGTGCAGGAAATCGCCCGCAGCCGGGGAATCGGCGTCTACACCGTTCTTGAGGAACATGCGTTCGGCCGCAACGATTACCGCTATTGCGACACCACTCTGCTGCTCGGCTACTCCTCGCTGGAGGAGCGTCAGATCCGGGACGGCATCGCCAGCCTTGCCGGCGCCCTTGGCGGCTACCGCCGGTTTGCCGCCCAATGACCGAAGCAAAACCCCGCGGGATCCGTCCCGTTCCATTTCCCTCATCGATCAAGGAGCGTTTCATGCGCCTACCCCTGCTTGCCGTTCTGCTGACCATGGCCCCGGCCACCGTCTGTCTCGCCCAAATGCCGACAGGACAGATGCCGGCTGGTCATCCGCCGGTCGGACAGTCCGCCCCCGCCTCCGCCATTCATACCGGGACCGTTCTCGAGACCATTCCGGCCAGCAATTACGTCTATGTCCATGTCAAGGGCGATGCCGGAGACCAATGGCTGGCCGCCCCGGCCGTTGAACTGAAGACCGGGTCGACCGTCCGCTGGCCCGAAGGGATGCTGATGTCCAACTATCACAGCAAGACACTGGACCGGACCTTCGAGAAAGTCTTCTTCGTCAGCGCCGTCGAACCCGTCGCCGGAAAATGACCGGAAGCCGCGCCGATCGAACCCATCGGCGCGGCCCGAAAAAAGCGAAAAAAGGGGCGCCGGCCTGACCGGTCAGCGCCCCTTTTTTTCCCCTGTCACGTTTTCCCCCGCCAGGACGACGGTCACTTCGTCCCGGGAAGCTCCGCCAACTGCTTGACCAGTTCCGGCCGGTGGGGGCTGTCGGGCGGCAGGATTTCCAGCAGACGCGACCAGATCTTGCGCGCCTGATCGGGATGACCATCCTGCGCCTCGGCGGCGCCGACATAATACATTGCCCGGTCATTGTTGGGCTCGATCGCCATGACCGCCCGCATGGTCTCGACAAAATCCGCCGGGAGACGATTGGTTTTGGCCGCGGCAAGCTGGATCTCCGCCAGCGTCAGCTTCGGTTCCACCGCCTTCGGGCGCAGTTTCACGGCCCGCTCCGCCGCCTCGCGGGCGTGTCCGAGATCGTTCAACGCCTGATAGGATCGCGCCAGCCGCTGCCATCCCTCGACATCGTCGGGGTTCTGCTGCAACCGGGCAGCGAGCCCCTCGACCATCCCCTTGATCGTCTTGGCGCGGTCTTCCGGCGCCTGCGCCATCACCGCCGCCGCCTGCTTGCTTTCCGGCAGACCGCCGGCCGCTCCGGTATGGGGATTGGCGCCATCGGCGGTCTTCGTCCCCTCGGGCGCCGGCGGCACCGGCTTGATCGATGCCGGATCGAACCCGCCCTGCCTGGCGTAGGTGGCGATATGCTCCTTCAGCATCGGCAGCCAGGGCGCGTCCGACGGGCTGTCCTTTTCAAGGTCGCGCCAGATCGACACCGCCTCGGCAAACCGGCCGGCCTGCGCCTTGGCAAGCCCCAGATAGAACCGCGCGCGGGGGTCGGCGTTATCGAGCGTCATCGCCTGCTGGAAGGCGCGGCGCGCGTCCTCGATCACCTCGCCATTGTTCTGAAGGGTGATCGCCTCGCCCAGCGACGCCAGCATCTGGGCATCGATCAGGCCCATGGACAGGGCCCGGCGAAATGCCTCGGCGGCTTCCGGATAGCGGCGCAGGGCGAAATAGGTTTCCGCCAGAGTGGCAAAGCCGTCGGCTTCGGGCTTGACCTTCAACTGGGCCGCCAGATTGTCCGCAAGCTGGGTCATCTTCAGATCCGGATCCGCCTGCCGGCTGGCGTAGGGCTGGCCCGGCAGCCAGGGCGTTCCGAGGACGGCATAGACCCCGAAGGATCCCACCGGCAGCCCGATCAGAATGACCAGGGCCGCCCCCAGGCGCAGCCTCCGCCCGGCGGCCAGCCGGTAATCGCCGGAGGGCGATTCGATCTCGGCATCCTCGGCGGCCCGCATGCGGCGCAGGATCTCCGTCCTCGCCGCCTCCGCCTGCTCCGCGCTCAAAAGACCGCGTTCGACGTCGCGTTCGACTTCGGCAAGCTGATCGCGGTAAACAACGATGTCATAAGCCACGCGGGAGGGGGCCTGAACCTGCCGGCGCAGCAGCGGGACCAGCAACAACAGCAGGACCACCGCCAACACCGCAACGAAAACGATCCACAGGGTCATCGCCACATCATCCTTCCCGGTCGTTCGACAGCAGACGCTTGAGGCGCCGCTGTTCCGTCTCGTCCAGCGGACGTTCGCCCGCCGGGCCGGCGGAGGCCGTGCGCCGGCGGAAGAACATCACCGCCCCCCAGCCGCCGGCCAGCAGAAGAGCGGCCGGCCCCAGCCAGAGGACCAGGGTCGTCGTCTTGAAGGGCGGGCGCAACAGCACATAGTCGCCATAGCGATCCACCAGATATTGTTTGGCCTGCTCGTCGCTGTCGCCGGCGACCAGCCGCTGGCGCAGCAGGACCCGGAGATCCCGGGCGAGATCGGCGTCGGAATCGTCGATCGACTGATTCTGACAGACCATGCAGCGCAGATCGCGGCCCAAAGCCCGCGCCCGGGCCTCCATCGCCGGATCCTTCAGCACCTCGTCCGGTTGCACGGCCATGACCGGTCCGGCCACCGCCAGCAGCATCAGACCCATGAACAGTCCGCGCAGTCTCACGCCCAGCCTCATTTGTTCAACTCCGCCAGCAGGGGCAGCAGTTTCTCCCGGATGTCCTCGGCCGTGAACGGACCGACCTGCTTGTAGCGGATGCGGCCCTGACGGTCGATGAGGTAGCTCTCCGGCACGCCATAGACGCCGAAATCGATTCCCACCCGGCCATCGCGGTCCATGCCGATCGCGTCATAGGGATTGCCAAGCCGGTCGAGCCATCCCCGGCCATCCTCGGGCCGGTCCTTGTAGTCGATGCCGATCAGCGTCATCCGCCCCTTGATGTCCGGACGGTTCATCAGATTGACCAGCAACGGATGTTCCGCCCGGCAGGGAATGCACCAGGAGGAGAAGAAATTGATCAGCGTGACCTTGCCCTGGAGGCCGGACGCCTGGACCCCGGGCCGGTCCAGCACCAGCGGCGGCAGATCGAAGGCCGGCGCCGGTTTGTCGATCATCACAGACGGGATCAGGTTGGGGGCGTCGCCCCGGGTGATCAGGACAAGGCGCCAGGCGAAGAACGCCACCAGCACGAAGAAGACTGCGGCCGGCAGCAGCGTGGTCCAGCGGCGCATCACGCACGTCCTTTCTGGGCGGCCATGGCGCGCGCGGTCCGGAGCGGCGCGCCGACCCGGTAACGCCGGTCGGTGAGCGACACCAGCCCGCCCACCACCATGATGATGGCGCCGATAAAGATCCAGGGCACCAGCGGATTGAAATAGAGCCGGGTGACGAAGCCGCCGGTTCCGTCCGGATCGCCGATCACCGCATAAAGATCACCCAGAAGATTGGTCCGGATGGCGGCATCGGTGGTGGGCCGCGGCGGCTGGCGGTACATCCGCTTCTCGGGATAAAGATCGGCCACCGGGCGTCCGCCGCTGGTCACGCTGAAATGCGCCCTGAGGATCGAATAGTTCGGCCCCTGAAGATTGTCCTCGGTGCCTTCCAGGCGCAGGTCATAGCCGTGAAGGCTGACCACGTCGCCCGGATGCATGACCTGGATCTTCTCCTGGGTCCATGCCGACGACCCGGTGATGCCCGCGATCACCACGGCGACGCCGATATGCGCCACGGTCATGCCATAGGCCGACCGGGGCAGACGCAGGATGCGGTCGGCGGTCTCGGAGAAGGGCGCGCGGAACAGGCGTACGCGCTCCGCCCACTCCACCAGAGTGCCGGCCGCCAGCCAGGCCGCGAGGCCGAGACCGCGGCCCGCCCACAGGGGACCGGACCCGCCGCCGGGCGCGATCCAGGTGCCGGCCGCCACCGCGACGGTGGCCGCGAAGGCGAATTTCAAACGGCCGAGCGCCCCGGCGAAGTCGCCGCGCTTCCACGACAGCAGCGGCGCCACCGCCATGGTCACGACCATGGGCACCATCAGGGGGATGAAGACCGCGTTGAAGAAAGGCGCGCCCACGGACACCTTGCCCATCTCCAGAGCGTCGGCGAACAGCGGATAGAGCGTGCCCAGCAGCACCGTCCCGGCCGCCGTGCTCATCAGCACATTGTTGAACAGCAGGCTGCCTTCGCGCGACAACGGCGTGAACAGGCCGCCGCCCTTCAGGGTCGGGCCCCGGATGGCGAACAGGATCAGCGAGCCGCCGGTCACCACCACCAGCAGGGCCAGGACGAAGACGCCCCGCGTCGGATCGGCCGCGAAGCTGTGGACAGAGGTCAGGACGCCGGACCGCACCAGGAAGGTTCCCAGCAGCGACAGCGAGAAGGTGACGATGGCGAGCAGGATCGTCCAGGCCTTCAGCGTGTCGCGCTTCTCGACCACGATCGAGGAGTGCAGAAGCGCGGTGCCGGACAGCCAGGGCATGAAGGAGGCGTTCTCCACCGGATCCCAGTACCACCAGCCGCCCCAGCCCAGGGTGTAATAGGCCCACCAGGATCCCATGGCGATGCCCAGCGTCAGCGCGCACCAGGCAACCAGCGTCCAGGGCCGGACCCAGCGCGCCCAGGCGGCGTCGACACGCCCCTCCATCAGGGCGGCAATGGCGAAGGAGAACGCCATCGAGAACCCGACATAGCCGAGATAGAGGAACGGCGGATGGAAGGCCAGTCCCGGATCCTGCAACAGCGGATTGAGGCCGTCGCCGTTCAGGGGCGCGGGATCGACACGGGCGAAGGGGTTGGAGGTGAAAAGGATGAACAGCAGGAAGCCGAAGGCGATCATCGCCTGCACCGACAGGGCGCGGGCGCGAAGACCGGGCGGCAGATTGCCGCCGAACACCGACACCGCCATGCCATAGATGCTGAGGATCAGCACCCAGAGCAGCATCGAGCCCTCATGGTTGGCCCACACGCCGGAGATCTTATAGATCAGCGGCTTGTCGGTGTGGGAGTTCTGCACGACGTTCAGAACCGAGAAATCGCTGGTGACATAACAGCTCATCAGCGCGCCGAAGGCGGTGGCGATCAGGGCGAACTGCGCCAGCGCCGCCGGACGGGCCATGTCCATCCAGGTGCGGTCGCCCCGGATGGCGCCGACAAGCGGCACCACCGACTGTACCACCGTTACGAACAGCGCCACGATCAGCGCAAACTGTCCCAGTTCGGGAATCATGGCTTCTTCCCTTCCTCTTGCCACTGACCGGACTTCTTGATGGCGTCCGCCACCTCTTTCGGCATGTAATTTTCGTCATGCTTGGCGAGCACTTCGCTCGCGCGGAACGTCCCCTGGCCGTCGAGCTTGCCTTCCGTCACCACGCCCTGTCCCTCGCGGAACAGATCGGGCAGCACGCCGCGATAGACGACGGGCAGGGTCGCCTGCAGATCGGTGACGACGAAATGAACCTCGTCGCCCTGCCGGACCACGGAGCCCTGCTCCACCAGACCGCCGATCCTGAGCCGGCGCCCCTCGGCCACATGCCGGGTTTTCAGGTCCGAGGGCGTGTAGAAATAGACCAGGGTGTCCTTCATGGCCGTCAGCACCAGAGCCGTCGCCGCGCCCAGCGCCAGCATGCCAAGGACCACGAAGTAGAGCCGCCGTTGCTTGCGCGTCACTTAAGCCACCTTCCGAAAAATCGCTGCGCCCAACAGATCCCGGTCCAGCCGGAGAGGGATCTCACTCATAGATCCGGCCACGGCGTCCGGGATTGCGTTCCTGCAACTGCGCCAGCTCGCGCTCGCGGCTGCGCAGGGCCCGGCCGCTCGTCACCAGAAGCCCGAGAGCGACCAGGGTCACCAGCCCGTAGGCCGGCCAGATGAAGCGGGCATAGCCGCCCATGTCGAAGAAGGCCGTCAGTGCGTCCATCGCCTGTTCTCCCTTTCCCGGCCGCTCAGCCCGCCACGCCGTCGGCGACGCCGGCGGCCTGGACGGAGTGAATTTCGGACAATCGGAGCGCGCGGATCTTGGCCGCCAGGATCTCACTGCGCACACGGACCATCAGGACGGCCACATAGAAGCAGGTGAACCCCGCCACCATCAGCAGCAGAGGCGTCAGCATCGACGGATGCAGGGCGGGTCCGGACATTTTCATCAGACTGGCCGGCTGATGCAGGGTCTTCCACCAGTCGACCGAGAATTTGATCACCGGAACATTGACGAAGCCGGCCAGGGCCAGGATGGCGGCCGCCCGGGCGCCGCGGCCGGGATCGTCGAAGGCGTTCTGCAACGCGATATAGCCGAAATAGAGGAACAGCAGGATCAGCATACTGGTCAGCCGCGCGTCCCACGCCCACCAGGTGCCCCACATCGGCTTGCCCCACAGCGAACCGGTTGCGAGACAGAGGAAGGTGAAGCAGGCGCCCACCGGGGCCGAGGCCTTGGCGACCAGATCCGCCAGCGGATTCTTCCAGATCAGCGCGGCCGCGCTCGACAGGGCCATCACCGAATAGCCCATCATGCCAAGCCAGGCGGAGGGCACATGGATATACATGATCCGGACCGTCTGGCCCTGCTGGTAATCGGCGGGCGACACCAGAAGGGCGAAATAAAGGCCGCCGCCGATCAGCAGCGCGCTCGCCACCCACAGCCAAGGCGAGACAGCCTTGGCGAACCGAACAAATCCCGAAGGCGTCGATAGTCCCAGCATGGCGTTCTGTCCGTTCCGTTGTCGTCCCTCAAGGTGTGTCACCGCGACACACCGAAATTCAATCTTATTTATCGGGCACTCCCCCGGAACGCCCGCTCTTCTTATTGAGGCCCCCTCGAGGAGGCCCGGGATCCGGTCTTTTCGCCGGAGATTATTCCCGCGCCTGCCGCACCGCGGCGGCGGCGGCCAGCGGCGCCAGAGGCAGGGCGGCCAGGAGGATACCGCCCATCAACAGCAACTGCGCGCCGGTCTCCAGCCCCTGGATCGCGGCATCGATGGCGCCGACGCCGAAAATCAGCACGGGGATGTAAAGCGGCAGCACCAGGAGCGACAGCAGAACTCCGCCGCGGCGCGCACCCAGCACAAGGGCGGCGCCCATGGCGCCGATCAGGCTCAGAATGGGCGTTCCGATCAGCATGGTCGCAAGCAGGGCCAGGAAACCGTCGGCATTCATATGCAACAGCACGGCCAGCACGGGTGCCGCCACCATCAACGGCAGTCCCGTGGTCAGCCAGTGGGCGGCCACCTTGCCGATCACCAGAACTTCAAGCGCGGTCGGCGTCAGCGCCAGCAATTCCAGACTTCCATCCTCGTAATCCGCCTGGAACAGCCGGTCGAGCGACAACATCGACGCCAGAAGGGCGGTCACCCACAGCACGCCGGGGCTGACGCGTTCCAGAATATTGGCCTCCGGCCCGATCCCGAAGGGAAACAGGATCACCGTCAGCACGAAGAAGGTGACCACCATCACGCTGTCGCTGCCTTGACGTAAGGCAAGACGCAGGTCGCGGCGGATGATTTCGAACAGGCGGTTCATCCCCACACCCCCATAGCGGCTTCGGGGGCCACGGCAAAATGGTCGAGATGAAGTTCGCGCGCCCCGGGCAGATCGACGTCCGCATGGGTTGACAGCGCCACCATTCCGCCCGCGGCGCGGTGTTCGGCGATCACCGCCTCCAGCACCTTGACCGATTGGCGGTCGAGCGCCACAGACGGTTCGTCCAACAGCCAGAGCGTCGCCGGCGCGGCCAGCAGACGGGCGAGGTTGAGCCGGCGCTTCTGACCGGCCGACAACAGTTTTCCCGGAACATCGGCAAGCCGCGCGAGGCCCATTCGGTCGCGCGCCGCCCGCGCCAGGCCGGCGCCGGAGGCGGGATCGTGCAGGCGCGCCCAGAACCGCAGATTTTCAAAAACCGACAGAACCGGCTTGATGGCATCGTGATGACCGACGTAATGGACACGGGCGGCATGCGCCTCGCGGTCGTCGGCGACCGGATCGCCGCCCCAGGCCAGCCGGCCGGACGCGGGTTTCAGGAGTCCGGCCATCAGACGCAGCAGCGATGACTTCCCGCTGCCGTTGGGACCCAGCAGCAGCAATGCCTCGCCGGCCGCGAGGTGGAAACCGAGGCCGGAGAAGACGACGCGTTCGCCGCGGATGCAGACGAGTTTCTCGCCGGTGAAGGTATGGGAACTCATGCCGTTGGTCATGGCCCGGCACCATAGCAAAACGACGGCCCGCGCCAAGGGAAAACATGACTTCGGGAAGACCGCGGGGGCGTCGCGCGAACGTCCCTGCGCCCGATAGGGATAATAGATGACCACGGCAGTCGATTATCACCCCAACAACCTCAGGCTGTCCGCCCCGTCCGTCTTCAAACTGGTATCGCCTGGACAACAGGTGGAATATATGGTGTAAGCGCACACGCGGATCCGGCCGCCCTGCGCCGTTTTCCAGCCTTTCGGACCCATCGGTCCGGTCCATGTCAGCCCCGGGGCATCATGCCCGTCAGAGTTCAGGAGGAGGGATTCATGTCCATGCTTGAAGCCTATCGCCAGCATGTCGCCGAGCGCGCCGCTCTTGGAATTCCCCCTCTTCCGCTGACGGCTCCGCAAACCGCGGAGCTGACCGCGCTGCTTCAGGCTCCGCCGGCCGGCGAGGAGGCCTTTCTTCTCGACCTTCTCACGCACCGGGTCCCGGCCGGTGTCGATGATGCCGCCCGCGAAAAAGCAGCCTTCCTGGAGAAGGTCGCGACCGGCGCGCTCAAGGTCGCGCTGCTGCCCCGCGCCAAGGCCACCGAACTGCTGGGCACCATGCTGGGCGGGTTCAACATCCGCCCGCTGATCGCCCTTCTCGACGATGCCGAGGTCGGCGCCGTGGCCGCCCGGGCGCTGAAAAGCACGCTGTTGATGTTCGACTATTTCCATGACGTCAGGGAACTGGCGGAAAAGGGATCGAAAAACGCGAAAGAGGTTCTGCAATCCTGGGCCGACGCCGAATGGTTCACCTCGCGCCCCGAGCTGCCGGCGTCCCTGACCGTCACGATTTTCAAGGTGTCGGGCGAGACCAACACCGACGATCTGTCGCCCGCCCCCGACGCCTGGTCGCGTCCCGACATCCCGCTGCATGCCTTAGCCATGCTGAAGAACGCCCGCCCCGGCATCACCCCGGACGAACCCGGCGCCCGCGGGCCGCTTAAACTTCTGGAAACGCTGAAGGCCAAGGGCCATCAGGTGGCCTATGTGGGGGATGTGGTCGGCACCGGCTCGTCGCGCAAATCCGCCACCAACTCGGTGCTGTGGTTCACCGGAGAGGATATTCCCTTCGTTCCCAACAAGCGGTTCGGCGGCGTCTGCCTGGGCGGCAAGATCGCCCCGATCTTCTACAACACCATGGAGGACGCGGGCGCCCTGCCGGTCGAACTCGACGTCTCGAAGATGGACATGGGCGACGTGGTCGAGCTGCGCCCCTACGAGGGAAAGGCCCTGAAGAACGGTGAGGTGATCGCCGAATTCCAGGTGAAGTCGGATGTCATTTTCGACGAGGTGCGGGCCGGCGGCCGCATTCCGCTGATCATCGGCAGAGGCCTCACCGCCAAGGCGCGCGAGGCGCTGGGCCTGGCGCCCTCGACCTGTTTCCGCCTGCCCCAGGTGCCCGCCGATACCGGCAAGGGATTCACCCTGGCGCAGAAGATCGTGGGCCGCGCCTGCGGCCTGCCCGAAGGCCTGGGAATTCGCCCCGGCACCTATTGCGAACCGCGGATGACCACCGTCGGATCGCAGGACACGACCGGGCCGATGACCCGTGACGAGCTCAAGGATCTGGCCTGCCTCGGCTTCTCGGCCGACATGGTGATGCAGTCCTTCTGTCACACCGCGGCCTATCCGAAGCCGGTCGACGTCAGGACCCATCACGAACTGCCGTCCTTCATCGCAACGCGCGGCGGCGTGTCGCTGCGTCCGGGCGACGGCGTCATCCATTCCTGGCTGAACCGCCTTCTGCTGCCCGACACGGTCGGCACCGGCGGCGATTCCCACACCCGTTTCCCGATCGGCATCTCCTTCCCGGCGGGATCGGGCCTTGTCGCCTTCGCCGCCGCCACCGGGGTCATGCCTCTCGACATGCCGGAAAGCGTTCTGGTGCGGTTCAAGGGCACGATGCAGCCCGGCGTGACGCTGCGCGATCTGGTAAACGCCATCCCCCTCTATGCCATCCGCCAGGGACTGCTGACCGTCGAGAAGAAGGGCAAGAAGAACATTTTCTCCGGCCGCATCCTGGAGATCGAGGGACTGCCGGACCTCAAGGTGGAACAGGCGTTCGAACTCACCGACGCCTCGGCGGAACGGTCGGCGGCGGCCTGCACCGTGCGCCTCAATCCGGCGCCGATCGTCGAATATATGCGGTCCAACATCACCTTGATGAAGTGGATGATCGCCAACGGCTATGAGGACCGGCGCACGCTGGAACGCCGGATCAGGGCGATGGAGGCCTGGATCGCCGAACCGCATCTGCTGTCGGCCGACGCCGACGCCGGCTATGCGGCGGTGATCGAGATCGATCTCGCCGACATCCGGGAACCGATCGTCGCCTGCCCGAACGATCCCGACGATGTGAAGCCCCTGTCGGAGGTTGCGGGCGACACCATCGACGAAGTGTTCATCGGATCCTGCATGACCAATATCGGCCATTTCCGGGCCGCGGGAAAGATCCTGGACGGCAAGACCGACATCCCGACCCGCCTCTGGGTGGCGCCGCCCACCCGCATGGATCAGATGATCCTGACGGAGGAGGGTTATTACAGCGTCCTCGGCCGTTCCGGCGCCCGCATGGAAATGCCCGGCTGTTCGCTCTGCATGGGCAATCAGGCGCAGATCCGCAAGGGCTCGACCGCCATCTCGACCTCGACCCGGAACTTCCCGAACCGCCTTGGCATCGACACCCGGGTGTATCTGGGATCGGCCGAACTGTCCGCCGTGGCCGCGCTTCTGGGCCGGCTGCCGACTCCGGCCGAGTATCTGGAGCGGGTCACGGTGATCAATGAGAAGGCGGCCGATATTTACCGCTACATGAACTTCGACCAGATCGCCGGCTTCCAGACCGTCGCCGACGGCGTCACGCTCTGACGATCCGGGGCGCCGTCCGGCTTCAGGCCGGGCGGCGCCTTTTTTGCGCCTTCCTGTCGTGACGCCCCGCCCGGCCCGTTGCCGACAGGGAAGGACAAGGGCTAGCGGCGGCGATCTCCGCCCGCGGGAGTTGATAAGAGAACGAAACCGCCTGAGTGAAAAGTGCGGCCTCCTGTCCTCCTGCCACCCTGGAAACGTCTATTTTTCAGAGATCTGCGATCCCTGTCGCGAAAAATTCACGGATCGCTCTTTTATCATCTGTCATTTGTCGACGGGAGTCATAACAACTTATAGGAAAAGAGGAGTACAGCCCGGGTCACCACGTCCTTTCGCAAAGCTCTCAACACCATTGTGTAAACGGTTATTTTGCACTGCAAAATTTTTTATGTGATAAATTGACTTGGTGTAAACGTTTTTTCAAAAAATATTATAAAAAATAACAAAGAATCTTGGACTTCCTTTTTGGGAAGAGATATTGAATCATACTCACGGATGCCGATTTCCGGCCCCACCCAACGATGGAGGTTGCGACATGATTTTCAGCGCCTGCAAACCAGACATCGTTGGCTCCATTCAACCCGGGTTCACCCTCCCCCCGCTCCCGCGCGGCGGACGCAGCGATGGCGATCGCTATCGCGGCACCGAGGAACCCCGGCTTTCGGATATTCTTCAGGATCCGGTGCTGGGCCGGCTTCTAGCCAGCGACGGCGTGAAGCACGACCACCTTCTGGATCTGATCCGGACGACGCGCGCGCGACTGGCCCGCTGACCGCATTCGTTGCGGACGGGAGAGCGTGAAAGAAATCCACCAGGGGCCCCGGAGTCCACCGCGAAAGCGGCGGAATTGCTGAACGGCGGCTTCGCCGGACCACAGGCACGGAGACCTGTGCCACGGATTTTTTCACACCCCCGGGTGCCCGCCCCACCCGAAAGGGACTCTCAGTCCTCGGTTTCCAGGGAGGCGACATAGCGCAGACCGCGCACTGCGGTGCGCAACCATTCCGCCTGTTCGTCGACGGCGGAATAGACCATGTAGGCCGGGCGCCGGAATTCCGGCGCCTCGGGCACCGCGGACAGACGCCCGTCCTCCAGGAAGGGCCGGACCACCCGCATGGGGAAATAGCCGAATCCGCCATTCGCCAGAATATGCTGAAGACCGATGGCGCCCAGTCCGACCGACACCGCAGGCGTCGACAGATCCGGAAAGGCCTGGCTATGGGCGGAACGGAATTCCGGCCCCCAGTCGACGAACACATATCCGCCGTCCCACTGCCCCATTTCGCGCGGAGTGGTGGAGACCAGGACGAGACGTTCCTCCAGCAATTTCTCGGTGGCGAGGCCGGGGCGGCTTTGCGGCGAATACATCACGCCGATGTCGATCAAGCCTTCGGAGAGATTGCGCATCAATCCGTCCGAAAGGCCGACTTCCACCCGGAGAGCCACATCGGGCATGGCGGCCCGCATCCAGGGAATCCAGCGCAGCAGCATCCTGTCCCACAGCGAGAACTGCCCGCCCACGGTCAGGACCGAGCGAAATCCCGGCGGCAACGCCAGCTCCTGGCGCGCCTGCTCCCACACCCGGACAAGGGTCGTCGCATAGCGGCGGAACTGCGCCCCGGCCGTGGTCAGCTCCGTCCCCGCCTTGCTGCGGGCGAACAACGGACGTCCCAGTTCGTCCTCCAGCGCCTTGATGCGCATGGAAACAGTCGACTGGGTCACGTTCAGCCGTTCAGCAGCCTTGTTGAAGTTGCCGGTTTCGGCGATTTCCAGAAAGGTGCGCGCGAGATCGATATTCATGGGGAACTCGTTTGCCGGCACAAAGCCCCATCGGCCAGCAGAGATGTTGCCCAGGTATCTAGCCGAGCCGCGATGCAACATCAATGGGATGATCGAGATTGCTGCTACACTGTTGCATTTATCACACAACAAGACACAATCTTTCGCGCCCGGGACCTGCTGATAAACAAGTGAAACAGCGGATCCTTAACCCGGCGCGGCGTTTGAGCCCCGCCTTCCGCGGAACGGAAGCCGCCACAGGACGACCCGGGACCTGGAACGATTATGTCGCGGCAAGCCCTTGGGACGAATTGGGCGGGGTCTTTTCGGCGGCAAGGGCCAGCCACGCCCGCGCGGCCGGCGACAGCGCCGCGCCCCGGCGCCAGGTCAGCGCCGCGCGCCAGCGCAGGTCGGTCTCGTCGAGAAGGGCCGCATGGACCGGCGGCCGCACCCTCTGCTCGACATTGAGGCGGGGCAGCAGGGCCACGCCCATGCCGGCAGCGACCAGAGCGATAATGAAATCGGCCTGCCCGCTGCGCGCCGCCTCGCGCGGGATGAACCCCCGGCGCCGGCAGGCGCTGTCGATCAGACCATTCAGCGCGAAGCCGCTTTCGAACAGGATCAGCGGACTGCCGGCCAGATCGGTGAGACGCACCGAGGCCCGACCGCACAGGCGATGGCCGGGCGGCAACAGGGCCACCAGCGGTTCGTCGCACACGGCCTGCCAGTCAAGCTGATCGCCCACCGGCAACAGGGACACCGCCAGTTCGACCTCGCCCGCCAGCAGCGCCTCCTCCAGCCGCGAGCTGCCATGTTCCAGCAGTTCGATCGCGATGCCCGGATGGCGGGCGCGGAACTCCGCGACCAGGGGAGCGAACAGGATGGAGCTGCCGAGCGGCGGCAGGCCAAGCCGCAGCCGTCCCTCCTCCAGGCCCTTGAGAGCGGCCAGTTCCGCCAGCATATGGTCGCGCTCCGCCAGCATGGCGACCGCCCGGCGATAGACGACGTCGCCGGCCGCGGTCAGCCCGCCGCGGCGGGCGGTCCGTTCCAGCAGGGGAACGCCGGTCTCGTCCTCCAACTGGCGGACGGCCTTGCTGACCGTCGGCTGCGTCGCGTTCACGACATGGGCGGCGGCGGAGAAACCGCCCTGGCGGACCACTTCGACAAAAGCTCTCAGGCTGCGCAAGTCCATAACTATTCTCATACGGAATAATTTTTATTCTATCAATTCATTTCCTACATAGCACCGCCGGGCCTATATCTGGTTTCGGGTTCTGGCGCCGCCTGCATGGCGTGGCCGCCGGTCCCGGGGAAAACCCGAAAGAGCAAACACTCATAATCGTCCGGGGAGAAAACAGGCGGCCCTGTCCTTTTGCACGGACAGGGCATGGGGGCCCCGTCGTCTGTCGGCGGGACCCGGTTTTTCGGAGAGGATCATGTTGCGCAGAACCAACATTCTGCTCAGTCGGAACCGTTTGCCGCAGGTCGCGGCGCTGATCACCCTCTGGTGGGGGTGCGATGCCCTGGTCCGGGCAATGTCCCTGCCGGTGCCCGGCGGCGTCCTCGGCATGGCCGTGCTTCTGCTGCTGCTCGCGACCGGGGGCATTCCCTCGGCCTGGGTCCGCCGGGGCAGCGCCGGCCTGCTGGATCATATGCTTCTGTTTTTCGCGCCTGCGACCATGGCGCTCCTGGACCATCCCGAGCTGTTCAGTCTGACCGGCCTCAAGATCCTGGCCGTGATTGTCGTCGGCACGCTTCTGGTGATGGTGGGAACGGCGCTCGCGGTCGAGGCCTGCTTCCGGTGGCGGGGCCGCAATGCCGACTGACAGCCTGTTGGCCGGAACGCCGCTGTCCGGCCTGCCCCATGGCGAATGGCATCCTCTGTTCTGGGCCGCCGTGACCCTGGGGCTCTATCTGTTCGCCCGCGCCGTCCATCAGAGGCATGCCCGCTGGTGGACCTCGCCGCTGCTGCTGACCTGGGCCCTGTGCTTCGGTCTGGCGGAGGCCCTGCACACGACCTATGGCGACTATATCAAGGGCACGCACTGGCTTCTGACGTTGCTGGGACCGGCGACCGTCGCCTTCGCCACGCCGATTTACGAGCAGCGCGCGATGATCCGCCGCCACTGGCCGATCCTGGTGGTCGCCATCATGGCCGGCACCGCCATCGCCATCGGCAGTTCCTGGGCCCTGGCCTCGGCCCTTGGCCTGTCTCCGGCGCTTCGCCTCAGCCTGCTGCCCCGTTCGGTCAGCACGCCCTTCGCCATCGCCTTCGCGGAAAATGTCGGAGGCATCCCGGAACTGGCGGCGACCTGCGTGGTGATCACCGGCCTTCTGGGCGCCTCGCTTGGCGATGTGCTGCTGAAATGGCTTCCTTTGCGGTCGTCACTGGCCCGGGGCGCCCTGTTCGGCATGGGCGCGCATGGCGTCGGAACCGCCCGCGCGCGTCTGGTGGGCGCCGAGGAAGGTTCCATCGCCGGTCTGGTGATGGTGCTGGCCGGTCTGACCAGCGTCCTGATCGCCCCCGTGATCGCCCTGTTCATGCGCTGACGGATTACGCCCCTTCCCGGCAACCGTTCGCGCGGAAAGGCAGGGGGCCCAAGGGGTCGGAGGACCCCGCCGGCGCCTGAGGCCCTCCCCCGCCCCGCACCGTCGGCCCGGCGCGTGGGAAACGGCTTTTTCCGCACCAGCCCGCCACGCGATGGCGCATTGAGCGCCCGCGCGAGCGTTCGCGCGCAGAGCCAAGGGGTCGGAGGACCCCGCCGGCGCCTGAGGCCCTTCATAAAAGCCACAGTTGACAAATGCCATCCCCGGTATGGCAAATGGGCACCGGGGGCGCCCGGCCTCCGCAACAGATGCCAAGGCCATGCCTGCACCCGCTGCCGCACCGCGCCATATTCCTGTTCTTGCCATCGAGACCGCCACCCTTGCCGGCCTGATCGCCCTGACAGCCCTCCGCCTGCTGGTCGCCGGGCCCGCGCCGCTGTCGGCGGACGAGGCCTATTACTGGCAGTGGACGCGCCCCCTGAAACTGTCCTACTACGACCACCCCGCCATGGTGGCCTATTGGATCCGGGGCGGCATCGCCTTTCTGGGCGACAGCCCGCTTGGCATCCGCCTGCCGACCGTCATCGCGAGCGTCGTCACCACGCTTCTGGTGTGGGACGCCACGCGCGTCGCCTTCGCATCGCGCCGCGCCGGCGCCCTGGCGGCGCTGTGGCTGAACGCCACGCTTCTGTTCGGCGCCGGGGCCGTGATCATGACGCCGGACGCGCCCCTGCTGCTGTTCTGGTCCCTGGCGTTGTGGGCGCTGATCCGGATCATTGCACGGGGCAATGACCGGGCGATCTTTCTGGTCGGTCTGGCGCTGGGGCTGGGCGCCATCAGCAAATACACCATCGCCCTGATCCTGCCCGGCATCGCCGTCACCTTCCTCCTGTTCCCGGCGTTGAGGCCCTGGGGGCGCCGCCGCGACGGCTGGATGGCGGCGGCCCTGGCAATGGGGTGCACGACCCCTCTTCTGCTGTGGAACGCACTGAACCATGGCGCGTCCTTCGCCAAACAGTTGGGGCACGCCTTTGACAGCGGCCGGCCCGATCCGCTGCCCAATCTGGCGCAGTTCCTGGGCGCCGAAACCGGCCTCGTCACGCCCCTGATCCTGCTGTTCTGTCTCTGGGGCATGGGTTGGGCGCTGTTCGAGGGATGGCGCCGCCGGCGCCCCGAATGGTTCCTGCTGGGCGCCACCTCGGCCCCGATTCTGATCTATTTCGCCTGGCATACGCAAAGCGGCGTGGTGCAGGCCCACTGGGCCGGACCGGCCTACATCGCCGCCGTGATGGCGGCCACGGGCGGCTGGACGTCGCGCGACCGGGCCCGGGGCGCCGCCCTGTTCCGCTGGGCGCCCGCTCTCGGCCTCGCCATGACCGGCATCGTCTATTTTCAGGCGGCGACCGCGTGGTTGCCGATCCCGGTCAAGGCTGACGCCCTGAAACGCCTGGGCGGCTGGGACGAGCTGGCCGCCGCGGTGGAGATGGAGCGGACAGCCCATCCGGGAGTCTTCCTGTTCACGCAGAAGCACGAACCGACCGGGCCGGTCTCCTTCCATCTGCCCGACCATCCGCCCGTCTTCCTGGAAGGCCATATCCGCCCGTCCTATTACACAGAAGCCGAGGTGATGGCGTTGAAAGGCCTCACCGGCCTGTTCATCACCCGCTCCCGCGATGACGGATCGGCCGACCTGCCCCCCTTCTTCGACCGGATCACACCGCTGCGCTCTGTCGATATGCATTGGGGCGGCCGGATCGCCGACCAGTACACGCTCTATCTCGCCGAGGGCTACCGGGGCGGCCTGTTCGTGGCCGGGGACGGTTATGACGGAACGATGGACGGGCCGGCGCCCAAATCGTCGGACGAGCCGGCGCCCGCAACGGACAGCCCGTCGCCGGCGCCGTGACCGCGCTTGAAAGCGCCCCGGGGGCATTTTATGGTTCCCGGCTTGCCCCTCCCCGCCCGGTGTTCCCCGCCGGCGGGGGACCAAGCCCAGAGAGGTCCCCTTTGCCTGCCGTTTCGCGTCCCCGTTTTCCCCACCGGCCGTTGCCCGGGTCGCTATGGCGGCTGTCCGCCGCCGGGACCGCCTGACATGCGGATCATCCAGGTCATGGGAAGCGACAAGCGGGGCGGCGCCGAGAACTTCTTTTCGCGCCTGTCCATCGCTCTGTCGCACACCGATATCGCCCAGGAGGTGGTGATCCGGCACGGGGCGCCCTGCCGGGACGATCTGCTGGCCGGCGGCGTCACCCCGGTCGAGCTGCCGTTCCTGTTTTCCGGGGATCCTCTCAGCCGGTTCCTGCTGGGGCGGCGCATCGCCCGGTTCAAGCCGGATCTGGTGATGACCTGGATGAGCCGCGCGACCTCGATCCTGCCTGTCGGCCCGTTTCTGCGGGTGGCGCGCCTGGGCGGCTATTACGATCTCAAATACTACCGGCGCTGCCATCATCTGGTGGCGAACACCGAGGAGATCATCGACTATCTGGTCAACAAGGGCTGGCCCCGGGACAGGACCAGCTATCTGCCGAATTTCGTCGATGAGGTGGCGGTGGCACCGGTAACGCGCGCCGGTCTCGCGACCCCCGCCGATGTGCCGGTGATCCTGGCGCTGGGCCGGCTGCATTCCGACAAGGCTTTCGACGTGCTGCTGGACGCCATGGCGCTGGTGCCCGGCGCGCATCTGTGGCTGGCCGGGGAAGGCCCGCTGGAGACGGATCTGAAGGCGCAGTGCGCGAGGCTCGGCCTCGACGGACGCGTCCACTTTCTGGGCTGGCGGACCGACAGCGCGGCGCTGCTGGCGGCCAGCGACTGTCTGGTCTGCCCGTCCCGTGTCGAACCGTTGGGCAATGTCATCCTGGAGGGCTGGGTCCAGCGCCGGCCGGTGGTGGCCGCCGCTTCCACCGGCCCGTCGGGATTGATCGAGAGCGGCAGGACCGGTCTCCTGGTGCCGATGGAGGACGCCCCGGCGCTGGCCGGCGCGCTGAACCGGGTGCTGTCGGACCGGCCCTTCGCGGACGGACTGGTCGCGGCCGCCCATGCCCATTACCGCGCCACCTTCAGCCGCGAGGCCGTGGTGGCAAAATATCTCGAGTTTTTTCAAAGGATGGTGTCCCGATGTGCGGAATAGCCGGCATGATGATGGCGGACGGATCGCAGCCGCCGTCCGCCACCCTTGACCTACTGGAACGCGCCATCGCCCATCGTGGTCCGGACGGCACCGGCCAGTACAGCCGGGGCCCGGTCGGACTGGTGCATGCGCGCCTGGCCATCATCGATCTTTCGACGGGCGATCAACCGCTGTTCGGCCCCCGGGGAACGGCCCTGGTCGCCAATGGCGAGATCTACAACTATGTCGAGCTGAAGGCCGCGGAACTGTCGGGCGCGCCCTTCCGCACCGGGTCGGACTGCGAGACGATCCTCCATCTTTACGACCGCCACGGCCTCGACGGCGTCAACGCGCTTCGGGGCATGTATGCCTTCGCGCTTTACGATCCCGAGGCGGAAACCCTGCTGATCGCCCGCGACCCCTTCGGCATCAAGCAGCTTTACTATACCGAGACCCCGTCGGGCTTCGCCTTTGCCTCCGAACCGCAGGCGCTGATCGCCGCCGGCCTGGTGCCGGCACGGATGACCCGCCGTCCGGCCGGCGAACTGCTCCAGCTTCAGTTCACCACCGGTGCCGAGACCATTTTCGAGGGAATCCGCCGCCTGCTGCCGGGTGAGACGCTGAAGGTCCGCCAAGGCCGGGTGGTCGAACGGCACGTCCGCCCCGCCCTGCCCGAGGGGGCGCCCCTGCCCGCGGGCGAAACGGACGCCCTGTCCCGCCTGGACCAGATCCTGATGGACACGGTCAATGTCCACCAGCGCGCCGACGTTCCCTACGGCCTGTTCCTGTCGAGCGGGATCGACAGCGCCGCCATCCTGACCTGCATGGCGCGGCTCGCGACCAATCCGGTACAGGCCTATACCGCCTGTTTCCCGAAAACCGGCGTCTACAACGAGTATGACGAGGCCCATAAGATGGCCGAGGCCATGGGCGCCCGCCATATCAAGGTCGAGATCACCGTGGACGACTTCTGGCGCCAGTTGCCGGAGATCGTCGCGGCGGTCGATGATCCCACCGCGGATTACGCGATCGTGCCGACCTACATCCTGGCCCGCGAAGCGGCCAAGGATCTGAAGGTTGTCCTGTGCGGCGAGGGCGGAGACGAAATCTTCGCCGGCTACGGCCGTTATCGCCGGCAGATCCGCCCCTGGTGGCTGGGTGGACGGCAGAGACGACGGACCGGCCCCTTCACCGGCAATGGCATTTTGCGGGCGGAGCCCGCCGACTGGCGCGACGGGATCGTGGCGGCGGAAAAAGCCTCGGCCTTGCCGGGCCGCAGCCGGCTCCAGATCGCCCAGGCCGCCGACTGCGTGGACTGGCTGGCGCATGGACTGCTGGTCAAGCTGGACCGCTGTCTGATGGCGCATGGCCTGGAGGGGCGGACGCCGCTCCTCGATCCGGTGGTCGGCGATTTCGGGTTCCGTCTGCCGCAGGAGCTGAAGCTGCGCCGGGGCCGGGGAAAGTATCTGATGCGCCGCTGGCTGGAGGACAATGTCCCCAATTCTCCGGCCTTCGCCCGCAAGAAAGGGTTCACCGTGCCGGTCGGCGACTGGATCGCCACCGCCGGAGAACGGCTGGGGCCGCTGGTTGCCGCCGACCCGGGAATTGCCGAGATCGCCGATCCCGACAAAGTCCGGGGCGCCTTCACCTCGGGCGACAAGCGCGCCCGGGAAGCCGCCTGGCGCCTGCTGTTCTTCGCCCTCTGGCACCGGCGCCATATCCGGGGCGTGGCGGCCGAAGGCGATGTTTTCGAGTGCCTGGCGCATCCGATGGGGTGACGCGAACGGGACCGGAACCGGTGGTGGTGCCGCATCGATCCCGAATGGAATGGATTTGAACGCCCGGGGGGAAGGCCCTACAGTCGATAATCTTTTCGCGTGTGACTGCCGGGAGCCGGGGATGCGCCAGACCACCATGTTGATCCTGCCCGGGCTGGGCGACAGCGGATTGTCACACTGGCAAACCCTGTGGCAGATCTCGACACCCGGAGCAAGGCGGGTCGAACAGGAGGACTGGGACCGTCCCGACCTGCCCCGCTGGGTCGACACCCTCCAGGAGGCGGTGGTGACGGCCCCGTCTCCGGTGGTTCTGGTGGCGCACAGCCTGGGCTGCGTCCTGGCTGCCCATTGGGCGCGCCGCGGCGCCACCGGCCGCGTCGCCGCCGCCATGCTGGTGGCCCCGGCCGACGTCGGGGAGGAGGCGCGCACCCCGCCCGCCACCTGGTGCATGGCACCGATCCCCGCCGACCCCCTGCCCTTTCCGTCCCTGGTGGTCGCCAGCCGCGACGACAGCCATATGGCGCTCGACCGGGCCCGGGAGCTGGCCGGGTGCTGGGGGGCGCGGTTCGAGGACATCGGCCGCGCCGGCCATATCAACGGGAAGTCGGGCCTGGGCGCCTGGCCCGAGGGACGGCATCTTCTGAATCAGCTTCTGGCCACGTCGACCTTCTGACCCGGGACGGCGCGCCCGGTCACACCCCGGGGCCGCCAATCAACAGCGGGGGCGCACCCGCCGCAAAGCGCGCGCGGGTGTCCGCGTCGACGGCGGCATCGGTGATGATGCCGTCGAATTCGTCGAGCGCGGCAAAGAAGGCGGGGCGCACCTTCCCGAACTTGCTGGCGTCGGCCACCAGATATTTGCGCACCGCGCGGTGCATCGCCTCCCGCTTGATCGGCACCTCGTGAAAATTCGAACAGCTTGCGCCATGGTCGGCATCGATTCCGCCCGCCGACAGGAAGGCCTTGTTGATCCCGATCCGCTTCAGCATCTCAAGGGATTCCGCCCCGGCGAAGGAGGCGCTGCTGGGCTGGTAGACGCCTCCCAGCAGGATCAGGGTAATGTTAGGATTATCACAAACGATCGTTGAGACATTAAGGGCGTAACAAACCAAGGTGATCCGCCAGTCCCCCGGTATCAGACGCGCCAGATGGGGCAGGGTGGTACCGCAATCGATGAAGATGGTGTCTCGCGGCTCGATAAAACCGGCGGCCAGGGCGCAGGCGGCGCGCTTTCCGTCGAGATGCGTTTCCTTCTCGCGGTCGAAGACGTAGAAGGCGCTGTCGGGGGCCTCCCGCCCCTTGACGATATAGCCGCCAAGATAGCGGAACAGACCGTCGCAGGCCGCAATGTCGCGGCGCACGGTCATTTCCGAAACGCCCAGAAGATCCGACGCCTCCCTGATCCTGAGGGCGCCGGTCTGCCGGAGGGCCTCGGCGATCCGGGTGAGGCGCTGGTTCTGTCTGTCGTTCATCCTGCTGCCATTTCGAGGAGGGAGAGCCCCTGCCGCGCACCGCCCCGCAACGGGGGCGGGGGAGCGGGAATGGTGGGGGCGGGGAAAGTTATCATATTAACATATCTTTGTTTGATATTGACATTTATCGCCACAGCATGAGATAAAATTCACAAAAAATGTTATACAAATAACATCGACAAATCAAGGCAGGTTGCGCCCCCATCCCGGGAGCCCCTGTCAAACCGGAGGACCTCCGATGACGTCTGTTCCGCCGGCCCCCGAACCGGCCGCCCTGGCCCGGATCATCGACCATACCATTCTGCGTCCCGATGCCGGCCGTGCCGAGGTTCTGCGCTATTGCGAGGAAGCCCGGACCCACCAGTTCTGTTCCGTCTGCGTCAATCCCGTCCATGTGCCGCTGGTCTCCGGCGCCCTGGCGGGCAGCGGCGTTCTCACCTGTTCGGTGATCGGCTTTCCCTTCGGCGCCATCCCCGGCGATGTCACGGCGGCGGAAGCCGCCTGGGGCGTCGCCGCCGGCGCCTGGGAAGTCGACATGGTCATCGCTCTCGGAGCCTTGAAGGACGGCGATTGCGATACCGTGCGCCGGGACATCGCCCTGGTCAAAAAGGCCTGCGGCGACGCGACCCTCAAGGTCATCATCGAAACCTGCCTGCTGACCGAGCAGGAAAAGATCACCGCCTGCCGCCTGTCGCAGGAAGCCGGCGCGGACTTCGTCAAGACCTCCACCGGCTATTCGAAGGGCGGAGCCACGGTGGAGGATGTGGCCCTGATGCGCCGCGTCGTCGGCGGCGCCATGGGGGTCAAGGCCTCGGGCGGCATTCGCACCCGGGCCGACGCCCTTCGCATGCTGGAGGCCGGAGCATCCAGGATCGGAGCCAGCGCCAGCATCGCGATCATCACCGGATAATGCGCCCGGGCCGGGCCTTTCCGGCGAAAAAGCATCAGAGCAGGACATCGGAAAAAACAACGTCCAGCGGAGGAAGACCACAATGAGGAAGCTGCTCTCCACCCTGCTGACCGTCGCCGCCCTGGCCGGCGGGCCGGCCTTTGCCGCCCAAAGCGGTCCGGTCGACACCAGCGCGGTGCGCAAGGATATCACCGCGACGGCGGCGGGAAAGAAGTTCACCATCGCCACCGTTGTCAAGGTCGACGGCATCGCCTGGTTCGATCGCATGCGCGACGGCGTCAAGCAGTTCGCGGCCGACACCGCCCATGACACCTGGATGGTGGGCCCGAGCCAGGCCGACGCCGCTGCCCAGGTCGAGATCGTCGAAAATCTGATCGCCCAGGGCGTCGATGCCATCTGCATCGTCCCCTTCTCGGTCGAGGCGGTGGAACCGGTCCTGAAAAAGGCGCGTGACCGGGGAATCGTGGTCATCGCGCATGAGGCATCGAACATCAAGAACGCCGATTTTGTCCTCGAAGCCTTCGACAACAAGGCCTATGGCGCCAATCTGATGCAGGTCCTGGGCAAGGCCATGGGCGGCGAGGGCAAATATGTCACCACCGTCGGCAGCCTGACATCGAAGTCGCAGAACGAATGGATCGACGGCGCCGTCGACTATCAGAAGGCCCACTTCCCCAAGATGCAGGAAGTGACCAAACGGCTTGAGACCTATGACGACGCCAACACCGATTACACCAAGCTGAAAGAGGTCCTGACCACTTATCCCGACCTCAAGGGCATCGTCGGCGGACCGATGCCGACCTCGGCCGGCGCCGGGCGCCTGATCGCCGAACGCAATCTGAACGGCAAGCTGTTCTTCTCCGGCACCGGCCTCGTCTCCGTCGCCGGACAATATCTGAAGAACGACAACATCCAGTACATCCAGTTCTGGGATCCGGCGGTGGCCGGCTATGCCATGAACATCGTCGCCGTGCTGGCGCTTGAGAAAAAGACCCAGGAGATCAAGGCGGGACTCAATCTCGGACTGGCCGGCTATACCGACCTGAAGGCTCCGGAGGCCCAAAGGCCCAACCTGCTCTATGGCGCGGGATGGGTCGGCGTCACCAAGGAGAACATGGGCCAATACAACTTCTAAAGGCCGGACAATTTCTAGAGGCCGGCGCGGCTTCTGAGGTCCGCCCGCCGCCCCCGGCGGCGGGAGGGTACGCGCCGCCCCCCCGGCCCCCCCCCCCCGGCCCGCCGTTCGGGCCGGGGCCCCGGCCTGTCCGCCTCACGGATCCCACCTTTGAGCGGGTTGACCATGTCGCACGCCTTCATAGAACTCTGCCACATCGAAAAGCATTTTGCCGGCGTCCACGCCCTGAACGATGTTTCACTGTCGATCCGCCCGGGTGAGATTCACTGTCTGGCGGGCGAGAACGGATCCGGCAAATCGACGGTGATCAAGGTCATTTCCGGTGTCTACCGGCCGGATGGCGGCGAGATCCGCATTGACGGAGAGACCGTTCACAATCTGACGCCGATCGCGTCGATCGACCGCGGCATCCAGGTGATCTACCAGGACTTCTCGCTGTTCGGGAATCTCACGGTCGCCGAAAATCTGGCTCTCAACACCGAACTGCGCGAGAAGCGCCGGCTCGTCAACTGGCGGCGGATCCACGCCCTGGCGCGGCGCGCGCTCGACGAACTGGGGGTCGACATCGATCCCTCCGCCGAGGTCGACACCCTTCCCACGGCCGGCCGGCAACTGGTGGCCATCGCCCGCGCCCTGATGTCCGATGCGCGTCTGCTGATCATGGACGAACCGACCACGGCGCTGACCCGCAAGGAGGTCGAAACCCTGTTCGGCATCGTCCGCGATATCCAGCGGCGCGGCATCGCCGTCCTGTTCGTCAGTCACAAGATGCGCGAAATGCTGGAAATCAGCGAGCGCATCACGGTCATCCGCAATGGCCGCAAGGTGGCGGAGGGACCGACGGCGGATTTCAACGAAGGCCTGATCATCCGGCATATGACGGGACATGATATTTCGGCCGACGGATACCGCTGGGAACCGCCCGAGGAGGGCGCCGGCACCCCGCGGCTGGAGTTGGCTGGCCTTTCCAAGGAGGGCGCCTTCTCCGATCTCACCATGGCGATCCATCCCGGCGAGATCGTCGGATTGTCCGGCCTTCTGGGATCCGGCAGGACCGAGGTGGCCTTGTCGCTGTTCGGCATGGAACCGGGTTACAGCGGCGACATCCGGATCGACGGCACCCCGGTGCGGCTCGACAGCGTGCAGCAGGCGATTGCCGCCGGCATCGCCTATGTGCCGGAGGACCGCCTGACGGAGGGACTGTTCCTGGGACAGTCGATCAACCGCAATATCCTGGCGACGACCTACGACTCCATCGCCCGCCATCTGGTGATCGACCGTGACCGGGCCTCGTCCCTGACCGCGGAGATGATCCGCTCGCTCTCCATCGCGACGCCCACCGGCGAAAAACTGGTGGGCGAACTGTCGGGCGGCAATCAGCAGCGGGTGGTGATCGCCCGCTGGCTGCTGACCAACGCCCGCGTGCTGATCCTGAACGGCCCGACCGTCGGCGTCGATGTCGGATCGAAGGCCCAGATCCACCGGATCATCCGCGATCTGGCCCGCGACCAGGGACTGGCGGTGCTGATGATTTCGGATGATGTGCTGGAACTGGTCGAGAACTGCAACCGCATCCTCCTGATGCACCGGGGCCGCCTCGTCGCCGAATATGACGCCGCCCGGATCAACGAAGAGGATATCAGCGAAACGCTGAAGTCCTTCAAATAGGGAATCGGTGATGGGCCTGTTCCGCAGATCGGAAACGATCATCGCAGCCATTCTTCTGGTGGCGATGATCATCATCGGACTGATCAACCCCGCCTTCTGGCAACTGGACAATATGTTCAGCCTGCTGCGCAGCAACGTCGTCATCGGCATCATGGCTCTCGGCGTGCTGCTGGTCATGCTGTCCGGCGGCTTCGACGTCTCCTTCCCCGCCTTCGCGGTGGCGGCGATGTATCTGACTGTGAAAGGCATGCTCGCCATCGGTTACAGCGGCGTCCTGCTGCCCTTCCTCTGCGCGGTCGCCATCGGCGTGCTGTGCGGATGCCTGAACGCCTTCTTCGTCTATAAATTCCGGATGATCCCCCTGATCGTGACCCTGGGCACCGGCAGCATGGTCCGGGGCTTCCTTCTGGGCGTCGTGGGCACCAGCATCGTCAATATCAACCGCTTCCCGCCGGAGCTGATCGAATTCGCCAAGACGGAGCTGGTCAGCGTCACCCGGCCCGACGGCAGCCATTCCGGCCTGACCGCGATGCTGCTTCTGTATCTCGGCCTCGCGCTCGCGGTGCATCTGGTGCTGCGCTACACGATGATCGGACGCAGCATCTACGCGCTGGGCGGCGGCGCCGAAGCGGCGAACCGCGTCGGCTTCAATCTGAGAAAGACCATTTTCTTCATCTACTGCACCGCCGGCGCCCTGGCGGGTTTCGCCGGCATGCTCCATTGCTCGATGATCTGGCTCGCCAATCCGCGCGACTTCGTGGGCATGGATCTGGTGGTCATTGCCGCCGTCGTGCTGGGCGGCGCCAGCATCTTCGGCGGCCGGGGCAGCGTTCTCGGCACCATGCTGGGGGTGTTCATGCTGGTGATGGTGCAAAACAGCCTGATCATCATGAAAGTCGATACCACCTGGCAGCTTGTGGTGGTGGGCATCATCATCGTCATCGCGACCGTGGCGACGGCCTGGCGCGACCGCCGGCGTCAAGCGTAGGACCTCCGGACATGAAATATTCGCTTCCCGACTTCCGCCGCCTGATGAGCCGCGACAACAACATCGTTCAGCTCATCGTCATGACGATCGCCATCTTCCTGATCATGGCGGCGCTCAACCCCGACAAATTCCTTCGCTATTACAATTTCGAATCCATCACCTATCTGTTCCCGGAACTGGGAGTCCTGTCGATCGCCATGCTGGTCGCCATGCTGACCGGCGGCATCGACCTTTCGGTGATCGGCATCGCCAATCTGTCGGGTATTCTGGCGGGCCTTTTCTTCCATGCCGTCTATCAGTCCGCCGACCCCTCGGGCGGCGTCGGCGTCGTGGCCCTGGGCGTCCTGCTGGCCCTGTCGGTGGGAGCGGCGGCCGGGGCGCTGAACGGATTCCTGATCACCCGGCTTCGGGTGACACCCATCCTGGCCACGCTGGGGACCGGACAGGTGTTCACCGGCCTCGCCCTGGTGCTGACCGGCGGTCCGGCCATCGTCGGCTTCCCCCCGGCCTGGGATTTCATCGGCAATGGCAAAATCCTGGGATTGGCGACGCCCTTTGTGCTGTTCGTGATCATCGCCTGCGCGATGAGCTTCATTTTGTCGCGGACAACGTTCGGCCTCAATCTTCTGCTGATCGGCACCAATCCGAAGGCGGCGGTATTCGCCGGCCTGCGCAAGGGCCGGATGGTGTTCTTCAGCTATCTCACCACCGGGCTTCTGGCATCGACCGCCGGGATCATCCTGTCGGGCCGGACCAATGCCGCGAAATCCGACTATGGCACCTCCTATCTTTTGCAGGCGATCCTGATCGCCGTGCTGGGCGGCACCAATCCGGCCGGCGGCAAGGGGACGGTGGCCGGCATCAGCATCGCGGTCGTGGCCCTGATGTTCCTGTCGAGCGGATTTCAGATCCTGCGCTTTTCCAACCATCTGATCGATTTCATCTGGGGGGCGTTCCTGCTGCTGGTCATTGCCATCAACGCCTTCCGCAACCGGGTCCGCTGACCGGCGGCCCGTTCAGGAAGGGAGGAATCCCATGGCGACAACAACCGATCCATCGACCATCACCACCCTGACGCTGAGGCGTCCGTTCTTCGGCGAAAAGGAACGGGAAATCGCCCGTTTCGCCGGCATGACGGCGCATCTGTTCCGCTTCGACAGCGGGATCGAGGCGGTCCGCCTGTCCAACCGCCGCGGTCATCTCGTCCTTTTGCCGTTCTTCGGCCAGATGGTCTGGGACGCGGTTTTCGACGGCGTCGACCTGTCCATGCGCGACATGTTCTCCATGCCCCGCCCCGCCGATGTGATCGTCGGGACCTATGGCTGTTTCGCCTTCCATTCGGGCCTGCTGGCGAACGGCTGCCCCGGCCCCGGCGACACCCATCCCCTGCATGGCGAGATGCCCTGCGCCCCGATGGACGGGGCGGGTCTCGAAACGGGACGGGACGCGGAGGGGCCCTATCTCGCCCTGACCGGCGAGAGGGAGTATGCGATGGGGTTCGGCGCGCATTATCGCGCGCGGCCCCGCGTCACGATCCGTCCCGACAGCGGCCTGTTCGACATCGCCATGTCGGTCGAGAACCTGTCCGGCGCGCCCATGGACCTGATGTATATGTGCCACGTCAATTTCGCCTTCGCCGAGGGGGCCCGGATCATCCAGCCGGCCGGCTTCACCCCCGCCGACACGGTGGTGCGCACCGCCATTCCGGGCCATGTCCGCCCGACCGACGACTATCGCGCGCTGATCGACGCCCTGGCGGCCGATCCCGCCGTGATGGAGGTGCTGGACGAACCTGCCCGCTACGATCCCGAGCAGGTATTCTATATCCGCAATCTCCGGACCCGGCCCGACGGACGGACCCGCGTGATGATGCGCCGCCCCGAAGGCGACGCCTTCTCCATCGCCTTCGACCGCCGCGCCTTTCCGCATACCGTGCGGTGGGTTCTGGTGAACAGCGATCAGGCGGTGGCGGCCTTCGCCCTGCCCTCCACCTGCGAGCCGGAAGGATACAGCGCCGAAAAGAGGAAGGGCCATGTCCGCACCCTGCCGGGTGGCGAGACCGCCCGCTTTACCGTGCGGCTCGGCCATCTCGCCGCGGCCGAGACACCGGCGGCGGAGGCGGAGATCGACGCCCGGGGGCGATAGGGCCGGACGGCACAAACAACGTTCAGGAAACGCCGGGCGGTCACACCGCCCGGCCAAGGCGGGAGAAAACATCATGGCGGGAAAAATCGCCGTTGTCGGCAGCAACATGGTCGACCTGATCAGCTATGTGATCCGCATGCCGGACCGGGGGGAGACGATCGAGGCGCCGGCTTTCGAAATGGGCTGTGGCGGCAAGGGCGCCAATCAGGCGGTGGCAGCCGCCAAGCTGGGGGCCGACGTCCTGATGGTCACCAAGGTCGGCGACGATCTGTTCGGCGACAACACCATCCGCAATTTCCAGTCCTTCGGCATCGACACCCGCCATGTCGGCAAGGTGGCCGGGACCTCGAGCGGCGTGGCACCGATCTTTGTCGAGCCCTCGGGCGAAAACAGCATCCTGATCATCAAGGGCGCCAACGGCCATCTGCTGCCGGCCGACATCGACCGCGCGGCGGACGATCTCAAGGCCTGCGCGCTGATCCTGCTGCAACTGGAAGTGCCGCTGGAAACGGTCTATCACACCATCGCCTTCGGACGCCGGCACGGTATCGCCACCCTTCTGAACCCGGCGCCGGCCGCCCCCGATCTCGACCTCGACAGGATCAGAGGTGTCACCTATCTGGTCCCCAACGAGACCGAGCTGGCACTGATCACCGGCATGCCGGTGGACACTCCCGACGATGCCGGGCAGGCCGCGCGGAGCCTGATCGCGCGGGGTATCGAGACGGTGATCGTCACCCTGGGCGCCAGGGGCGCGCTGCTGGTGGGCCGGGACACGGTCGCCGCCATCCCCCCCGTGCCCGTGGTGCCGAAGGACACGACCGGCGCCGGGGACGCCTTTATCGGCGCCTTCGCCCATTTCCACGTCCAGGGCCGTGATCTGATGACGGCCCTGTCCCAGGCCGCGCGTTATGCCGCCCTGTCCATCACCCGGCCGGGCACGCAGAAGTCCTATGCCAGCGCCGGGGACTTCGCCGCCTTCGGGGGCTGACGGCGACGGGCGGGTCAGGGGTTGCAAAGCCCGCAACGGGCGGGATCGGCGGTCCGGTCGGACGAGACGGACCGCTCCCGGCGACAGCCGCATGCCGGGCAGACGAGCACGGCGATCGCGGCGACGGCGGTCGGCTCGCCGCAGCAGGCGCAGGGCAATCCCGCCAACAGTTCCGTCACGTCGAACCCGGGGCGCCCGCAGTCCGGACAACGGCTGTGGAACCGGCGCACCAGATCGCGGGCCGCCCTGCCGATGGCGGTCATCCGCGTCGGATTGCGATGGGCACGCATGTCGGTCTCGACCCAGGCCGCGCCGAAGCGCCGGATCGCCGACCGGACGGCCTCCGCCAGGGCCGTGCCATCCCGGATGTCCTTCGCCAGTGCGGCGGCGGGATCGGGATGGCCGTCGCGGCTGCCCATGACGATCACGCCATGGCCCGGAAACCCCGATCTTTCCGCGAATGCCATGGCATCCTCGACCGTCCTGGCGAGCGTATGGCCGAAATTTGTCTCCAGGGTCGCGTGATATCCCGCCAGCTCCAACCCGCTGTCGCGGTCACACAGCAGAACGAGTTCGGTATCCTGCGCCAGAAACGGGATCTGGGGATGAGGCCCGAAACAGCCTTCGCTTGCGATGCCGATCCGGGCATCCGGCCGGACATCGAAGCCCGCCGCGATTTTGGCCCGGGCCGCCTCGGAAGGGGACCCTGTGCGGGCGATATCACGGCTGAAAGTGCCAAACTGATCGGTGTTCAACCCGACGGCGGGCGTGATCACCAGGCCCAGCCCGGCCTCCAGCACCGGCGCAATGGCCCGTTCCTTGGCATGCATCGATGCCAGGACGGCGGTCACGCCCGCACAGGGCCGGAGGTCGGCGGTCGCCATATCCGGGGCAGCCCGTCTCAGGGCAGTACCGTTGCGGACGCGCAAACCGGCCGGTCCGTCCGCCCCGGGATCTCCTCCCAGGTGAGCTCTCCCGCATAACGCCACGCCAGCCGCCCCCTGTCGTCGAACGCCAGCAACGACATCCAGCCGAAATCGAACAGCGTCCGGATCGCCGGATGGCGGCGCAGGATGGCGACGATGGCGTCGCGGGGGGCCTCGATGCAGACGGTGAGACGCAAGGGGTCGTGCCTGTGGCGCACGCCGTCATGGATCGATTGCCGGGGCAGCCCCGATCTCAGGAGGCCTCCGCCGCCTTCCAGAACACCGATCCCGCCCGTCACATTGTGGAGAAGCTTGTTGCCGCCGCCGAAGAGTTCCGGTGCGACGGTTGAACCGTAATATTGAAGGCTGATCCAGCTCGCCACGACGACGGGAGCCGTCAGGATGAGTTCGAGCCCCGTGAAGTCGGGGTCTCGCCGCCAGTCATAGTCATGCAGGAAGGCACGTCCGTCCAGGATCCGGCCGGCCGTCCGCGACCGGGGGGCCACGATGAACGCCCGGCATCCGGCCAGACCCCATTCGGGCCGCGTCTGCGCCCAGTTGCGCCCCCGTCTGGCAAGCCCCGCCGCTTTGACCGCCCGGGGAAAGGTCCGGGCCCGTTCGCCGCGCGCGATTCTGCCCGCCGCGGCGAGCCAGACCCCCGCCCGGTCGAGGTCGGCCGTGTGTCCGGGGCTCGGCCGATCATCGGGGAAGAGTGTGACCTGATCGCTCGTCGTATCATGCAGGGCTCCGACGAACAGAACATCGGACGGGATCTCGATGCCGCGACGCCGCAGTCCGGATCTGACATCGCCGTCGTTCAGCATCGACGCCAGAAGGCGGGCGTTCACTTCGCCGGAATAGCCGCCGCACGCCCCGCAATGGAGGGCACTGGCGTGAGGATTGTTGACGACACCCGCCCCATGCCCGACCAGGACGACCAGTCTCGCGAACCCCTCCGTGAAGGACATCGCTCTCAAAACCCGTTCCGCGGTTTCGGTCTTTTCCTCCGGGCCGGGATCGGGATCCAGCCGCGGCGCGGGATCCGGCGGTTGCGGGAGATGGCCGATGCCGAACGCGTCGGCGATCAGCTTGCCGACATAGATCGGCCCCGACGCCTCGACGAAGGCGAAGGAGGACACCGCGGCAAGCTTGAAACGCCCCCAGGCGCGCCCGGCGCGGGCCAGTACGCGGAGCCGTTCGTCGGTGCCCGGGGCTCCCGCGCGTGATGCCACGGCGGGGACGAGCAACGCCGGCAGACGGTGCTCCTTGAGGTCGGAGGCGGCTCTCCGGTGGGCGGTCGCGACACCGAAAAATCCGGCGCTGCCCAGGGTCTCAATCCCCGGATCGACGCTTTCCAGAGCGCGACGGAAAACCTCCGAGCGCACATCGATACAGAAAACCGCCTGCAACGCGGGGCGGTCCTGACCGCGCCCGGACGTCTCCCGCGCGAAGTCGGCCGCGAGGGATCGCTGCGACGCGACCTCCGCGGCGTTTTGCAAAATGACATCGAGGATCAGCTCCGGTCCGGGCGACAGGGGCATGGCATGCCGGTCGCGCACCTCCGCCCAATCGCCGGCGATCTTCGATTCGTAGCGGGCGAACAGAGCCTCCTCCCAGACCAGGCGGATCGCGAGCAGGTCGCAGGCCGTCTGGTCGGAGCCCCCCGCGAGTTCCGCCTGCCACAGTTTGTACCGCGCATATTGCCCCCATCCCCCCAAGGTTGACAGGAGCTGATGGAAATAGGTCTCAAGGGAGTCATCGCCCAGTCCAAGGCGCTCGACCGCCCGGGCGATGGCGGAGAGGGCCTCTTCCGGCGTCCCGCTGACATGGGTGGCGAAGCCGCTCAAGCCCGCGATCTCGGGGGTCAGATCATGCATTGCCTCGGCACGCCAGGACGCAAAGGCGGTTTTGCCCCGCGGCAGGGGCCAAAGGGCCTGTCCCTCATCGAAATATCCGGCGCAGAAGGCTCCGATCCGGTCGGCGATAAGCCCGGGCCAGTCCAGGCCGGACACCCCCGCCGCGAGATCCGCGATGGTCGGCAATGCCTCCGGCGGAGAATCGTCCCGGGCGGCCCCGGCCTTCACGGCGTCGATGTCGGGGGGACGACGCCCCTCATCGGCCTTTTCCCAGGCCTGCCGCAAATCCTCGTCGGAGATGGCGCCGGAACAAATCCGTTCCCGATACCAGCGGCGCGGCATCGTGACGCGCAGGCCGGCAACCCGCGCGAGCCGCGCGCCCGCTTCGGCCAACCCCTCCCCGGCCTGCCCCAGAAAGGGATTGACCGCGACGCTCGACGACAGCGGCCACAAGGGCGGCACCGCCCTGACGGCCCGGTCCACTCCGGTCCATATCCGCTCGAGGACGGGCCGGGAGGTGAGACACATATGCGACATGATCGATCCTTCCACGCTATCAGGAACGGTTGGACAGAGACCAGCCGCCAATCAGACGGTTGAACAGGGCATTGGCATAAAATCCGTTCGCCAGATGGACCCTCAGTCCGAACGCGGCCGGGTGATGGGCCCAGTGCGGAAACATGGCCTGGACAATCGCGATGGCGCCAAATCCGAAGACGAGGGCTGTGATCAGCGCCCATTGCAGCGGCCCCGGCGGGGGCGGAGCGGGCAGAAGGCCCGCGGTGGCAAGGCCGGCCAGAGTTTGCAGGGAGAAATAGGAGACCGATGCCGCCAGCGCATAAAGGGCCGTACGCCGGGTCAATCCGCCGGGCGCGGCGCCCGCGAAACCCTGGGCGAGCAGATAGGCGGTTCCGAAAATCAGGATGGCGCCGAGGGCGATGGTCTGCGGAGCCTCATGCTGAAGGCCGAACGACGCCCCCACCCCGGCGTAAATCGCCAGGGCGGCGAGGAATGCCCGGGCAACGGCCCTGGCGTTAGGAATCGCCACCGGACCCGGACGGCCTGCCGCGGCCACGCGTTCGACCGCGCCGCCGGACGCCAGGAAGGAGTGCGCCTTGTAGAGGGAATGGGCGACGATGTGGAGCAGCGCGACGGGAAAGACCGCCAGACCGCATTCCAGGATCATGAAGCCCATCTGCGCGACGGTCGACCAGGCGAGAGAATTCTTGACCGTCGGCTGGGTGAGCATCACCAGGCTGCCGAACAGGGCCGTGACGCCGCCCGCGACCACCAGCAGGGCCAGCGTGCCCGGCGACAACAGCAGCACGTCGGCGAACCTGATCAGGAGAAAGCCGCCGGCGTTGACGACGCCGGCGTGGAGGATCGCCGACACCGGCGTCGGCGTGTCCATCACCTCGGTCAGCCAGCCATGAGTGGGGAACTGGGCCGACTTCAGGATCGCGGCCAGAGCCAGCAGGACCGATGCGCCGACCGCCCCGGCACCGCCGACCCCCGCCCGGGCGGCGACGAGAATTTCGCCGATGTCGGCGGTGCCATAGGCGGACAGCAGGGCCCACACGGCCCCGGCGAGCGCCAGGTCTCCGATCCGGGCGGTGATGAATTTCTTGCGGGCGGCCCGCCGGGCGGCACTGCGCTCCGGATAGAAAAGCAGCAGGCGATGGAGGAAAAGGCTGGTCAGGATCCAGGCGCCCAGCACCTGAAACAGGGAGCCCGCCCCCACCAGGACCAGCACCGACACCAGGGTCAGGCAGAGATGCGCCATGAACAGGACCCGCCTGTTCTCACCCTCCAGATAGGACGAGGCGAAGCGCACGACCACCCAGCCGATGAAGCTGACGAGCAGGGACAGGGTGACACTGACGGCATCGAGGCGCATGGAGAGAACGCCCCCTCCCGGACCCGGCAGCCCGCAAACCCGGGGACCCTGGAGGACAAGCAGGACAAGCGAGAGAAGTGCCGAAAGGAGGGAGAGCAGCATCGCCCCCTCCCACAGGCGCGACAGGCGAGGCGAACGCTCCCGGACGCCGGCAAGCCCGGCCATCGAGACGAGCAACGGTGGCATGGGGGGCAACCAGGGTAACAGGGTGATCAGCACGATTTCGTCCCCTTTTTCCGCGAAACGGGTTGAGAGGACGTTCTAGCGAAACCGTGTTCTTATTAAAAATTCATTGTTTACCTCATATCGTTCTATTAAACAGAACGATATGCGGGACCTGAACTACAATCATCTGCGCTATTTCTGGGCCGTCGCCCATGACGGCAGCCTGACCCGCGCCGCCGGACGTCTCAATCTGTCCCAGTCCGCGTTATCCGTGCAGATTCAAAAACTTGAGCATCAGCTTGGGCATCGGCTTTTCGAACGTTCGGGAAAAAAGCTGGTACTGACGGAGGCCGGACGGATCGCGCTCGACTATGCCGACACGGTGTTCAAAGCCGGTGATGAACTGCTGAACACGCTTCGGGGACAGCCGGTCGCCAGCCGGCAAACCTTGAAGGTTGGCGCCCAGACCACCCTTTCGCGGAACTTTCAGCTTGAATTTCTGCGCCCCCTGGTCGGTCGCGCGGATGTCGACCTGATCGTCCGGTCCGGGACCATGCGTGAGCTGACCGCCCAGTTGGAGACCCAGGCGATCGACGTCATTTTGTCGAACCGCGGGGCGGTTCAGGACGCGCATTCCTCGCTGCGCTCGTTCCTGCTGAACCAGCAGCCGGTCAGCCTGGTCGGACACCCGCGCCCCGGCCAAAAGACATTCCGGTTTCCCGACGATCTCGCGACGGTGCCCGTTCTGCTGCCGAGCCTGGACAGCGAAATCCGGATCTCCTTCGACCGGCTGCTGGAACGGACAGGGATAAGGCCCGTCATCCTGGCGGAGGTGGACGACATGGCGATGCTGCGCCTTCTCGCGCGCGAACGGCAGGGCGTCACCCTGGTGCCCCCGATCGTCGTGCGTGATGAACTGGAGTCAGGCGTCCTGGTGGAGCACTACCGGATCCCGGAGGTGACGGAAACCTTCTACGCCATCGTCAAAAAGCGGCGCTTTCCCAACCGCCTCCTCCGCGACCTTCTGCCGGTCGGGCCGCCGGAGGCGGCACCCTGAGGGCTTGGCGGTCACGGGGATTGGGCGGCCACGGGGACTGGGCGGCCACGGGGACTGGGCGGCCACGGGGGCGGGACGGTCGTAAGGGCGGGCCCGGCGACCAAAGCACCGGAAGGAACGGCGCCCGCGGGGGGGGGGGGGGCGGGGGGGGGGGGCGG
>WASQ01000004.1:0-18709 GCA_009712185.1 Telmatospirillum sp. | reverse complement strand
CGCGTCGATCGGTCTTCATCGACGCGCCTCCTCCCTCACGTCATGGCGTCATCCCGTCAGGCCGACCGTTCCAGCACCGCCGACAGCCGCTTCGCGAAGGCGGCCGGATCAGGGAGGATTTCGCCCTCGACGATCCGGGCCTGATCGAACAGCAGCCAGGCCGTGTCCTTCAGCCGGTCGGCGGCGCCATCGGTGGTGGCGTCGGCCGCCAGACGCCGGATCAGGGCGTGACGCGGATTGATTTCCAGGATACGCGGCGCCCGCTGGCCGGCAGCCTGCTGATGCTGGCGCAACAGCCGTTCCAGATGCAGACCGACATCGCCCTCGTCCGCCACCAGACAAACCGGACTGTCGATCAGCCGGTCGGAGCTGCGGACATCCTTGACCTCCTCGCCCAGGGCCAGCTTGATCGCCGCGATCAGCGCCGCCACGGCGTCGGAGGCGGCCGGTTCGGGCCGCTTGTCGTCGGTCGCCGCATCGCTCTTGATCGCCGACAGGTCAGCCGCGCCTTGCGTGACGAAGCGGATCGGCTTGTCCTGATAGGTGCCGATGGCGTTCGGCCAGAACTCGTCGATGGGGTCGGTCAGCAACAGCACTTCGACGCCCTTGGCGATGAAGCCCTCAAGCTGCGGGCTGCGCTTCAGGGCGCCGATCTCGTCGCCGGAGATGGCATAGATCGCCTCCTGCCCCTCCTTCATCCGCGACACATAGGTGGCGAGACTGACCGGCTCGTCGGAGGCGGTGGTGGCGAAGCGGCACAGTTCCAGGATGTCGGTCTTGCGCTCGAAATCCTCGTAAAGACCTTCCTTCAGAACGGCGCCGAAATTGGTCCAGAAGGTCGGATAACTCCCCTCCGTCTCCTCGGCCTTCGACTTCAGTTCGCCCAGGATGCGCTTGACGAGGCCGGAGCGGATCTTCGCGAGCACGGGATTGTGCTGCAGCATCTCGCGGCTGATGTTGAGCGGCAGGTCCTGGCTGTCGACGACACCCCTCACGAACCGCAGATAGGGCGGCAGCAGCTCCGCGCAATCGTCGGTAATAAACACCCGGTTCACATAGAGCTTCACATGCTGCTTGCGGTCGGGATGGAAGATGTCGACCGGCTTCTGGTCGGGAATGAACAGAAGGCTGGTGTATTCGATGGCGCCTTCGGCCTTGTAATGCAGCGTCGTCCAGGGCTCATCGAAGGCATGGGCGACGTGGTGATAGAATTCCTTGTACTGGTCGGCGGTGATCTCCGACTTGGGGCGGGTCCAGAGCGCCGAGGCGCTGTTGACCGTCTCCTCCTTGTCGCCGTCCGCCAGCACCACCGGCAGGGCGATATGGTCGGAATAGGTCTTGACGATCCGGCGCAGACGGAAGCCGTCGAGGAAATCGTCCTCGCCCTCGCGCAGATGCAGCACGATGGTGGCGCCCCGCGTGGCCGAGGCGTCCGGGGCGATGGTGAATTCGCCCTTGCCGTCCGACACCCAGCGCCAGCCCTGGTCCTCGCCCGCCTTGCGGGTCAGGACCTCGACCTTTTCGGCCACCATGAAGGCCGAATAGAAGCCGACGCCGAACTGGCCGATCAGCGAGACGTCCTTTTTCTGGTCGCCGGAAAGCTGCGACAGGAAGGCCGCGGTTCCGGACCGGGCGATGGTGCCCAGGTTTTCGACCAGATCCGTGCGGTTCATGCCGATGCCGTTGTCGGCGATGGTGAGCGTCCTCGCCTCCTTGTCGGGAGTGAGAACGATGCGGAAGTCGGAGCCGCCCGCCAGCAGGTCCGGCGCCGTCAGCGCGCCATAGCGCAACTTGTCGCAGGCGTCCGAGGCGTTGGAGATCAATTCCCGGAGGAAGATCTCCTTATTGCTGTAAAGCGAATGAACGACGATATCCAGCAGCTTGCTGACTTCCGCCTGAAAACTGAGCTTTTCTTCAGCCATGGGAGGAGTAACCTTGATCCCGATCCAAGTGGGTGAAACGATTTCCCGCAGGATATGAGGGAAAGGTCGCCGCTGTGCAAGTGTCTGGAGCATCGAAGAAAAATTCGACCTGTCACAGCACCTTCACGAAGGCGGTTCTGACCCTATATAGTTTGTATGTGTATCCCGTCTCCAACGGGGCGACAGGCTGAGCCGAAGGGAGTCCGGATACCTGCCCGAACGGGGGGTATCCATCGGCAGGTCCGCCCGGAAGGAATGACGGACTTTGACGGAGAGGCTCATGCAGATTCCTTTGCAGATTACCTTTCATGGCCTCGATCACTCCGATGCCATCGAAGAGCGTATCCGTGAAAAAGCGGCCAAGCTCGAACAGGTCTGCGACCGCATTATCGGTTGCCGGGTGGTGATTGAGGTCCGCCACCGCAACGCCAGTACCCAGCACCGCAAGGGGGAACCCTTCCACATCGCCGTCGACGTGACGGTTCCGGGGGCAAAACTGGTGGTGAAGAACGACCCCAAGGACTCCCACATCAACGAGGATATTCTCATCGCCCTGCGCGAGGCATTCGACAACATCGAACGCCAGTTGAAGGACTATATGGACCGTCAGCGGACCGAAGCGAAAACGCGGGCGGCCCAATAACGGGGCATTGATTTTTGAGACCGCTCGGGCGGCCCGTCCCCTTCGGGAGACGGGCCGCCTTTTTTTCCAGCGCCTGCACCCGCGCTTGCAATCGTCTGCGTCCCGTCCGATTTTTGCGTCATGACGTCGCTCCAGGCACCTGGCCGGGTCGTCGCGGTTTTGGGGCCCACCAACACCGGAAAGACCCATCTCGCCCTTGAACGCATGCTGGGGCACCGCTCCGGCATGATCGGCTTCCCCTTGCGCCTTCTCGCGCGGGAAAACTACGACCGCATCGTCCGCATCAAGGGACGCGCGGCGGTGGCGCTGCTGACCGGTGAGGAAAAGATCATCCCGCCCCATCCGCAGTGGTTCGTCTGCACCGTCGAAAGCATGCCGCTCGACAGGATCGTGGACTTCCTGGCGGTGGACGAAATCCAGCTTTGCGCCGATCCCGATCGCGGCCATGTCTTCACCGACCGTCTGCTGCATTCCAGAGGCGCTCAGGAGACCATGTTCCTGGGGGCCGAGACCATCAAACCCCTGATCCGCCGCCTGATCCCGAAGGCGGAGTTCGTCTCCCGCCCCCGGTTCTCGCAACTGTCCTACCGGGGCCCGCAGAAGCTGACCCGGCTGCCGCCACGGTCCGCCGTGGTCGCCTTTTCCGCCGCCGAGGTCTATGCCCTGGCGGAGCTGATCCGCCGCCAGAAGGGGGGTGCGGCGGTGGTGCTGGGCGCCCTCAGTCCGCGGACCCGCAATGCCCAGGTCGACCTCTACCAGTCCGGCGATGTCGATTATCTGGTGGCGACCGATGCCATCGGCATGGGCCTCAACATGGACGTGGACCATGTCGCCTTCGCGGCCCTGCGGAAATTCGACGGCCGCGTGCCCCGTCCGCTGGAGGCGCCGGAGGTGGCGCAGATCGCCGGGCGGGCCGGACGGCATATGAACGACGGCAGTTTCGGCACGACCGGGGACATCGGACCGATCGCCGAGGACATCGTCGACGCGGTCGAGAACCACCGGTTCCAGCCGTTGAAGCGCCTCCAGTGGCGCAACACCGATCTCCGCTTCACCTCGCTTGCCGCTCTGCTGGCCTCCCTCAACCGGCTGCCCGACGACCCCGGGCTGATGCGGGCCCGCGACGCCGATGACCAGCTTGTCCTGCAGGCGCTGGCGGGCGATCCCGACATCGTCGCCCGGGCCGGTTCGACGGCCCGGATCCGGCTGTTGTGGGATGTCTGCCAGATCCCCGACTTCCGCAAGGTCCTGGCCGAGCAGCACAGCCGGTTGCTGGCCGCGATCTTCCGCCATCTGACCGGACCGGCGGAAAAGCTGCCCGCCGACTGGCTGGACCAGAACATCCGCCGGCTGGACCGGACGGATGGCGACATGGACACGCTGATGACCCGGATCGCCAATATCCGGACCTGGACCTATGTCAGCAACCGCGCCGACTGGCTTGAGGACGCCCCCGCCTGGCAGGAGCGGACCCGTGCGATCGAGGACCGCCTGTCCGACGCCCTGCATGACCGCCTGACCCAGCGGTTCGTCGACCGGCGCACCACCCATCTGACCCGCAAGCTGAAGGACAATTCCCTGCTGACCACGGAGGTTGCCGGCGATGGCGGTGTCCGGGTGGAGGGGCATTTCGTCGGCAATCTGGAAGGGCTGCGGTTCCGGCCGGACCGGGCGGAGGGACTGGGCGCCAGCCGCGCCGTGGCGGCGGCGGCCCATCGGGCCCTGCGTCCCGAGATCGCGCAGCGCGTCGCCGCCGTCGCGACCGAGGGCGACGACGCCTTCGCCCTCGACGTCGGGGGCCTTGTCCTGTGGCGCGGGGAAGCCCTTGCGCGGCTGTCGGCGGGGGCCACGGTCCTGGCGCCGGCAATCGAAATTCTGAGTTCGGATCTGATCGACCGCGACGCCCGCGACCGGCTGAAGGCGCGCCTCGATCTCTGGCTGGACCGATATCTGAGGCGGCTCCTGGCGCCGCTGTTCGCCCTGCTCGACGCGCCCCTGTCCGGCGCGGCGCGGGGTCTGGCCTATCAACTGGGCGAAGGATTGGGGTCGATCCCCCGCAAAGGCGCCGAGGCGCAGGTCGCCGCCCTGTCGGACGACGACCGCCGGGCGCTGGCCCGCCTGGACCTGCGTCTGGGTCATGAAAGCCTGTTCCTGCCCCGCCTTCTGAAACCCTCTCAGCAGGACCTGCGCGGCGCGCTGTGGGCGCTGTTCGCCGGCCAGCCGGCGCCTCCGCCGGCCGGAGGCGTCATCGTCGCCGACAGGGGCGATCTTGCACCGGACGGCTGGGAGGCGCGGGGATATCGCGTGCTTGCCGGCAAAGCCGTGCGGGTCGACATGCTGGAACGGTTCACCGCGCGGATCCGCCAGGATCTCCGCAAGGATCGGGACTCGCCGGATGGAGGACCGCCGGGCGCGAACGCGGTCGAGGGCAGGCAAAAAAGCCGGGGGGCGCCGGGCTCGGCGGGCGGGGCCCGCGGTTTCCTGCTGACGGCGCCGGTCGCCGCCATCCTGGGTCTCAGCGTCGCCGACGCCGCCCCTCTCCTTCCGGCCCTGGGCTACCGGCAGGAGGGAAGCGGCCCTGACGCCCGCTTCCATGCCATCCGCCGGCGTCCGGACCGCCACCCGGGACGGACGCCGGCCGTCGCCGCCGGGGCTCAGGCCATCGGGTCGCCGCGGGGCGGCGCGCCCGATGTCGCGGACCGGACGAAGACCGGTCAGGCCGGGGCGCGGCGTCCGGGCCGGGACCGGCGGGACGACGACAGCTCCCCCTTCGCGGCATTGCGCGCGCTGAGGCGCTGAGGTCATGGAGGCGCAGCGCATCGACAAATGGCTGTGGTTCGCCCGCTTCTGCAAATCGCGAAGCCTGGCGCAGACCTGGATCGGAGACGGACTGGTCTGGTGTAACGGCGAACGCGTCGTCAAAGCCAGCGCCAGCCTGCGTCCCGGCGACGAGATCGTTTTCCGTCAGGGACGGATCTGGCGGCGGGTCGCGGTCGTCGCCATGGGGGAGCGGCGCGGCCCGGCGCCGGAGGCAGCCACCCTCTACGACCTTTTGCCGCCACCCGATCCGCCACCCGAGGAGTGGCCTTGAGCCGGCCGGCGGACGCTCTCGCTTTCCTCTTTGACGAAAAGCCGCAAGGCCCTTGCAGCGGAAGGGTTGTTCGCGACGCCCCGCTGTGTTAGGCAAGGCGCCATGCTGGAGACCTTCAAGTCCTTGTTTTTCGGAGAGACGGAGACGCCGCGGCTTCGGCCCGACGACGACGTGCGCCTGGCCGCCACCGTTCTGATGGTGGAGGCGGCCTCGGTCGACGGAACCGTCGATCCCGCCGAAGAGAACCGGATCGCGCTGCTGTTGCGGGACCGCTTCGGCCTGTCTGAACGGGACGCCCGCGCGATGCAGGAGAAAGCGCGCGCGTTGCAGGAAAAGACCAGCCAGATCTATCCCTTCACGCGCCATGTCGCCGAACACTTCGACGCCGACCGGCGCATCGAAATGATCGAGATGCTGTGGGAGGTGGTTCTGGCCGACGGCCATCTGCACGACTATGAGGCCAGCCTGATCCGCCGCGTCGCGGGTCTTCTTTACGTTTCGGATCAGGATAGCGGAACGGCGCGCCGGCGGGCGCTCTCCCGTCTTGGATTGACCGGCCCGGTGGCCTGACGCCATCAACCCCTACGGAGATTGTCATGTCCTATGTCGTCACGGAAAACTGCATCAAGTGCAAATTCATGGATTGCGTCGAGGTGTGCCCCGTCGATTGCTTCTACGAGGGCGAGAATTTCCTGGTGATCAATCCCGACGAATGCATTGACTGCGGCGTCTGCGAACCGGAATGCCCGGCCGAAGCGATTTTCCCGGACAGCGAGCCGAAGGCGGCCGAATGGGCAGAGACCAACCGCAAGTTCTCGGCGGAATGGCCGAACATCACCCGGAAGGGGCAGAGCCCGGCCGATGCCGAGGATTGGAAGAACAAGCCCGGCAAGGCCGAGCTGTTGAGCGAAAACCCCGCCAAGCGCTAGTCTCCGGCGCCTCCATCGCCCAGGGCCGGCCGGGTCCGGGCGGGCCGGAGGAACGATTTTTCTTCCGCAGCGGCGTAAACGCGCTCTAAGATCGGGATCCGCCGGGGACGTCCGGCCGGATCCCCGGATCCGGTGGACGGGCCGTGCAGCCGGCGCAGGGCTGACCGGTAAGAATTTTTTAACAGAGGAACGGATTCATTCTGTTCCTCGGATGGCGGTTGTGCTATAAAGCCCATTCCGCAGAGCTAGGCCTTTGCGGATGGCCGCGAGGTCGGCCAAGGCCATCAGGGCTCTAGGCCTCTCGGGCTAATGCCCCACACGGCACGTTTAGAGTTCCAAATCGACCGCTTTAGCGGTGCGGTGCGCATTTTTATTGCCAGCGCCGCGTCGCTGCCCAGATTGTTTAGGGATGAGCAGGATATGCTGAACGAGACCTTTTCCGAAGGCGATTACGTCGTTTATCCGACCCACGGGGTCGGCAAGGTTGAAGCGATCGAACTCCAGAAGATCGCCGGGCACGAGCTCGAGCTGTTCGTGATCACCTTTGATCGCGACCGGATGACCTTGCGGGTTCCGGTGCCGAAGGCCCGGAAATCCGGGCTGCGTAAGCTGTCGTCGCGCGGAATCATGGACAGCGCCCTCAATACCCTGCAAGGCCGCGCCAAGGTCAAGCGCGCGATGTGGAGCCGCCGGGCTCAGGAATATGAGGCCAAGATCAATTCCGGCGACCCCGTCTCGATCGCCGAAGTCGTGCGCGACCTGCATCGCAATGCCAACCAGCCCGACCAGTCCTATAGCGAACGGCAGATTTACGAGGCCGCCCTGGAGCGCCTTGCCAGCGAACTGGCCGCCGTCGAACGAATCGAGCCCGAAGCTGCGACGCAAAAACTGGAAAAGCTGCTCGCCGCCGCTTAAGCTGATCGGAGCGGCGTCATTCCGGCGCCGCCCCTGACAGCCTTGGGCGAGGTGAGACGCTGCGCATGTCCCCGGAACAGAGCATCTTCCAGACATTGCGTGGTGACGCGCGCATCTGGGCGATCGGGGCCGTTCATGGCGCCGCCGATCGTCTTTCCAGCATTCACCGCCAGATTTCCCGCCAGTACCGGACGGGCGACCAGATCGTCTATCTCGGCAATTATTTCGGCCACGGCCGCGACATCCGTCCAACCATCGACGCGATGCTGCTGTTCCGCCGCGCCGTTCTGGCGGAGCCTGGTGCCGACTGCGGCGATGTGGTGTTCCTGCGGGGCGCGCAGGAGGAAATGTGGCAGAAGTTGCTGCAACTCCAGTTCGCCTCGCGGCCGGCGGAGGTCCTGCGCTGGATGGCCGATCAGGGAATCGGCGCCACCATCGAGGCCTATGGCTCCACCCTGGAGGAGGCGATGCTGTCGGCCCGCGACGGCACCCTGTCCCTGACCCGCTGGACCAATCAGATGCGCCAGAACCTGCGTGCCTGCGACGGCCACGGCAGCCTGATGAGCGCCCTGCGCCACGCCGCCTTCACCGACAGCGGCAGCCTTCTTTTCGTCCATGCCGGGCTGGATCCCGCGCGCCCTCTGGCGGCGCAGAGCGACAGCTTCTGGTGGGGCGCCTCCGGCTTCTCGGCGATCGATGCGCCCTATGAGGGCTATCGCCGCGTGGTCCGCGGGTTCGACCGCCGCCGGGGCGGGCTGATGGAGACGCCCCACACCCTGTCCATTGATGGCGGTTGCGGCTTCGGCGGCGATCTTCTGGCGGTGGAGCTGATTCCGGGAGGCGCCACCGGTCAGGTTCTCCGGGCCTGAGGCGACCGGGAAACGAATGATCATGAAGGGCGGGCAACCATGAAGGGCGACCGGGAGACGCTGGGCGAGCTTTATCCGCCGCTGGAACCCAACCAGCATGGCTGGCTGGCGGTTGATCCGCCGCACCGGCTCTACTGGGAGGAGTCGGGCAATCCGGCCGGCGTTCCGGTGGTTTTCCTGCATGGCGGCCCCGGGGCCGGATGCGCTTCCCTGCACCGCCGCTTCTTCGACCCCCGGCATTATCGCATCGTTCTTTTCGACCAGCGGGGCGCCGGCCGGTCTGTGCCGAACGCCCTGGTGACGGACAACACCACCGCCCATCTGGTGTCCGATATCGAGGCCCTGCGCCGTCATCTGGGGATCGAACGCTGGCTGGTGTTCGGCGGATCCTGGGGCAGCACCCTGGCGCTGGCCTATGGCGAGGCCCATCCCGACCGCTGCCTGGGGTTCGTGCTGCGCGGCATCTTTCTGTGCCGCCCGCCGGAGGTGGACTGGTTCATCCATCAGATGGGCCGCTTCTTCCCGGAGGCCGGGCGCCGATTCTTAGGCTTCCTGCCCCCGGACGAACAGACGGATCCGCTGTCCAGCTATTACCGGCGCCTGACCGACCCCGATCCCGCGCGGCATATGCCGGCGGCGCAGGTGTGGTGCGCCTATGAGGAGAGCTGTTCGCGCCTGCTGACCGAACCGGGAGAGGTCCGCCCCTCGCCCTCGGCCCTGGCCATGGCCCGGATCGAGGCGCATTACATGATCCACGACGGTTTCATGGAACCCAACCAGTTGTTGCGCGACATCGACCGTCTGCGCGGCCTGCCGGCCACCATCGTCCAGGGGCGCTATGACATGGTCTGCCCGATCGCCAGCGCCGACGACCTGGCCCGGGCCTGGCCCGAAGCCCGGTTCCAGATCATTCCGGACGCCGGCCATTCCGCGATGGAACCCGGCATCCGCACCGCCCTGGTCGCCGCCACCGACCGCTACCGGTCCCTGCGCTGACCCGCGCCACCCCGCCCCGCCGGAGGAAGCGGGGAGATCCCGCCGGCAACCACCGGCCGCGCCATCATGGTTCCTTGATTGCCGCCGCCGGCCATGCGATAACCCGCTTGGGCGCCCGTAGCTCAGCAGGATAGAGCACAGGATTCCTAATCCTGGGGCCGTGGGTTCGAATCCCGCCGGGCGCACCATTCCCCAACTCGGCAGACCGACCCTGGCGGCATCCCGTTCGTTGCTGCCGGGCATGACTGTCGCCAGGCCACCCTATAACGCGGCTATTCATAAAACTCCGGCGCATGCTTGAACGTCGTCCAGGCATCGGGATCATGGCCCGCAACCAGGGTGGCTCCGACCCGTTCGGCGAGGACATGCAGCTTCCTCACGGAGCGCACCGTATCGACGGCGGACGCCATGAAGCCGGGCAGCGCCTTTTCGTTCCAGTGGTCGAGCGTGTAGACCGCGTCGGCCGCCAACAGAATTGAACCGCTGCGGGGCAGGGTCACGAGAAATGACTGATGGCCCGGCGTATGCCCCGGCGTGAAGACCATCCGCAGCACGCCGTCGCCATACAGGTCATGATAGTCCGTGGACTCTCCTTCCAGACATTGCCACTTCACGCCGGGGCGATCGAAATCCTTGCGGGCATAGGCCGCCTCGGCGAACCAGTCAGGCGTGAAGGCATATTCGCGTTCCCTCCTCTGAACGAGGTGCGTCGCGCCAGGGAAACGTCCGATTGCTCCAGTATGATCGGAATGCAGATGAGAAAGCGCGACGAAGCGAATATCGCCGGGCGCGAGACCGAGTGTCGCCAACCGCGCGACGCAACCTTCGCTCTCGACCATGGCGGGCCTGTAGGCATCGATCGCCGCGCCCCAATAGCCACGCGGATCCGCCAATCCTTCCGCCGCCAGGCCGCCGTCAATGACGACATTGCCCTTGGGATGAACAAGAAGAAACCATGGAACCGGGATTTCGTAGTCGGCCCCGCAGCCCTGGTTCATCTTGATATCATGCAGCTTGCAGTGTTGCGTGCCGGATTGAAGCATATAAAGCCTGATGTCGTTCATAAATCACCCTGACGATTGAAAGGTTGCCGCGGTCTCCGCCCGCCCATCCTGCGGGAGGAGCCGCATGCCCCCCTATCTGGGTGACAAGTTCTCCGATCAGTAGGTCATTGGATCCGCTTTCATTTATCGGATGAACCGATATATTGAGCGCATGGATTATCTGGCCGCAATGAGGGTTTACGTACGGGTTGTCGAGAGGGGCAGCATGTCGGCCGCCGCCCGCGATCTGGGCATCGGCCAGCCGGCGGTCAGCGAACGGATCGAACGTCTGGAAGCGCACTTGGGCGCGCGCCTGCTTCGCCGCAACACCCGCATGATTTCAGTCACGGATATGGGAGCGGCGTTCTATGAGCGGTGCAAGATCGCCATTGAAGCGGCAGAGGACGCCCTGGCGGGCGCGCACGACGATATGCCGTTGCGCGGCACTTTGCGGATCGCGGCGCCCCATGGCCTGGGAGAGGTCGTGCTGCCCTCCCTACTGCTCCGTCTCCGGGACCGTCACCCCCAGCTCAAAATCGATCTGGTGCTGAACGACCGCGTCGTCGATCCGACAACTGAAGGCGTCGATATTTCGCTCCGGCTGGGCGATCACGGCGACGGCAGTTTTGTCGCTCGCAAATTGGGACATGTCTCCCGTGTGCTGGTCGCGTCACCCGGCTACGTTGACCGCCATGGCGCTCCGACGACACCTGCCGATCTCATCGGACACCCTTTCGCCCGCGTGTCCGGCATCTTCAATAACGGCCGGCTGCCCCTGCAAACGGAAGATGGGCGCATCCTGTCGACACCGATCGAAATCTCTTTGACCGTCAGCCACTGGCGGCCGTTACACACCATTTTGCTTGGAGGAGGGGCAATCGGGGTTTTGCAGAAACCTGTTTGCTCCGATGATCTGGCCGCCGGTCGGTTGAGGCTGCTCCTGCCTGACGTCGTGGTACCAGGGTTCGACCTGCACCTCCTCTATCCCGCCGAAAAACCCATTCCCCCCCGAACCCGGACAATCGTGTCCTTGCTGGAGAGGGAGTTGCCCCGGCTGATCGCGCCGACGGCTTGAAAGGGAGGGGAGAACACGCAAAAACACGCAAAGGGGTCAGAGTGATTTTCCAGCGCAAAGGGGTCAGAGTGATTTTCGGCAGATAATCGTTGGTGCGCCGGCACGTAAATGACACTGACCCTTTTAGGCTGCTAGGGAAAACGTCCCGCTCACGCCAGATCGGCAGCAGGGCCTTCGCGGCGAATACGCCGGGGCGGCCCGGTGAGTTTCATCCCACGCCCCGTCACCGGCGGCGGCGGCGGCACTGCGTGATTGTCGCCATCCTACTGCGCAACCTACGGCAGCTTCACCGCTCCTGGTGATGGGCTTCATCGGCCAGAAGGCGATGGTTCCGACGAAGGGGAGGAAGGCGGATCAATCATTAATCCAAGATGAGGTACGCAAAGGGGTCAGAGTGATTTTCGGCAGATAATCGTTGGTGCGCCGGCACGTAAATGACACTGCCCCTTTTAGGCTGGCTTCGGCAATTTGGAACGCATCGGCGGAGCCGGTGATCGCCTCCCTTGAACGCCATTCGCAACACCGAACCGACTACTGATACGCAAACGTCCCGCCGGCCGAGCATCTCTCGTGGACGGCGTGCCTTGCGGCGGCGGAAGACGCCTTCGCGCCCTATGGCTCGACGGTCAAACGGGGCCAAGGTGTAGCACGACAATTACAACACCCACTTTGCCGACAATTATCTGCGCATGAAGATGTAATGGCCGTCCCTGAGCAGTTGCACCGGAGTCCTATTGTCGTTTCTCGCGAGCCCTCCGTAAAGGCTCGCCTTTCAGGCTATCGCCTCCGGCGGCTGCGGGCTTAACCGTGGGCCGACGAAAAACGAGCGCTCTACTATAGGGTGCAGTGATCGAAAAATGGGGTCAGAGTGATTTTCGACATGTAACCGTTGGTGCGCCGGCACGCAAATGACACCATACTTTTCAGAATTCCATAGCCACCGTAACCGCCGTGCCCAGCCGGCATAGATCGCAGGCGCGAACGCAAAGGGGTCAGAGTGATTTTCGGCAGATAATCGTTGGTGCGCCGGCACGCAAACGACACCGACCCCTTTAGGCTCCTGGCTGCGACCCGGTCGGAACCCGTAACTGAACCCGAGGAAATTTTCCTCGTAGATCGCGTTCAGAACCTCGGCCAGCGCACGCTGGACGATCTTGTCCTCGATCGCGGCGATGCCGAGCGGGCGTTGCCGTCCGTCCGGCTTCGGGATGTACTGGCGCTGCGTCGGTTGCGTGCGATAACTCCCGCGATGGACCCGGCCATGAAGGTCGGCAAGCCGCCGCTCCAGGTCGACGCCATAGTCTTCCCAGGTGACCCCGTCCACTCCGGCCGCCGCGTCCCGTTTGAGCCAGGAGTAGGCCGATCGGAGGAGGTCGACGGTCACATGATGCAGGAGTGCGGTGAACCGCTCCTTCTTCTTCAGCCTCGCGGCTGTCCGTATGCGCTCCAGGCCCGCGGTCACGCCTTCCCGGCTCGGTGTCCGGAGCGTGCTTGGCTGACGCGCATTTCCCTCGGCCCCGCCCCTTGGCTCCACCAACTCCGCGAACGGTTGCCCGTCTTTGTTCGCCGGCTTCATCGCTACTATGGACGGGTCTGATTTCTCGCGATCGGGTATCATCGGCTACGCCTACTGCTTCCCGATGCGGGCCGCCGGCACCGCCGACGGTCAACCGCGAGACCTCCCGGTTCCCGTGCAAGGAACGTCCCGGCATGCTGGGGTCTCCGACCACGCCGGATCGAAGCTCGGCTCGCGATGACGCCGAACCCCGTATGGCCTTCCGCGCTGCGAACGGCGTCGGCATCCGGGATGTCATTTCGTGGCTCAATACCCAGCCTGTCGGCTCCCCTGTCAACGCTTCGTGGCCGCCGTCGCTCACGCATGACTCGGGGCCAGCGCAGGTCGCTACTCTCTCGCTGCATTGGACTTCCACCAACTATCCCTTGCCGGTCTTCCCGGCGCACTCAGAGTGATTTTCGGCAGATAATCGTTGGTGCGCCGGCACGCAAACGACACTGACCCCTTTAGGCTACGCCTTTAAGCTACGGTGCTTCGGCAATGTCCGCCTCCGATGCGTGGACGCGCAGCATCCTTTTTTAAAGGGCGCTTGAAAGACGTACCAAAAAAGGTACATTTTAGGATGATCAGGAAAATGGCCTCGCATTTACCGCCACCGCCCGCAGACCTGGTCAAAATGAAGAGGGTTCCGGCAATCTTCTTCAAAACCGAGGCTGGAAACGAACCGGTGCGCGACTGGCTGAAGAAAATGGACCGCGAAGATCGCCGCTTGATTGGCGAGGATATTTAGACGGTCGAGTTCGGATGGCCCCTCGGCATGCCGACCTGCCGACCGATGGGCGACGGTTTACACGAAGTCCGCACCAATCTGCCCGGCAACCGCATCGATCGCGTTTTCTTTTATATAGACAAGCTTGGACGGATGGTTCTGTTGCACGCCATCATCAAGAAAACCAGAACGACGAACGACGACGACTTGGATCTGGCGCGCGGCAACAAGCGCAAACACGAGAAAGGGCTATCATGAGCACCGAACCGACCCCCCCATTCGATCACAGCGGTTCCAGCTTCGACAGCTTTCTGGAGGAAGATGGCCTTCTCGATGAAATCGAAGTTGTTGCCATCAAGCGCGTCATCGCGTGGCAACTTCTTGAAACGATGAAGGCGCAGCACGTCACCAAAAAGGCCATGGCGGAACGCATGGGCACCAGCCGTTCCCAGCTTGACCGCCTGCTCGACCCCGAAAACGGTGCCGTACATCTGAAGACCATCGCACGCGCGGCGAGGGTCATCGGAAAGAAGCTGCGGCTTGACATGGTAGACGCGGCATAAGGCATCAGTAAAAATGGGATCAGAGTAGTTTTCGGCAGGTAATCGTTGGTGCGCGGACACGTAAATAACACGACCTTCCTTTAAGATTCTCAATCCATCTCAAGAAACACGCTTTTACAAAATAGGCTCGAACTCCGACGCCTTGCATCCGCAAACAGGCCTCATGGATATCGACCACCGTGGAAAGGGGGTCTGGAAATGGGGTCGACGTACAATGACGGCCGCCCCTCCGGCCGGGCCGTGCCGGTGCAAGTCCAGGAAAACGGGGGCGAAAACCGTTTCCGCCAGACACCCATTCCGGGGAAAAGAATCGGAACCGCCCCGTCCCCCGTCCCCGCCCCTTTCGCTCCGCGGCCCCCGCCGATTGCGCAGAGATATATTTCATCCTGAAAATCAGGACATATAATCAAAAATAATCCGATTATCAGGACGATTCCATCGCTTCATAGTGCGACTGTCAATCGCCGCCAATGGAGCGCAGTCATGCCTTTCACCCGGATCTCTCTGCTCGCGGGCAAATCCGCCGGCTATCTCGCCGCGATTTCCGACAGCCTCGACCGTGCGCTTGTGGACACGTTCGAGGTTCCGGAAAAAGACCGCTTCGTCGCGATCCACCAGCACGGTCCCGGCGAGCTGGTTTTCGACCGGACCTATCGCGGCGGTCCGCGATCCGACGACTACGTCTTCTTCCACATCACCACGGGGAGGGCGCGATCGGAGGAAACCAAGGCGCGCTTCTACCGGAGGCTCGTCGAGAATCTGGCTGTGTCACCCGGCATCCGGCCGGAGGACGTCATGGTCGCCCTCGTCAATTCGGCACTCGAGGACTGGTCCTTCGCGTCCGGCGTTTCCGCGGCGGCCCCGACGGATGAGGCCGGCCGATGAGCGATTCCTTCGACATGCGGGCCGCCTGCCCCACGACCATGACCGTCCATCGGGCCGGCGACGGACTCGCCGCCGTGCCTGACGGCATCTCCAACGGGACTTTTCTGGTCCAGATGCTGTTGTCGAGCCGCACCGAAAGCGAGATGACGGCGATGCGCGCCTTCGTCCCGCCGGGTGTCGTGACCCATTGGCACAGCCATCCGCGCGGCCAGATTCTCTTCGTCCTCGATGGCGTCGGCCTCGTCCAGCGCGAGGGGGACAGTCCGGTCGAGGTCCGCGCCGGAGATGCCGTCTGGTTCGCCCCCGACGAACGCCATTGGCATGGCGCCGCCCCCTCCAGTCCGTTCAGTTATATCAGCGTCCAGCCAGTGAAGAACGGGCAGGCCGTCCAGTGGTTCGATCCCGTCGGACAGGAGGAGGCGCGGCGATGATCGCGATGCAATACAGTTTCACCCTGCCGGCCGACTACGACATGGCGATCATCGACCGGCGTATCCGCGAGAAGGGGCCGCTGCTCGACGGTTTTCCGCGCCTCCGCTTCAAAGCCTACCTTTCGGCGCGAAAGCGGGATGACGGTTTTGCCAGCGCCGAAAATCTCTATGCGCCGTTCTATCTTTGGGACACCCCGGAAGGGATCGACAGTTTTCTGTCCAGCCCCGGCTTTTCCGCCCTCGCCCGGGATTTCGGCTGGCCTTCGGTGCAGACATGGCTGGTCTGGCACACTGAGGTCGCGTCCGACCTTGGGGACGCCCGCTATGCGACACGCGACATCCGGCCGATCGCGGCGCATTCCGATCTGACCCGGCATCGCGAAACCGCCGCCGACGACGCGCGTTCAGCGATCGGAGCCGGCGCCCTCGCGGTCATCGCCGCATTCGATCCGACAAAATGGCGGCAACTGCGGTTCTGCCTTTGGCCGGCCGTCCCCCCCGCGACGGAAACGACGCGAACCGATGCCGCGACGGAAACGACGCAAACCTATTCTGTCGGTCACATATCACTGCCGCAAGCGCCCTGAGAACGCCCGATCGCGATTATCAGAGACCGGCGAAAAGGGCGGAGGATGAACGACGTTCAGGAAAAGGCGACGGCGTGTCCGTCGTTCTTTTCCCGGGTCCTCCCGCCCTTTTCCGCTCAGGAACGCGATGCCCGGCGGTGTTTTTCCTTGATGGCGGCGATGTCCCGCGCCATATCCTCGAAAACGCCGATGGCCTTGCGTTCGTCATCGGAAAGGGCCGCGCGGTCCGGCAAATGCCGGAGCAGAACGCTGACCGCGTCGGTCAGGCGTCCCATCTGGCGCCCGTAGGTGCCAACCCGGTCGAGGATTTCGGCCTCGGTTTCGGGCGAACCGGAGTCCCCCATATAGACATTCACGCTGTTGCCGCTCAGGAACCAGGTCATCGGATTGATCCACTGCACGACATCGCCGGAAAGCGGAAGCTTGAAGAGCGACATGAAACGTCCCCCCAGGCCAGAGACAACGAGGGCACCCCCACCCGCCGGTCCAATCGCGACGCGACGGACGGTCCGGTGGCCCGGCCGGCATCCCCACAGACGCCGCCCCGCACGCCATTGTTCCCTATGCCATTTTTGTCGTCACCGAGATTTTTGAACTGAGCTCCCGGGGAACACACAGCAGGTTTCCGGGAAGAATGTGGACAACATAGTCCAATCCTTCGACGGCCCGGATCAAGCCATCGCGATCTGATTTGATATATTCGACATAAAGGATGGGGCGGCACCGCCGAAGGGTATCCTTCGCACCCTCGAGAACATCAGCCTCCATTCCCTCCACGTCGATCTTGATGATATTGACCTGGGGAAGCGAAAGACTGTCCAGCGGAATGACTTCGACATAGTCGATGGAATCGTCCCTGTGTTGCCGTTCCTGGTGAAGCTGTTCCCGCTGTTCGCCACCGAATTCGACACTGCCGAAATTCAGCGGCTTGTTGTAATCGAATTGCGGAATCTCGATCGTCGCGTGGTTCCGGCCGACTGCGCGATTGTAACAATAAACATTGGTTAAACCGTTGAGAGCGATCGAGCCGGCAAGCATGTAGGATAGGATCCGCTGCGCCTCAAAGCTGATCACCTTTCCCTTTGGACCGACATGACGGGCTATTCCCAGGGTGTAGGTGCCGAGATTAGCACCGATATCGATGAAAACCCTGTTTTCCGGAAATACATCCAGGAGCTGAACCAGTAGCCCGATGTCCCTGTGGTCCACCGCGTGCATGGTTTTCACCAACGCGTTAGTCTGATTGATATCAAACCTGTTGACCAGCATTGGCCCATAAGCCGTCGACACACAGATGGTGAAAGAGGTCTGCCCCCTGGCCCAGGTGTCAGTCATCACCCCACTCCCGCCGATACTGATGCCCCCAGACCCTCCGGAAGGATCGCACCAATAGTTATGGTCCGGCCCAATCTGTTGGACAATATAGAAAGCGGAGAGCTCTGTCCGCCCGGAGATCGTCCGGCGGGAGAAATGACAACCCTCGATAACCTGTTATGATCAGGAACCCCCATTGGTTGCACATCCGCCTGGATGGTTCCGACATGCCGATCCGCCGCCTTGCGTTCCTGATCCTGATCGTCAACGCCATCGTTGACCCCGGAGCCTTTGCGGCGCCGCCGCCGCCCCAGAGCGAAGCCGTGCCAGGGCAAAGCGGCCCGGGAACCGGAGCCGCGCCGGGCGGCGGTGCCGTGGGCGCCCTGCAACAACGTCTGTCGGACCATGATGCCAGGATGACCGGCGTCGAACGGAAGATGGAGCTTCTGACCCAGCGCTTCGATGATCAGGACAAGTCCCTGAACACCGTTCTGACGGTCAACGGCGTCGAGGCGTCGCGCGTCGGGATCATCGTCGGCGCCATCGGCGCCTTTTTCGGCACCCTGATCACCGCCATCGTGGTGTCCTTCTCGATCCGCACCCATGCCTCCGCCGTGGCCGAGGCGCGGGCGGACTCCCGTCAGCAATTGCAGGACTACAAGGAAAAATTCGACACTCTGGCGGAAGAGGGCCGGAGGAACGCCGAACAGATCAGATCCATGCTGGACGACGCCCTTGGCCGTACCTCTGACTATTTCGAAAAGATCCGCGCGATCCACGACAATATCGCCCGCCTGCATGGCGAGGCGGAAAGCGGAAGCCAGAAGCTGAAGGCGCTGATCGAGGAGGCGGAGCGCCGCCAGTCGCCCCAGCCCGCCGGCATGTCCGCGCCGACCTCGTCCCGGACGGGACAGGGCGGGCTGGCGCTGGCCGCCCTGGGGGCGCTGCCGGCGTCGGCGCAGGGTTTCGACAGCTGGTATCTGCGCGGTCTGGCGGCGCATGAGGACGGCCGTTATACAGAGGCCCTGGAGGCCTATGCCCGGGCGGACGATCTGGCCCCGGACGTGGCGGCGCGCGCCAAGCTGCTGAATGCCGAGGCCAGCGCCCATTGGTATCTGCGCCAGTGGCCGGAGGCGCTGGCCCGCTATCAGCGCGTCATCG
>WASQ01000055.1 GCA_009712185.1 Telmatospirillum sp. | reverse complement strand
GGGTGTCGCCGTTTCCCCACCCCCATAGGCGGTCATCGCCCGCCGTGCCGGTGAACGTCAACGAACCGCTTAAATCTATGGATGACTTGTCAAATGAAAATTTGACAACGGCGACATTTCTAGTGTATTTCTCATTTAATATCTTGATTTCCGCTCCGCCTTTAAGAGATATGATAATATCATTTTGTGATTGTCTCAATATTGTCGTTGACGATGTGTATGTATTGTTTATATCTATTTCGCCTATATTATTATAATCAACAGATGGCGCTATGGTATCTAGTGAATTATTTTTACTTCCGGTCACGGAGTATTTAAAATTATTAATATTATTAATATTGACATCGTCATTTAACGGAATGTTATTAAAAATAGTCCCATTGCTAATTTCTATGTGGCCGCCACTTCCATTAATAGCGACAACCTTATCGCTACCCGTGACATATATGTTATTATTATTTCCACTCACCGTGAATCGATCAAATCCTTCCCCAACCTGTACGGAAATTTTATTTCCTTTAATTTCACAGCCTTTATCTATGCCAAATCCATCAAAAAAATCTGCAAAACCCATCAGCAACGAAATTGGTACGAATATCTCGGGGGCAATCATTATGCCCATAGATAAGCTGAGGTTAATTGCGCTGTTTTCAGATGGATCCGATATGAATTTTACAAGTGAATTAATAACTGAAACAGTAGGTACAATATTTTTTATATCATTTCCAAATGTTTTATCGATTATTGAAATAAAATTTTCTGATATATTTGCTATATTCTCGGGGGTCGGATTCTTAATCGCATTGACCAGAGATGATGCGGATCCAATAAAATTGGTTAGCCATGATCCATTAAATTCCGAAGTTTTATAATTGAGAGAGTTTGACAGTTTTGTGATTAGATTTAACACTGTCTGTTCGTTAGTGTTTTCCCATACCTGTAACAACGCTAATCCCGCGTATCCAGCATTGTGAAGACTTTGCTCCTGTTGATCGATTGTCTGATTTGGTGATAACCCCAGAGTGGTGCGCACATCGTCAACCAGATTTGCGATATTTGCGTTTAATGCGATGAGAGGATTTGCTCCAGTTTGCGCGGTTTCTTTCCCATCTATAGTGGTGTGTGTGCTGCCGTCGCTCAATATGTATTGTAAATGACCCTCGGTATCTGTTTCGATGCGAATAATATTTTTCACAGTTACCTGGGTGCCGTCCGGCGTAGCAAACGAAGAGCTGCCGTCATTATATTTATAAATTGAATATCCATCATAGATTTTTGCCGTCCCTATTTGAATGCCATCTTGTAAAACGACGCCAATGCTAGTTCCTTGAATATCTATTTCCTGAAGTCGTGTTGAATTTATTAAGATGGTGACAGGTGCCAATTTTATGTTTATAGTTGAGGAAGACGCTGACGCGTCAGTAATTTGAATGACGGCGAATGTACTTGGAGTAGTCGTGTTGTCGTCTGATGCTGTTGGGGGTATAATCGTGATTGTATTTCCGTTGACTGTCGTCGTGATCGCGCCTGGGTCGGTGATGTTTCCGGTTGCGGAATCGACGTGGTATATTCCGTCCGCTGTCGACACTGGCACCGGCTGACCTGGCACAAGGTTGCCGGTATCGACGGTACCGGCTGTCGTGATCTGGTTGCCATTGCTAAGGTTGGTTATCGTCGAACTGTCGTTGCCTTGAAGGACTGCGACGCCCGTACCATTCGGTCTGCCAGTCGAGTCCACTCCATAAGTCACTGTCGAGTTACCGTCGGTGTAGGTCAATGCGCGAACATTTCCGCTCCCGACAAAACTCTGCGAACCGGACCCGTTCGGCGGACTGGTGAAATAGGTGAAACCAAATTCCGTTCCCTGATTAGTCTGATACACAGGAGCAGTTTTGAGACCCGACCCATCCAGTGGGTCGTAAGTAATGGTCCAGCCGGAGGGCCAGTCCTGCGCCGAAGAAGACGGTTGGGAAGTCCCAGTTATGTCACCCGGCACCGACACCGCGTCCGGCACAGCATCATAGCTCAACAATTTGTTGACTTGATCCTCTGTATTATTTATCAAATCCGCATTGTTTTTGACTAATATTTTTGCTCCAGTCATGGCAAGACAAAGCACTGCGGAGGGAACGGCGACCTCTTCCTGTCCCGTAACTGCTGCTATGGCACCAGCGGCGGCGGCTCCATCGGCAATCAGACCGAAAGTCGCTGCAAGTTTGTCAGCCACGGTCGCAGTACTGGAATTGAATGTTTCTGAGTCGGACAGATAGCCCGTGTATGCAGACACGCCACCAAGGGCGCCAATGCCGATGGTTTTAATTCCGGGATATTGATCGAAGGCAGGTGCAAGCGCTGAAACAACACCGGTTCCGGCAGAAATAAGATCATTCAGCGTTGCCTTGCCAGATAGGTAATCCCGATATGTATCCCACGCAGTTGCCAGCGAAGCACCAAGAGACGTTCCTTCACCCGCCATCACACTCTCCTGCCTACGAAAGACCAGAATCTACAGATTTATTTAGAGATATATGCAGTAACGACTGCACCAGATACAAACCCAACAAACACGCACATTGATACAAATGATAAAAAGAAAATCCTTTCCTTTAATCTTGAATTTCCCCACGAAAAACCATCAATATATATTCCCCAATCATTCTTTTTTCCGAGCCTATCAAGCTCTCCGAACAAATCTGAACCGGTAGACCTATTAACGGCAGCAGACATCAACGTTAATGCGATTGAAGCCCCTCCAAATCTCCACAAACAATTTACGTAATTCTGGAACTCCATTGTTTTTCGTAAATAAAATGCAAAAACACCAATCACAGAGATGAATGCTAATAACATCAAGATGCAAATTTTCCCTAAATGTCCCATATCTTCGTCCTTTTCATTACTAGAGCCGAGAAACGACGAGGGTCATAGTGCAATTGGCCCTGGAGGCTTATCCCCTTACCCCCGCATCGATCAGCATCTTGTAGGTTGCCGGTTTGACGGCAACGCCGATGCCAAGCAGAGATCGGAAGGCGGCGTGCGGGGTACGGCGGCGATTGAAGCGAAAAACGAATTCGTCGAGGTAGGCTTGGAGATGGGATTTCCGCAGACCGTGATAGACCCCCAAGGCCCAAGTCTTGAGATTGGAGAAGATGCGGTGAACCCAGGGCAAGACGATGTGAGCGGCCATGGGACCGACAACATGCGGTTCGTGGGTCAGATCCGGTGTGCCGATGTAGCCGGACCAACCATCGGTCTTCAACGTGGTGCCGGGAGCGACGCTGGCTTTGAGAAAGGTGCGCAAGCTGGAGGCCGAGGCATTCTCGATGACGGCAAGCCGTACACGGCCCGGCCCTTTGCCCTGGATTTCGACGGCGGCGGCCACCTGGAGCTTGCCCTCGCCGCTGCGACCTCCGCCACCGGCGGGCGGATCGTCCTTGGTACGGTAGGAAATCTGCGTTTCGTCGGCCTCGACCAGGCCGGACAGGGGATCGCGGTTGGGATCGACCATGGCGCGGCGCAGTTTGGCGCACAGCAGCCAGGCGCTTTTATAGGAACCAAGACCCAACTGCTTCCACAACTGACGAGCCGAAATGCCGTTGGAATGCGTCGCCATCAGATAGGCCGCCCAAAACCACGCCGTCAGCGGCAAGTGCGTCTTGTGCATGATCGTGCCCGCGGTCATCGAGGTCTGTCGATGGCAGTCGTAGCACTGGAAGGTGTGCGCTTTCGTCGTCAGCAGGCAACCACGGACGCCGCCACATTCCGGACAGATGAAACCATCGGGCCAGCGCACCACCGCCAGATAACGGGCGCAGGCTGCGTCATCGGGAAAACGGCGCTGGAATTCGAGCAAAGAGCGCGGAAAGTCGGACATATCGAGACCTCGGAAAAGGCAATGTTCTCATTATGTTCTACATCGTATCGTGGGTGCGAAGCAAGAGGGATGAGCCTTTTTGTTTAAAAAAATTGACAAAATATATAAAATAAAAATAATTTTTTCACCATCATTTTGCCGGTTTGTTGAAGTGTGTCGATAGACTAACGAGCGGCTCTTTCCCTGAATTTATCGAGTTCATTTTCTACTCGTTCATCATGTTCTATTCCTTGTCCGTAAATAACCATCTTTTTCCGCAGAACTACATATTTCTGACCGTTCCAATCATACAGGATCGCCGATTGGTGACCTGCGCTTCCGCTTGAAACCAGTAAGCGTTTCACCCCACTGTCTTTGCGATCGACAATCTCCACCGAGTCGCCGACTGCCGACCAAATTCGATGTGTCGTTGTTCCCTCGGACGAATAGATCCACATTGGGCACGTATAGGTGCCGCAAAGACATCCCCATGCCGCCCTGGGATCTGAGGGTATTCTCGGTTTGACCAGCATCACTCCCACAGAGGTCCCCAAGTCGATGATTTTCGCCTCCATCGCATCCTGCACTGTGGTTTTCCTATCGGCGAGGCACTGTTTCGCCCCATTTTCGATATTTCTCTGCAATTCGGCCGCGACAAGGTCTGGCACATCTCTCGAGTTGGCAAGACCATCCTCCATCCCGTACTGTTCGCCCGCCGCCGCATGGTTAGCCACCGTCAGCACGGCCGATAGCAAAACAAGAAAAACCGGGGTCAGAGTGCGAAAGACTTTGCTGATCCCAGCGACATAGCTCTCTGGCGTTTGTTTTCGATGGGAACGGCACGCGGGCGTCCGCTTGGCTTCTGGCCGAACGCAGTCAGGCTGAACGACACCGTCGACCAGAACGAGCGGCCTATAGCGTTCCGAAACCTTCTGTCTTGAATTCGAGATGTTCCAAGACCTCGACCAAGACTGGAGTCCCCTATGAGCACACAGCCCATCAGCCCTTTGTGGCAACGTCTGATCGACGACATGACCACCCGCCACCTCTCGCCGAAGACCTTGGTGATCTATGTCAACGGCGTCAAGTTCTTCACCCAATTCCTGCATTGTTCGCCCGACAAGGCGACGACGGATGATCTTCGCCTCTACTATCTCGAACTTACCAGGAGCGGCCTGTCGGTGCAGGCGATCAACCAGCGTATCGCCAGGATCCGCTTCTTCTACACCGTCAACCTGCCGAAATACGAGCCGATGCTCGGCGTTGCCAAACACATTCGGCGCCCCGACCAGTTGCCGGTCGTCTTGAGCACCGAGTAGGTCACCCTGTTCCTCGACCATGCCCCCAGCTTCAAGCACAGGGTCATGCTCAGCCTCTGCCTCGGCTACTCCGCCGGATTGCGCGTCTCCGAACTGATCGGCTTGACGATCGGCGACATCGACAACTGCCGGATGGTGACCCGCGTCGAACAGGGCAAGGGCCGGAAGGACTGCTACACCGTCCCGTGGCCGCAGTTTCTGCCCGTACTGCGACAACGGTATCTGAAGGCCGAAAAGCCCAACGATCGACTGTTCCCCAGTCTGGTCGTCGACGAACTGCCGCTGTTCGTCAATGTTGTGCGCTAAATGGCAAAAGGGTCGACCAAGAACACAGGAACCACCGAAACGACTTTTTCGCGCACGCTTTCCCGTAGATTCGCCGTCTGCCATTTTTTCACCTTTCCCTCATGCTCTCGTCGCGATACCGGAGCACCGGATCCAACACATAATCAATGATGCGGCGTCGCCCGGTTTTAATCTCTGCTGTCACGGCCATTCCGGGGGACAGCGGCATATCATGGCCATCGACCTGCATGGCTGTCGCAAGAGGTGTAACTCGAACCACATAGACCGGGCTTGTTTGGCTGACTGTCGGTTGACCGATGTCACGAATACCAGCCGGAGCCACCTGACGACGTTGCACCAGATCGCTGTCAGGTCCTTGTACCGTATCCCGGGATATAGTCTGCACGACCCCCGCGATGGTGCCATAGCGCGTGAACGGAAAGCTTTCCACCTTGATCTCGGCAGTTTGGCCGGGGTGCACAAAACCAGCATCCTTGTTCTCCAGCGCCGCTTCGATGGCTATGCCTCCGTCGTCCGGCACCACCATCAGCAAGGGTAGCCCTTGCGTCACCACCGCACCGGCCGCATGTACGGTCAGTTGCTGTATCACCCCGGCGGATGGTGCTTTCAATTGATAAAGGCGCCGCCGATCTTCTGCCTTCACCAGATCCTGCTCAAGGCTGGCTACCTTTTGCTCCGCTTCGGCCAATTGCGCGAGTGCTCCGCCACGAAATTTGGCCTCCTCTTCGCGAAGGCGTTCCCGAACATTGGCTATGGCAGCCTCGTTCTCGACAAATTTGTGACGGGCGACCTCCAGTGCCTGTTTGCGGTCTATGCGTTCCTGCTCGATCCGCAGATATTCAGTTCGTGACTGCCAGCCCCGCGCGGCCATTTCTCTTTTGGCGAAGGCTTGCTCAGCCAATAGGGGCACCGTCTGCTCCAGGCGCTGAATGTCCGCTCCGGTCCCGAGTTGCTCCGCCTCCTTCTGACGGCGCTCCAGTTCCAGGCTTTCGATGATCGCCCGATGGCTCGCCAGCTGCTGACGAAGCTGCTGACGGTGCGTTCCAACCAATGCCGGCGTCTCTCCAATATTGTCAGGCAACGTGAAATCTTCGCGGCCTTCTAAAAGTGCCCGTAGACGAGCAGTTGTTACGACCAACTCCAAACATTCTCGTGTCAATCTGGCCGTGTCGGCCTGAGGTCCCGCCGGGTCGAGCGCGATCAACACGGCGCCCTGATCAACATGGTCACCGTCCTTGACATAGATGGCAGCTACGGAAGCGGCTTCGAGAGCTGCCACGGGCTTGGTCTTGCCGGCGGGAATGACCCTCCCTTGCGCAGTGGCGTGAATGTCGACTTCGCCAAGGACAGACCATAGCAATACCGATGAAAACAATCCCGTCACCAACCACAACGTGCCGTGCCCCAGGGGTGAGGCGGGGGTTTCTACAATCTCAAGCGCGGCGGGAAGGAAGGCCAACTCGTCAGATGTCCTCGGCGCCAATCGGGGCTTCCGTCCTTCTAATCGCCACGCTGCCTGCCAAATCGCGACGTGACGGCGTAAAGGCTCAAAGCGCATCAGGAGCACGTCGCGCCACGCCTCACCCCGCATCGCGGCTTTCCGTCCCAAAGCGTTCCTCGGCTTGGCATCGCCAGAGCGCGGCGTAGCGCCCACCCTTCGTGAGCAAGGCGTGATGGCAGCCGTCTTCGACGATCGTCCCCTTTTCAAGTACGACGATGCGGTCGCAGTCGCGAACTGCGGAAAGCCTGTGCGCGATGATCAAGACGGTACGTCCCTCGCACATCAGTTTCATATTGCGCTGGATCTTTGTTTCCGATTCGTAGTCGAGGGCACTCGTGGCCTCGTCGAAGATGAGGATCCGTGGATTTGTGATGAGAGCTCGGGCAATGGCGATCCTTTGTCGTTGGCCGCCGGAAAGATTCGCGCCTCGTTCGACTACCAGGGTGTCGTAGCCCAGGGGCAACTCCAGAATGAATTCGTGGGCGGCCGCCATCTTTGCAGCGTGAATTACGCTTTCCATCGGCAGTGAAGGATTGGTCAACGCGATGTTTTCGCGGATAGTGCGGTTGAAAAGAACGTTTTCTTGCAAAACGACACCGATCTGTCGGCGCAGCCAAGTCGTGTCAATCATAGCGACATCGGCACCATCAATCAGGATACGTCCCGCTTCTGGTGAATAGAGGCGCTGAATCAGCTTGGTCAGGGTGCTTTTTCCTGATCCCGACGAGCCGACGATACCGACACGCTCCCCAGCCTTCACATCGAGGCTGAAGTTCCGCAATGCGGGTTCTCTGTCGGGATGGTAACGAAACGTTACGAGTTTCAAGCTGAGATGCCCCTCGACAGTGGGCAAATTCGAGCGGCTCGCCATATTGCGCTCGGCCGGGGTGTTCAGGATGTCGCCCAGGCGGTCGACCGAGACCCGCATCTGCTGAAAATCTTGCCATAGCTGCGCCATACGAAGAACTGGCGCAGTCACCCGACCCGTCAGCATGTTGAAGGCGACGAGGGCACCGATAGTCATGGTGCCATCCATTACTTCCCTGGCTCCCAGCCATAAGATAGCCACGACCTGTATTTTCGAAATGAACTGCGCCACCTGAGAAGCCATGGCATTCAGATTCTGCACTTTGAAAGAGGAGCTGACATAGGCGGCAAGAATACCTTCCCATTTTTTTTGCAACTGTGATTCGATGGCCATCGCCTTGATCGTCTCGGCTGCGGTTACCGTTTCAACGAGGAAGGCTTGATTTTCTGCGCTGTGCCGAAATTTATGGTCGATTTGCCGCTTTAATGTCGGCGTCACCACCAGAGACAGCATTACGTAGCAGGGTATGGTGGCCACCACTGCCCAGGCCAGCATCGTCGAATAAAGGAACATGACGACGAAAAAGACTCCTGTGAATGCGGCGTCTATCACCAGGGTGATCGCGGAGCTGGTGAGGAAATTACGAACATTCTCAAGTTCACGTACACGGGCCACCGTCGTACCTGCTTGCCGAGCTGCGAAATAAGCCATGGGAAGGCCGACTAGATGGCGATAAAGCGCGGCCCCGAGTTCTACATCGACGCGGCTCGTGGTGTGCGCAAATACATAGGTTCGCGCCGCTCCCAGTAAGACCTCAAACAACGAAACCAAAGTCAGGCCGATCGCAAGAACATCGAGGGAAGAAAGACCTCGATGTATAAGGACTTTATCCGTGACTACTTGGAAAAACAGCGGCGAAACGAGGCCCATGAGTTGCAGGAAGAACGACGAAATAAGAACTTCGCCCAAGAGACGACGATATTTCACGACCGCAGGAATGAACCAAGTCAGGTCAAATCCACGTATCGTCCCCGCCAACGCCTCCCGGTGAGTCATGAAAATTAATGTTCCGTCCCAGCGGGCAGTGATTTCTTCCTCGGTCTTGATCTCTGGATTTGTGCGGAAGGGATCCTGTATCAGGAGGCGGTCCCCTTGTTCCACGTTCTTAAGGATGCGGACGAAGATGACGAAGTGCCCATCCTTAAGCCGAGCGAGAGCGGGTAGCGGAGCCCTATCCAAACGCTCCCACCGACTCTTTGCGACTCTCGCCAACAACCCGGCGTGCTTCGCCGCCCGTATGATGTCGCTGACACTGAAGGTGACGTCCGTCTGATTGCGATATTGCCAAATCTGGGCAGAATCTGCGTTTAATTGAAAGAAACCCAGCATTATTGCCAGGCAAGATAGCCCTGAATCTAGATTTTTATCTGAAGGGTATACTCCGTCCGACATCCCACCACCCAAGGACTATGGCCGAGGCGATTGTCTTCGATTCATTGCGCATTGCAATAAATTGCACGACATATTATATATTGCATATATTTATATGGCTTGTGATATGTATTGGTTTATAGTTAAATGAATGATGTTTCTGTGATTTATTCGCTTATGGTAATTGGTGGGCAGATCGAATGATGGCTGGGAATTTTATTATTGTAGTTAAATATTATTGGTGATATATCGTGCGAAATATGAAATATTGTTCTTTTAAAATTTATTTACATTTTGGATTTGTGATTTTTATTAATATGATATGAGTGTGTAAGTAAATGGGGTATCCACAGTTATTTGAGCGATCTGTGCGAAAAGAATATGTTGTACGACATGAACATGAAGGCTCGGTATCGTGACTCGTCGAAATGAGGCTTAATCCTAGAAAGGAAGGGCCGTCCTGGCAGGGGTAGGGTCGATGATGACACTGTGCAGGACGTCCTTTCTCAATCAGGATGACATTGACTGGGTTCGCCGGTTTCTGGCGGACAGCCCGTTCTTCCGGTCCTATTTCGAGGGCGCGCTGGAGGGATTGCGCGCCGGTGCCGACAATCGCTATGTCCATATCGGGCGCGATCGGCAGGGGGTGATTCTGGGATTCGATTTCGACGGCCTGACCGCCTTCTCTCCGGTTGGGCGCCTGCGCGACCAGGAGTTGCGACTGCTGGCCGCCTGTCCCCAAAGGCTGGAACTGCAACTGGCGTCGTCGGACGCGCCGATGATGCGCGCGCTGCTGGGCGAGCGGATCGAAATGACCCTCGACCAGCGCCTCTACGAACGCCGGACGGCAGGGGCAACATGGTTTCCGGAGGCCCGTCGCCTGGGGCCGGCCGATCTGGCCGCCGTGTCGCTGTTTTCGCGCGTCCATAATCCCCACACGGTGTTTTCCGCCTGGATGCTGGAATTGCCGTTTCTGGCCGCGACGGACGGCGACGGGATTGTGGCCACCGCCGGAACCCTGGCCCGCACCGGAGACGAGGCGGTGATCGGAAATGTCGTGACGCGTGCGGACCGCCGGGGGCGGGGGCATGCCCGCCGGCTCGTCGAAAGCCTGTGCGCCCTTCTCGCCCGGGAGGGCGTCGCCACGGTGCATCTGCTGACCACCTCGGACAATGCGCCGGCCTGCGCTGTCTATGATGCCGCGGGATTTGCCGTCGCCGGCCGCTTTTGCCAGATGGATGTGCGCCCGGCCTGAGAGGCGCAACGTCACCTTTTTTGCCGATACGCACGCCGGGATCGGATGGTAAGCTGCGGCCATCCCCTTGACATTGCATCGAAAGAGGTTGTTCCCATGGCTGACGTCCGCATCACCGCCGGCCCCTACCAGTTCCTGGCATCCTTCGAAAGCCAGGCGGCGCCCAAGACCGTGGCGAAATTCAAAAGCCTTCTACCCTATCGCCAGCGGATCATTCATGTGCGCTGGAGCGGGCAGGGTTGCTGGATTCCGCTGGGCGACCTCGATCTCGGCCTGGATTTTGAGAACGCCACCAGCTATCCGGCCCCCGGACAGATCATTCTGTATCCCGGTGGCGTCAGCGAGACCGAGATCCTTCTGGCCTATGGCGCCGTCTGCTTCGCGAGCCGCGCCGGGCAGCTTTGCGGCAACCATTTCCTGTCGATCACGGAAGGTCTCGAAAATCTGATGCCGCTGGGCGAGCGGACTCTTTGGCACGGGGCCCAGGACATTCTGTTCGAGGCCATCTGACCTCCGGTCATTTCCGGAACGGATGACAGAAATCAGCCCCGGCCGGATGGTCCCGCCGGGGCTTTCGTGTTTTCCTGATGCCGACGCCGCCGGGACCGGGCGGCGCACATCCCTATGATGATGAGGCGGCGATGGCACTGGATCACGTTCGGGCACTGGTCTTCGATGTCTTCGGGACGGTGGTGGACTGGCGCAGCGGCGTCATTCGCGAGGCCGGTCCTTTTCTCGAACGTCATGGCCGGAAGGGAGCCGCGCCGTCGGCTTTCGCCGATGCCTGGCGGCGCCTTTACGAACCGTCGATGGAGAACATCCGGTCCGGGCGCCGGCCCTTCCTGCCGCTTGACCTTCTGCATCGGGAAAATCTGGAGACGATTCTGCCGGATTTCGGCGTGGATCGCGCCCTGGTGCCGGAGGCGGAGCTGTCGGACCTGAACCATGTCTGGCACCGGCTGGACCCCTGGCCCGACGTGATCGACGGGCTGACCCGGTTGAAAAGGCGCCACATCATCGCCCCTTTGTCCAACGGCAATATCCGCCTGATGATCGACATGGCAAAACGGGCGGGCCTGCCCTGGGATGCCATCCTGGGGGCCGAGGTCGCCCGCGCCTACAAACCCTCTCCCGAGGTCTACCGCCGGACGGCCGGGGTTCTGGCGATGGATCCGGGCGACATCTGCCTGGTGGCCGCCCATAACGGCGACCTCGCCGCGGCGCGGGCAGAGGGTTTCAAGACAGCCTTCGTCGCCCGGCGCACCGAGCATGGGCCGGAACAGACCACCGATCTGGAACCGTCCGGGGATTGGGATCTGGTCGCGGAGGATTTTCGCGCGCTGGCCGGCCGGCTGGGGGGGTGATACCGGCGTGGGAGAGACCGTCTGGCAACCGTCCAGTTCGCGCGGTCGGAGGCCTGGCGCCAGGTGCCGCCGGCCGCCTCAGTCCGCCGCCATAAGATGATGGCCGTCCAATGTCAGGATGCAATGCCGGTTCACATCGATCAGTCCGTGGTCGGTGATCTTGAGATGAGGGATCATGGACAGAGGCAGGAAGGCCATCTGGACGAACGGCTCCTCCAGCCGGCATCCCATGTTCCAAACGGCGGCGCGAAGCGTCCGCAGAGTCTGCTCGACCTCGTCCGCCGGCCGGTCGCTCATCAGTCCGGCCAGGGGCAGGGCCAGTTCGGCCTGGACCTCGCCGTCGCGCGCCGCGACGAAACCGCCTTGAAGGGCGATCAGCCGGTTGACCGCAACCGCCATATCGGCGTCATTGGCGCCGACGACGATGATGTTATGGGCATCATGCCCGATCGAGGAGGCGATGGCGCCCCCCGTCAGTCCGAACCCCTTCACGAATCCGCGCCCGACATTGCCATTGCGGCCATGACGTTCCAGGACCGCGACTTTGAGCACATCCTGGCGGGGATCCGCCCGCCGTTCTCCGTCGTGGTAGGGAAGCGTGAGGGAGAGAGTTTCGGTGATGATCTGACGGGGGATCAGTCCGATCACCGGCCCGGTGGGGCCGGCGCAAGGGGTCCGGAAGACCGCTGCCTCGACCGGCGCGCGGCGGATCGATCCATAGCCCACGGGGGCGGGAAGGGGGCGTCCGGCGAAAATCGATCCATCGACGATCCGTCCGTCCTTGACGACGCCGACGACATGACAGCTTTCCAGATCGTCCAGCAGGACGATGTCGGCCCGGTAACCGGGGGCGAGGAGGCCGCGGTCGGTAAGGCCGAAACCACGGGCGGCCGACCAGGTGGCACTGCGGTAGGCGGCGGCGACCGGCGCTCCCCGGGCGATGGCGGTGCGGATCAGATGGTCGATATGTCCGTCCTCCGCGATATGGAGCGGCGTCCGGTCGTCCGTGCAGAAGGCGAGAAAGGGCGAACGGGTCATGTCGATCAACCCGGCAAGGGTTTCGACGTCGCGGGTGACGCTGCCCTCCCTGATCAGGACCTGCATGCCCTTGCGCAACTTTTCCTCAGCCTCCGCCGCCTGGGTGACCTCATGGCAGTTCCGGATGCCGCAGGACAGATAGGCGTTGAGCGGCCGGCCGGAGAGCAGGGGGGAATGACCGTCGATGGGGGCGCCGTCAAAGGCTGCCAGTTTGTCGAGAACCGCGCCGTCCTTGGCGAGGACGCCGGGAAAGTTCATGAATTCCGCCAGACCGATCACTTTCGGATGGTCGCGAAAGGCGACGAGGTCGGCGGCCTCCAGGCGCGCCCCGCCTGTTTCCAGCGCGCTGGCCGGAACACAGGATGGCAGATTGATCCGGAGGTCCATCGCCACGGCGAGCGAGGCGTCGAGAAAATAGCGCAGTCCTTCGCCGCCCAGCACATTGGTGATCTCGTGGGGGTCCGCGATCGCCGTGGTCGTCCCGCGCGTCAGGACGAGGCGGTCGAACTCACCCGGCTGAACCAGCGTCGATTCGGGGTGCACATGCGTGTCGATGAAGCCGGGGACCGCGAAAAGCCCGCCCCCTTCGATCACCTGGCGTCCGCGGTAGTCCTGATCGTAGGTTCCGACAATCCTGTCGCCACAGACCGCGATATCGGTCAGCGCCAGCTCTCCTGTCGCGACATTGAGCATCTGGACCCCGCGAATGACGAGATCGGCCTCCGCCCGGCCCAGCGCCTGATCGATCCGGCGTTCCAGGACCGCCTTGGCTCCGCTCCAGGGCTTGTCACCTGCGGTCATCGGTCTCGTCTCCGTCAGGGTGTCATGGCGCGGACATGGGCCGCGCCCCCCTGGATATAGGTTGCACGCACGGCCCGGTCGTCACCCAGCGTCATCAGAACGAACAATTCCTCTTCAAGATCGCCTTGCACGGTTTCCATGCGATGTCGCATCGCGGGTGTCGCCTTCGCGTCCAGAACCACCAGATCGGCGTGGCATCCGGGCTCCAGGCTGCCGATCTCGGCCTCCAGTCCAAGTGCGGCGGCGTTGCCCCGCGTGATCTGGTGAAAGGCCGTGAGCGCGGCCAGGGTCTGGTTCTGCAATTGCAGGATCTTGTAGGCCTCAGCCGATGTCCGCAACATGGAATAGCTGGTGCCGCCTCCGACGTCGGTGGCAAGGCCGGTCCGCACGGGCCGCCGCCGTTCCGACAGCCGCGCCCAATCGAACAGGCCGCTGCCGATGAACAGGTTCGATGTCGGGCAGAAGACCGCCACCGCGCCGGTTTCCGACAGGCGCAGGCATTCGTCCTCGCCCAGATGGATGCAATGGCCGAACAGGGAGCGCGGTCCGACGAGGCCATAACGGTCATAGACGTCGGTGTAGCTTCGGGCCCAGGGGAACAGGCGGCGGACCTCCGCAATCTCCTTGCGGTTCTCCGACAGATGGGTCTGGAAATGGACGTCCGGAAACTCGTTCAGCAGGGCGCCGGCGCGTTCGAGCTGCGCCTCCGTCGAGGTGATGGCGAAGCGGACCGTCACCACGCAGCGTTGCCGGTCCCGGCCATGCCAGCGTTCAATCAGCGCCCGCGTTTCGTCGTAGGAGGTGCTGGGGGTATCGGTCAGCGCCGCGGGGGCGTTGCGGTCCATCATCGATTTGCCGGCGATCACGGCCATGCCGCGTTTCCGGGCTTCGCGGAACAGGGCTTCGACAGAGCCGGGATGGACCGAACCGTAGACGACCGCCGTCGTGGTGCCGTTGCGCAGCAGCTCGTCCAGGAAAAAAACCGCGTTCGCCGCCGCATGCGCGGGGTCGGCGTATTTCTGTTCCTCGACGAAGGTGTAGCGGGCCAGCCAGTCCAGAAGCTGGGTCCCGAAAGAGGCGATGACCTGCGTTTGCGGGAAATGGATATGGGTGTCGATGAAGCCGGGGAGAATCAGTCCGTCCGGATGATGGTCGGGCACAATCCCCCGCGGCAGCAGGGGCAGCAGGTCAACAGCCTCGCCGACCGCCAGGATCCGGCCGTCGGCGATGGCGACAACCCCGTCGGAGATGAACCGGTAGCAATCGCGGTCGCCCGGGCCCGCCGGGGTGGAGGTAAAGGTCAGCAACCGGCCCCGGATCGCGGATGTCGCGCGTCGGGCGGGGGCGGTGGGCTCGGAATGTCTGCTCATGGGTTCCTTTTCGAACGGGGGCGGTCCGAAGACCGCCCCCGGCTTCTCGATCAGCTTTCGACGCCGGCGACGTACCAGTTCATCTTCAGCATCTCTTCGTCCGTGGCCTTCTGGCCGGCCGCATAGACGATATCCCCCTTCTGGTTCCTGATCGGACCGGTGAAGGGATGAACCGCGCCGCTCGAAATGTCCGCCTTCAGCTTGTCGGCCGCGGCCTTCACATCGGCCGGCATGGAGGCATTGAAGGGGGCGAGCCCGACCAGACCCTCCTTGAAGCCCCACCAGATATCGCTGGAGGTCCAGGTGCCGTCCATGACCTTCTGGACCCGGTCGATGTAATAGTTGGCCCACTGGTCGACCACGGCGGTGAGATGGGCCTTGGGCGCATAGGGGGTCATGTCGGTGGCCTGGCCGAAAGCATACACGCCACGGCTTTCCGCGACCTGGAGCGGAGCGGCGCTGTCGGTGTGCTGCGACAGGATGTCGGCGCCCTTGTCAATCAGGGCCTTGGCGGCGTCGCTTTCCTTGCCCGGGTCATACCAGGTGTTCACCCAGATGACCTTGGTCTTGAAATTGGGGTTATGCTTCTGGGCCGCCAGGGTGAAGGCGTTGATGCCCATCACGACTTCCGGGATCGGGAAGGAGGCGACGTAGCCGGCAACGCCGGACTTGCTCATCCTGCCCGCGATATCGCCCAGAACAGCGCGCCCTTCATAGAACCGGGCATTGTAGATCGCCAGATTGGGCGTCCGCTTGAAACCGGTGGCGTGCTCGAACTTGATCTTCGGGAACTGGTTCGCGACCTTGATCGTCGCTTCCATGAAGCCGAAAGAGGTCGAGAAGATCAGTTGGTTGCCCGACGTGGCAAGCTGACGGATCACGCGTTCACAGTCCGGCCCCTCCGGGACGTTCTCGACATAGGTCACCTTGACCTTGTCGCCGAAATGCGCCTCCATCGCCTTGCGTCCGACGTCATGGGCATAGGTGTAGCCATGGTCGCCGATCGGGCCGATGTAAACGAAGGCCACGCGAAGCGGATCGGCGGCGAAGGCGCGTCCGGGCCTCCCCAGGGCCAGGGCGCCGGTCGCGGCGGCGGATCCGGCGAGGAATGTACGTCTGGTAACGATCATCGTCATGGGCTTCCCCTCTTTCGTATGCGAACACGTGTCAACGGTCAGACCGGCGGGCGGAAGGGTTTCCCCAGATCCGCCGGAGCGGTGAGGCGACCTCTCCAGGGGCCGGCCGAAATGGCGGTCAGCACCGCGATGGTCGCGAGATAGGGCAGCATGGAAAAGACCTGGGCGGGAAGGTGCACGACGCCCTGGGCGTGGAGTTGCAGGATCGTCACGCCGCCGAACAGATAGGCCCCGGCCAGAACGCGCCAGGGGCGCCAGGATCCGAACACCACAAGGGCCAGCGCGATCCATCCCCGTCCCGAGGTCATTCCCTCCATCCACATCGGCGTGTAGGACAGCGACAGAAACGCGCCTCCCAGTCCTGCGGCGGCGCCTCCGTACAGGGTGGCGAGATAGCGCATCCGGATCACCGGCAGACCGAGAGAATGGGCGGACTGCGCCGATTCGCCAATGGCGCGGAGCTTCATTCCGGTGTGGGTGCGTTTCAGGAACCAGGCCGATCCGGCGGTCATCACCACCGACAGATAGACAAGACCGTCCTGGCCGAACAGGACGGGCCCGATCACGGGCAGGGTCGAAAGGACAGGAATGTCAAGCTTGGGCAGCGCCGGAACCGGCTGGCCGACGAAGCCCGATCCCAGCAGCGCCGAAATGCCGATGCCGAAAATGGTCAGAGCCAGTCCGGTCGCCACCTGATTGGCCATCAACGTCAGCGTCAGGACCGCGAACACCAGGGAGAGGGCCGCGCCGGCGGCCGCCGCGGCCAGGATCCCGAGGACCGGACTGCCGGTGGTGACGGTGGTGGCGAAGCCCGTCACCGCGCCCATCAGCATCATGCCCTCGACGCCGAGATTGAGAACGCCGGACCGTTCGACGATCAGTTCCCCGGTGGCGGCGAACAGCAGCGGCGTGGAGGCGCTGATGACCGCGGAGGAGATATGGACGATGGACTCGTCGATCATGACGGCGTCACCTCGCGACGCGCGGAGATGCGACGCAGGCGGTATCGCGACAGGAAGTCGCAGGCCAGCAGATAGAAAAGCAGCATGCCTTGGAAAACTCCGGTCGCCGCCTGTGGCAGGCGGTCCTCGACCTGGGCGATCTCGCCGCCGTTATAGGAAATGGCCATCAGGAAGCCGGCGACGATGATCCCGATGGGGTGGAGACGTCCCAGAAAAGCCACGATGATCGCCGTGAATCCATATCCGGGCGTCAGATGCGGGACAAGCTGCCCCACCGGCCCGGCGGCCTCGAAGGTACCGGCCAGTCCGGCCCCGGCGCCGCTCACCAGGAAGGACATCCAGATGGTGCGGTTTCGGCTGAAGCCGGCGAACCGTGCCGCCGCCGGCGCTTCGCCGACGACCTTGACCTGGAAACCGGCAATCGTCCGCGTCATCAGGATCCAGGCGGCGAGGGAGATCGCCAGCGTCACCAGAATGCCGACATGCATGCGGGTGCCATCCAGGATCAGAGGCAGCAGGGAGGAGTCCGTGAACATCCGGGTCTGGGGGAAGTTGAAGCCCTGGGGATCCCGCCAGGGACCATAGACCAGAATGCCGAGGCCCAATGTCGAGACATAGGTCAGCATCAGGCTGGTCAGAATTTCGCTGACACCGAAGCGGGTCTTGAGCAGGGCCGGGATGGCCCCGTAGATCATGCCGCCAAGGATACCGGCCAGACACATCAGGGGCAGGATCCAAAGGCCGCTTTCGTTCCAGAAGGCAAGCGCGATGCCGCCCGCGCCGATCGCGCCGAACGTCAGTTGGCCCTCGGCGCCGATGTTCCAGACATTGGCCCGGAAGCCGATGGCAAGTCCGGTGGCGATCAGCACCAGAGGTCCGGCTTTGACGCAGAGTTCGGACCATCCATAGAAGGTGAGCGTGGGCGAGATCAGGAAGTGGTAGAGCGTGGTCGCCGGGGACAGGCCCAGACAGAGAAACAGGAAATAGCCGCTGATGACGGTCAGAAGGACGGCGAGAACAGGGGTCGCATAGACCACTGTCCGCGAAACCTCCTGGCGCGGCTCCATCTTAAACGGCATGGTGCGCCCCCTCCGCCGGCTTGTCGTGGTCCATTCCATGCAGCCCGCCCATCAGCAGCCCGATCTGGTCGATGGAGGCCTCCGCCGTGGTGACGGCGGCCGACAGCCGGCCCTGATTGATCACCGCCAGCCGGTCGGTGATGACCAGCAGTTCGTCCAGATCCTGGGAAACCACAACGATGGCGGCGCCGCTTTGGGCCAGCTTGAAAAGCGCCTGGTGGATCGCGGCGGCGGCGCCGGCATCGACACCCCAGGTGGGCTGGGCGATGATCAGGACCTCCGGGTTCTGGAGGACCTCGCGACCGACAATGAATTTCTGAAGGTTGCCGCCCGACAATGTCGCCGCCAGGGCAAGGGGGCCGGACGCCTTGACGCCGAAATTCTCGATGATCCTTTTGGCGAAGCCACGGGCATGTCGGCGCTGGATGATCCCCTGACGCGCCAGTCCCAGCCGGTTCCGGGCGGTCAGCAGCGTGTTTTCCGCCAGGGTCATTTCGCCGACCGAGGCATGCCCGTTCCTTTCCTCGGGCACCGAACAGAGCCCTTGCTGGCGCCGCTGCTCGGCATTCAGATGGGCGATCGGCTTACCGTCCAGGAGGATGGTGGTCGGGGTGTGCAGCGTGACCTCGCCCGCCAGGGCCTCCGTCAACTCGTTCTGCCCGTTGCCGGCGACGCCGGCGATGCCGAAGATCTCTCCGGCCCCGCCCTCGAAGGAAATGTTGGTGAGATCGACGCCGAACGGATCGTCGCTGCGCAGCTTCAGATTGGCGACCGTGAGGCGCGGTTCCTGCGACGTCGTGCCGACGCGGCGGACAAGCTGCTTCAACTCGGCGCCGATCATGAGTTGCGCCATGCCGCGAGCGGTCTCCACCGCGGGGTCGCATTCCCCCACCACCTTGCCGCCGCGAAGGACCGTGGCATGGTGGCAGAGCTCCTTGATCTCCTGAAGCTTGTGGGAAATATAGAGGATCGAGCATCCCTCGTCGGAAAGCTGGCGCAGGGTCACGAACAGACGGCCGACCTCCTGCGGGGTCAGGACCGACGTCGGTTCGTCCATGATCAGCAGCTTTGGATTCTGCAACAGGCAGCGGACGATTTCGACGCGCTGGCGCTCGCCCACCGACAGGGTGTGGATTTCCCGCGCCGGATCGAGAGGCAGGCCATATTTCCGGGAAATTGCGACGATCCGATCCGCCAGTTCCTTGAGATCGGGCGTCCCGTCGATCCCAAGCGCGATATTTTCGAGGACCGTCATCGCCTCGAACAGGGAAAAATGCTGGAACACCATCCCGATCCCAAGTTCCCGCGCGCGGCGCGGGCTCGAAATCGTTACGGGCCGGCCATCCCACAGGATGCGTCCCTCGTCAGCCTCAAGGACGCCATAGATGATCTTGACCAGGGTGCTTTTGCCGGCACCGTTTTCGCCCAGCAGCGCATGAACCTGCCCGGGTTCAACCGAAAAGCTGATCCCGTCGTTGGCGACCACGCTCTGGAACCGCTTGCTGATATCATGAAGCGCAAGGCGGGGCGTCAGACCTGCGTCCTGCACTATCGGTTGCTCCCCAACAAAGTCCCGTCTCCCCGTCCTGCCGAATCCCCGGCGGGTCCCCCCGGCTGTCGCGGCCAGCCCCGGCAGCCAATGCCACCATCGCCGCGCGGCAGAGAAAACTGCCTGCGAAATCCATGCCAGATGACCGCGCGATACCGGCTCAGGTCTCCCCGCACACCGGGGCTGCCAAGGAATAGGTTTCGGAAAAAGGCCGCCGCCGCCGGTTCCGTCCAGTCGGGTGCCGGTACCGCGCTCAACTCCCCGTTCCGCCCCGGCGCCATCCGGGAGGGCTGTTCGCGAAGGAGCGGCCCCGCCCCCGGCGCCGGAATTGGAGCAGTAGAGCAATTTTTCATATGACGGAAGTCCCTTTCGTCACCAACGCCTCCGCGATGGTCCTGTTCGACGTCTGTTCGCCCTGAAGGGGGGGCGGCGCCCACCGACGGGGCAGCCGTTGCCCAAAGGTTAGGCTATCGGGGACGGAGAGTGCCAGTACAAAAAATAGGGTGACCGTGGCGTTCGTGTCCGGGGAGGATGTCCAAAGGTTATAGAAATGGTGGAGTATTATTTGCGGTGTTACAAACCATTGCGTGTCTTGTTTTCAGAATAGAAACGGAAAACGCGGGCCATCCGGATGGTCCCGATCGTCCTTGCCCCCGATCGCCCTTTCCCCGATCGCCCTTTCCCCGTTCGCCCTTGCCCCGTTCGCCCTTGTTTGCTCACCTTGCGTTTTCATCGCGATGAGGAATGGCCGTCCGCGGCGGGACGCCCGCGGATTTCGCGACGGGCCGATCTCGACGACAATGCGTTTGAGACGGCCCCGGAAGCCGGGCTCAAAAGCGGCAGGGGGCTCAAGCAAGGATCCGCGTCCCCGGCGATATCACTCCATTGCCAGACGTTCGGCGCTCCGGCGTTGCCGGTCCAGCAGGGCGGGGAGGTTGAGACCGGGCAGGACGCCATCCTCGACGATCCAGCGCCCGCCGACCATGACGCGGTCGGCGCGATGGGCGCCGCACAGCACCAGGGCCGCCAGAGGGTCGCCATGCCCGGCGAATCGCAGTTCGTCCAGGGTGAACATGGCAAGATCCGCCGCCCGTCCGGGAGCCAGTTCGCCCAGGTCGTCGCGACCGATGCAGCGTGCCGATCCCCGGGTGGCGTAACGCAGGGCGTCGCGGTGCCCGATGGCTTCGGCGCCATGACGAAGACGCTGGAGCAGAAATGCCGCCCGGACCTCCTGCATTAGGTTGGAGCAATCGGCGGACGCGGAACCGTCGACGCCCAATCCGACCGGCGCTCCGGCGGCTTCCAGGGCGGGGGCCGGGCAGATTCCCGAGGCCAGGACCTGATTGCTGCTGGGGCAATGGCAGATTCCTGTGCCGGCGCGTCCCAGCCGGGCGATCTCGTCGTCGGTGAAATGAATTCCATGGGCCAGCCAGACCCGGTCGGACAGCCAGCCGCAGTCTTCGAGATAGTCGAGGGGACGACAGCCGAACCGCTCGGCGCAAAAGTCGTTCTCGTCCTCCGTCTCCGCCAGATGGGTGTGCAGGCGCACGCCCTGCCGTTCGGCCAGAAGGGCGCTGTCGCGCATCAGTTCGCGCGTCACGGAAAACGGGGAACAGGGAGCCAGGGCGATCTGAACCATCGGGCCTCCGGAGCCCGTTTCCGTCCCGTCCGGCTGGTGATAGCGGCGGATCAGCCGTTCGCTGTCGGCCAGAATGGTATCTGCGTCCTGGACCACGCAGTCGGGGGGCAGTCCGCCGTCCTTGACCGACAAATTCATCGATCCGCGCGTGAACAGCGCCCTGAGCCCGAGTTGCCCGGCGGCCTCGATCTCGATGTCGATCGCGTTTTGCAGTCCGGCGGGAAAGACATAGTGATGGTCGACCACTGTGGTGCATCCCGACAGGGCCAGTTCCGCCATGGCGACCGTGACGGCCGCGGACAGCGCCTCGCCGTCAAGCCGCGACCAGACGGGATAAAGGGCCTTCAGCCAGGGAAACAGCGGCTTGTCGAGGGCGGCGGGAAAGGCCCGGGTCAGGGTCTGGTAGAAATGGTGGTGCGTATTGATCAGACCAGGGAGAATTACGTGACGCCCGGCGTCGAAGATCTGGTCCACGGCGGCCCGGGGCGCGCCGCCGGAGCCCACCAGTTCCGCAATCCGGCCATTCTCGATCACCAGGCCGCGTTCGGCGCCGGCCGCCAGCGCGGCGATGGGGTCTTTGATCCACAGTCTCATAATCAGATCTTCATGTGATGCTTTTAGGGGGGGCGTGGGTGCGCATTCTGGCGGGGCCGGCCGGTGATGGCAATCCTTGATGACCCCGGCCTTGATGACCCCGGCCTTATGGACCCGGGCCGTCGGCCTCCCCAGGATGACGACCGCCCGCGCAGCGCAGTCCTGCATACTGGCGTCCGCATCCGGCATCCGATAGATTGGCGGACGGGGAACAGCGGAATGGCGGTTGTCCGCCATCGCCAAACCATGCGGACATGCCGCCTGCAAATCATCGGGAAAGAAGCGTTGCCGTTTGGCTGGAGCTCGTGCTATGGCCCTAGCAACTTTGAGAGATTGACAGCCATGAACGCAACTGACCGACATCCGAATCTGCACGTCCTGAGCCATCCGCTCATCCTGCACAAGCTCACGCACATGCGTGATCAGAGCACGTCCACCAAGACCTTCCGTCAGCTTCTCCGCGAAATCTCGCTGCTGATGGGATACGAAATCACCCGAAATCTCCCCCTCAGCTACCAGCCGGTCCAGACGCCGCTGACCACGTTCGACGCGCCGGTGATCGCCGGCAAGAAACTGGCCATCGTGCCGATCCTCCGGGCCGGCGTCGGCATGGCCGAGGGTCTGCTGGAACTGCTGCCGTCGGCCCGCGTCGGCCATATCGGTGTCTATCGCGACCATGACACGCATCGGCCGGTGGAATATCTGGTCAAGCTGCCTGAGGTCGAAGGCCGTCTGTTCATCCTGACGGATCCGATGCTGGCGACCGGATACAGCGCCGTCCATGCCGTCGATGTGCTGAAGCGTGCGGGCGTCGCGTCGGGGAATATCCGGTTCCTTGCGCTGGTCGCGGCGCCCGAAGGGGTCGAGGTGTTCTTCGATCACCATCCGGATGTCCCGGTTTATGTGGCCGCCGTCGACGAATGCCTCAATGAAAACGCCTATATCGTTCCCGGGCTGGGGGATGCCGGCGACCGGTTGTTCGGAACGAAATAACCATAAGCGGGGGGCGCCGGCAGCCCCCCTCCCTGTCCCAGTGCATTGACACAGACAAAAGAGTCACGTGGCCGGTCAATGCCCTTAAGCCCGAGCGGCGTTTGAGCCTTAAACGACGGAGCTTTTTCGCTGGCGCAGAGTCTCCTGCACGGAACCGTTTGAATGCGTCAGTGCGCGAGGGATTGCCGCCTGCCGGGCTTCAGGCGAAGCGCCCATTTTTCCACCAGATGCCACGACAGCAGGGCAGAGACCAGTGTCGCCGCCATGGAAAGCCCGATGTAGGCCGGCAGTGACAGCCGGCCCGCGGCCAGAGTGGCGACGATCTGCTGCATCGGCCAGGCGTAGATATAGATCCCGTAGGAGAGATCCCCGAATTTTGCCGCCGGAAGAAACCGGCGTGTCGGCAGCCTCGCGAAGTAGAGGGTGCAATAGGGCAGCAGGGCGTGAAGGAACGGGTCGGGGACCATCCGGGCCGGCGGCGACGGTGCGAAGGTCGCGGCAAGCGCCATGATCACGAAAAACAGCGCGACGGCCCGGCCGCTCCAGGAGATCCGGTCGCGCCAGAAATAAAGAGCGCTGCCGGCGAAGAAATAGGCGGTGCAGCCGACCATTGAGGTCGGTTCCATCCAGAGAACGGCGACTTGCAGCCCGGGTTGCCATTGCATGTTCTGCGCCTCGACCAGGACAGCCAGAGCCACCGCCACCAGCGTGGTCCGCCAGCGCCCCCCCAGAAGGCCGAACAGGGCGAGAAGCGGAACCAGGACGTAACACAGAGTCTCGATCCGGAGAGACCAGAGGGGGGCATTGACCAGCATCGGATAAACGCTGGTTTCGAACATGCGCGGCAGCCCGCCCTTCAAAGGAAACACCAGGATCCCCTGAAGATAGTCCCAGGTTTCGCGGGCCGAAAAATAATCGGAGAGCGTCGCCGCGGTGAAGACCGGGCCGAGGACGAAGACCGACAGCAGCAGATTGACGTGGAGCGCCGGAAGGATCCTGACGGCCCGGCGGACCAGATAACGGGACGGATGGGGATCGGAGACCCAGCTCTGGGTGACGAGATATCCGCTGATGATGAAAAAGACGTAGACGCAAAAATCTCCCAGCGTGTATCGGCCCCACAGGAATTTTTGCAGGGGATCCGGAATATGGTTCCAGAGCGAATAGCTGTGGGACACAAGGACGCCCGTGGCGGCCAGCAGCCTTAGAAGGTCGAAACTGTTGTCGCCACCGTCATGGGGACGCGGCGTGGCGGCTGATGTCGGGCCGTCCGTCTGGTCGATGGTCTCTCGGGGCACCACGGAACCTTTTCTTTCGCGCAATCTGGAAAGCGCGCGACGATAAACGGTTTCCCTTGCGCCGGAAAGAGACCTCCTGACCCCGGGGAAGTCCATGCTACCGGGGCACCGGGCCGCACCAGCCGGGCAGATAATCCGCCTCCATGCTCCGTGCCAGCGTTATGGCCCGTGAAAGGGCGGCGTCGAAGTCGGATTCGATATCTCCGCGCCTGATCCGGCGACGCAGAAAGTCGGCCCACAGGAACTCCGAAAACGGGGTCGTATCCTTCGAAAACCCGCCCTGACGGCGCAGTTCCCCGGCCAGCGAGCGGAACGGATCGTCGATCAGGTCGGCGACCGAGGACGGGATGTCCTTGTGATCCCGCCTTTTTCCGTCGTCGCCGAACGGATGCATCCAGTTCCGGTTGTCGAGGACGAACCAGAAGGCGTCGCTGTCCAGGCGTTTCAGATCGGCGATCACCGTGACCAGGACATGCGTCACGCCTTCGTCATGCAGCGCCCTCAGCAGGTGATGATGGTCCACGGCGTAGGGGCGTTCCTTGGGGCCGATCACCACCGGAATCATGTGGCGCCCGAGAAACAATCCTCCTTTTTCATCGTTCTTGCGTCTCCAGGCGGCGCGTTTGGCCGCCACTTCGCGCATGCCCACCGTGATCTGCGTGGGGTGAAGGTCGGCGATCGGGGTTGGATGCAGCGTCGGTTCCCTGGCGCTCATGTCTGTTCTCCCTTCAGGAACCAGATCCCCGCCACAGGCCGAACGGCACGATCCGGTTGTCGGCGTCATGTCCGATGTCGGCCCGTCCGAGAAACGGAATTCCGGCGCGCTGGCACCAATGACGCGCGATATCGGTTTCGTTCTGACCGAAATCCGGGTCGTTGGCCGGAATATCGCTGCAACGGCCCAGGCGCAGGCCGGCAATTCTGCGAATCGACGGGGCGCTGGTGATGTGAAACAGGGCGCGGTCGATCCGGTACATATATTCCGAAACCTCCTCCAGCATCAGGACATGGCCGGTGAGGTCGGGCTCCCAGGGCGTGCCGATCAGGTGGCTGAGGATCGTCATGTTGAAAGCCGCGGACGGGACCCCGGGCGACAGGGTCGGCTCCAGCGTGTCCGGCCGTCCCTCGACCAGAAAGGCGAGAGACCGCGCGACGGCGGCCTCCCCCCCGGGCCGGCTCAGGTCGGCCGGCATCGGGCCATGGGCGATGCGCTCGACGCCGTTCCGGTAGAGCAGGGCGTGCACGGAGCCCATGTCGCTGTAACCAAGGTAGATCTTGCGGCGGGCCTCAGCGCTTATCGTGATCTTGTCGACGATCCGGCAGGATCCATAGCCGCCCCGCGCAAACCACAGGGCGTCGATCGCGGGGTCGTCCGCCATCTCCTGGAAGGCCGCGGCGCGCTCGTCGTCGCTCCCCGCGAAATGGCCGTCGGTCGAGAAGCAGTGCGGATGAAAACGGATTTCGGGCGTCCGTGCCGGGTAAAGCCTGGCGGCCAGCGCGGTGATCCGTGACGGGAGGTCGGGCGGGATACGCGATGCCGGCGCGATGACGCCGATTGTCATGGTGCCGTCGCGCATGTCTGTCCGCTGCTGTCCTGATCCCTTGTCATGGCTCGCGGCGGATTGTAGCTTCCGCCGATGACGCGAGACAGCCTTTATTTTTTTTGCGGGATCGGCGGAAGTGGCATGATGCCGCTGGCCTTGATCCTGAAAGAGCGCGGGTATGCCGTGGCCGGGTCCGACCGTTCCCTCGATCAGGGACGGTTGCCGTCGAAGTTCAAGGACCTGCGATCGAAGGGCATTTCCCTGTTTCCTCAGGATGGCAGCGGGATAACCGGGCCCGGCATGGTGCTGGTCACCTCGGCCGCGGTCGAGGATACCGTCCCCGACGTTGTTGCCGCCAGGGAACGCGGGGTGCCCCGGATCTCCCGGGCGGAGTTGCTGTCCCGTCTGTTCAACGAATCCCCTTGCGCAATCGGCGTGGCCGGAACCAGCGGCAAGTCGACGACGACCGGCATGATCGGATGGATCCTGCATCGCCTGGGTCTGTCGCCGACCATCGTGAACGGTGCCGTCATGCGCGATTTCCAGACGCCCGATCGTCCCTTTGCCGGCGCGCTGGTCGGCTCCGGCCGGCCCTTCGTGGCCGAGGTTGATGAGAGCGACGGCTCCATCGTCCGCTATCGGCCGCATGTGGCTGTTCTCAACAATATCGCGCTTGACCATACGACGCTCGACGAACTCGGGCGGTTATTCGGCGGTTTTGTCGACCGTTCGGAGATCGCCGTTCTCAATCTCGACAATGAAGGAACGCGGTCCCTTGCCGAAGCCCGCGCCCCCGCGCGGCGGATCACCTACAGCCTTCGGGACGCGAAGGCCGATCTTTTCGGAGCCGGCTGCCGGCCGTTGCCGGATGGGATGGCTCTGTCCGTCCAGGCGGGGGGCGACGTCCATGCGTTGCGTCTCGCCGTGCCCGGCCGGCACAACGCCGCCAACGCCCTGGCGGCGCTGGCGGCCTGCCGGTCCCTGGACCTGCCACTGGCGGAGGCCGTTCGCGCCCTGGAGGCATTTTCCGGGATCGCGCGCCGTCTCGAAACCGTCGGCACGGTTCGCGGCATCACGGTTGTCGACGACTTTGCCCACAATCCGGATAAGATCGCCGCGACGCTGGCGGCGCTGCATGATTTTCCCGGGCGGCTCCTGCTGTTCTTCCAGCCGCACGGCTATGGCCCGCTGCGGCTGATGCGCGACGCCTTCATCGAGGGGTTCACCAGGGACCTTGCGCCCCAGGATGAACTGATCCTGTGTGACCCGGTCTATTTCGGCGGCACCGTCGAGCGCAGCGTCGGCAGTGACGAGATCGTGTCGGCGGTCCGATCCGCGGGCCGGCGCGCCACCTATGTTCCGGCCCGCCGGGACTGCGGGCGCCATCTGCTCGACATGGCGCGTCCCGGGGACCGCATCGTCGTCATGGGCGCCCGCGACGACAGCCTGTCCAACTTTGCCCGCGACATCCTGTCCGGCCTGTCGCGACCCGACGACGCCGGCGACCGCTGACCGGGGCATCGGCCATCGGTCGGTCGGCGGCGTGTCCCGGCCCGGTCCTACCGGTCAGGCGGCGCGGCGGGTCCGGGCCTTCCGGTCCGGCTGTCCCTCACGGCGCGATTTGGATGGCTTTCCTCCGGGTGCGGCGACGCGGGCCGGGTGCGGGGCCGGTTCGGACGGTTCGATCCGGATTTCCGGACGCTCCGCGCGGGCCAGGGCCTCGCGGAAGCGGTCGGCGACCGATGGCGCAATTTCGAACCGCGTCTCCTTTTCGAAAATCCGGATCTTGCCGATCTCCTGCTTGGTGATCCCCCCTTGCCGGCAGATCACGGGGATCAGCCAGCGCGGGTCGGCCCGCTTCTGTCGGCCGATCGGCAGGCTGAACCAGGGGCCGGGGCCGGACTGTCCGTCTGACTGGAAGCCGCGATCCCGCGCGGGACGCGATGACGGCTCCCACTCTCTTTTTCTGTCATCGCCCCTTTTCCAGTCGTCGCGTCCGGCGTTGGCCCGATCACCGTTCGCCGGCCGCCGTTCGCGACGTGCCGGGTCGCCCGGGTCGGTCAGATCCGCGGGCGTCGGCAGGCGGTCCCGGTAAAGCCGGACCAGGGCGGCCGCGATATCCTCGGCCGGGCAGCGCTCCAGCAGCTCGCGCGCGGTGGCGCGGTCGGCTTCGGAGATCTCCTCACCCGGCGCCAGGGCGGAGAACAGGCGCTCGCGGTCCTGCCGGTCGATCTCGGCGGCCGTCGGGGCGCCGCTCCAGGTGGCGTGGACACCGGCCTCACCCAGAAGGCGCTCCGCTTTTCTGCGGCGCGACGCCGGAACAAGAAGAATGCTGACGCCCTTGCGTCCGGCGCGGCCGGTGCGGCCGCTGCGATGCTGCAATGCGGCGGCATCGCGCGGAAGCTCGGCATGGATCACCAGTCCGAGATTGGGCAGGTCGATGCCCCGCGCCGCAACATCGGTGGCAACGCAGACCCTCGCATGGCCATCGCGCAGCGCCTTCAGGGCCTGATTGCGCTCCGACTGCCCCATTTCTCCGGACAGTCCGACCGCATTGAATCCGCGGTCCTGCAGGTCGGCCTGAAGATCCCGGACCGCGTCCCTCGTGTTGCAGAAGACGATGGCCGACGGCGCATCGACAAAACGCAGCACATTGACGACCGCGCGTCCCTCGTCTCCGGGGGTGATACGGATCGCCTGATAGGAGATGTCCTCATGTCCCCGGACGCCGGCATCGACGGCGATGCGCATGGCGTCCTGCTGGTATCGGGACGCCAGCGACACGATCGGGGCGGGCAGGGTGGCGGAGAACAGAAGCGTCCGCCGGTTTTCCGGGGCCGCGTCCAGAAGAGTCTCGAGATCCTCGCGGAAGCCGAGATCCAGCATCTCGTCGGCCTCGTCCAGCACCAGCACGGCCAGGTCGGACACCACAAGGGCACCCCGCGCCAGATGGTCGCACAGGCGTCCCGGGGTTCCGACGACGATATGGGCGCCGGCCGACAGACGCCTCTGTTCGGCGCGCGGATCCATCCCGCCGACGCAGGACGCGATGCGGGCCCCGGTGTGGCTGTAAAGCCAGGACAATTCGTCGCGGACCTGCAGCGCCAGTTCGCGCGTCGGCGCGACGATCAGCGCCAGAGGATTCCCCGCGGGGGGCAGGTGGCCCGCGTCGGACAAAAGCGTGCGGGCCATCGCCAGCCCATAGGCGACCGTCTTGCCCGATCCTGTCCGGGCCGATACCAGAAGATCACGGTCAGCGGCGTCGGCCGACAGCACGGCCTGCTGCACGTCGGTTGGTTCCGTGTACTGGCGATCGGTGAGAGCCTGGGTCAGGGGATGACCCGCGGGAAAAAATACCATATTGGTTGCTGTACCTTCGTTGCTTAAGTGATGGGGGCGCCGATCAGGGGCGGCACCGCGCGGCCCCGATCCTTGTGGCCGTCCTGGTGCGGCCGGGACCCACCTCGTCACTCTGATGACCCGGGTCCGGTCGGGCGGGCGATGACATATCACGAATTTTCGCGCCGTCACGAGAAAACGTCGCGAAGGGCTCATTTTCCTGTTTTGTCCCCCCCAACACATAAGAAAAAGGAGAACTGACATGACACAACGTTTTCTGGGCCGTTCCGACGTCGCCGTTCCGCCGCTCATTTTTGGTGGCAATGTTTTCGGCTGGACGGTGGACGAGGCCATGTCCTTCCGGCTTCTCGACGCGCTGGTCGAGGCGGGATACACCGCGATCGACACGGCCGATGTCTATTCGGCCTGGGTTCCCGGGCATCAGGGCGGAGAATCCGAAGCGGTGATCGGCCGTTGGCTCGCCTCCCGCAAGGGGCGGGACCGTCTCACCATTGCCACCAAGGTCGGAATGAAAATGGGGTCCGGCGGACAGGGGCTGGCGTCCGGCTGGATCCGCCAATCGGTCGAAGGATCGCTCCGGCGTCTGGGGACCGATTATATCGACCTCTATTACGCCCACCGGGACGATCCGGCCGTGCCTCTCGCCGAGACGCTGTCGACTTTTCAGGAGCTGATCCGGGAAGGAAAGGTGCGGACGATCGGCGGCTCCAACTATACCGCCCCCCGTTTCCAGGAGGCGCTTGAGACCAGCGAACGGTTGGGCCTGCCCCGGTATGAATGCCTGCAGCCGCTCTATAATCTGATGGACAGGGCGGTGTTCGAAGACGATCTGGCTCCCCTCTGCCGGAAGGCGGGCGTCGGCGTCGCTCCTTATTTTGCGCTTGCCTCCGGCTTTCTCACCGGAAAATACCGCGAGGGGACGAGCCTTGAGGGGCATGCCCGGGCCGAGCGGGTCCGCTCTTATCTGAACGATCGGGGCTGGAAAGTTCTGGCGGCCCTGGACGCGGTTGCGGGCCGGGTCCGCGCGACGCCCGGGCAGGTGGCCCTGGCCTGGCTGATGGCGCAACCCGTCGTCAGCGCGCCGATTGCCAGTGCGACCTCGCCGGAACAACTTGCCGATCTCCTGGCGGCGGCGCGCGTGACGCTGGACGCCGGCGACATCGAGGAGTTGAGCGCGGCCAGCGCCTGACGCCAACGGTGATCGCCGGCGAGGGGACCCTCATAAGGCTGGTGCGCCGATGCAAACTGAATCTTCAGTTTGCATCGGCGCAATAGGCGGTTGAATCCGAATTCCAGGGGGCGGCGCGCCGGGGCTGGCACGCCGCCCCCGTTTTGTGCTCTATTGCTAAAAAGAAGAATGACTGAGACAGTAAATAAACGAATGGGTGTATTCTTGTGGCGGGCAGACCGAGGATGCGGAACCGGCTTCAGGGTTGCTGGTGGCCCGGCCAAGAGGACCGCTCACTGTTTGGACTGTGGGAAAATCTGATGGGCGGGTCCAGGGGGCCGTCAGTTTTTCTCCGCTGGGACGGAGCCATGACATGGCACTCGGTGGGGAGATCACGACCAGATCCGGTGTCTGGCGCCTGGTGATCGCCAATGTCCTCCTGCTTCTATCGGCGACGGGGATGCTGGCGTTTGCCTTGTTCGATAGTTTTGAGCGCGCTGGCAACGGCGCCGAAATGGCGGCCGGCGGACTTGCCGAGGGGGTGGCGAAGGATATTTCCTGTTATTTCGGGAAAATCGACCAGCATCTCATGCGCATCAAGCTTGAGGCCGAACCCCTCATCAATATCCGGGTTCCGGACTCGGGCCAGATCGAAACGATCATTGCGCGGGAACTTGAGATTTTTCCCGAGATCGACGCCATCCGGATCGCGGACGAGAGTGGGTTCATCCGCTATGGCTCGATCCGCCCCATCGGGGACGCGACCAATCTGTCCGATCGTGCTTATTTCTCGACCTTGAAGGAGGATCCGAAAGCGGGTCTGGTCATCTTCGGACCGACACAGTCACGGATCGGCCGACATTGGGTCCTGCTGTTCGCACGGCGTCTCGACCGGCCGGATGGCAGTTTCGCCGGCGTGGTTTATGCGCGGATCCGCCTTGAAAGCCTGGACGCGATCCTGTCCCTGGCCAATGCCCGGTTCCACGGATCCCTCTCTCTCAGATGGGCGAACGACTGGCGTCTGGTGGTCCGAAACCCGCAAGTGCTGGGGGGGACCAACAGCCGCGAGGTGTCCGATGCATTTCAGGCCGCTTATATGAAAAATCCTGATCAAGGAATGTATATGGCAACAAGTAAACTTGATAATGACTATCGTCTTTTTCGATATAAGGCAATAAACTCATATAATATGGTTGTAATAGCTGGTGTGAATCGTGACGATTATTTATCCTCGTGGAGGCGAAACCGGTATTTTTTTGTAGTGATGTATCTGTTTTTCGTTTTTTCGCAGGCATTCGTAATAAATCATCTCCGGACAGGTGGCTGGTTCGCGACGGCGGATGCCGATAGAGCGAAACAGCGCCCGGATAATGATGGCTGACCACGCGATGGGCGCCAGGGAAAAACGGTTGGGGTGGATTTTGCCGTTCGCGGTCCTTCTCGCGATGGGTGGGCTCGCCGTCCTGATGCTGACCGAATACCGCAATGAGCGGTCGAACATCGAGCAGGACACGCTAAGGGTCTCGGTTGCCATGAGCCAGACCCTGGATCGCGAATTTCTGGGCGTTCAACGCTTTCTGATGGCGCTGGCGGCGTCGTCGAGCGAATTGCATTCCGGGGATTTCACCGGCTTTCGCGATGCCGCTCAACGGTCTCTCGAGGCCAGCGGCGTGGCGGACTCCATTGTGTTGTCCGATCCCCGGGGACAACATCTGGTCAATACGCGGCAGCCGGCCGGCCGGCCCCTGCCGATGTCGCGCAATCCCGACCATCTTACCCAGGTCACGCAGTCGGGGATTCCCAGCATTTCCAACCTGATGATCGGAACCGTCCTCCAGCGGCCGCTGATCGCCGTCAGCGTCCCCGTGTTCCATGACGGACGGGTTGCCTATGTTCTGGATGCCACCCTTCTGACCTCGAAATTGTCGGCCATGCTTTTGAGCCAGCGGCTGCCGATGGACTGGGATGTGGTGGTTTTCGACCGCAAAGGCGTCATCGCCGCCAGGACCATCGATCCCGACCGTTTCGTCGGACGAAAAATTTCTCCCGCTTTGCTTGCGGAGCTTCCCGGCGTCCCGGCCTTCAAGCAGGGGCTGGTCGATGCGATCGATGCCAATGGCCCGTCGATCTCGGCCGCATACGCAATCTCGGCCGAGACCGGCTATGGCATCGTGATCGGTGTGCCTTTGTGGGAGTTGTGGCACAAGACGCTTCGCAAAACAGCGCTACCGATCGCCGGGATCGGCGCTGCGATGGCCAGTCTCCTGCTTGTCTGGCATTTCGGCGATGCTTTGAAACGGCGCCGCGAGAGCGAGGAGCGTCTGAAGCAGTTTATCAAGCATGCGCCGGTTTCTCTGGCGATGTTCGATCTCGACATGCGTTACCTCGCGGTCAGCGAGCGATGGATTGAGGATCATGCCCCGCGGATCCGCGATCTGATCGGGCGGACCCATGTGGAGGTGTTTCCCGACACGCCGCCGGAATGGCGGCAGGCCTGCGAAGAGGCGTTGGCCGGCAAGATCGTCTATCGGGCGGAAGACCGGTTCATCCGGGCGGACGGCAGCGCCAAATGGTTCCGTTGGGGGGCCCGTCCCTGGTTGACCGCCGCGAACGAACCGGGCGGTATCACCGTCTTCTCCGAAGACATCACCCTCCAGAAACGCGTCACAGAGCAGCAGCATCTGTTGAGCGAGGCATTGCGCCAGTTGGGGCATCCGGTTCTGATGCTGGATCAGGAAATCCGGATCGTCTACGCCAACCCCGCCTTCCTGTCGTTGATGGGCTATTCGGCGGAGGAACTGGAGGGCCGGCCGATTCTCGATGTCATCCCGCCCGACGCGACCAGCATCCGGGATCACGAGGAGGCGTTCCGGCGGATCCTCAATAAGGGCTGGACCGCGCGGGAAATGCTGCGGGTGACGAAAGGGGGCGAACTGATTCCGCTTTATGGAACCGTTTCACTATTGCGCGATCTGTCCGGCGCACCCAGCGGCTTCGTCAGCAGCTATATGGATCTGAGACCCCTGCGCGACAAGCAGATGGCCCTGGTCGAGAGCGAACAGCGCCTCCGGCTCGCTCTCGGGGCGGCCCGCATGGGCCATTGGACCTGGGATCTTGTCAATGACCGCCATTTCTGGTCCGAAGAGGTTTATCGCATTTACGGCCGCGACCCCGGGGAACCGCCTCCGACCCTGGCGGAACTGCGTCGCTGCCTTACGCCCGAAAGCTGGGACCGGCTGGAGGCGTCGATCGAGGGATGCCGACGGGACGGGCTGGCCTATGAGTGCGAGATCGAGCATGTGCCCGCCGACGGCCGTCATCGCTGGATCATCATCAACGGGGATGCCGTGCGCGACGCGTCCGGGACGATCGTCAGCCTGAATGGCATTTGCCGGGACAACACTGAAAAGCGGCTTCTGTCAAAGCAACTCGACGACTATCGCCATCATCTCGAGGATCTGGTCCGGAAGAGGACGGCGGAACTGGAGGCGGCCAAGATCGCGGCCGAGGCCGCCGCGGTCGCCAAGAGCCTCTTCGTCGCCAACATGAGTCACGAGATCCGCACGCCGCTGAACGGTGTTCTCGGCATGGCCAATCTGTTGCGTCGCAGCGGAGTGACCCGGGAACAGGCCGGCTATCTCGACAAAATCGATGCCTCCGGGCGGCATCTGCTGGGGATTCTGAACGACATCCTCGATCTGTCGAAGATCGGCGCCGGAAAGCTGGCGCTCGACCATCGCGATTTTCTTTTGGGCGACATGCTGCATGGGATCTACGCGATCGTTGCGGATCTGGCCGATTCCAAGGGGCTTGATCTGTTCGTCCGGACCAGCGGCCTGCCCCAGCTTTTGCGGGGCGATCCGACCCGGCTGGCCCAGGCGTTGGTCAACTATCTGTCGAACGCGGTCAAGTTCACGGAAAAGGGCAGCATCACACTGAGCGGAACGGTTCTGTCGGAGGATACCGAGGGATATGTGATCCGGTTCGAGGTTCGCGATACGGGGATCGGGATGACCCGTGCACAACAGATCCGGGTCTTCGATTCCTTCGAACAGGCCGATAAATCGACGACCCGGAAATTCGGCGGCACGGGGCTGGGGCTCGCGATCACCCGTCATATCGTCAGCATGATGGGGGGGGAGGTCGGCGTGGACAGCGCCCCCGGCCAGGGCAGCTCGTTCTGGCTGACCGTCAGGCTGGCAAAGGGCGTGCAGCCTGCCAGCGCGCCTCTGCCGGCTGTTGTGGTCGATGCCGAGGACACGCTCCGCCGGCGCTTCGGCCATGCCCGCCTGCTTCTGGCTGAGGACGATCCGATCAATCAGGAGGTCGCGGTCAGTCTTCTGGCCCGGACCGGGCTTTCCATCGATGTCGCCGACAACGGCCGCCAGGCGGTTTCGATGGCGTCCGCGCAGGACTACGATCTGATCCTGATGGACATGCAGATGCCCGAGATGGATGGCCTCGACGCCGCCCGCGCGATCCGGGGGCAACCGGGGCGCGAGGCGATTCCCATCCTTGCCATGACGGCCAATGCCTTCGCAGAGGACCGGCAGCATTGTCTCGACGCGGGTATGAATGACTTCATCGCCAAGCCGGTCGATCCCTCGGCACTGTATGCGGTGGTGCTGGCCTGGCTGACATACGGTCACGAGGTGATGCCGCTGGCCGCGGACCGGGACTCCGCCAATCCGCAAGGGGCCGCCACTCTTTCGGACGGAACGTGACCAGGGGGCGGCGAAGCTGGTACTGTGCCGGCCCCAGTCGCCCCACGTCCAGTGCAAGGCCCCGCCGATGCCCCTTCTTCTTCTTTCTCTTTTCCTGACGATTGCCACCGCGGCCGGGATTGCCTTGTCCCTTCGACAGTGCCGGCATGTTCGTGCGCATCGGGCAACCGTGCCGGCCGGTTTCGCCGGACGGATCAGCGCCGGGGAACACGCCAAAGCGGCCGACTATACCTGCGCCCGGCAATCACTGGAGATCGTTTCCCAGGTGTGGGGACTGCTGGTGACCCTGGGATGGCTTTTCGCCGGCATCTCGCTGCTGGCCGGGCTGGTGGCGCGTCCGGGGTTGGGTCCGATCCTGTCCGGTGCGTTGCTGATCGCGGTGCTCAGCCTGTGTTCCGCGCTTCTCGATCTTCCCATGGCCGTATTGCGGACCTTCCGGGTGGAGGCCCGGTTCGGATTCAACCGGATGACGGCGGGGCTCTTCCTGCGCGATCAGGCCAAGGGGATTGCGCTCAATCTGATTCTGACCTTTCCACTGATGCTGGGGCTTCTGTGGCTGACCGGAACCATGTCGGGCCTCTGGTGGCTGTGGGCGTGGGCGGGGTTTCTCGTGGTCGGCGCCGCCATGATGGCCGTCTATCCGGTCTGGATCGCCCCGCTGTTCAACAAGTTCGAGCCCCTGGGCGAGGGCGCCGTGTCCGCCCGTGTGACGGCGCTTCTTGGCAAGGCGGGGTATCGCGCGAACGGGCTGTTCGTGATGGACGGATCGCGCCGGTCCAGCCATGCCAACGCCTATTTCACCGGTTTCGGGCGCAGCAAGCGGATCGTGTTCTTCGACACCCTGCTTGAGAAACTGTCGGTCGATGAGGTTGAAGCGGTGCTGGCCCATGAACTGGGGCATTTTCACCATCGCGATATTCTGCGGGCGATGGCCCGGCTGGCCCTGGTGTCCCTGGCGGTGTTCTTCTGGCTGGGTGTGGCCATCAAGGAGCCCTGGTTCACGGTGTGGCTGGGGTTGCCCCAGCAGGACGCCGTCGCGGTCGTGGTGGCGATGATCTGCATGGAACCGCTTGGCCTCGTCGCCGCTCCTCTGATGAACGCCCTGTCATGGCGGGCCGAATGGCGCGCCGACGCCTATGCGGTGACATTGACCGGCGGTGGCGTCCATCTGGCATCGGCGCTGGTGAAGCTGTCGCGCGACAGTGCGTCGACGCTGACCCCGGATCCGCTTTACGCGCGGTTCCATTATTCCCATCCGCCGTTGCCATTGCGCCTTGCCCGTCTTCCCGGAGCGGACGGACGCGCGGCCCATTGAAGGGGGGCGCCCTCCGACGATGGTCATCCTCGCGGGGCGGGTATCGTCCTGCTTGTGGCGCCCCGGGGGATCACGGAAGGGGGCGCAAGGCTTCGCGGCGTTTGGCGTCATATTCGTCGCGCGTGATCAACCCCCGGCCATGGAGGCGGCGCAAAGACTCGAGCGTCTCCTCGACATTCGCGGCTGAGGCGCAGCCGGCCGCCGCGGCTGGTCCACTCCCGCCATCGGCTGGAACGGGTTTTCCCGGCTCGCGTCCGGCGGCGGGAAGAGCTTGCCGGACGATGGCTCCGGCCGTCGTCGACAATGAGGCCATGTGCCAGCTCTGGATCAGGTTCGAGGCCTGGAAGGGATCCAGGCGCTCGAAGGCCAGCCCGTCCGGGCTGTGGTCCCTGTCGATCGTGGTCCCGGCCTCCCCGGTCCAGCCTGGGGCATCGGCCCCAGGCACGATGGGGCGCAGGAACAGGGGCTGGCGACCGCCGACGCGGAATGTGGTGGCGCCGTAGGGGATGGCGCGGATGAACAGGGCGGTGCCGTCCGGAACATCGAACGCGAGGAAGACACCATCGGCGACACGGCCGGCGGGAACAGCCGTTGTCTGGTCGGATCCGACGAGGATATCGGCGGGATGCAGCGACCCGCCGAACAGACTGTCGGTGATTTTGGGGAGAATATAGACGCGGCTTGTTCCGGGCGGCGGCATCGGCACATCCCGGTAATAGGTCTCGACCGCGCGATCCGCCAAAGGGGGCAGGCCGCCGGCGCAGGCCGCAAGCGTCAGGGCCGCCACGATGAGGACCGTCACCCGGGGGATGGTCATGGCGTCCGTCCTTCCATTGTCATTGCCCGGCCGGAAGGCTATAGCGGATCGTCCGGCCGGCCAAGGGGAGATGAGCGCGCTTATGCAAGACGAGATCATCACCATCGCCAACGATGTTCTGACCGCCCGGATCGCCTTTCTCGGCGCGGAATTGCGATCGCTGGTTCCCGACTGGGGCGGCGATGTCATCTGGGAGCCCGACGCCTCCATCTGGGATGGCGCCGCACCCAATCTGTTTCCCGTCGTCGGGACGCTGGTCGGCGATCGCCTGATTCATAAGGGCGTCGCCTACCCGATGGCGGGGCATGGTTTCCTGCGCCATCACCGGATGACGCCCGTCTCCGTCGGGGAGACGTCGGGCTCTTTCCGGCTTCGCGACACGGTGGAAACCCGGAGGAGCTATCCGTTCCCCTTCGATCTGACGGTGTCATTTTCACTGGAGGGGGACCGGCTCAGGCAGAGTTTTCTCGTCGCCAATCCGGGAGAGGAGCCATTGCCCGTCAGCCTCGGCGCGCATCCCGGCTTCCGCTGGCCCCTGTCGCCGTCGCTGCCCCGGTCCGCCCACCGCATTCTGTTCAGTCACGACGAGCCGGGCGGCATCCGGCGCGTGGTGAAGACCGGGGCGGGACCGGCGCTGGGCAGGGCGCTTTTGCCAACCCCCGTCTCGGGGCGCGTCCTCTGTCCCGAAGACGCCCTGTTCGCGCCGGGGGCGATCGTCTGGGACCGGCGCGAGAGCGACAGGATTTCCTTCGGGGTGCCGGACGGGCCGGGCGTCGAGATGGAGTGCGGCGACTTTCCCCATTTCGGCATCTGGACAAAACCGGGGGCTGGTTTTTTGTGTCTTGAGCCGTGGCAGGGCTTCATGAGCCCGCCGGACTTCGCGGGGGAAATCCGGAACCGTCCCGGGATCGCGATGATTCCGCCCGGAGACTCCCGGCGGTGGTCCCTGTCCATCCGCCCGGTCCGGCATTTGTCGACAAAGTGACACCCGGACCGGCAAGGCCGGGAAGGGGCCTCCCCGCGGAATCAACCGGGGGAGGCGGGGGGCGCGGTCAGGCGTCCAGGCGATCCTGGCGTCCGTCTTCCGACCAATGCACGTGATAGCTGCCGGGCCGGTCGGTCCGGCGGTAGGTGTGGGCGCCAAAATAGTCGCGCTGGCCCTGGATCAGATTGGCCGGTCCGGCCTCGCGGCGCAGTCCGTCGAAATAGGCGAGCGACGCCGCCAGGGCGGGAACCGCGATCCCGTTGCGGATTGCCAGGACGACGACGTCGCGCCACGCCCCTTCCGCCCGCTTGACGGCATCGCGGAAGATGCTCTGCATCAGGAGATTGCCGGGTTCGCCGCCGTTGGCGTAGGCTTCCGCGATACGGTCGAGGAACCGGGCGCGGATGATGCAGCCGCCGCGCCAGATGGTCGCCAGACCGCCAAGATCGAGCGACCAGCCGAATTCTTCCGACGCCGCCGCGATCTGTTCGAAGCCCTGGGAGTAGGCCACGATCTTCGATGCGTAAAGGGCATCGCGGAGGGCGGCGAGCGATGTGTCGTCGATCGTGGCGGACGGCGCCGGACGCGCACCGAACAGGGCGGCAGCGGCGATGCGCTGCTGGCGTTGCCCCGACAGCGCCCTGGCGAACACGGCTTCGGTGATCGCCGTGACCGGCACGCCGAGGTCCAGCGCGGAATGCGAGGTCCAGCGCCCGGTTCCCTTCTGTTCGGCCTCATCCAGGATGACATCCACCAGGGCCTTGCCGGTCAGATCATCCTGTTTACGAAGGACCGCCGCCGTGATCTCGATCAGATAGGAATCGAGATCTCCCTGCTTCCAGGTCTCGAAAATGTCTGCGATCCGCCCGGCGTCCAGTCCATAGACACCCCGCAGCAGGTCGTAAATCTCGGCGATCAGTTGCATGTCGGCATATTCGATGCCGTTGTGGACCATCTTGACGAAATGGCCGGCGCCGTCGGGTCCGATGTAACGGCAGCAGGGCGTGCCGCCCACATCCGCCGCCATGCGGGTGATGATCGGGGCGACATGCTCATAGGCGTCGCGGTCGCCGCCCGGCATCATGCTGGGCCCCAGAAGCGCGCCCTCCTCGCCGCCCGACACGCCCATGCCGAGATAACGCATTCCCCTGGCCGACACGGCCGCCGCGCGGCGGCGCGTATCGCTGAACAGCGAATTGCCGCCGTCGATCAGAATGTCGCCCGGTTCCAGCAGGGGGAGAAGCTCGTCGATCAGATCGTCGACCGGCTGTCCCGCCTTCACCATCATGATCACCGTCCGGGGGCGCTTGAGGGCGCCCACCAGATCAGTCAGCGTGCGGACCGGGACGAACTGCCCCTCGTGGCCGTAGGAACGGATCAGCGTGTCCGTCCGTTCGGGGTTGCGATTCTGGACGGCGACGCGGAAGCCTTTGCGGGCGGCGTTGCGGGCGAGATTGGCCCCCATCGTCGCAAGGCCGATCACACCGATGTCACTGAGGGCCGTCATGATACTCTGTCCTCCGGAAAGCAGCAGTCCCCGACGCGGCCGGCAGCGGAAACGCCGGATGGCGGACCGGGCAAGACCGGTCCGGGGGCGCGCGTCGCGATGATCGGCGAAAATAAGCGGACGGCGCGGCCCAGGTAAAGACGTCTTCTCAATCGATCCAGAAAACCCGGTCGGACAGTCCTGGCGATAAGACTGAATTCCGGAGAAAGGCTTCCGGTCCTTTCGGACGCTTTCCTGTCGGCAGGCGCATCGCCCGTTCCTCCTCAGGGAAGCGCTTTCAGAACATTGGCCAGTCCTCCGATCAGGGTATCGATTTCGGGTCGGGAGATGATCAGGGGCGGCGACAGGGCGATAATGTCGCCGGTCGCGCGGATCAGAAGGCCCGCCTCGAAGCAACGGATCAGGACTTCGCGTCCCCGCGCGCCCTGGGCGTCTGGGCGGGGCGAAAGTTCAATTCCGGCGACGAGGCCCAGATTGCGGATGTCGATGACGTTGGGCAGGCCCTTGAGGCTGTGGACGGCGTCCTCCCAGTACGCGGCCAAAGACGCCCCCCGGGTCAGCAGGTCCTCTTCCAGATAGAGGTCGAGTGCCGCCAGCGCCGCTGCCGTGGCAACCGGATGTCCGGAGTAGGTATAGCCGTGCGCGAACTCGATCGCCTCGCCGGGGCCGGTCATAAAGGCGTCGTAGAGGGCGTCCCTGACGAACACGGCTCCCATCGGGATGGTGCCGTTCGTCAGTCCTTTCGCGGTGGTGACAATGTCCGGAATGATCCCGAAACAACTGGCGGCGAAGGGTGCGCCGAGGCGTCCGAAGCCGCAGATCACCTCATCGAAGATCAGAAGGATGCCATATTTGTCGCAGATCTCCCTGAGGCGTTCCAGATAGCCTTTTGGCGGCACCAGCACACCGGCCGACCCGGCCAGCGGCTCGACAATGACGGCGGCGATGGTCGAGGCGTCATGCAGCGTCACCAACCGTTCCAGGTCGTCGGCGAGATGGGCGCCCCAGTCCGGCTGTCCGCGCGAGAAGGCGTTCCGTTCGGGAACATGCGTGTGCCGGAGATGGTCGACGCCGGGCAGCAGCGGACCGAACGCCTTTCGGTTTCCGGCGATGCCGCCGACCGAGAGGCCGCCGAATCCCACGCCATGGTAGCCGCGCTCCCGACCGATCAGCCGGACGCGCTGGCCTTCCCCCCTTTGGCGGTGGTAGGCGAGGGCGATCTTCAAGGCCGTGTCCACGGCTTCCGAGCCGGAATTGGTGAAGAAGACATGGTTGAGGTCGCCGGGCATCAGGGCGGCGAGACGGGATGCCAGAAGAAAGGCGTCGGGATGACCCATCTGGAAGGTGGGAGCGAAATCCAACTCGGCGACCTTGGCCTGAACAGCCCGGACGATCGGTTCACGGCAATGGCCGGCATTGACGCACCAGAGCCCGGATGTGCCGTCCAGGATCCGGCGGCCGTCGTCGCTGAAATAGTAGAGTCCGGCCGCGCGGGTTAACAACCGCGGGGCGCTCTTGAAGTCCCGGTTGGCGGTAAACGGCATCCAGAAGGCGTCGAGGTCGGAGACGGACTGGCGCTCGGACATGGAGACCACCCTTAAAAATTATGTTTAATGGAATAAAACTATTAATGGTTGTTTTCTGGCGGGCAAGATTTTTTCCCGCCGTCCGATCGCGGGGCGGGCCAGTCAGCGGGCGATCCGTCTTCCTCATCGCCGGTTGCGATCCGTGCGATAAGAGAGAAGGGGGGATGATTCCCGGGACGGCGGTCAGGAAAACGGGTCCCCGCGGGCACTGTCCCGGACCGGGGACATGGGATTTCCGGATGGTGGGGCGGGACACCAGAGCCCATCCCGCGCCAGCCGTGCCAGATGCCTGACGATCATGGTCGCGGTTTCCGTCGGCGTTTCGACTGGAAAGAAATGCCCGCCGCGGATCCGGTCCTCGCGGAAGTCGGTCTCTGTCGATCGTCCCCATTGTGTCACGTCCTCGGCGGTAAAGGGCTCATCCGTACCCGCCAAGGCCACGATGGGGGCGCTGATTCGCCGGCCGTTCCACTGACGCAGGAAGGAATCCGACAAGGCGAAGTCGGATCTCAGGATCCGGATCAATCCCTCGCGCAGGTCCGGGTCCGTGATCACGGCGTCCGGCACCGGTCCGAACCGGGCTGCCAGTTCGAGAATCTGGTCTTCGGACAGCGTGGCCGCCGGTCGTTCGAGAAAGCGCCGACGACGGCCCGGTGCCACATTGGCCGCCGCGAACAGGACGGTTCCGCGATGGTCGCCATGGTCTTCCATCCGCGCCATCAGGGCCAGCGCCAGATAGGCGCCGAGGCTGTGACCGAAGACCGCGAAAGATCCGTCGAACGGAATGGCTGCGATCAGATCCCGGACGGCGGCCTCCAGCGTGTCGACCGGCGTGTCCCTCCAGCGTCGTCCCCGCCCGGGAAGCTCAACGGCGCGCGCACGCACCCAGGAGGGGAGAGACCGCAACAGCGGCGTCATATGCGCGGCCGATCCCCCGGCATAAGGGATGACGAGAAGATTGACGGGGACTGGGTCAGCCATCGGCAGTCTCCCGTCTGGCCTCCAGCGTCCGTCCGACGATGGCGGCGAGGAAGATCAGCAAACCGCCCAGCGCCTGGGACGGCGTGATCCTGTTGTCCATGGCGGCCCAGCCGAAAAGGGCGGCGAAGGCCGGTTCTGTCGACAGGATCAGCGCGACCCTTGTCGGGCTGGTCAAGCGTGCGGCGTAAAGTTGCACCAGAAACGCGTAGGCGGTTCCCAGCACGCCAAGATAGGCGGTGAGCAGCCAGACTTCGCCTGGAATATCTCCGGGTCGCGCCAGGGCGGGGAAGCCCCCCGCTGCGGCGCCGATCGTTCCCAGAACGGCAACCAGGGCCAATTCGACAAGGGTGATGTTGACGACGGACAGATGGCGGCCGCTGGTGCTGTGGCCGAACAGGAAGATCTGGAACCCCCGGATCATTGCTGCGCCCAGAATGATGATGTCGCCGGTCGCCAGCGTAAGATGGGCCCCGTCCGGCAGGCCGAGCAGGACGCATCCCGCGAACGCGATCAGGACGCAGCCGTAAACCGCCGCGCCGTGCCTGATGCGTCCGATCACCCGTTCGAAGACCGGAACCACGACCACGGAAACGGTGATCAGGAAACCGGCATTGGTTGCCGATGTATAGCGGACGCCCAGGGTCTCAAGCGCCAGAATCGAGAACAGCAGAGTTCCGAAAACAAGTCCGAGAGCAGCCTCGCGGCGCGTGATGGAGGCAATGGCGTGGTGATAGACGGCGGCCAGTATCGCGATGGCGAACAGGAAGCGCAGAGCCAGGAACTCGGACACGGTCAGATAACGGCCAATGACCTGCATCGCGGCATAGCTCGATCCCCACACGATCGAGACCAGCATCAGCCCCGCGTCGGCAAGCGGCGCGCGATTGCCTGGGGACCGGGAGCCGTTCATGACGACTGTGGGCGCGGCAATGGTGGCGTCGGGTGCGCGATCATTCATGTCAGGCGACCAGTCCGGCGTGGGCGACGTCATATCCCACCCGGACCCGGTCGCCCTTCACTTTCACGGACCGGATCTGGAAATCGGAAAGCAACCCGAGACGCGCCACATGGGTGCCCGCGCAGGAGTCCTCGCAAAGCCCGTCGATGACCAGCGTCCGGGGACCGTCGCCGGAGGCCGATGCATGCACGGGCCGGTCGTCCGCGATCAAATCCCGGATCGCGGATTCGATATCCCGCTGGATCGCGGCGGAATCGACGGGACCGGAGGGCTGGAACTCGACACGGGCCTGTCCGGGGAAATGGTTGCAGCCGGCATAGGTCAGGCCCCGTCGTCCGGCCGTCGCATTGATCAGATGGCCCGCGGTATGGAGCGCCGCATTTGCAAGCCTTTGAGGCAGGTCGATGGTTGCCGTGACGGTGGTGCCCTCCGTCAGATGTGCCAGAGCCGTCTGGGCGGTATCGTCGGCCGCCGTGACCAGGACCAGATCCGCGATCGTGGGAAGGCGTTGCGCAACAACGGGAATGGTTCCGATCCAGCCCCGGTCGGAAGGCTGGCCGCCGCCCTGGGGATGGAAGATATTGTCTTCAAGGGCGATCCACGGCCTGGCCCCCTCCTTGCCCGATGACAGGATCCGGGTGGTGATCTCGCCCCGGTAAGTATCCAAAAGATAGATCTGGGTCTGTGACATAAGTCCTCCCGGAAAGACGGCCGGAATGTCCCGGCCATCGAGTGACGTCCCGGGGCGCCCGTTGGTCCTGGCCCCGCCCCGGCTTTTGGCGGTCATCGCGAGACCTCACCGCCGGGCGAAAGGCTCACCCAGCAGATTGGTTCCGGAGATGCGGTTGAGTCCGTGGCGGTCATCGCCCGATACCAGCACCGCGCTGTAACGCGTCAGGGGAATGCGGCCGCCATATTCTTCGACATGATCCGTGTCGGGATAGATCCGGACGCTGGACGGCACATAACGGGCGGCGAAACCCATCCGGTAATCCTTTCGCGTGACGTTCGGAAGCGACGTATGCATCAGGGTTGACCAGAAAATCAGGCATGGTCCTCTGGTCATGACGACCGGGAAAGCCTGGCTTTCGTCAGGCTTCCAATCGGGATCGACCTGGAGCTGCCGATAGTCATAGCCGAAAAAGCCGCGGGGAAGACCCTCCTTGGTCCGGCCGTTAATCAGCACCTTCCCTGCCGGGGCAAGATCCCGCCTTGCCGCCATCTGGAAGAACGCCGCGGACAGGGAGCGTGCCTTTCCATCCGCCCCGGAGGGTGACACCGGCGCAATGGCAGGGTCCGTCATCGCCGCCTCCACAACTAATGCGATTTACACAATCAAGTGATAATCGCAATAGAATTATCAATGGATGCGACGTAATCCTGTTGTAATAGCGTCTTGTTATACAAAAATTATTTGTTATTACGGATGGTGTCGTAAGGTCCGTTGCTTCCGCCCATCCGCCTCGCGCGTGACGTTCACCGGGTTGTCGATGCGGCGTTGATGTGGTGGTGGATCACTTCCTTGATGACGAAGGCCAGGAATTTCTCGGCGAAGTCGGGATCCAGCTCCGCCTCGGCGGCAAGGCGCCGCAAGCGGGCGATCTGTTCCTTCTCGCGCTCGAGATCGGCCGGCGGAAGGGCGTGGGCGGCCTTGAGGCGGCCGACCTCCTTTGTGATCTTGAACCTCTCCGACAGCATATAAATCACGGCCGCGTCGATATTATTGATGCTGGCCCGGAGGCGCAGCAACTCGGCGGGCAGGCCTTTGGCCGCTTCGGTCATGGTCTCGTCCATCTTCAATCCTGTGTCGTCAGCCTGAGTATGCCATTGCGCGGGATGGGGGAACAGCGGGCCGCCACATTTCATCCCGGCCGGCGAGACTGCCTGTCCGAACGGCGTTTCGCCAATGGAATCCGTCGTCTCCCCGTCATTTTCCGGTGCCGGCAGCCGCTGCGCAAAAATCGTCACGGCCCGCCGGACAAGGGCTGGTGCCCCCGCGTTGCCGTCCGGCTGCGGTCTTTCGCAGGGTGCGCAAAGAATTGCGCAGGACGCAATTCTTTGCGCTGCCATTCCTTTGCCAAGGCTGCCGCAGCCGCTTTTCAATCGCTAAATCCATCCTGAAAAATCGTTAATTTCTTTATGGTTATGCCATTTGTCTGGTGTTCCCAGGGTGCATGGCATGACTCTTGCTCGATGGCATATATGACGTATGTCGTGGGGACTGCGCCGTTTATGACTATCGGGAGGGAAAGTTGATTAATGCCATATCGCGTTTTTTCACGGGAATCATGCACAGGTTCTTGCCTGATCCCCTGATATTCGCAGTGATATTGACGATCATTACTTTCGTCCTCGGCATCGCACTGACGCCTAAGGGCCCGGTGGACATGATCGTCATGTGGGGCGACGGCTTCTGGAATCTGCTGAAATTCTCGATGCAGATGGCCCTTGTCCTGGTCACCGGACATGCGCTCGCCAGTTCCGGTCCGGTCCGGTCCGGAATGGCCGGCCTTGCCTCGGTCGCCAAATCGCCAGGGCAGGGTGTGATGCTGGTGTCGCTGATGTCGGCGATTGCCTGCGCCATCAATTGGGGTTTCGGCCTCGTCGTCGGCGCCATGTTCGCCCGCGAGGTGGCCCGCCGGCAGCCGAAATGCGATTACCGGCTTCTGATCGCCTCCGCCTATATGGGCTTTCTGACCTGGCACGGCGGCCTGTCGGGTTCGATTCCGCTGGTGGCCGCGACCAAGGGCAATCCGATCGAAGGGTTGACGGGCGGAATTATCCCGGTCTCCCACACGCTGTTCTCGGGCTACAATATCGCCGTCACCCTGGCGCTGATCGTCACATTGCCGTTCCTGGCGCGCCTGATGATGCCGAAGGAAAGCGACGTCGTCGCGGTCGATCCCAAGCTGCTGGCCGAGGATACCTCCGCCGGCCCGCGCAAACTGGGGCCGAATGCGACGCTGGCGGAGCGGCTTGAGGAAAGCCGCATCCTGGCACTGGTCGTGTCGGGTGTCGCTTTCTTCTACCTGGGCGTCCGCTTCGCCACCCGCGGCGTGGTGGTCGATGTCGATACCGTCAATCTTGCCTTCCTGGCCGCCGGCATGGCGCTACACAAGACGCCGATGGCCTACGCCCGCGCGATCGGCGCGGCCGCCAAGGGAACCGCCGGCATCCTGATCCAGTTCCCGTTCTACGCCGGCATCCAGATGATGATGGAGCAGTCGGGCCTGGGCGGCCTGATCACCAACGCCTTCGTCGAGGTCGCGACCAAGGACACCTTCCCCTTCCTGGCGTTCCTGAGCTCTGGCCTCATCAATTTCGCGGTGCCCTCGGGTGGTGGCCACTGGGTGGTTCAGGGACCATTCGTGATCCCGGCCGCCAAGGCTCTCGGCGTCGATCTCGGCAAGGCGGCCATGGCCATCGCCTATGGCGAGGCATGGATGAACATGGCGCAGCCGTTCTGGGCACTGCCCGCTCTCGCGATCGCCGGTCTCGGGGTCCGCGACATCATGGGCTACTGCGTCACGGCCCTGCTGTTCTCGGGCCTGATCTTCGGCGCCGCAATGATTTTCTGAACACGGTTTTCTTCAACCAGAAGCTCTCCGGAGAGGGTAAATGACCAAGATGACAACCCTACAATCGGCTATCGAGGCGATTTCGCCCGGGTCGTCCGTGATGATCGGTGGATTCATGGCCTGCGGAACGCCGCACAGGCTGATCGACGAACTGGTGCGTCAGGGAAAGTCCGATCTGACCATCATCGTCAATGATACCGCCCGCCCCAATGTCGGGATCGGCAAGCTGATCACGGCCAGGCTGGTGAGGAAGGTGATCGCCAGCCATATCGGCACCAACCCCGAGACCCAGGCCCAGATGATCGCGGGCGAGATCGAGGTGGAACTGGTGCCCCAGGGCACGCTGGCGGAGCGGATCCGCGCCGCCGGCTTCGGCCTGGGGGCCGTGGTGACGCCCACCGGCGTCGGCACCGTGGTGGAAGAGGGCAAGCGGACGATCGAGATCGACGGCAGGACCTATCTCGTCGAACTGCCGATCAAGGCGGACTTCGCCCTGATCAACGCCAAGCGGGCGGACTACCGCGGCAATCTCGAGTATGCCTACACCGCGCGCAACTTCAACCCGCTGATGGCCATGGCCGCCGGCAAGGTGATCGCCGAGGCCGAGGAAATCGTTCCCCTGGGCGCGATCTCCCCGGACATGGTGGTCACACCCCATGTCGTTATCGATAGTCTGGTGGCTTAAGGAGACGTGCCATGGATGACAAGACCCTCATTGCGAAGCGCGTCGCCCTCGAGCTCGAGGATGGCAACCTGGTGAACCTCGGGATCGGCCTGCCGACCCTGGTGGCCCAGTATCTTCCTGGCGGCATCGATGTGTCATTCCAGTCCGAGAATGGTATTATCGGTATGCAGGCCCTGCCCAGGGGAATGGCCCCGTCGGCGGACCTGACCGACGCCGGCGGCTCCCCGATCGGCGCCATTCCAGGCGCCTACGCCTTCGATTCGGCTATGTCCTTCGGGTTGATCCGGGGAGGACATCTGGATGTTACGGTTCTGGGTGGCCTGCAGGTCGATGAATCTGGGCATTTGGCGAACTGGATGGTTCCAGGCAAACTGGTTCCCGGCATGGGTGGCGCCATGGATCTGGTCTCCGGGGCCCGTCGGGTGATCGTCGCGATGACCCATACGGCGAAAGGCGAGCCAAAGATCCTGAAACGCTGTACCTTGCCGCTGACTTCGGTGCGGAGCGTCGATCTGATCGTCACGGAACTGGCGGTCTTGCAGACCACCCCCGAAGGGCTGCTATTGAAGGAGGTCGCGCCCGGCGTCACGGTCGAAGAGGTGAAGGCCAAGACGGAAGCGCGGCTGATCGTCCCCGATCAGGTTCCGGTCATGCCCCTGGCGGCGTAACGGCATCTGTCGGGATTAACATTGGAATAGAGGAACGGAGACCAGGATTATGTCGTCAATCGTTATTGCGGAAGCCGTACGGACGCCCATCGGCACCTTTGGGGGCGGGCTGGGGTCACTGTCCGCCCATGCGCTGGGCGCGCTCGTCATCCGCGAGGCGTGCCAGCGCGCCAAGATCGACCCGCAGGAGGTGAACGAGGTCATCTTCGGGCAGGTTCTGACGGGTGCGCAGGGACAAAATCCCGCCCGCCAGGCCGCCCTCAACGCGGGTCTCCCGATCTCCAGCACCGCGTTCGGGATCAATCAGGTCTGTGGATCGGGGCTGCGGTCGGTGGCTCTCGGCTATCAGGCCATCGGCATGGGCGATGCCGATATCATCATTGCCGGCGGTCAGGAAAGCATGAGCCAGTCGGTCCATGCCCAGGTTCTGCGCACCCCGACCAAGATGGGGCCGATCGAAATGATCGACACCATGATCAAGGACGGTCTGTGGGATGCCTTCAACAACTACCACATGGGCGTCACCGCGGAGAATGTGGCGAAGAAGTGGGGTCTGACCCGCGAGGACCAGGACGCCTTCGCCGCGTCGTCGCAGCAGAAGGCCGAGGCCGCCCAGAAGGCCGGGCGTTTCAATGACGAGATCGTTCCGGTGACCATCCAGGGCAAGAAGGGCGACACCATCGTGTCGGCCGACGAGCATCCGAAGCATGGCACCACCGTCGAAACCCTCGCCAAGCTGCGTCCGGCGTTCGCCAAGGACGGCACGGTCACGGCCGGCAATGCGTCGGGCATCAACGACGGCGCCGCGGCGCTGGTGCTGATGACGGAGGAGAACGCCGCCCGGCATGGGATCGAACCGCTGGCCCGCATCGTCTCCTGGGCGACCGCCGGTGTCGATCCCCAGATCATGGGAACCGGTCCGATCCCCTCCAGCCGTCTTGCCCTCAAGAAGGCCGGCTGGACCATCGATGACCTTGACCTGATCGAGGCCAACGAGGCTTTCGCCGCACAGGCCTGCGCGGTGAACCGGGACATGGCCTGGGACCTTTCCAAGGTCAATGTGAACGGCGGAGCGATCGCTCTCGGCCATCCGATCGGCGCTTCGGGCGCGCGCATCCTCGTGACCCTTCTGCATGAGCTGCGCCGTCGCAAGGGCAAGAAGGGTCTGGCGACCCTTTGCATCGGTGGCGGCATGGGCGTCGCCATGTGCGTCGAGCGGCTCTGATCAGGACCTGTTTGGACGCGCGGACCCCCGGGTGATCACCCGGGGGTCCCCCTTGTGTCCGGACGGATGGGGGCGGACGGCATCGACCGCCTTCCGCCCCCGTTTTTTCGTGCCATGTCCTTGCCGTTCCGGGTCCACGTCATCCTGGATCCGGTGTTGTCGAAGCCGGCCTGTCCGCTGTCCGGACGCCGGGAAAAATGGATGGGAAAAATGACTGAAAGCGGCAGAGCCCGCGGGTTCTTCCTGGTCCCGGCGTCCCATGACGTCGGTTTGCGGTCGGTTTCGCTGGGCCTCGTCCGGGCGTTGCAGCGCGAAGGAATCAGCGCCGGTTTCGTCAAGCCCATCTCCCCCTATCTGGCGAAGGGGGAAAAGAGTGATATGTCCTGCCATTTCGCGCGGACACTCTGCCATATCGAGGTGCCCGATCCGATCTCCAGCACCCGGGCCGAGGAAATGGTGCGCGCGGGCCAGCTCTCCTCTCTGATGGAAGAGGTCGTGCCGCTGGTCGAAACGGCCGCCGTCGGTCACGACGCGGTCATCATCCAGGGGCTCGCCATCGATGATGAGACGCCGCTTGCTCAACAGTTGAACGTCGAGATGCTGTCCTGCCTGTCGGTGGTGCCGATCCTTGTCCTGGACGCGTCGTCGCGGTCGGCCGCCCATCTGGCCGAGGATATCGAGCGGGCGGCTCTCGGTTTCGCGGGGGGGAGCGACCGGGCGCTGGCCGGCGTCGTCCTCAACAAACTGCCGACCGGCGACGCCGGAGCCGCGCTGCTCCAGGATCTGCGCCGCATCCGCCCGACGACCCCGATCCTGGCCGGAATCCCTTTCGAGACCCGCCTGGACGCCCCGCGGTTGCTTGATGTCGTCGACAGCCTCGGGTTGACCGTGGAGCGGGCCGGGGATATCGAGAAGGCCCGGGTCCAGGAGATCGCGGTGGCCGGAAGCGCCGTCGAGAACGCCATCGACTGGCTGCGTCCGGGAACCCTGCTGGTCACCTCCGGCGATCGGGGCGATATCATTCTGGCGACGGCGCTCGCCTATCTGCGGGGAATTCCTCTGGCCGGGCTGCTGCTGACCTGCGGCCGCCAGCCGGCGCCCTCCATCTCCCAGTTGATTTCCGCCTCCCAGCTTTCCGGCCTGCCCATTCTCAGTTCGACCGAGGACACCTACGGGACCTCGATCCTGCTGGCGGGGCTCAACCGGCATGTCACCATCCGCGATCCCGAACGCATGGAACAGGCGATCCAGCTTGTCTCCGAAAAGACGGATGTCGGGATCTTGAAGGCCTCGATCGGCCAGCCGGCGGAAGTTCGCCTGACGCCGCCCGCCTTCCGGCATCGTCTGGTCCAGGCCTCGCGCGAGGCGAACAAGCGGATCGTGCTGCCCGAGGGCGACGAGCCTCGGACCCTTCAGGCCGCGGTCATCTGCCACCAGAAGGGCATCGCCCGCTGCGTGCTGCTGGGCGATCCCGACAGGATCCGCGAGACCGCGACGAATCAGGGACTGACCCTGCCCGGGGGGATCGAAATCGTCGATGCCCGGGCGACGCGGGACCGGTATGTCGCACCGCTGGTGGAGCTGCGCAAGTCCAAAGGACTGACCCCGCAGCAGGCGGCGGACCAGCTTGAGGACACTGTCATGCTGGGCACCATGATGCTGGCCGAAGGCGACGTCGACGGTCTGGTGTCGGGCGCGGTTCACACCACCGCCAGCACGGTGCGTCCGGCCTTGCAGCTCATCAAGACGGCGCCCGGCCAGAGCATCGTGTCCTCGGTATTCTTCATGCTGATGCCCGATCAGGTGCTGGTCTATGGCGACTGCGCCATCAATCCCAACCCGACCGCCGAGCAACTGGCCGATATCGCCATTCAGTCGGCGCAATCAGCCACGGCCTTCGGCGTCGATCCCCGGGGCGCGATGATTTCCTATTCGACGGGCACGTCGGGCACCGGCGACGATGTCGAGAAGGTGCGCGAGGCGACCCGTCTCGCCAGGGAACGCGCTCCCGGACTGGTGATCGACGGGCCGATGCAGTATGACGCGGCCTCGGTGGCCTCGGTCGGACGACAGAAGGCGCCGGACAGCCCGGTGGCCGGCCGTGCCAATGTCTTCGTGTTCCCCGACCTCAACACCGGCAACACCACCTACAAGGCGGTGCAGCGGTCCGCCAATCTGGTCAGCATCGGCCCGATGCTTCAGGGCCTCCGCAAGCCGGTCAACGACCTGTCGCGCGGCGCCCTGGTCGACGACATCGTCTACACCATCGCCCTGACCGCCATTCAGGCCACGATCTGACGGATCGCCGATGCGTCTGTTTTTCCGATCCCGGGCGCCGGGTCCGCCTGTCCGCCCCGCCACCGGCGGGCGGCGGGCCGCAGTCCCCGGGGACCCGTCATGATCGCACGGCTGGTTCCCGGATCGCTGCGGGCGAAGCTGGTACTGCTGACCTTCGTTGTGGTGGCGGTGCCGATCATCGCCGCCGGCTATGTTCTCGAACTCCGGGGGCGGATCGCCCTCAATGAGGAGAAACAGGCCAAACTGTTCGGCCTGACCCGCATTCTCGATGCGGCGCTCGATCAGGACTTCGACAGCCTTCTGGCCGGCTACAAGGGCGACCCGAATGACAGAGAAGCCAGGATCGCCTATCTGAATACCCGCCTCAAGGTGATCACCGATCGTGTCGCCGATGCCAATCCGGGGGTCGGCGTCGGCTATTATCACCGCAATCTTGACGCCATCGTCACCTATGGTCCCAGCCGCGACTATGCCGATAAGGTCGGGGTGTCGATCGCGCCCGACCATCCGGGGCGCCGGGTTCTTGCCACCGGAATTCCCATCGTCGAAAGCGGTCTGCAGGTGCGCGGCCGCATCATGAACGCCATGTGGCCCATCACCCGGAACGGGCAGGTGATCGGCTATATCTGGGCCAATGAACTGTCCGACGATATCGAGCGGCAGATCAGCGTGATGGATCACGCGATCCTGGGCGTGATTTTCGCCGGCGTGATCCTGGGGGTCAGTCTGGTCCATCTGATGTCGCGCCGGATTTCCTGCGATGTCACGGCGATCAAGGACGGTCTGGCCCGGCTCAGTCACGACCTTTCCGGCCGGATTACCCCTCTGCCGGGTGAGTTCGGCGAGATCGTCGCGGCCATCAACGCCATGGCCAAGGCCCTGGCGGACGCCCGGACCTTGAATGAGAACATCTTCGACAGCATCGCCGACGGCATCATCGCGGTCGACCAGGGCGGTTTCGTGACCGCCATCAATACCGCCGGCCAGCAGATGATGAGCGGACCCGCACAGACGGTCATCGGCCGTCCCTATGAATCGCTCTTTCGCCCGGGGGCCAAGGTCACCAGCGTGCTTCTCGACACGCTGCGCACGGGGGACCAGCATATCGCGGTGGATCTGGCCCATCCCCTGCCGACCCGCACCCAGCATGTCAGCGCCACCAGTTCCGTCCTGCGCGACGGATCCGGCGCCGTTATCGGCGCGGTTGTGGTGATCAAGGATCTGAGTGAGAAATACCATCTGCAAACCCAGATCATGCGGGCTGACCGGCTGGCGGCGCTGGGCGAACTGATGGCCGGGATCGCCCATGAGATCCGCAATCCGCTGACCTCCATCCGCGGCTTCATGCAGCATCTGGAAACCAGCGACGACATCAACGAGTGGAAACAGTTCGCCCCCCTGATCATCCGTCAGGTCGACAGCCTGAACCGCATCATCACCGACCTTCTGGAATTCTCCCGCCACCGTCCGCCCTGCGTGGGATCCGTCCGCCTGAACGGCCTGATCCAGGAGGTGACGATGCTGGCGGGCAAGAAGGGGACAACCGAGATTGTTCTCGACCTGTCGCCAGAGGCGCCGGTGATCGAGGCGGACGGGGAGTCGCTGAAGCAGGTGGTTCTCAATCTGGTCCTGAACGCCATTCAGGCCGCTCCCGACGGCGGACAGGTCACGATCCGCACCGGCCGGCTTCCGCCCGATGAGGTTTTCATCGCGGTGATCGACGATGGCATCGGGATTGCGACGGAGAATCTGGAAAAAGTGTTCGACCCGTTCTTTTCCACGAAGCCGACCGGAACCGGCCTGGGACTCGCCATGGTCCGGCGGATCGTCGACGCTCATCATGGCCGGATCGATATCAAGAGCGAGGTCGGGCAGGGGACCTGCATCACCGTGATCCTTCCGGTTGTCCATCAGCTTTCGGAGGACGAGCCATGACACAGGATATGCCGACGATCCTGGTGGTGGACGACGACGACGGCATCCGGCAGTTCCTGTCCGCCGTGCTGACCAAGCAGGGGATGGCGGTCGTGACGGCCGAGAACGGCCAGGAGGCGGTGGACATGTTCCGGGTCGAGCGTCCGGATGTGGTGGTGATGGACATCCGCATGCCCAGGATGTCGGGGCTGAAGGCGATGTCGGCGATCCTCAACCATGACCGCTCGGCCTCGGTGATCCTGATGACCGCCTTCGCCGAGGTGGAGACGGCGGTGCAGGCCATCAAGGACGGCGCCTTCGACTACATCATCAAGCCGTTCGACATCGCCGAGATGCTGCTGCTGGTCAAGCGCGCGCTGGAACTGCGCCGGATGCGCGAGGACATCTCCGTCCTGCACCGTGAATTGTCCGAAAGCTTTCGTCTGGACCGGATTCTGACCGCCAGCCCGAAAATGATCGAACTTTGCCAGACCATCACCAAGGTGGCGAAAAGCAATGCGACGGTTCTGATCAGCGGGGAAAGCGGTACCGGCAAGGAACTGGTGGCGACGGCGACCCACTTCAACAGCGCGCGGCGCGACCGGCCTTTCGTCAAGGTGAATTGCGCCGCCGTCCCCGATGGCCTCCTGGAAAGCGAGTTCTTCGGCCATGAGAAGGGCGCCTTCACCGGTGCCCTGGCGCGGCGCCGCGGACGGTTCGAACAGGCCGACGGCGGAACATTGTTCCTTGACGAGATCGGCGATATTTCCCCCAGCCTGCAGGTGAAGCTGCTGCGGGTCCTGCAGGAGCGTGAAATCGAGCGCGTGGGGGGATCAGAGCCCATCCATGTCGATGTCCGCGTGATCGCCGCCACCAACCGGAATCTGGCGGAACTGGTGCGCCAGGGCGGGTTTCGCCAGGACCTCTATTTCCGGCTGAATGTGGTGTCGCTGAAGACCATTCCCTTGCGCGACCGGCCGGAGGACGTGCGATTGCTGGCCGGATATTTCCTGCAGAAATTCGCAGCCGAGAATGGCATCGAAATCACGGGGTTCAGCGATGCGGCGATGGATTGCCTGCTGCGCCACACATGGCCCGGAAATGTCCGCGAACTCGCCAATGCCGTCGAACGCGCGGTGGTGATGAGCACCGGGCGTGAAATCTTCCCCGAGGATCTTCCTGAACAGATCCTCAGGCTGGACGTCGAACCGGACGGGCCGGAGTCCCCCGACTTCACCGGGGCCGCCCCCGGCGGCACGGCCGATGGCCGTCCCTTGCGCGATCTCGTGCGCCAGTATGAGGCGCAGGTCATTCAGGAGGCGCTGGCCCGCAATGGCGGCAATCGCGTGAAGACCGCGCAGGATCTTCAGATCAGCCGCCGGTCGCTGCTCTACAAAATCCAGGAAAACGGCATAGGGTAGGGCATGTCCGGCACGGATCCTGTCCCGCGCTATCACTGGCGTGAAGCCAAGGATTTCGGAGAAACCGGGCTCAGGACATCCTGAGGGCTTGCGCTGATCGGCACCGATCCGCGCGGAACGGGGTCAGGGCGCGACTTTCCGCACCAGGAAGGGGCCGATGGCGAGGCGGCGCAGGCCCGAATGGAACATCACCTCCAGCGCGTCCGCCGGCCGGTGGGCCAGCGGCAGGCCATGGAGGTTGAGCGAGGTGTTCAACAGGCCGGCGACGCCGGTCTCGCGACGGAAGGCCTCGATCAGGGCCCAAAAGGGGGGATTGTCCTGCCGCCTCACGACCTGGGGCCGGCAACTGTGGTCATAGGGGTGGATCCCGGCCCTGAGGTCGCTTTGGCCATCCCGGGTCGTGTCGAAGGACAGGATCATGTAGGGCGCCGGCAGGGATTTGGGATTGATCAGATATCGTTTTGCATGTTCCTCCTGGACCGAACAGGCGAAGGGCATCCAGAAATCGCGGTTCTTGATCATGGCATTGATCACCGGGATGACCGCCGGATCGCGGGGATCCGCCAGCAGGGCCCGGTTGCCGAGAGAGCGGGCGCCGAATTCCTCCCGGCCGGCGAAGCGGCCGACCACTTCGCCCTGCAACAGACAGTCGACGATGGCCCGGTTGAGATCCTGGGGGCGTTCCACCGTGATCCGGCTTTCGGCGACCAGCGGCGCCAGGATTTCCTCGATCCCGTCGTCGTCCCAGTCCGGTCCCAGATAGAAGGTGGACAGCGGCGGGACGCCGGCGACACCGGCCCCGGCCGCCCGCGCCAGATAGAGGGCGCCCAGCGCGCCGGTCTCGTCACCGCAGGACGGGAAGACGAACAGGTCCGCGACCTCCTCCATCTCCATGACCGCCTTGTTGGCCTTGACGTTCATGAAAACCCCGCCGGCGGCGGCCACCTCACGGATTCCCGTCAGGCGGATGGCGCGGCGGATCCATTCGCACAGCATGGCCTCCATGAAAAGCTGGGTGCCGCCCATCACGGCGTCGAACCGTTCCTCGGCGAACAGGCGTTCGACGGTTCGCCGCATGGCGGGGACCGGAGGAACGCCGGGACGCCGTCGCCACAGCGGCCGCCCGGATCCGTCCCAGTCGAACAGGCCCAGAAGGCGGTCGCGGATGCGGGCCGCGGCGCCGGGCTGGGCGTAGGGGGCCATGCCCATCAGTTTGTATTCATGCTCGTTGGGCGTCATCCCGGTGAGGAACGTCACCAGCGAAAAGAGATGTCCCAGGGACTGGCTGGCGTCGATCGCGGCGATCCGTTCCAGGCGACCGTCGCGACCGACACTGACGGTGGCGCACAGCCCGTCGCCGTCGCCGTCGCAGGTGACGACCAGGATGGGCCGGTCATAGCGGCCCCAGCCATGGTAGGCGGTGGCCGCATGGCAGTCGTGGTGATCGTAGGTCCGGATGCGGCCGGCGGCAAAACCCAGCGCCAGATAAGGCTCCAGCCGCTGCCGCGCCAAGCTTCGCGCGGCGGGGAACAGCGCTTTGGCGAACTCTCCGGCTTTGTCCCGAAAACGGTCGCGCCAGTCGTCTCCCCTGCGGAAGCGCTGTGCCAGCGACAACGCGCCCGGGTCCGGCATCCGATCGACCAGGGCCAGTTCGTCGATGTCGGCGGGGGTCAGCCCGTTGTCGGCCAGCAGCCATCCGATGGACCGGATCGGCGGGCCCCCGGCATTCTTGCGGCGCAGGGGGCGTTCCTCCTGCAATCCGCGCAGGGCGCCATCCGGCGAAACCAGAACCGCGGCGGCATTCGCCCGATCGGACACACCCAGCACCAGCATGGACCCCGTCGCTCTCCTTGCGGCCGCGTGACGCGGACAATCGCGCTTCCGGTCCCGGCGGCCGGAGCGGGCGCCACCATAACCCAGGCGGCGTTCGCCCGGAAGCGTGGACGGAGCCGGAAAATAACCGTCGTCCTCCGGCGGGTGCCGTTCCCCGCGCGGATGGCGATGGCGCCGGACCTGTCCGATTTCCGCCGGATGGGGTGGACAGGCGGGACTTCGGTCCCGATATCAGGATCATTGCATCAACGGACGCCACCCTTGCCCGCCGGCTCCGGTTTCTCCGGAGACGGGCCTCCCGCCCGGGACCCGCGGGCATCTCTGACGTATTTCTGGATAGTCCGAAATGAGTGAAATTATCGCGCATTACATCGCCCGCTCGCTGGCCGCCGCCGGGGTCGAAAGAATCTGGGGTGTGACCGGCGATTCCCTGAACGGTCTCAGCGACAGCCTGCACCGGCTGAAGCAGATCCGCTGGATGGCCACCCGCCATGAGGAGGTCGCGGCCTTCGCGGCCGGCGCGGAGGCGCATCTTACGGGGCGCCTCGCAGTCTGCGCCGGCTCCTGCGGCCCGGGAAACCTGCATCTGATCAATGGCCTGTTCGACTGCCAGCGCAACCATGTCCCGGTTCTCGCCATTGCCGCCCATATCCCGTCCTCGGAGATCGGCGGCGGCTACTTCCAGGAAACCCATCCGCAGGAATTGTTCCGCGAATGCAGCGTCTATAGCGAACTGGTCTCCAACCCCGACCAGATGCCCCATGTCCTGGAGATCGCGATGCGGACCGCGATCCTGAAAAAAGGTGTCGCGGTCGTGGTTCTGCCCGGCGATATCGCCTTGAAACCGATGCCCGAAGGTGTCCGCATCGCCTGGAACGATCCCCGTCCGGCGGCGATGATCCCCTCTGAGGCCGATCTCAGGGCGCTCGCCGAACGGATGAACAAGGGACGGCGCATCACGCTGCTCTGCGGCGCCGGCTGCGCCGGTGCCCATGACGAGATCCTCGCCCTGGCGGAAACCCTGAAGGCGCCGATCGTCCATGCCCTGCGGGGCAAGGAGTTCGTCGAGCATGACAATCCCTATGACGTCGGGATGACGGGGCTGATCGGGTTCTCGTCAGGCTATCACGCCATGGAACAGGCGGATCTTCTGGTCCTGTTGGGCACCGCCTTTCCCTACCGCGCCTTTTATCCGGCGTCGGCCAGCGTGGTCCAGATCGACATCCGGCCCGAGGCCCTGGGCGCCCATACCCAGATCGAGCTGGGGCTTCTGGGCGATGTCAAATCCACCTTGCGCGCGTTGCTGCCGATGCTGACGCCCCAGACCGACCGCAGCTTCCTGGATGGCGCCCTGGCCCATTACCGCAAGGCCCGCGCCGGGCTCGACGAACTGGCGCAGCCAGGGCGTTCCGGCGAATTGATCCACCCCCAGTATCTGGCCCGGCTGATCAGTGAAAAGGCGGCGGACGACGCCATTTTCACCTGCGACGTCGGGACGCCGACGGTCTGGGCGGCGCGCTATCTGGCGATGAACGGTCGGCGCCGGCTGTTGGGATCCTTTACGCACGGATCGATGGCGAACGCCATGCCGCAGGCCATCGGCGCCCAGGCGGCGCAGCCTGGAAAACAGGTCATCGCGCTGGCCGGCGACGGCGGATTCTCCATGTTGATGGGCGACATCCTGACCCTTCGCCAGCTCGACCTGCCGGTCAAGATCGTCATCTTCCACAACCGGTCCCTGGGCTTTGTGGCCATGGAGATGAAGGCGGGCGGTTATCTGTCCGACGACACCGATCTGAACGATCCGGATTTCGTGAAGGTGGCAGAGGCCATCGGCATCAAGGGGCGCCGGGTTGTCGATCCCGCCGACCTGCCCGGGGCCATCGACGCCTTCCTGGCCGAGCCCGGCCCCGCCATGCTGGACGTCCTGACCGCCAAGCAGGAACTGGTGATGCCGCCGCAGGTGAAGCTGGAACATGCGAAGGGCTTCAGCCTTTACATGATGCGGGCCATCCTGAACGGTCGTGGCGACGAGCTGATGGAATTGACCCGGACCAATCTGGTGCGGTAAGCGGTCCCTCCATCCCCGGCCTCCGACCGGTCGGCCACGCCCGGGGAGGGGCCGGGGAGGGGCCGGGGAGGGGTCGGGGCGG
>WASQ01000089.1:35648-61546 GCA_009712185.1 Telmatospirillum sp. | reverse complement strand
CCGATCGTCCGATGCCCCCCCCCTCGAACCGGCCCGCCGCTACGGTCACACGGGTGAACGGTCACACGGGTGAAGGGTCACACAGGCGAACGGTCACACAGGTGAAGGGTCACACGGGCGAACGGGATCCTCCGGCGGATCCCGGACAGGGAAGGCAAAAGCGGGAAAGAGAAACGGGAAGAGAGGCGCAAAGAAAAATGCGACAGGCGACGGCGGAAGTCATTTTATTCCCTGGATGCCCCCCTCGCAACCATTGGTCGCGCGGGGCCGCCCATACCAAGAGTATCCTTGCCGATCGGCCCCGGGCACCCAAACTTATTGACCGAGACACGCCCCCGCGGACGCCCCCTGGACGCCTTCCCGGACGCGTTCGTGCAGCGGACGGCCCCGGCCGGACATGACCGGCGCCGGTTTGCCGCCAGGATCAGGAATGGAGATCAACCATGGCAAAAGGTCAGAAGCGGTCCAGCCGGGAACAGAAAAAGCCCAAGACGTCGAAAAAGAAACATGGCTCCGTCCCGGGCTATCTGATGGCGGAAAACCGCGAGCCGCCGAAAATCGTGACGGAGACGCCGAAGCACTGAGATCCGGCGCGCCCCGGCACCCGGCCGGTTCCCGGGCCGGCGGAAAAATGGACGGATTGCCCCTGTCCTCAAGATCCCCCGTTTTCCCCCGCCCGGCCAGGGCCGGACAGGCCGGAACGGATGGCCGGAACGGCAATCGCTTAAACGCGCGCCGGTTGCGACGGTCAACTGATGACATGCCGCGTTCGGGCATTGAGCCCGCCGGAGCGTGAGCGGAGGAAAGCCCGGCGCCCCGGAGGGGTGCGCCCGGCGCTTGAAGGAATGATAAGAAAAGCACGGCGAGCGCGGTCAGGCGATCGCCGTGGAATAGCCGTCCGCCCTGGCGGACGGTCGGCGCTTGTGGTCTAACGTCTGACGGGTGGCACGGCCCCATCCGTAAGATTTTCATCACCCGGACAGTCTCCAAGAGGATTCCCCCCATGCCTTCCTCCGAAACCGCCCCTTCCCCGCCGGACGCCGCTGGCGCCCCGTCCTCCGACAGCGGCATCGGCGTGCTGGACGCCCTGATGTCGCGACGCGCGGTGCGCGCCTTTCTTCCGACCCCCGTCGAGCGGCCGGTGATCGAACGGATCCTGGAGATCGCGAGCCGCGCCCCCAGCGGCTCCAACATCCAGCCCTGGCAGGTCTGGGTGGTGGCCGGCGCGGCGAAGGAGAGGCTTTGCGCGAAGATCCTGGCCGCCCATGACGCCGACGACGCGTCGCATATCGACCCTTACCAATATTACCCCGCCACCTGGGCGGAACCCTATCTGTCGCGGCGGCGCAAAATCGGCGGCGACCTTTATGGATTGCTGGGGATCGCCAAGGGCGACAAGGCGGCGATGCACCGGCAGTTCGGCCGCAACTACACCTTTTTCGGCGCGCCGGTCGGCCTGTTCCTGGGCCTGGACGACTCGCTGGCGGTGGGAAGCTGGTTCGACCTCGGGACCTTCCTGCAATCGGTGCTGCTGGCCGCCCGCGGCTTCGGGCTGCACAGTTGTCCGCAGCAGGCTTTTTCGCGCTATCATCGCCTGATCCGCGAAGAGTTGGATATTCCGTCGTCGGTGGTGATCGCCTGTGGCGTCGCCATCGGATATGAGGACCCGTCCGCGCCGGAAAACCGCCTCACCACCATGCGTGAACCGGTCTCCTCCTTCGCCCGTTTCCACTGGGACTAACGCCCGTCGCCCGGGGACCCCATGGGACACAGGCCCGATACTGGTACAAACCAGGACACAGACCAGGACTCAGGCACGGAGGTCTGTGCTACTGTTTTTTCTCTGTGGCTCCGGCGTCCCCGCCGGAGTCTTTTTTCAAAGGCGGGGCGGCTCTCTTTGTTCATTCGGCTTTGCCGCTGGACCGGGGGGCGCAAAACGGGAACCATGGGCGCGGACGTCGTGACGGGACCGGCACGGCAACGGAATTGGGCCAGAACAGGATTGGGATGATACGTCTGACCGCGGAACAGTTGCTGCGCGCCTATTCGATGGGAATTTTTCCCATGGCGCGCGACCGCCACGACCAGCGCCTGTTCTGGATCGACCCCGAGGACCGGGGCATCCTGCCGCTGGATCGTTTCCATCTGCCCCGGTCGCTGCGCAAGGAATTGCGGCGGACCGATCTGGTGGTGCGGGCCGACAGCGCCTTCGAACAGGTGATGCGGCTGTGCGCCGAACCCACCGAGAAGCGGCCCGAGACCTGGATCAATGACGAGATCCTGCGCCTGTTCGTGGAACTGCACCATTTCGGCCGCGCCCACAGCATCGAGGTCTGGCGCGGCGACACCCTGGTCGGCGGCCTTTACGGGCTGGCGCTGGGGGCGGCCTTTTTCGGGGAAAGCATGTTCAGCCGCGAGGCCAACGCCAGCAAGCTGGCCCTGGTCCATCTGGTGGCCCGGCTGCGCAAGGGCGGCTTCACCCTGCTGGACACCCAGTTCGTGACCGACCATCTGGCGCAGTTCGGCACCATCGAAATCCCGAGACGCGATTATCTGCGCCGCCTGACCGACGCCCTGGGCCGGCAGGCGACCTTTTACGGCGATCTGGGAGAGGGCGGAACCGCCGGAGCCGGAGCCGGAGTTGCGGACGGGGGAGCCGGTGTTCGGGAGGCCGGCGCCGATGGGGCCGGAACCGTGGGGACCGACGTCGACGGGCTTTTGGCGTTGCTGTCGGAACAGTCCAGCACCCAGATGTCGTAGACCGGGTGCTCCAGCGCCGACAGGGCCGGGCTGGAGGCGAACATCCAGCCGCGGAACAGGCTGGTCGCCGCCTCGCCCGTACGGATTTCCCAGATATCGAGGAAGGCGGCGGTTTCCGGCTGGTCCTCCGGCGGACGTTTGCGGCAGGTCCGCACGATGATTTCCAGCGTGCCGAAATGGACGGACGATCCCACCGGCGTTTCGATGGTCATCACCCGGCCCGTGACCTTGTCCAGGCCCTGGAGAATGGCGGTATCGTACACCAGATCGGCGGCACCGGCCGGAGGACAGGCGGCGGCAAGGCCCGCCAGCGCCGCCCCGCCCGCCGCCAGACGGCGCGCGATCCGGCTTGCGACCCGGCGCGGGGACCGGGGTCCCGGGCGGGTCACTTGCCCCGCTCCCCGCCGGCGGCGCCCGCCGGCTTTCCGGCGTCGGTGGCGAGGAAGATGATCTCGCCCACCATCTCCTCCAGCGACTTGTAGTTCCTGGTATTGGTGATGGTGCCGTCGGCCGGGATCATCCGGGCGCTGCGGCCGGGATCCAGCTTCACATATTTGCCGCCCAGGAGGCCGTCGCTGGCGATGGTCGCCGTGGTGTCCTCCGGCAGGCGGATGTCGGGACGGATCGACATGCGGACCACCGCGTTGAAGCTGGTGGAATCGATGGTCTGGTCCATGACCGAACCCACCTTGATGCCGTTGATGCGCACGTCCCCGCCATTGGCGAGACCGCCGACGGACAGGAACGAGGCCCGGAGGGGATAGCCCTTCACCGCCCCCAGATCGGCCTGGGACCAGGCGAACACCAGGAAGAAGACGGCAACCAGGAGGACGACGCCCCCCATGATGGTTTCAATGAGATTTCTGCCCATATGGGATCACTGCGGCTTGTCCGCCGTCCCTCCTTTGGGATCCTGCCCCGCCCGCCTGGCCTTGGCCTGAGCGACGATCAGTTCCAGCAGGTCCTGAAGATTCATCGAGTCCTGGACGTAGCGCATCGCTTCGCCCGGTTTCAGATTGGTTTCGTCGGCGCCCGGTTGCAGGGCGATATATTTCGCGCCCAGAAGGCCGTCGGTCTGGATCAGCGCCGCGCTGTCGGCCGGGACCGGCACGCCGGGGGCGAGGCGCATGGTGATGACCGCCCGGTAGCGGTCGTCCAGATGCTCCGCCACCACTTTGCCGACACTGACGCCCGACAGGCGGACGTCGCTGCCGGCGGTGATGCCGGCCGCATGGTTGAAACTGGCCACCAGGTCATAGCCCGGCACGGAGGCGCGGCCGGCGCCGCCGTAGGACAAGCCCAGCAGCAGCACCAAAAGCAGCACCACACCGGCGCCGATCAGCGTATCCCGGTTGCGACTGTTCACGATAATGACGTCCTTAAAATCGGCGGGGCCCGAAGGCACTGTGGCGGCAAAGCGGCCCCCGCGTCAGGGCCGCCATGCCTCATAGTCGCCGGTCGCGGGCGCGCGCCGGCCACCCCGGAGATCGTGCCCGGGCGGAAGATAGGCCGCGGCCGTGCCGGTCGGGTTGGGCTGATGCGGCTTGATCCAGGTCTTGGCCGGCGACGGCTGAAGCGGCTCGTCCACCGTATGATGCAGCCAGGCATGCCATTCGGGCGGAACCCGCGTCGAATCGACGGCGCCCTTGTAGATCACCCAGCGGCGCGCCGGATAGCCAGGACGGGCCTTGCGCTCGCTGTAATACCGGTTGCCCTCGGCATCCGTCCCGACCAGTTTGCCCCTGGCCCAGGGGAACAGGATGGTCCCAATGGTCATCAATGACTCCCTTTTCGCGATCCGGCGAAGTCGGTAGCGCGACTATCGCAAATGACTCCCCGCCCGTCCAGACCCCATGAGGCGTCCGCTTCGGCACCGGCCCGGACGCTCCCGGGCCTGGACGCTCCCGGGGGGCGTCGAGGCGCGGGCCACAATGGCCCGCGCCTCTATGTAATGAGTGCAAGAGGCGAAATCAGCTCCCCGCCCGACTTATCCACAGCCTGCGTCACACCTCCGCCGGAAAGCCGCACCCCTATTGGCTTTCCAGATTTGCAAGCACAATATGTTGTGGATAGCCTGTGAAAATCCCCAAAAATCTCATTGAAGGCCGCAACGGCTTTGTCATACCCTGGGGATCCGTCGGCACAAGACACACTATATCTGGTGCTCCCTGTCCTTTTGGGACGAGGTGCAGCGCCCGACTTTTCGGCCGATTCATAACGGAAAAACGGGGGTTACCAACTCATGCGTATCGAACGGCATTTCACGTCGGCGGGCCGCGACGCCTACGATGGAATCGGCTTTCGCAAACCCCGCAGCGAAATCCGCAATCCCGACGGCTCGGTGGTGTTCTCCCAGGACGACATCGAAGTGCCGGAAAGCTGGTCGCAGGTCGCCTGCGACGTTCTGGCCCAGAAATATTTCCGCCGCGCCGGTGTTCCCGCCGCCGACGCCATGACCCCGGTGCCCGAGGAGGGCGTTCCGGAATGGCTGTGGCGCCGCACCGGCCCCGCCAGCCCGAAGGGCGGCGAGACCTCGGCCCGGCAGGTGTTCGACCGCATGGCCGGAACCTGGGCCTACTGGGGCTGGAAGGGCGGCTATTTCGACGCCGAGGAGGACGCCCGCGCCTTCTTCGACGAGATGCGTTACATGCTGTGCCAGCAGCAGGGCGCGCCGAACAGCCCGCAGTGGTTCAACACCGGGCTGCACTGGGCCTATGGCATCGACGGCCCCGGCCAGGGGCATCACTATGTGGATTACAAAAGCGGCCTTCTGACCCGCTCCACCAGCGCCTACGAACATCCCCAGCCGCATGCCTGCTTCATCCAGTCGGTGGGCGACGACCTCGTCAACGAGGGCGGCATCATGGATCTCTGGGTGCGTGAGGCGCGGCTGTTCAAATACGGCTCCGGCACCGGCTCCAACTTCTCGGCCCTGCGCGGCGACGGCGAGCGCCTGTCCGGCGGCGGCCGCTCCTCCGGCCTGATGAGCTTCCTCAAGATCGGCGCCCGCGCGGCGGGCGCCATCAAGTCGGGCGGCACCCCCCGCCGGGCGGCCAAGATGGTGGTGGTCGACGTCGACCATCCGGACATCGAGAACTTCATCACCTGGAAAGTCACCGAGGAACAGACGGTGGCGGCCCTGGTGGCCGGGGCGCGCTTAGCCAGCCGGACGCTGAACGGCGTCATGGAGGCCTGCCGGTCGTGGGAAGGCGCCGGTGCCGGCGCCAGCGCCGACGACCGTTACGATCCGAAGATCAACAAGCCGCTGAGGAAGGCGATCGTCGAGGCCCGCAAGGCCATGATCCCGGAGAATTATATCCAGCGCGTCATCACCTTCGCGCGCCAGGGCTATACCGAGGTTCATTTCCCGGTCTACAACACCGACTGGGATTCCGAGGCCTATGTCACGGTTTCCGGCCAGAACTCCAACAATTCCGTCCGCGTGACCAACGCCTTCCTGCAAAAGGTGCTGGACGACGGCGACTGGGACCTGATCCGGCGCATCGACGGCAAGGTGGCGCGCACGGTCAAGGCCCGCGAGCTGTGGCAGCAGATCGCCGAGGCGGCCTGGAGCTGCGCCGATCCCGGCCTTCAGTTCGACACCACCATCAATGAGTGGCACACCTGCCCGGCCTCGGGACGGATCAACGCGTCCAACCCCTGCTCGGAATATATGTTCCTGGACGACACCGCCTGCAATCTGGCGTCGCTCAACCTGATTTCCTTCCGCAGGCCCGACGGCGGTTTCGACGTCGAGGGCTTCCGCCACGCCGTGCGGCTGTGGACGGTGGTTCTGGAAGTGTCGGTGATGATGGCGCAGTTCCCCTCGGAACGGATTGCGGAGCTGTCCTACCGCTTCCGCACCCTGGGCCTCGGGTTCGCCAACATCGGCGGCCTTCTGATGGCGTCGGGCCTGCCCTATGACAGCGACGCCGGCCGCGCCTATTGCGCCGCCATCACCGCCCTGATGACGGGCGAGTCCTACGCCACCTCCGCCGAGATGGCGAAGGAGCTGGGCGCCTTCCCGGGCTATGCGGAAAACGCCGACCCCATGCTGCGGGTCATCCGCAACCACCGCCGCGCCGCCCATGGCGCGGCCTCGGGCTATGAGGGGCTGTCGATCCTCCCCGTCCCGCTCGACGCCGCCAACTGCCCGGACGGCACCCTGGTGGAGGCCGCCCGCGCCGCCTGGGACCGGGCCCTGGCGCTGGGCGAGCAGCATGGCTACCGCAATGCCCAGGTTTCGGTGATCGCCCCCACCGGCACCATCGGCCTGGTGATGGATTGCGACACCACCGGCATCGAGCCGGACTTCGCCCTGGTGAAGTTCAAGAAGCTGGCCGGCGGCGGTTATTTCAAGATCATCAACCGGATGGTGCCGCAGGCGTTGCGCACGCTGGGCTATGCCGCCTCGGACATCGAGGAGATCATCGGCTATGCCGTCGGCCACGGCACGCTGAAGGGCGCGCCGCACATCAACCACCAGACCCTGGCGGCCAAGGGCTTCACGCCCGAGGTTCTGGAGAAGGTGGAGAGCGCGATCGCCAATGCCTTCGACATCAAGTTCGCCTTCAACAAATTCACCCTGGGGGAGGATTTCTGCACCGGCGTGCTGAAATTCACCCGCGACCAGTTGGACGACATCGGCTTTGACATGCTTTCGGCCCTGGGCTTCGAGAAGTCCGCGATCGAGGCGGCCAACACCTTCGCGGCCGGCGCCATGACGCTGGAGGGCGCGCCCTTCCTGAAGCCGCAGCATCTGGCGGTGTTCGACTGCGCCAGCCCCTGCGGCAAGCTGGGCCGGCGGTTCCTGTCGGTGGACAGCCACATCCGCATGATGGCGGCATCCCAGCCCTTCATTTCGGGCGCCATCTCGAAGACCATCAATATGGCGAACGCGGCGACCGTCGAGGATTGCAAGCAGGCCTATCTCGCCTCCTGGCGCCTCGGCCTCAAGGCCAACGCGCTTTACCGCGACGGATCGAAGCTGAGCCAGCCCCTCCAGGCCGCCCTGCTGGACGACGAGGGCGATCTGGCCGACGAACTGGCGGAGCAGCCGGCCGCCGCGGCGCGGGCCGAGATCGTCGCGGAACGCATTGTCGAGCGCGTGGTGACCGCCGCCCGCCGCAAGCTTCCCGACCGCCGCAAGGGCTATACCCAGAAGGCCATCGTCGGCGGCCACAAGGTGTATCTGCGCACCGGCGAATATGAGGACGGCAAGCTGGGCGAGATCTTCATCGACATGCACAAGGAAGGCGCCGCCTTCCGGGCCATGATGAACAACTTCGCCATCGCGGTGTCGATCGGCCTGCAATATGGCGTGCCGCTGGACGAGTTCGTCGAGGCCTTCACCTTCACCCGCTTCGAGCCCTCGGGCATGGTGGAAGGCAACAATGTCATCAAGATGTCGACCTCGATCATCGACTATGTCTTCCGCGAACTGGCGGTGTCCTATCTGTCGCGCACCGATCTGGCCCATGTGACGCCGCCCGACCTGACGCCCGACACCCTGGGCCGGGGCAACACGGAGGGATCCCTGCCGCGCGCCGGCCTGGGCGCGGTGGTCGAACGCCTGCCCAGCCGGGGCTATGTCCGCTCCAACCTGCTGGTCCTGCGCGGCGGCAACCTCGCCGCCGCCTCCGGCGCCACCGCCTCGGCCGGCACCGGAACCTCCGGCGCCACGACCACCCCCACGCCGGCCGCCGCCGCCGTGGCGACGGTGGACGCCGACAGCATGGTCCGCGAGTTCGACGCCCGCAGCGAGCAGATCCGCGAAGCCCGCCTCAAAGGCTATGAGGGCGACGCCTGCGGCGAATGCGGCAACTTCACCCTGGTTCGCAACGGCACCTGCATGAAGTGCAACACCTGCGGCGGAACGTCCGGGTGCAGTTGAGGGAGGACGGTTAATCCCCCGACCCGCGCGGGGCCCCGCCTCCGCCAAGGTGCCGGCCGGAGCAATGTCGACAAACCGCCCCGGGACTTGTGAAAAGTCCCGGGGCGGATGTCTGTTGGCCGGACCGTTGCAAGAACAATGGATACACATCGGCGGTCAACGGCATCGCTGTCGCTTGGTCTCTGAGAGTTCATCCTTGCGCATGCAGGGGCAACAATGACCGGACTGTGGTCAGGAAACTCCCCAAGGGTTCATCCCTGCGCATGCAGGGGCAACACTCCCTCCGCCTTGGGCACCCCATATTGCTCGGGTTTATCCCTGCGCATGCAGGGGCAACTCCTAGGCAGCAAAATCTATGGCGTCGTATAGGGTTCATCCCTGCGCATGCAGGGGCAACGCAGTGTCGTACACATTTTCCCGGACCTGGGCGGGTTCATCCCTGCGCATGCAGGGGCAACGTCGCCGCCGCCAGCTTCGACACGTGGCTGATGGGTTCATCCCTGCGCATGCAGGGGCAACCCGGTGCACCAATGACGGTCTGGCCTCTCTACGGGTTCATCCCTGCGCATGCAGGGGCAACCTATGCCTAAGCCAGCGGGGAAAAGGCACCTGGGGTTCATCCCTGCGCATGCAGGGGCAACACCGTGATCAGCGCCCATTCGAAACCGCACTGGGGTTCATCCCTGCGCATGCAGGGGCAACCGCCGATGACCTGACGTCTCTCTCCACGATATGGGTTCATCCCTGCGCATGCAGGGGCAACTCATAGCGCCCAGCCCCTTCAGGCCACGACACGGGTTCATCCCTGCGCATGCAGGGGCAACCAACTCGTTGAAGGAAGAGACCTGCCCGGAGGGGGTTCATCCCTGCGCATGCAGGGGCAACCTGAAATGGCTGTCGGCCGGTGTCTCCGAGGAGGGTTCATCCCTGCGCATGCAGGGGCAACCTGGTTGTGACGGATTTCGGGATCGCGGCCGAGGGTTCATCCCTGCGCATGCAGGGGCAACCTGATCTGGTTTCCGGACGCGAGGCCGCAGACGGGTTCATCCCTGCGCATGCAGGGGCAACATATCCCCTGATGGCGCGGGCCTTCTGGCTGGGGGTTCATCCCTGCGCATGCAGGGGCAACGCGACGATACGGGCCGCATCGTCAAGGAATTTGGGTTCATCCCTGCGCATGCAGGGGCAACCGCGACGAAATAGGTCTTGGACCCCGACGACAGGGTTCATCCCTGCGCATGCAGGGGCAACCGTCCTGGATGGTCCAGGCCGGAGTGTCCTTTGGGTTCATCCCTGCGCATGCAGGGGCAACATCACCTGCCGCCACCCCGACCTGAAAGACGAGGGTTCATCCCTGCGCATGCAGGGGCAACGTGCGCCGCAATGGTGGCACATCGACGCTGTGGGGTTCATCCCTGCGCATGCAGGGGCAACTTCGGCGTCATGCTCATCCTGGCCACCCAAGAGGGTTCATCCCTGCGCATGCAGGGGCAACCGTTCCAGATCCTTCTCAAGGAAATTCCGAAGGGGTTCATCCCTGCGCATGCAGGGGCAACTGGAACAGGAGTTTGAAGTCGGGATCGGCGAAGGGTTCATCCCTGCGCATGCAGGGGCAACGTCGTCCCCTACCTCGGTGCGACCAAAAAGAGGGGTTCATCCCTGCGCATGCAGGGGCAACCGTGAACCGACGAAAGAAGACGAGTATCAGAAGGGTTCATCCCTGCGCATGCAGGGGCAACATATGAGGTATCTGTGATCGAAGTTATGAATTGGGTTCATCCCTGCGCATGCAGGGGCAACCGTCGCTCCAACCCATTGTTAAAAAATGAGAAAATAAAACATTATTTGCATTGATCGACATCTTTTCTGATCAAAGAGTAGTGTTCGTCATATTCGAAAATATCCCTCTTCATGCCACCTAAAATTCTAAAATCGATCCCCATCGGTTTTGCTTTATCCCGCAAAATCATCACAGCGCTTCCTCTTGGTTCCGCGGACCACCAGTTGGACAGAATTTCCCACACCCGGTCGCGGGATCCCGCGTCGAGATCCATCGAGACATACACTCCGGGATGGACGTTCAGCATCACGGATCGCAGAAAACCGTGAAACCGGTCGGCGGTATCGGACAGACAGATGACGATCACGCGCCCCCCTTTGGTTACGCCAGCAGGTCTTTGATATCGTCGATCACGGTGTCGATGAACCCTTTCTCGCGCACATGTCGGGAAACGGCATGGCGGCACAAGCGGTCGAGGCTGGATGAAGGCTCCTTCTCCTGCCGTTTGACACACTGAAAGGCAAGCGGGACCGTCACCGAAGTCCGGTATAGATCGCACAGATCCAATATCCACGACTTCGCGCTGTCGTCATGAAGGAATCCCAGGGGAGCAAGGGTCGCGGTGGCTTGGACGGCGATCGCAACGCAGGCCTCAACCGCCGTGACGACATGGTTGATCGCCTGGTTGGGGGGATCCGCCGAGTCCGGCTCAGACCGGTCAAAACGGCGACCCTTCCAATCAACGCCAAACCGCTGCGCGATCAGTTCGTAGGACTTTTTGATCCGCGCGGCCTCCATCCCACGCAGAGAATCGAACGATGTCGTGCGTGGCGTTTCGCCAAACCGTTTTTCGTACATCCGTTTGGCGACCATCATCCGCGTGCTTTCACCGGCCCACCACATGGCCTGCTTGCGGGCGAGACCGGCATCGCGGTCGAAAAGGGGAGGCGCGGTGTAAAGCCGCGTCCCCCCCGTCCCGACAAAGGCGATGCATGTGCCATGGGCGGAAAGATGACGGACGGCATCATGGGTCACGACACCGCCGGGACCCACGAGAACGACATTCAGAAGCTGGTAGGGAAGCTCCATTTCCCTGCCGGCCTCGTCAAACGACAGAACGAGGCTGCCGTTATCGATCGACAGGCGGCAACGCTCGACATAGATCAGGCCGTTTCGGGATTTCTGAGGAATCCGCGCCTCATCGATCCCTAAACGTCCTTTAAGCATGATGCCCTATTCACGATGTCAAAGAACCGGCGGGGGCGATGCGGATCATGCCATTGCCGAACCCCCGCGCGGCGCCCACACCGTCCACCAGCGCCCCGCGGAACGCCGCCGGATCGGTAACGGTCAGTATGCCCTCATAGGTCACGGTTCCGAAACTGATCGGTTTGGCCGACCGCCCGGGAATTCGACGCCGATCGTAATCGAGTACCGCCGTTCCGGGCTCCGGATGGAACCCCCGGGCCTCTCCCTGCTTTCTCAACCAGTCCAGCGCGGCGGTCTCGGCCGCGCCCTCCAGTCCGTCGTCGGTACGTTCGGATTGCGGCAGACGGCGCCACGCCCACATGATCACGTCATGCCGCTTGCCGCGCCGCCCCCCCGGTTCGACCGACCAGCGGACGGGAACCGCCCGCAGGCGGAATCGCAACCGGGTTCCTTCCGCCAGGATCGGGGACAGGCGATAACCGTGTTCGATCGTCCAGATCCCCAGCCTGTCCACCGGGGCGCGGCGGGAACGGACCACGGCGACGAACGGGCTCTCGCTTTCCACGACATAGAGAAAATCGCGTTTTTCCTCGTCTTTGTCGCCAAACAGAGTCCAGATCATACGATGTGCATACTGAATCGGGTCGCGGCGCATCGCCGCGTCGATCACGCCCCGCAGGGCGCGGGCCTTGTCGCGATCAAGACGGATCCGCGTTTCATAAGGCGCGCAGGACGGTTCCGCGGTCATCGTCCCTCCTCCCCGCTTCCGATCCAGGGAACGCGTGTCTGAAGCCGGTCCCGATGACGCGGCAGACTGCGCCCGCCGGCCAACAGAATGGGATCGGGACTGTCGCGCCGCGTCTCCAGGCGAACATAGCCGCTTCCCGCAGGATCCCGTGTTTCGCCGGTCTCGCCATCCAGAAGCAACTCTCCCGCTGTCCGCGCGCCGCTTTGTTCAAACCATTCCAGAGCGGCGGACAGGCCGGCCTTCCTGGTCCATGGCAGACCGTAAACGGCAAGCGCCGCACGGGGCGTCTTTGCCTCGATCACCTCCGGGTCGGGCGGAAGGCCCAGGGGGCATGCCCTGCGTCCGGCGTGCAGCGTCCAACGCGGGGCCTCGAACGCGCGCAGAAGGATATCGGGCCGCCATTCGCCATCGGGCTCGCGGGGCTCCACCGCGACGGTCCACAATCCCGCCGTCCAGTACTCGCGCCGGGAAAGCATCGATCCCGCGTTGATGAGTCCGGCAAGATGCCCCCTCACCTCCTCGAAGCGGCTCCATTTGGACAATCCCGGCGGTGGAGCCCCCCTCGTCACGGTGTGAAAGTCGGGGCGCGGATCGCGGGTCGGCCGGACGACGACGCGGACATGCACGAAAAGAGCATCCCCCAGTGCGCCGAGACGCGACCGCCCGATCCCCAAGGCCGCGCCGATCAGACCGATCAAAGCAGACTTGGAGGGATCGAGATCGCTGGCTTTGTAAGCGGTGGTGGCGGACGACTGCGACGCCGCCCCCCAGGCGCCATGGGGGGCGCAGACCGTGAAGACCAGAAAGGAGGTCACGATGCCCCTCCCGTTACGAAGCGGCGAAGACCGGCAAGGGTCCAGACCTCAGGCGGCTTCGGGGCGTCGCCCTGGCGCGAAGGCGCGTAGGCGTTGAAAATCACAACCTCGTTTTTGAGATCATAGGCCGAGCGCAGGGTATCGTGGAACGTCTCCAGTCGCCTGATCGATGAGGCGAGAACGTCGCCACGCGCCGGAACGGGGTCAAGAAACGCCAGACCGAGCGAGACCGCCGGGTCGCTGCCCCGGGTTGCCAGAACATAGGCCGCGACGGTGTCGGAGGCGAAGGCATTGCGCTTGCCCTTGGGCTGCACGAGCACGAGGCCGTCGAGGAACAGGGAGCAGGCGTTCGCCACCCGTTCATCGGATCCCAGGCTCTCACGCAGATCGGTGACATTGAGAACGGCATGCTGGTAGTAGACGCCACCACCGAAAAAGGCATAGTCGGTGATGGCCGCGCCCGTCCCCCGCAACTCGTTCAGTTCCTCGCCCGCCGAAAAATAGTCTCCCTCCACCGAAAACTCATGGGTTGTGAAGGCGTGGGACAAGGCGCAGGCCGCTTCCACATTGAACTCCGGCCGGGCGGCGACCATGCGTCCGAACAATGCGGTATCGAGATCGCGATCGTCGTCGGTCAGAAGACCGGTCTTGCCAAGGTTGTCGATCCAGGCGGCGAGACGCTCGCCGAAGTTTTCCCGGTCATCGTCCCAGGTACATCTCAGATCGCGGATCCGGTCTTCCAGGCGACGGAACTCCGCCGATCCGACGACCAGTCCCTGGTCGGTCCGCAGTTGGCGTTCAATGACCAGCGTTTCCGCGGCTTCGAGGCTCACCCCGTCCTTCGCCGCGACATCGGCGATCTCTTTCTCCCGTTTTTCCGCGTCGCTCTTTTTTGGCGGGCAAAGAAGGTTCGTCGCGGCATCGCGTTTCGGGCATTTGTCGCCGCCGCCCAGGGCGAAGTTCACGGTCAGCGCCGCCCAGACCGCGGATTCGCGATCGATCCCCGCCGAAACCAGCGCCCGGAAGGTCTTGATCCCGGCTTCGCGGGTGCGCGTCGCCCGTTGTCCGGAGGGAAACTGCGGGGCGAAGCGAAGGGCGCGTTTCTTGGCCTGACTGGAGATCCGTCCCCTTGTCCGGCCGCCATAAACGCAGATTTTTGGCTGGCCGTCCTCGTCGCGATTGACATTGTGGGGCGGAAACGCGGTCAGAACATGGAATTGGATGATGTCGGCCATCGGGCTCACTCCACCAGCTTGTCGTTATAATTGATCAGCAAAAGCCGGCGGGCAGTCCGGCGTCCGTCCGGGTGATGCCAGCGACGGACGGTCTCCGCCGTGTCCCAGACCGGGGCGGAGCGATGGATCATCGACATCGCGCCGCGCAAAAGTCTTAAGAAAAGCTCGATCTCTCCGGTATTGGCAATCAGGCGCAGACGCGCCTTCGACAATCCCGCCAGGGCCGCCCCCAGCGTCGGGCAGGCGCCGTCCCCGGACACGCCGGTATCGGCATCGATCGCCGCGACGGCCAGGGCCACCCGGCCAAGGATCGTCGGATTCCCGGCCGCCCAGCTTCCGGCGCCGGCACGGGCAAGACCGAAGCGGAGCCGATGATAGGCATCGATTTCGAAAACATCGTCGACGCCTTGGGCGCGACGCAAACGGGCACGGTCGCGGCGATCATCGGCCAGCCCGCGATGCCAGGTCTCAACGGCCGACTGCGCCAGCGGTCCGACCTCCGCCCAATTCACCGATTCGCTCATGGCGCACCTTTCCCTTTCTTGCCGGATTTCGGGGGAACCTGGGACAACAGAACAGCCCGCAACGACTGGAGAAGCCGAGATCGCTGCGGAGCGATCCCCGTATCGATCGCCCCCCCACCAAGCGGAAAGGCGTTGTCGAACAACTCCAGCGCAAGACTGTAAGCCGATGAGAACAGCGCGGCCCGCAACTCCCGGGCGACGCGAATCCGGGCGGCCTCGTCCGGATCGAGAAAGGCCCGCGCGAGCCGGCCCGGCAGTTCCATCACCCTGGTGTCAAGGTTCGCGAGAAAGCTGTTGCGCAGTTCTCCGACGATGCTGAAGGAGCCCTCCTTCCGGCCCAGCTTCGCCGCCGCCCGCACCGCCGCGGCAAGGCAATCCGCCGCTTTTCCCAATGTCGCAATGATCGCGCCCATCTCGGCCGGCAAACGCGCCGCAGCCCCATGGGTGACGCGCCACACCGGCAGTTCGCGCACTGAAAAGCCACCGATCGCCTTTCCGAACGGATATTGGGCGAATGCCCGCACCCGGAACGGAAAATCCGCGGAGAGCGCGGTCGCTCCCCCGTCCGGCGTTTCGCGTTCCTCCAGCGCGTCGGCGAAACGGTCGGCGAACCGTCCCCACTGGGCCAGGGCGAGGGGAAGGCGTTTCTTTTGGGATTCGTCCCCCTCGAGAAACAGGGCGGTCTCCAACCAGTCATCGAAACGCAGCGGTCCTTGTGCCCGCACGAACCGCATCCCCTGACCGGGTGGCGAATCAGAGGTCTTGATGGAGGACACGGCCGGATACCACCAGTCCGCGGGTTCGTAGCGCAGTCCTTTCGGCCAGCGCCGGAAGGCGCGAAAGACCGGCCCGGGCAGTCCGGTCAGATCGCATCGGCCGGTCTCCGGAGCCGACAGCAAATAACGACGGGTCATCGGGATGCCGGCCGGATGGAAGGCGACGCGGCGGACCGGACGATCCGCCCCGGCGTCGGCACGACCCAGCGGCATCAGGGAAAGCGTGCGGTCAAGCCAGGGAAAAACCTCGGCGGCGGCTGCCGGCCTCCCGGCGGTTGGCTGGAACTCGGGATGCTGAGACGGGATCAGGACGTTCAGCCACAGGGTTTCCCACAAGGTCCGGCCAAGAAGCGCATATTTTATGGAATCCGCGCCATGCGGCAGCCCGAAGTACCCGCCAGCGGCGGGGGGGAACAGGATCATATGGGCGTAAAGGGCGGGGGCGACAGCCCCGGCTCCGATCGCCGTGATCCCGGCCCGTTTAACAAAAAAGTCGGCGTCGTTGCGGACAGCGTCCGGTGTCGGAGGGTCGGGCAGCAATGCCGAAATCGGTAATTCGCCGGGCGCGTCCTCCTCCTCCTCCCCTTTATCCGGCGGTGCGACCTTCTTTCTTTTTGCCGGTTTTGCCACCTCCGCCAGCCGCTCGGCGGAGGGCCGAACCTGAAACATCGGCGTTTCGCCATGACAGAGACAGAGCCCTTCGCCATAGGGCGCCAGCGCTTCGCTCAGTTCTCCGGGTGTCGGCGGGTCGAAGAACCGTTCGATCCAATCCTCCGGAGAGCGTGGCGGCAGCGCGATCTGCAACAGATCGCGCATCAGGAAGAGAAAACCGGCATCCAGCACCGGATGACCGAGGTCGATATCGACGATCGGGTCCCCATCACCATGACCGGCGGTCACATCAAGAGGAGTGGCCGGGCAGCGCGTCCCGGACGCGAGGCGGTAGCGGACGGCCTGATCAAGCCATAGAATAGGTGCCATGATATGTGGCTCCAAAACCCTTCAGACATTCTTCATTAAGTCTGATGCATACACTTTCGGGGATCTTCCTTGGTTTCGCCATATGGCATCCTGGTAATTGACGTCCTCCCCCGCCTATTGCCTAAGCTAAGGGCTTGTTGCGACTAAATCGCTCCAAGTCGTTGGGTGACATACGGCGCTTCCGCTACAGCGGGTTCAAACGCTGTTCGGACTTGAAGGGTGCAAGGTACGGCTCATCCGGCGCCACCACACCGCGGCGAAACGCCGGCATCGCCGGCATGAACCGAAGTCCGATGCCGCGAGCAGCGACATCCGGACGAGGCCCCTGCAGGGCAGGGCTGACTTTCGACGTGACCGCCGCCGGGAATGGGGCGATCGTGACTGCGGTTGTTTCTTGTCCAGGATCGCCAGGATTGGTTACGTCATCCGATAGCGCCGCCGGGCATCGCCACGCCCGGGCGGGCAAATTCTCCCCCGAAACCGGCGAATGGAAACTACTTCTGCATCATATGCTCGATGTGGCGGCGGTTCTGTGGACGGGGTTTGCGCGGCGGCCGGAACTTCTGGCCTTCCTCGCACAGGGGCTCGGCATGTGCGTCGAGGATGCGCGCGCCATGCTGATCCTTCTGGCCGCCCTGCATGACGCGGGCAAAGTGGCGACGTCGTTTCAGGCTTTGAACCCCACGATTGCGGTGACGTTGGGCCTCCCCCTGGATCTGACCGCCCGGTACTCCGGCCGCGGCGCCCACGGTTCGTTGGGTTGGGCAATGATGTTGAAACTGGTGCGCGATGGCCGTGTGGCGCTTCCCACGGATTCGCCACTTCGGGCCGACGTCGGGGCGCGCCTTTTGTTCGCCGTTGTTTGCGGCCATCACGGCCGTCCCCCTCAAGGGTCGTGGAGGGACAGACTGCGTCAGGCGGAATCCACCACCGCCCGCGAATTTCTGGATCGGGATCTGGACGCGCTTGTCTGGCATGTCGACACGCTCAATACCCTGTTCCGCTGGGACCACGGACGTCCGGACGGGAACGGACTGAAGCGATTGTCATTTCTGATCAACGGGATCGTCACCCTCTGCGACTGGATCGGCTCGACCAGTCATTTCCAGATCGCCAATCCGCCCCCGGACGCCGAGGCCTACTGGACCGATTGCGCCCTGCCTTCGGCCGAAAAGGCGCTGGACGCCTTTCATCCCGCCCCCTTTTCCAAACCCGCGCGGCGCCCGCCCGAGTCCTTTGCGACCCTGTTTCCCGGAATCCCCCACCCGACGCCGTTGCAGGCACGCGTGGACGCTCTGTTCACCGCCGACTGTCTGCCATCCGGCCCCTTGCTGGCGGTGATCGAGGACATGACCGGATCCGGCAAGACGGAGGCAGGGGATCTCATCGCGCAGCGACTGGTCGGTCTGGGACGGGCGGACGGGGTCTATGTGGGATTGCCCACCATGGCAACCGCCGACGCCGCCTTTATCCGGCGCTTCGGAGATGAAACCGGACGCGTCCCGCTGGACGACGCGCTGTTTTCGGAACCCGCGCAGGTCATGCTGGCGCATTCAAAGCGCCGGCGCGGACGAGCCTTCCGAACCGCCGACACATTCGCCGGCGTGGAGGACGGGGAAGCCCATGCCGTCGACTGGCTGGCCCGGTCTTCACGTCTCGCCCTGGCCGCCGATCTCGGGGTCGGGACCGTGGATCAGGCGCTGGCGGGCGCGATCAGCGGACGTTTCGCGACGCTCCGCCTGTCCGGGCTTTGGCGAAAAGTCCTACTGATCGACGAGGTTCATGCTTACGACGACTACATGCGCGTCCTGCTGGCCGGACTGTTACGCCACCACGCGATGATGGGCGGCTCCGCCGTTCTGATGTCCGCGACGTTGCCGGCCGCCATTCGCGGAGAGTTGATTCGCGCCTACGCCGACGGCGCCGGATGGACCGTGCCCCCCGAAGCCAGGGACGCCCCCTACCCGCTATTGACTCTTCTCCATGCGGGTGGCGGCGAGCGACACGCCGTCGCGGCCGCGCCCGGTTTCGGGCATCGCCCCGTCCGTTTCGAAGCCATCCCGACCGAAGACGAGGTCGACCGGCGCGTCGTCGCGTGGATCCGGGATGGCCGGTCCGTCGTCTGGTTCAGAAACACGGTTGGAGACGCGGTCGGAACATGGCGGCGTCTGTGCGACGTCCTGTCCTCAATGGGCCTCGCGGAGCCGCTGCTTTACCACGCCCGATTCGTACCCCGGGACCGCGCCGAAGCGGAACGTCGCCTGCTGGAGGTCGCGGGAAAACAGGCGGCGACCGGGGCGCGGCGGGGGCGTCTGGTGATCTCCACCCAGGCGGCCGAGCAAAGCCTGGATCTCGACTTTGACGAACTGGCGTCCGATATGGCTCCCGCCGACGTCCTGTTCCAGCGTCTGGGGCGGCGGCGAAGACATGCACGCGACCAGTCGGGCATGCTCCTCGCGCCGGGAGAAGCCGACCACCGGGGCGATAGCTCCGTCCTTCTGCATGTCCCTCCACACCAACCGGTCGACCACGGGTGGCACGGCGGTTTGTCATGGGGTGCCCGGCAAATCTATGCCGATCCGGGTGTTCTTTGGCACACGGCAAGCGAATTGCTGGGCCGCAAAGCCGTCGTGCCGACGCGAGACATTCGGTCGATCATGGAGGCCGTTTTCGGATCGCCGCCCCCCGACGCCCTCGCTCCCGCCTCCGCCCGCGCCCAGGGCGACAATCTGGCGGAAGCCCAGCAGGGCAGATCCGTCGCCATCGATTTCCAGGCCGATCTGGTCGATGGATGGAGAAACAGCCCGGTCGAGGATGAGGATGGGACGCCCCGCACCCGCCTGGGCGAAGGCCATTCCATTGTCATCGGCGTGATCCGCGAAAATGCAGTGTCCTTTCTGGTGTCCGATGACGACCCCGTCGCCGCATCCGAATGCCGGTGTCCCATCCCCCTCGCGCCCATGGACGAGCAGTCCGGCCTCAAGGAGGCACTGATTGCCGGACTTCCGCCGGGACGCCGCAAAGCGGCCAACCAGAAAACCTTTCTTTTTCTCACCTCGCGGGACGAGAACGGGTACAGAGGAACGGCGATGTCCCGCCGCGACAGCGTCGACGTCACCTACACAGGCAAAGAGGGGCTGATGATCGGCCGCCGCGAAAAGGACTGAGACAAAGTCTCAAGACGACCGGCTCAGATCGCCGAAATGGGGGGACCGGCCTCAACAGCCGGTCATCGGCATCCGATCGACCGACTGGCCTCTTCTTTTGTGGCGAGATGGTCGCCCGTATTTTTCATGATAAGAGTTTGTATTTTCCGCAACTCTGGAAAGGAGATCCTTTTGCATTCAAGGGAATCCGGAACCCTTGAGACAAAAACATCGCCGGTTGTTTTATTAATATGATAATATTGACTGTATACAATCGTGTCGTTGTTTTGACCGTTAAATCCTATTCTATAGTAAAAATAACCCGGAATGGGATCGATCTGCCCCCTCCCCTCCCCGGTCAACCGTTCGATGACCGAACCATCGAGATAAACGCGGTATCCCTGATGCTTCGCGACAAGGGCGACAATGGTGTCCGCCTGATCCTCACGGAGACCTGTGGCGGGCGTCTGGTGAAAATCGGCAACGGTTTCCGGCCAGATCCGGGCCGATGCTGAATCAGCAAAAAACAATAATATGATATACATTATAATTATCTTTATTGACATTTAATTCTCACCTTTACTGCTGCAATAACATCGCACAAATCCTTGACGAATGTCGGTGAACCGCCTTGTTGCACGTTTCCAGGATTGAAGTGATGCAACCGCAATCTTGTCGCAAAATCCATCGCTGTCGCCGCTCCAGACACAAATTTTCCATATTTGTCGGCGAATGCCATTCCTGACGAATAGAAGGATGGAAAAACGGCAACATAGACAGGATGCTTATCGTTCAAGGTTCCCTTGGCGATGACAGTTCCGGCAGAATATTTGGGAAGATCGTCCGGATCCGCACTTTTGGCATGAATCGAGAAAAAATTATTGTATGGAACAAAGGGACCACGCCCATACCCTGTCTCTGATGCCGCCAATCCTAGAATGAATTCGACAGGAACCCGAATAAAATCAGCCACCTTCTGAGATTCATATTGATATTTTTTCACGAATGACACTGCACTTTCATTACTACAATAGGCATTTCCCATGTTCACATCCTCGATATTTTTTAATGAAAAGAGTCAAAATTCCGCGAAATCATCCAGATAAATTTTAAAATTATTTAAGGTGCACACAAAATAAGATAGCTATCTTAAACAATAAAACTGGGCGACAGCATACTCTTGGTGCGCCGTCCTTTCTTAACGCAAAATATCAGACCACGTCCTGTGATATTTCTGTGAGAAAACCTGTCCGATAGACATAATACTCACCTGAGCTGATCGGAACCGATCAGTACAGCCCTCGCTCGGCCCTGAGCCACATCGCTCCGAAATCCTTGGGCCATCGCTCGCTATCCGCTCTTGACCCTTCATCGGGCCAACCAATCAGCGATGGGTCATCCTCGTCACGGGTTGGTATAAGCCCCCGCGCCGACGCAAAGGCTTGGTATGGAGCCAACCTTCGGCATGCCCCTGCCATTTGCACTTATTGCGATTATGACAAATGGTTTTTCTCCTATAGCGCGTTTCGCCATGTTGACCACTCTTAAAAATTGCATACCATCCGACGCATTAACGACATACAAACGCACCATTTAAAAAATGTACCAATCAGTTTTTTTATCAATGTACCAAATTTAACCCCTCCTCTGCGACTCCCATCCTGGAGACAGCCATGATCAATTCGGACTTCCATCTGGTTGATACCGACGCCGGGGTCTGGGCCCTCCATGCGCAGAGCCACCGGCTGTTCCCCGTCGGGGACGACATTGCCCGCGAGGTCCGTTCGCGCCTTTCGGACCGCCAGGACGACGGCGGGGCGCTGCTCGCCCTTCTGGCGCGGACCGACCCCGGGGAACGCCCCCCCGCCAACCGTCACCGCTTGCGGGCGGCGGAGCCGGTGGACGGGGCGCCGCTTGCCATCAATGTCAATCTGACCGCGACTTGCAACCTGGGGTGCACCTATTGCTTCGCCGATGGCGGCGACTACGGGCGGATCACCGGCCGCCTGAACACCGGATCCGACGTCGATGACATCCTCGCCTTCGCGCGATCCCGGTCCCGTCCGGGCGACACCGTCCGGTTCGAATTCTTCGGCGGCGAGCCGATGCTGAATTTCGAGGTGATCGAGACCCTGTGCCATCGCGCCCGAACGCTGGGCGAAGAGGGCCGCAGAGTCCGCCACCGGATTTCCACCAATCTCACGACGGCGTTGTCGGACCGGGAACTCAGTCTGTTCGACCGGTTCGGATTCACCGTTTCCGTCTCGATCGACGGCGACGAGGCGACCCATGACAGGAACCGTCCGAACAAGGGGGGCCGGGGGTCGTTCCGGACGGTCATCGACAACTGCGCCCGGGTCCGGCGCCATTCCGACGCCATCACCCTGGTCGCGCGGATGACCTATGTCCCCCTGCCCGGCACATCGCTGCTGGAGGATATCCGGGCGCTGCACGCGCGGAACATCTTCGACTGGTTCCAGGTCCTGCCCGCCAATCTGACGGAACAATCCGCGGCCGCCGTCATCCAAAAGGGCATGGAAGGCCTCACCGCCCAGGCGATTCTGGAGGCCGGCCCGGACAGGATCGACGCGGAATATGAAACGCTGTCCGCCGCCTATCCCCGGCTGTTTCAGGACGGAAACCGGTTCCGCGGCCTGCTGGAAATCGAACTTCTGACGCGCATGATCCTGAAGGGGGAGATCGCCAACGGCCATTGCTCGGCCGGCCGGCGGTATTTCACCCTGTCGCCGGATCGCTCCGTCATGCCCTGCCACCGTCTGGTCGGCAACCAGGACTTCCGGGTCGCCTTCGCCGACACCCCGGTCGATGAAGACCGTCTGGCCCCGTGGCGCCGGTCGGTCGACGACACCCCGGCCTGCGCCGGCTGCCCGATCCGCTATCTGTGCGCGGGCGGATGCAAACAGGAAAATCTGGTCGCCACCGGACAGCTCGACAGACCCGATCCCCGGAAATGCCGCTTCCAGTTCCGGCTGGTCGACAGCGCCGTGCGGGCCATCGCAGCGGGCGGCGCCGCCTATCGCGACCGCGACCGGTCGCCTCTGGCCGATCTTTTCGTGTCCTGCGGACGCCCGGTCCTGAGCTCCGGCGACCGGACGGAGGCCTTTTCCGGCCCGGGGATCCGGCCGGCCGTCCCGCACCATCCCCCGCCTTTGCCCCGCTGATTTTCCCGACACACTTTTGTCAATGAGGAAATCGACATGACGTCAGACCATGAAAAATACATCCGCAGAAACATACATACCTATCCTTTCAAATATACATATAATAACTACGATGATTTCTTTAAAAAGGAACAGGGATCTATCTATATTCACATCCCGTTCTGCTCGTCCAAATGCCATTTCTGCGACTATACGGTCTATGTCAATACGGATGACGACCTCAGGGAACAGTATGTGGCGGCCCTGTGCGAGGAAATCCGGCGGTTTCCGGACAATCCGGTGTTCCCCCGATTTGCGATCGAGGCGATCTATTTCGGGGGCGGCACGCCCGGCATGCTGACGGCCGAACAACTGACGCGGATCCTGACGGCCTGCCGCGACACCTTCGATGTCTCGCCGGGCGCCGAAATCGCCGTCGAATTCGATCCGAAATCAGTGGAACAGGCCAAGATCGACACCCTGCGCGACGCCGGCTTCACCCGGCTTTCGATCGGCATCCAGAGCTTCGACGAGGCCATTCTGCGGGACTGCAACCGCCCCCACACCCTCGCCGACATCGACCGCGCCATCGACGTCGTCCGCAAATCCCGCTTCACCCATGTGAATATCGATCTGATCTATCCGCTTCTCGGCCTGACCAACGAGATCTGGGAAGAGTCTCTGCGCAAGGCCATCGACCTCAACGTCGCCTGCATCACGGTCTATCCGCTGGAAGTGTGGGAGAAGACCGCCTACCACAACTGGATCATGAAAAAGGGAAAACAACTCCCGAAAATTCATGAGGAAAAGCAGATGGCGCTGTCGGCGTTCACCTTGCTTGAAAAAGCCGGATACAAGACAGGAAGCACGAGCGGTTACTACAGGCCGGACCTGTGTGATAACTACTGCGTTTTCCTCGATTATTATTGGCGGACATGGCCGATGATCGGGTTCGGCGTGTCGTCGAAATCGGTCATCCACCAATATCTCTACACCAACATCAAAAGTGTCCGCGATTACATCGATCGCATTCGCGACCGCAAGCCGGTCATGGATTTCTCCACCCTGATGACGAAGGACCAGGAAATGCGCCGCGTGATGATTCGCGGGCTGAAAGTCGGGAACGTCCTGAAAGACGACTTCCTGACCCGGTTCGGCGTGCCGATGACCCTGGTGTTCGGAGACATTCTCCAGAAACTGAAGAACGACAATTATCTCCTCGAAACCGACGAGGAAATAAGGCTGACCCAGCAAGGACAGCTCTACTCCAATGCCGTCTGGGAACAATTTTATACGGACGATGACCTTCTTCCACCGCAAAACAACGAAATACAGTTTGGTATATCCGAACTCATCCTTGACTGAATATTTGCCAATCGGAAAGGACAAGACGATGAAGATCGATCCGACAGTCAGTTGGATGCAAGAGCGCCGTCCCGCCAGTCACTGGGAAAAGTCCCGGGACGGATCGGCGCAGGTCATCTGCAATCTCAGCCCCCGTCATTGCCGCATCGATGACGGGCAGACGGGCCACTGCGGTGTCCGGGGGAACGTCGGCGGAGAGCTGTTCACCTTCAATTACGGAAAATCGGTCGAGGCGACGATGGAGTTCATCGAAACCGAGGCCGTCAATCATTTCCGTCCCGGCGCGAAGATCCTGAGCCTCGGCAACATCGGCTGCATGATGTCCTGCGACTTCTGCCAGAACTGGCGCACCTCCCAGGTCCGCCACCTGGACCCCGCGGAGGTTCGCCGCTACAGCCCGCAAGACATCATCGACACCTGCAAGATGCTGGGCATCAAAGTGATTTCCTGGACCTACAACGATCCGGTGGTCTGGCACGAATTCGTCGTCGAAACCTCGCGGATGGCGCAGCGCGAGGGGATCGCCACCCTTTACAAATCCGCCTTCTATATCGAGACGGAGGCGGTGGACGAACTGATCGACTGCATCGACATCTTCAGCATTTCGCTGAAGTCGATCGAGGACCGGTTCTATCGCAAATTCACCGGCGGCGCCCATCTTCAGCCGATTCTCGACATGATCCGGCGCGTCCATGCCTCGGGGCGGCATCTCGAAATCAGCCAGTTGCTGGTGACGGACCGCAATGACGCGGAGGAGGAGACCCGGCGGACCAACGCCTGGATTCTGGAAAACCTGGGCGACCGGGTGCCGCTGCATTATGTCGCGTTCCACCCGGCCTATCTTTACATGGCGACGACCCGGACGCCGCCCGAAGTGGTGCTGCGCGCCCGCCAGCTCGCGCTGGAGGCCGGCATCAAATATTGCTATGCGGGCAATATGTTCCGGGAAGGCGTGGCCGACACCCGCTGCCCGGCCTGCGGGGCCACGACCGTCAGCCGCTTCGGCCTCAATGCCAGGCCGGTGGGGCTGCGGGCCGACGGCTGTTGCAGCCAGTGCGGCACGCAAAGCGATGTCAAGGATCCCCTGGGGGGCGTCGAGCCGGACGCGTCGCATGACCTGCCGCCCGGCGCCACCCGGTCGGGAGAGTTCCTCTGGCACCGGGAAGCCAATTCCGTCCATATCGAGGTCGGCGCGGATCCGGCGTCCGTCTGCCCGATCCGCGTCGAACGCCTGGGCACCGGCGACGTCGCGGCCCGGACCTATTTCGTGGGCGGCATTCTGAGGCGGATCATCGTGTCCCGCCAGACCGACGACGAAACCGGGATCCGGGTGACGATCCCGGACAAGGCGACATTCACCTTCTACCCCGTCCTCGACCGGGCGCATTTCCCCGTGTCGGAGGACATCGACAGCGAGCTGTCCGGCTACCGGAAGGACAGGGAGGCCATGGCGGCCCATCAGCCTTCGGAGTGACAACAGCCGTCCGGCCGGCCCCGGGAGGGCC
>WASQ01000089.1:0-35638 GCA_009712185.1 Telmatospirillum sp. | reverse complement strand
CCCCCGCCCGCGCGGGCCCCGGGCGGGCGGCCCGGACACAGTCGGGGAGAGGCCGGAATGCTGATGTACAGTTGGATGGTTTGGGTGGAATACGCGCCCGAACGCTATGACGTCGCCGTCAAGCTGCTGACGGGCGGCAAAATCGACAACATCAAGGACACCATCGCCAGCCGGATTTCGCCGGGCGACCGCGTGCTCGACATCGGATGCGGCACCGGGTCGCTCGGCATCAAATGCGTCCAGCGGGGCGCGACCGTCGTCGGCATGGACATCTCGGACAGCATGCTGAAGGAATGCCGGAAAAATCTCGACCGGTCGGGATGCGCCGACCGGTTCGAGATCGTCAAGGACAGCATCACCAACCTCCGCCGGCATTTCGAACCCGACAGCGTCGATGTCATCGTGTCGACGATGGTGGTGGGCGAACTGTCGAAGAAATACCTTCTGCATATCTTCGAGGAATGCCGGACGATCCTGAAGCCCGGCGGCAAAATGCTGATCGCCGACGAGGTCTGGCCGGAAGGCGGCCTGTCCCGGTTCTTCTTCCGGCTGATCATGACCCTGATGTGGGTTCCGCAATTCGCGATCCTGCGGCGCGCCTTTTTCCCCATCAAGGACCTGAAAGGCGTCATCGAGGAAGCCGGATTCGAAATCCGCGCCCGGAGAACCTGGCCCCTGTCGACCTTCCAATTGATAGAGGGCGTGAAGCGGCATGATTGACTTCATCAAGATCAAGCTCTTCGAGCTGTTCCACGTCTTCTTCCGCCACTTCAATTTCCCCTGCGAACTGGGGCTGCGCGTGATCGGCCGGCCCGACGCCGGCAGCCCGGTGTTTCTCAGCGGCAATTACGCGCTGACCGTCCATCGGCTGATGAAACGGCTGCGCCCCTTCGACTGTTACCTGATCGTGGCGAATTCGAAGGGATCGAACGTCTGGTGCGCGGCCGGCATGAACGAATTCAACGAATTCGACATCATCGACGCCATCAATGTCTCGGGGATCGGAAATATCGTCAGGGGCCGGCGGATCATCGCGCCCCCCTACGCGGCCCCCGGCGTGGATACCGCGGAGGTCGCCCGGCAGACCGGGTTCCGGCTGGTGTGGGGACCGACCCATCTCGACGATCTGCCCGACTACATCCGGCACAATTACCGCCGCACCTATGCCATGACCCAGGCCCGGTTCGGATTTGTCGACAGGCTGGAACAGGCGTTGTCCACCTCTCTCGTCTATTGCATGACGATCTTTCCCCTGGCGTTCTTTTATCCCGCATATACCGCCCGCGTCATGGGGCTGATCTTTCTTCTGCACATAAGCTGGTTTTCTCTTTGGGACGTCCTTCCCACGGAACGGCTGTGGGCGAAGACGCTGTCACATCTGCTGCTGGCCCAGGCCGGGCTGGTGGCCGTCGCGGGGGCGGAAGACATGGCCGGGGACAGCTACGCCCTCTGGGCCGCCACGATTTCGGCCATCGTGCTGCTGATCTCCCTCGACGGCTGCGGCAGCTCCACCCTCTACAAGACGACGCCGCGCCACTGGCTGACGAAGGGCGACTACCGCTGTCATTTCCAGCCGATCGTCGATCCGGACAAATGCACCTCCTGCTACGACTGCATCCATGTCTGTCCCAAGGGCGTTCTGGCCCGCCTGCCGAAAGGGCCGGCCGTGGCCGTCCGCCCCGACAACTGCATCGAATGCCTGGCCTGCGTCAAAAGCTGCGAAACCGACGCCTTTTTCAACCGGTCGCGGGACTGGAAGGGCGACGTCAAGAGCATCGCCAATCTGGGGGACATCATGACCCGCGACTGGCGCCATCTTGACCGGGAGACGCGGTGGATCGGCGCCCCCCTCAAGTTCCAGGGCGAGATGCTGGTGGTCGATCTGGCGGCGATGACGGTCGCGGAAACGGCGGCGCCAGGACGATCCGCCGCATTCGAGCCGGCGACGTCGGTGGAAGAAACCTGATGAACGTCGTTTCCCTCCCCCCGGCGGACCTCAGCGACCAGGACATCCTGGACTGCTATGACGACCGCTTCGAGGATACCCGGCGCCGCCTGCGCGATCTTTGCGCCGCCCAGGGTCTGCGCTGGTCCGAGTTCCCGATCGCCGGCGGCGACAGCCTGTGCCGGGTCGACATCGGCCCCGGGGAGGCGACCGGCCGCCTGATCGTCCTGAGCGGCGTCCACGGGATCGAGGGATTTTGCGGCAGCGCGGTCCAGATCGCCCTGCTGCGGCGGTTCGCCGCCCGTCCGCCCGGGACCCGCGTCATCCTCCTGCATATGGTCAATCCCGCCGGCGCCCGGGCGGGCCGGCGAACCAATCGGGACAATGTCGACCTCAACCGCAATCTGCTGTTCGACCACGCCGCCCTGGCGCGCGTCGACGGGCGGGCCAGGACCATCGGCCGGCTGTTCAGCAGTCCGGTCCTCTCACGCCTGCCGGACCCCGTCTGGGTTCCCCTGGCGCTGGCCCGCGCGATGGTCTCCGGCGGTCTCGCGACAGTCCGCAAAACACTGGCCGGCGGTCAGTTCTTCGCCCCCGGGGCCCCGTTCTTCGGCGGCCGGGCCCTTGCCCCGGAACTCGCCCCCCTGCTGACCGCGGTCGGCGACGCGGTCGGCGCCGGAACCGCGTCCCGCACCATCCTGTTCGACCTGCATTCGGGCGTCGGACGGTATGGCGCCGCCTCGCTTTTGGGGCACGGGGAGTCCGCTCTGTCGCCCCGGACGATTTTCGGCGTGCCCGTCGCCGACGGACATGGTCCGAAGGGGGTCGGGTTTCCGGCCCGGGGCGAGGTCATCGGCGGCCTGAAGGCCCGCCTCGACGCGACGGAGGCCTGCGGCGTGACCTTCGAATTCGGCACCGGACCGGCTCTCGGCACCTTGCTCGCCATCCGGGCCTCCAATTCCGCCCATGCCCATTTTCCCGCCAGCCGGCGCCGGGAACAGGCGGCGCGGGCCCGGATGACGCGCGCCTTCTGTCCGGACGACCCCGCCTGGCGGATCGGTTACGTCCGTCGCGCCCTGCACTTCCTGGATCGTGCCATCCACTGTCTCGCGAACGGAGAAGCGTGAATGCTGGACGGAGCCGAAAAACTGCGGTTTCACGATTGCGATCTTTATCTGCTGCGAAACGCGCGCCAGTTCCCCGACGACATGCGCCGGCTCGAACCCGATCTCCTGAGGCTGGCCACCCTCGCCAGGGGATGGGGTCCGGACAAGCTGGATCACATGCGGCAGGTCTTCAAGATCGATCCCTTCTACAACGCCACGGCCATGGCCCTCGTCTTCAACGGCGACAATCTGGTCGGAACGGCCGGCGTCGATACCGATTTCGATGCCGGCCGGAACGACCGGCACATCGTCCATCTTTGCAGCGTCAATATGGACCGGTCGCTGCGCAACAGCGGACTCATCGCGCAATTGTTCGTGATTCTGGCCGATCAGGTGCTGGCCTCCCTGCCGCCCGGCGACGAGGTCTTTTTCACCTCGATCTCGCAGAGTCCCCTTGTCTACAGCATCATGTCGAAGATCGCGCCGCTTCACCCCGACGGGCGGTCCCGTCCCCCGGCGCCGATCGTCGACGTGGCCGGCCGGGTCGTCGCCAAATACGACCCGCATCTGGAGCTGGAGCCGGACACGCTCGTGCTTCGCCGCGAATGCGATTTTTTCTACCGCGACGTGCCCTATGTCTCGGACACCCGCATCAACGCCCTTTTCGACAGCCTGCTCGATATCGCCGCCGGCGACGTGTTCGTCAATGTCGGACGGACGGACGTGGCCGGCGCCCTGTCGAAAATCGGCCGCTACCAGAAAAGAGCGGCACAACTCTGAGGACCTGATGATCACCAGGTGAATCAACAGGCCCTCAAGCCCGAGCGGCGTTTGAGCCCCGCTGGAGCGGAGCGGAAGCGCCACAGAAAACCAAGGGCTTGGAGCGATTAAGTCGCGAAAAGCCCTAACGGAGGGGGAGTCCCATGCCCGACAGCCTGAACAGCATTCATACGGACCCGACCTATGCCACCTCCTTTTCCCGCAATCTCGGGATCCTGACGCAGGAGGAACAGGCGCGCCTCGCCAATGCGACGGTCGCGGTGATCGGCACCGGCGGCATCGGCAGCAGTTGCCTGTCCATTCTGGCGCGAATGGGGGTGGGCCGGTTCCATCTCGTCGATCCCGACGTCTTCGAGCTGGCCAACATCAACAGACAGTTCGGAGCCAAGGTCTCCACGCAGGGACGCCATAAGGTGGAGGTCCTGCGCGACGAGATCCTGGACATCAATCCGCTGGCCTCCGTGACCGTCTGGACGGAACGCTTCGCGGACGGCATCGCCGATGCCGTTCTCGACGGCTGCGGCCTTTGCATCGACGCCATCGACTTCTATGCGATCGACGATCACCTCACCTTGCATCGCGCCGCCCGGCGGAAGGGTCTTTATGTTCTCATGGGGTCCCCTGTGGGGTTCAGCGCCTGCCTGCAAATCTTCGATCCCGACGGCATGAGTATCGAGGACTATTGCGGGATCACGGCGGAGATGAACGACGTGGAGAGGCAGTTGCGCTATGCCTGCGGCATTGTGCCGAGGCTTGCGCACATCAGCTATTACGACGTCTCGAAACAGAATTCGAATACCGATTTCCTGAACCGCAGCGGCCCGTCCCTGGCCTCGGCCTGCACCCTGGCCGCGGCATTGGTGGCCGGCGAGGTCGCGATGATCCTGGTCGGACGCCGCAAGCCCCGCGTCATTCCGCACACCTTGCAATACGATCCCTGCACCTTCCGCAACGAGTCCGTCTATATCGACGGGGGAATGCCGGCCTACGACCCGAGCGACGTGATCGAGGGCATCGAGGACAAAAGTTCTCTGGTCGTCAATATTTTCGACCATTTCTACCGGAAGGTCCGCGCGGCGACACTCGATCTGCCCGACGGAGGCCGGCTCTGCTACCGGAGCGAGGGCGACGGGCGCCCGGTCGTGCTCATTCCTCCGGTGGGCGGCGACACCAGTTTCTGGGCGCGGCAGGCGCCGGCGCTGGCGGCTGATTTCCGCGTCATCACCCTCGACAACCGCGGCGCCGGGCGCTCCTCGCCGCTGCCGGCCGACGCGGATGTGGCGACCATGGCGGCCGATGTGATCCATCTGCTGGACTTCCTGAAGCTTGAGGACGCGGTTCTGGTCGGCTCCGCCCTCGGCGGACTGATCGCCCTGCAATGCGCCCTGCTCCGCCCCGACAGGATCGCCGGGCTGTTCGTCGCGGCCGCCTATGCCGAAGCCGACCGGACCATCGCCGATGTCACGGGACGCTGGCGCGATCTCGCCCTGACCAAAGGGATGACGGCGGTTTTCGACGACAGTATCGACTGGATCTTCGGCAAAACCTACCGCGCCTCGAACAAGGACGAGATCTACAAACTGAAGACCTTCTACCGGGTCAACGAACAGCACCCGGACGAATTCTGCAAACAGACCCTGATCGGTAACGCCTTCCGTCCGACGGCGCCGCTGGACCGCATCTCCTGCCCGGTCGGCATCATTCATGGCGGCGAGGATCTGCTGGTCGCTCCCGACCATGCGCGGACGCTGGAACGGATGATCCCGAACAGCCGGGCCGCCGTCCTGTCCGATGCCGGCCATTTTCTGAACTGGGAGGCGGCCGGACGCTTCAACGACGGCCTGCGCGGCTTCCTGGCCGACCTGCCCCGGAAAGGATGACCGGCATGGGACTCATCGACGAGGCGCCGGGACAAGGCCGGGACGAGGTCGCATTGTCGGCCCTGTCGTTCGAGGATCGGATGGCGCCCTACAGCTCCGACATCCTGATCGACGGACGAAGGATCCGATACGCCTGCCGGGGCGACGGCCCGGCGGTCCTGCTGTGCCATGGCATCCCCCTCGCCATGGCGACATGGCAGGATCTGTTCTTCGAACTGTCGGCGCATTACCGCGTCTTCGCCCTCGACATGCCCGGCTATGGCGCGTCGGACAAGAGCCTGGGCGACTACAGCCTGGACGCGATCAGCCTTCAGATCGCCCGCTTCTGCGGCAGGTTGGGGATCGATCAGGTCTTCGTGGCCGGCAGTTCCTTCGGCGCGGCTGTCGCCGCGACGCTGTCGATCCGGTTCCCCGAACTGGTGCGGGGGGCCGTCCTGATCAACAGCGTCGGCATCGACGGGGGAACCCACGCGGTCGAACGGGCCGCCCGCATCGGTCTGTTGCGCTATGCCATGCGCAACGCGCTGCTGCGAAAAGGCTTCGGCCGGCAAATTTTCCGATCCAAGCTGCGGGCCTCCTACGCCCGGCTGGTCCCGGACGAGAAGCTGGTCGATCATTATTATCACCTTCTTCTGAAGGACCGGGGCGAGGAGAGCTTTCTCCAGACCTTGCGCCAGTTCAGCGAACGGGACCTGCAACAACAGCTTCCCGAGTTGGAAAAACCGGTTCTGCTGATCTGGGGAACGGAAGACAGGGTGCTTCCGGTCGCCCGCTCGGTCGCCGTCCAGAAACGCATCCGGAACTGCTGGTCGGTCCTGGTTCCCGGGGCCGGTCATCTCCCGCATGAGGAACGGCCCCGGCGCTGCGCCGACCTCATGCGGCAGTTTTTCGCGATGACGACCCGGGCCTCCGGTCCCGTGCCCTCCCCCAAGGGATCCCCCTCTCCGGTGCCACCCTGTCCGGTGCCGCCATGATCGCCACCGATCAGAACGGCCGGGGACGGGACGGTTCTCACGACACACCAGCAAAGGAGCATCTCATGAGCGGATCGACATTATCCCCGCCCGGGCGGCGGGCGGTTCCCGACCGGACCCGGGTTGCGCAGTGGATGATCGGCTGCTGCATGTTCTCGCTCGGGGTCAAACTGTTCATCGATTCCGGCCTCGGCACGGATCCCCTCCACGCCATGATCATCGGAATCGTCACCACCCTCGACCTGCCGTTCGTGAAGGTCGGGGTCGTCGAGATCGGCATCGTCTGCCTGTCCCTGGCGTTGTGGTGTGCCTGGAACCGTACCTTTCCCATCGTCACCGTCGTTTCGGTGTTCCTGACGATGGGGTCCGTGGGCTTCCTGATCGACCTTTGGAATCTGTTGCGTCTTGAAACCGTGACCACGCTTCTCGGCAACCGCTGGATCCTGGCGGGCAGCGGCCTGCTTCTCGACTCCTATGCCTCGGCACTGATCATCGTGGCCGGATTCGGAATCCGCAGCATGGATCTGCTGGTGATCACCGTGGTGCAAAAATTCGGAATTCCGTTCGTCGTGCCCAAAGCCGCCTTCGAAGCCGGATTTGTCGCTGTCGGGTGGGTTCTGGGGGGGCCGGTCGGGCTGACAACACTCCTGTTCGTTCTGATCGTCAGTTTCCTGATCCAGCTTTTCCTGGGCCTGAACACACGCTTCCTTGGCATGACCAACTATGGCATGGCCCCGTCATCCACGATCGAGGAAAGAGCCCCCGCCTGATCCCGGGCAAGGGTGAGGACCCGCGCCATCGGCGGTGCGGGTCCTCAAGGGCTTCGGAGAAACCCGGCTCAAAGCCGGGCGGCGGCGGGGCATGTGTTGCCCGGGCCAGCCGTCATGCGTCATCCGTCCGGTGTTCCAGCAGGGAATGGCTGTCGTCGGCACGCAGGTCAAGACCGTAAGAGGTCCGCAAAGTCTCGATGATGGCCAGCGTTTCGGGACCGAATGGAACCTTTCCCTCCAGGCTGTGCAGAAGGATCCCCTCCAGCAGATCGCTGACGCTCATCTCCTGGTAGGCGGCCAGGGACTTCAAAATTTTCAGCAGGCGCTTTTCGATCCGCACGCCCGTCTGGACGCGTTCGACTTTTTTCATTTCCCGGACGTCCATCAATTCACTCGCCCTTTGCGAAAGATACCCGAATTTATCGTTTTCCGCCGGCAACCGGCAATGCGTATTCCGGCCCAGGCCACAAGCCGCGATCGACCACGACGTTCTGGTAGGATGGTGCGTTTTTAATAATGTGTCATCATATATTGGTACCAATTATATCGCCTTGGGAATCGGAACCATGTCAAACAGTTTGAAGGGCGCGCTCTGGGCTTTGCTGGCGACGATGCTGTACGCCGTGATCGCGGCCATGGGGAAAGTCTTCGTGAGGGACTATCATTTCCTCGAGGTTTTGCTGTTCCGTCAGATCGTGGTGTTCCTGACCGCCGTCCCCACGCTGGTCAGCCATTTCCCCGACAGCTTCCGGACAAGGCGCCCCGTCCTGCATGGTCTCCGGCTGCTGGGCGCGTTCATCAATCTTGCCGCCGGGGTCTGGGCGGTGGCATTGCTGCCGCTCGCGACCGTCGTCACCCTGGGATTCGCGCAGGTCTTCTTCGTCGCGCTTCTGGCGGTGTTTTTTCTGGGAGAGACGGTCGACCGTCGGCGCCTGCTGGCGATCGGAACCGGTTTTCTGGGGGTGGTGATCGTGCTGCGCCCGGGACTGAACGGCCTGCTCAATGTTTCCGCGCTGATCCCGGTTCTGGGCGCGTTCGGCGGCGCGATCGCCGTGACCAGCGTCCGGCGATTGTCCCAAACCGAAAGTACCGCCACGCTGCTGGCCTATCTGTCGACATGCGTCGGGCTTCTCTGCGCGGTGCCGATGATCTGGCTGTGGAAGACGCCCCCCCTGGCAGACATCCTTTCCATGAGCCTGATGGGGCTCCTGGCCGCCATCGCCCAGTGGGCGGGAATCCGGGCTCTCCGGCTCTGTGAAGCCAGCATCGTCGGAACGGTCGATTATATGAAACTGCTGTGCGCGGAACTGCTGGGCTATGTCTTTTTCCAGGAAATGTCGGACCGCTATGTCATCATGGGCGGCGCCGTCATTGTGATCGCGTCGGCCTATATGCTTTACCTGGCCGCGTCGCAAAAGGCGCGCCGGCCGGAGCGGGCGGCAGCGACCCGCGCTGAGGATGACAGGATACCGGCCGGCGGCTCCGGGGCGGGCCCGAGGGCCGATGCCGGCGATGGCTCAAGAATATCGGAGACCCCCGCTTAAACCGATGGAGGGACGCGACCGCCTCCGACCGGCACAGCCTGTTTTAACTGCAAAGGAAGACAATTCATTTCTATATAGAAACGTTTTGATTGACCCGCCCCCGGAACGAAAAGCGGCCTGCTCCGGTCATGCCACCCGGCAACGGTTCCGGCCGGCGTTCTTGGCTTCGTAAAGGGCGCCATCGGCGCGGGCCACAAGCCTCTGGTAATCGGGATGCCCGTCATGGGCCGCCACGCCGATGCTGACGGTCACACCAAGGCTGCGCCCTCCGCTCAACGGGATGGTCGCGGCCTCGACCTTGGCCCGCCAGGTCTCCGCCACGGTCCGTGCGGACCGCTGGGCGACCGCCACCAGAACCACCAGGATTTCCTCTCCGCCATAGCGGAAGACGAAATCGCCCGCCCGGACATTATTCATGATCAGGGCGGAAACCTTCTGGAGAACGACATCCCCGGAGTCGTGGCCGTAGCCGTCGTTGACCCGTTTGAAATGATCGATGTCGATCAGCATCACGGCGAACGGGTGATTTTCCCGTTTGGAGAGTTCGATCTCGCGCGACAGGACGGAGGGAAGAAAGCGCCTGTTAAACAAACGGGTCAACACATCTCTTCCATTTTCAACCTCCAAATAGCGGTTGAACACCGTGGTCAGATGGAATTGGATCGTTGAGATCTCCGTCTCCAGACGGGCGAACAGCGCCGACAGATCCTCCATCGCAAGCGGGGCCGCGAAGCGGGGAACAAGCTGGTGGTCGATCCGTCGGACCGCCGCCACGATATGAAGGATCTCCGGGGCGCGTTCGAACATGAACTCCGCCTTGTGGGTCAACCACAGTCCGAAACCCGATTGGCCGATGCCCGGAACACCGGCCTTGGGCTTGCGATGAACGGCATAGGTCATCTGCTGGCTCCACTCCAGCAGGGATGCGCGCTGCCGTTCCCTTTCGATCGCCAGATCCTGGCTTAACGAAAACAGCCGGTAGGCCTCGTCCATCCGCGCCGCCCGGTCGGAACTGCTGACAAAGGACGCGTTCATGATGTCGATGGCGACATCGATCATATCGTTGACGAAAATGATCGCACCACGGAGATCGTCCCGATCGAGACGGACATCGTCCGCCAGGAACTCCCAGATCCAGTGTTTCAGCAACCGGGCGCCGCGACCGACCAGATGAATGGGAATTTTGATGCGGGCATGACTGTCGGCAACATGTCGCTGATGGGACACCATGCCAACCGACGCCGTTTCACCGCTGTCCGCGAAAAGACCGACCAGCCAGCGTTGCATGCTGTCGCGCAACCGGGTCTCGACCAGTTCATGATCAAGATACAGTTGGGCTTCGGAATCGTCCATCATGGCGGCATAAAACCGCCGGGAAAGACTGGCTCCGTTGGTCATCACGACCTCGGCGACGATCCTGCGCAACGAAGGCGATATGGCGGAGACGATGGCCTTCCATTCTGTTTCGGTGGCCGCGGCGCCATCCCCGGTAATGGCGTCGAAGTGATCGGTCATGGGAGGCCCTTCTGTCTTTTCGCGGGCGGAGTATATCCAAAGGCTATAACCAAGTGTGTTAAATTTGATATATGCCGATCAACTTCCCGGAGGGGGCCGAATCGAACTCCCGGCTCTCTTGGGAGCGGGGCAAGCATCCGAATTTGTGAAAAATTCAGTCGCACCGGCGTCCCTGCCGGTGGTCCGGCGAAGCCGGAATTGCCGGATTTTCGGCTTTCGCCGAACGGCGGGCGGAAGGGCGTGTGAAAGAATCAGCAGCACAGGCCTCCGCGCCTGTGTTCCGGCGGAGCCGGAGTTCAGCAATTCCGCCGCTTTCGCGGCGGACTCCGGCAGGGACGCTGGAGCCACTGGTGGAATTTTTTCACCCCCCCGGACGCCCGCCCCACTCCTTATGCCAACCGGCGATGAGGGCCCGCGAGTGGATAGCGAGCGATGCCAAGGGTTCGGAGAAACCCGCTTGGCCTGTGATGATCGGTTCCGATCAGCACAGGCTGGTATCCGGCCAGAGACTCATCCGTTGGATTTCGGCGCCCCATCGTGGGATGACGGTAACGGGGACGGAAACAGCGTAACGGACGACGCGCTCTAAATCGCCCAGCCGCGAAACAAGGCCTCGCCGCCCTCTCCCACCACAATGTCGCGCGTGACCCAGGGACGCGCTTTCCAGAAGGACAGTTTCTCCAGCCAGTCCGTCCAGGAGGGCCGCCCGAGGATGTTCCCCTTCATCGATGACAGGAACAGCAGTTGCAGCCCCCGGATCCGTCCATCCGTTACCTCCTTCAAACCGGCGAGCTTGACGCGGTCGTCTTCGATCTCCTCCAGATATCTGGGCAGGGTGTAATCGCCGACGATCTTGGTTTCCAACATGATGCTCCAGCCGTCGGGCCGTTCCACCAGCAGATCGCCGAATTGCGGCCCGCCGGACAGGCCGGGATTGACGTAACGGGGATTGGGAACGGTGGTCCAGCCGGCGTTCCGGCAGGCCACATAGGCCTCCCAGTTGATCCATTGCTCGAACGATCCGCTGCTTTCGACGATCACGGGAAACGAGGACAGGCCGGCCAGATGGTCGACAACCACGGTGAACAGGTCTTCGGGGGACATGGGCAACCTCAGAAAAGGCCCGGCGTCCGTTGCCGGCCGGGCGGGATGGAGACGCAACAGTATCCTCCCGGGCCCTGTCCTGAGAAGATCCATACCGGAGTCCGGGACAGGGAACGGATCGGATGTGCGACGGTTGCCGAATAAAGGACAGATTTCACCGTCTTGGCCGTCGCGCCGCGGGAGGGCCGCGCCGATCGCTTCCGGTCAGCGCAGGCTGGTATAAATTCCGAAGGCAACGCTCGCCAAATCGGGAATCGTCTGCTAGTGGTAAAATACTGAAAGAACAGATGGCCCCTGGATGATGAGAGGGAAAATCGGGAGCGGGACGGACGTCGCGCCCGTCTTATCCATCACGAACAACAGCGCATGCGGATTTCAAACCGCAACTATATCACGTCTCAAGAGCCGGCGCCGCCGGCATCGCCCCCACCTCCGATCAGGATGCGACGGCACGACCCTATGAATAACCCTGGATTTGCCAGCCCGTCAGGGGCACCCGGACATGTCTCGGTCCAGTAACGTCTTCCGGCGCACGACCAATCTGTTGATGACCCACCTGAAGGATCAGCCGGTCGGCGCCGTCGTCCCGTCCGAAACCGCGCTGTCCCGGACCCTGGATGTCAGCCGGACGACCGTGCGGCGCGTTCTCCAGCACGCCCAGGACAACGGGATTCTGGCGACGTCCGGCGCGGGCGTGACGATCCGCCGCCATCCCGTACCCGAGGACTTTTTCAGCGACACACAGATCTCCAGCCGCCCGGAACTCATCGAAAACCGCTTCATGGATCTGGTGCGCCGGGGAGACTTGAGACCGGGCCAACAGTTCTCGGAGGCCGATCTGGCCCGCCTCAGCCAGACCAGCACGGCCTCGGTCCGTGAGTTCCTGATCGGCTTTTCCCAGTTCGGATTGATCGAAAGACGACCGCGCGGCGGCTGGCGGCTTTGCAGTTTCGATGAACAGTTCGCCAAGGAACTGTCCGAAATGCGCGCCCTCATCGAACTGGCCGCTTTCGACCGGTTCCTGACACGCGACATGACGCGCCAATCCGAGCGGGCGTTGAAGGCCTTTTACGACCGGCACATTCAGATCAGAAACGACCTGGAAACGCTTTATGTCGGTTTTCCCGACCTCGACAAGCATTTCCACGCCTGGATCGTGTCAGGCATGGAAAACCGGTTTGCCAGCAGTCATCTCGAAGTGATCTCGTTCGTTTTCCATTATCACTATCAATATGAGAAGGCGGGTGAGCAGAAAAGGAACTCCATCGCCATCAATGAACATCTGATGATCATTGAAAGCCTTCGGTCCGGCGATCGCGACGGAGCCAGGGCCGCCCTGGTGCAGCATCTGAAGACGTCGGAGACCCTTCTGGTCAGCACCCTGTGGCCGGCAAGAGCGTGATCCGTCAGGTTCTCTGGTCAGTCGGACCAACCGGCGAGGAGATGTGAAAAAAGAACCTCACGTGGGTCGATCCTCAAGTGGGTCCGGCGTCCCCGCCGGAGCCACTGGTGGAATTTTTTCACACCCTCGGATGCCCGCCCCATTCGCAAGGGCGCCAGGTGTTGGACTCCGACCCCGAGTGCACCGGCTTATTCAAAAGGTCCAGTGCACGAAACCCCGCGCGAGTGAACCGGTCCGGATGACAAAAAGGGCCGGTCCGCGGGGACGAGGGACATCATCCGCGCGAACCGGCCTCCGGCCGGCAGGCAACGCCGGCCGCTTTTCGTTACTCCGCCGGCACCCGCTCCGGCGCCGGGGCCGGTGAGGCCGTTCCCTTCATCAGGCACAGCAGAATGACGCTGACGAAGCAGAGCGCGGCCACCACCAGGAACCCGGCGTTGGTGTTACCAAGGTTGGCGTCCGCGAAGGCCTTGATCTGGGGAGAGACGAAGCCGCCCAGATTGCCGATCGACACGATGAAGGCGATACCGCTGGCGGCCGCCGTCCCACCGAGATAGCGGGTCGGCAGGCTCCAGAACACCGGCTGGCAGGCGACCAGACCGGGGATCGCGATGCAAAACGCAATCACGGTCAATGGCGCGCTGTTGATCACCGACAGGGAGGCGAAGGCCAGGATCCCGGTGGCCAGCATGCTGGTCGCGACCAGCCGGTGATTGTTGTGGCGGTCGGCATATTTGGTGGCGACCCGCATGGCGACGATGGTGCAGAACCATGGGATCGAGAGCAGAAGGCCGACCATCGTGTTGACCTGCCCGCCCATGGTGGAGGCCAGTTTCGACGGCAGATAGAAGGCAAGCGGCGCATTGCCGATCTGAATGCAGAAATAGATCAGGATGAACATCAGCACCCGGCCGTTCTTCAGAACGCCGAACACGGAATCGGGGGCGTTCCGGGACTTGGCCCGTTCCTCCTCCTCGATGACCGCGATCAGGGCCGACTTCTCCTGATCGGTCAGCCATTTGGCATTGCGGGGACGGCTGTCCAGATAGAAGAAGGCGATGACGCCGACGACCGTGGCCGACAGCCCCTCGACAACGAACATCCATTGCCAGTTCGACAGCCCGAACATGGTCCCCATGTCCAGCAGGAATCCGGAAATCGGGCTTCCGAACAGCATGGCAAGCGGTACGCCGAAATAAAACAGACCCAGGGCCCGGGCCCGCTGTTGCGCCGGGAACCAGTAGGTCAGGAACAGGATGACGCCCGGGAAAAATCCCGCTTCCGCCGCGCCCAGGAGGAAACGGATGAAATAGAACATGTTTTCGGTCTTGGCATAGATCATCGCGGCCGAGACCAGACCCCACGTGACCATGATCCGGCTCATCCAGATCTTGGCACCGATGCGATGAAGGATCAGGTTGCTCGGCACTTCGAACAGGGCATATCCGATAAAGAAAATGCCGGCGCCGAAGGCATAGGCCGCATTGCTGATGCCGGTGTCCGCCTGAAAGGCGATCTTGGCGAAACCGACATTGGCCCTGTCGACGAAGGCCAGCGAATACATCAAGGCGAGAAACGGCAACAGTCTGATCGCCGATTTTTTGATTGCGGACGACAGCGCCGGGGCGCTCCGGTCATCACTCATGGTGTCCTCTCCCATTTATCTTTATTGCCGCCGTCCCGGCCCCCGGACGCGCAAGCGCGCGGGGACCGGTCGGGATCTACGGGCCTTCTTTCCTATGCGTTCGACTCCGACGCCCATTCCGTCCCGTCGGGATAGGCGAACTGGCGCAATGAGGCGTCCTTCATGGTCACGCCATAGCCCGGCATCCGGGGCGGCATATAGCGCCCGCGCCTGATGACGATCGGTTCGACGAAGTTCTCATGCAGATGGTCGACGTATTCCAGCACCCGGTTCTCCAGGGAAGCGGAGACAGCGATGTAATCGAACAGGACGATATTCTGCGAATACTGGCAAAGCCCGACGCCACCGCCATGCGGACAGACCGGAACACCGAACTTGGCCGCCATCAGCACCACGGCCAGAACCTCGTTGAGGCCGCCCAGCCGCGCCGGGTCCAACTGGCAGAAATCCACCGCGCCCGCCTGGAACAACTGCTTGAACATCACCCGGTTATGGGCATGTTCGCCCGTCGCGACACCGATCGGCGCAATGCGGCGACGAATGGCGGCATGACCCAGGACGTCGTCGGGGCTCGTGGGTTCCTCGATCCACCAGGGATCGAACTCGGCCAGCCGGCGCATGTTCCCGACCGCCTGATCGACGTCCCAGATCTGGTTGGCGTCCATCATCAGTTTGCGGTCCCAGCCCAGCTCCTCGCGCAGGATGCGGGCGCGGCGGATGTCCTGCTCGATGTCGGCACCGACCTTCTGTTTCAGATGGGTCCAGCCGTCGGCCACCGCCTGACGGGCCAGCGTCCGCATCTTCTCCTCGGAATAGCCCAGCCATCCGGCGGCGGTGGTGTAGCCCGGGAACCCCGTCTCCAGCATTTCTTTTTCGCGCGCCGCCCGGGTCGGAAGCGTCCGGCGCAGCATGGCAATGCATTCCTGCGGCGTGATGGCGTCGGTGAGGTAGGTGAAATCGACGCAACGGACCAGTTCCTCCGGCGACATGTCGACCAGAAGCTTCCAGACCGGCTTGCCCTCCGTCTTCGCCCACAGGTCCCAAAGGGCGTTGACGATGGCGGCGGTCGCCAGATGGATCACGCCTTTTTCAGGCCCCACCCAGCGCAACTGGCAGTCCCCGGCGACCAGTTCATGCCAGTAGGCCCCGAAATTGCCGGTGATGTCCTCCAGCGTCCTGCCGGTCACGAACAGCCGTGACAGGGCTTTGACCGCCTCGACGCACAGGTCGTTTCCACGACCGATGGTGAAGGTCAGGCCATGGCCGCAAAGACCGTCGGGACGATCGGTCTCGACCGTGACATAGGTCGCCGAATAGTCGGAGGTGGTGTTCACGGCATCCGATCCGTCAAGTGTCCTCGACGTCGGAAAGCGGATGTCGCGGACGACGACATTGGTGATCCGGGTGCTCATCAGTTTCCTTCCTTGCTTCAAGCCCGGGCTTCAAATCCGGGCCGCAATCATGGGCAGCAATCCTGGGCGGCGGTTCGGGACCGGCCGCGCGAAGCCGGCCGTTACCCGGCGCCACGCGGCCAGACCGTTCAGAATTCGATGACGATTTTGACCGTGGTGGCGCGGTCCCGCGCCCAGATGGGCAGGGCGGTGTCGGCCTCGGCAAAGGGAATGACCCTGGAGATCAGTTCATCGGGCGAGATCGAGGGTGTGGTGGACCGCCCCAGGCCTTCCAGATAGCCGATCACCGCCTTGAAATCGTCGGCGGTGGCGTTGCGCGACCCCATGATGTCCAGCTCTTTCAGATTGAAGAACTGGGTCTTGTAGGACACCGGCTCCTTGGCATAACCGATATAGACCACCCGGCCGGAGAATCCGGCGATGTCGATCGCCTGCGTAAAGGTCTGGGGTGTTCCCACAGCCTCGAACACCACATCGGCGCCGTCGCCGCCGGTCAGTTCACCGATGCGCGCCATCACGTCGTCCTGGCCGGCGTCGATGGTCTGCGCCGCGCCGAATCGCCGGGCCAGGGAGGTCTTGGCATCCCCCAGATCGACCGCGATCACCCGGGCGCCGCGATGAGCGGCAGCGGCCACCGCCCCCAGCCCGATCATTCCGCAGCCCAGCACCACGACCGTTTCGCCGGCCGCCACCCGGCCCCGCGCCACCGCGTGGAAGCCGACCGACAGCGGCTCTACCAGGGCGAGATGCCGGGGCGCCAGCGTGTCATTGAGGATCAGCTTGCCGTAGGGCAGCCGGATGCGCTCCGTCAGACCGCCATCCTGCTGAACCCCCAGCGTCCGGTTGGACCGGCAGGCATTGACCCGACCCTTCCGGCAGGACGGGCAGGTGCCGCAACTGGTGTAGGGAACGACGATGGCGCGGCGGCCCGGCGCATAGTCCGGCGGAACACCCGCCCCCACGGAAACGATCTCACCACCGATTTCGTGCCCCGGAATCCGGGGAAGCGACACCAGCGGATTCAGCCCCTTGAAGGTAGCCAGATCGCTGCCGCACAGGCCCACATGACGCACCGCCAGCACGACCTCTCCGTCGGCCGGCGTCGGCTCGGGACACTCCCCGAACGCGCAGGCATCCACCCCGCTGATCATTAACGCCTTCACGCTTTGTCCTCCTGTCCTGCCGGACTGTGGCCCGGACCGGGCCCGCATTCCGCGCCCCCGGGACCCCCGGCATCCAAACCCCGGCGGCGCAACCGGTCCGGTCGCCGCCGAATCGGTTTTTAATCGTTTTTGGACAAAGCAACAAGTTTTTTATCGATTAAAGTCAAATCAACCCAGGCAGAAGTTCGGGACGTGGTGTGCGGAAATCCCGCCGCCATAGCCACGAGGACGCAGCCCCCCCTTGGGGTTCGGCCTCCCGCCGGCCATCCACAATCAGGTCGGCCACAATCAGGTCGGCCATAGTCAGGTCAACCGCGTCCCGCTGAGTTCAATTCATCGGGACGCGGCATGATATCCGCCTTCGCAGATCGGTTCCGACGCCCATCGCAAGGACCCATCGGGCCTGCGGGAACCGGCGTCCGATCCCCTCAGGCAATGACCGTCAGTCGCTTCGAACCCGTCGCTGTCCGGTCCGCTTCGAGAACGCCTCCAGCCCCAGGCACACCTGATAGACCAGATTGGTCGCCTCCTTGACGTCATCCTCCTCGGTCAGGCAGTGATGGGCAAACCACAGCTTTTCGAGAGCGGCGGAAATATCGACGACGGGCCGGGAGACGATCCGCGCGTATATCGCATCCAGTTGGTGGTCGGGATCCAATCCCATGGTGTCTGCCGGGGTGCGTTGCAAACTTCTATTTCTTAAGCGCCGGTATTCATCGACCAGCTCAACCCCGTCCCTTTCCCCAAGCATTAGGACCTCACTCAATAAAACATCCCATCGTATGCCAAAAGGCGTCCCCAATGACTTTTGACCACCCACCAATACCTTCTGGCGATACCGTTCATACGATAGGATTATAACAACAGTATTAAAACTTTTTCAAAATTTATTTTTCCCAATTCCATACTAGAGTCTGCAATTTTCAAAATTTCTCAGCGTACAGCAACAATACACTTAGAATCTAAGGTATATAAATTTCGACATATACTTAAATAAGTGTCTCAAAAAATCGATGTCAATGCCATAACACTTCAACTTTAATTCCACATTGTATTCAATTTAGTTAAAACATTACATATATATCACATGAGACTGAAACGGTACTTGCGCTTTCTCTCGATGCCGGACGGGACTCTCTCTCCCGCACATCAACACTCGACCGGTCAACACGCCAGTCGGATATCGGAAAAACACCCGCCCCAAGGTCCGGCATCCCGACGTGGGAGGCAATGATCAGAATGCCGGCCGTTGCCGCCGCCAGAAAGGGACCGAACGGACGGGTCCGCCGGCTCTTCGGGGTCATCAGCATGGCCGCCAAAGCCAGAGCCGATGCCAGCCAGAAGGTCGCGATGACCCCCGCGGGGCCCAACCACATCCCGAGAACGGCCAGCAGCTTCACATCCCCCAGGCCCATCCGCCGTCCCAGCGACCGCACCAGCAGTCCCGCCGCAAGACCGGTCCCGGCCCCGGCCATACCCAGCCGGATACCGACGAAGGGCGCCGTCAGAAGGTCGAACCCCAGCCCCGCCGCCATCATCGGCCCCAGGATCAGATCCGGCAGGACGCGATGACGCCCGTCGATCCGGGAACACAACAACAGACCGGCACAGAGCACTCCGGCGGCGACCACCCGATCGCAATCCGGCGACTGGCAGGCGCTGGCGGCCACGATGATCGCCACGCCGGTCACCGCGCAAAGCCGGTCCCGCCCCGATGACGGCCGGGCTGACGCCATCGGCCGCAGACACATGGCCCGTATCGGGCGATAATCCAGCAGAAGCCGGATCCGCGGTTCACACCAGCCGGCGGCGGCCACAGCCCCGATCCCCAGGACCAGGGACAGCGCACAGGCGACACCCAGGGTCACGGGCCGCCCCCTCCGATTGGCAGGGCGGGGCTCTCCCCCTCCACCGGACGCGGTCCTTTCCCGGTCCTGGGATCGAAAACCCGCCGGCGCAACAGCGGATCCTTGAAATAGAAGGGCGTCGTCGCCCGGATCGGCCGGCTGGCGAACGACTGCATCACCAGGACATGCGTTCCCCGCTCCATCGACATGAAATCGGCGGGATGGATCAACGGCACCCCGGACAGGCTTTTGTTGACATGGATGGCGAAGGGATTGGCGTCCTTCGACAGCCCATAGGTCCGGCTGCGGGCCTCCCCCTCATGGGTGCGGTTCCCGACCATGTCGGAAAACCGTTTCGCGACCTGCTCGTTGTTGAGCGGCAAGACGATTTTCGCCGCGGTCGTCGACAGCAGGGTCTCCAGCCCCGTGCGGCCGTATTTTTCCTCGATCTGCGCGAAATCCTGGCCGATCAGCAGATAGGACAGCTTCTGCCCGCGCCCCAGCGCCGGCCCGTCGATCAGGGCCTGGATCTTCGGCATCTGGGGAAACTCGTCCAGCACGAACATCACCGGGCAGGGTCCGAGACGCCCGCCCGCCCCATCGGCCGCCCCCGGCGGGTGAGCCAGCAGATAGGTCGACAGGGATTCGACGAACAGCGCGGTGATCACCCCCAAAGCCCGCGCGTCCTGCTGATTGACGCACAGATAGACCGTCACCGGCCGGCAGGGACCGCCCGGACCATCGGCCCCGACATCCCTGTCCGGCCGGCCGCGCAAGTCCTGAAAAGAAAAATCCGACACGGCGGTCCGCTGGCGGACGGCGGTGTTCTTGAACACCGCCAGTCCGGCGTCCATCGCCGACAGAATCGACCCCCGTTCCCGATCCGGGGTATTGGCAAGTTGCGTCAGCTCGATAACCGCGCGATGGGCATAGCCGCCCGCTTTCGCCTCATGCACCGCAGCCAGAAGCATATCGCGCATGGGATCGGCCATCATCGCGGCCGCCGGGTCCTCCCCCTCCGCGGCGCCGGCCGCGTCGGCGGCGGCCAGGCTGGCTTCGGCCATCCAATCCATCAGCATCGCGAAACAGGGCTCCGCCCCGCGCCATTGTTCCGGCAGCCCTTCGCAGGCACCCGCCTCGCATTTGGACAGCAGAAAATGGACCAGACCGGTCAGGGCGGCACGGGCCTTGCGGCTCCAGTGGGGGTCCGCATTGCCTTGCGGATCGGGGACCAGGACGGCAGCCAGACGATCCAGCGCCAGATCCCGCGCCGGCCCGGGACCGGGCAGCGACAAGGGGGACAGAGGATTCCACCGGGCGGGAATTTTTCCCCGGGCGGGATCGTCGGTGGCGGCCCATTCCAGACGGATCACCGGCCCCAGGGACTGGCGATAGCCGGAGGTCATGGCATGAAGTTCGGGTTTCACGTCGTTGATCACCAGCGACAGCCCGGGGCTCCTGAGAATGGTCGGGACCACGATGCCGGCCGTTTTACCGGTTCCCGGCGGCGCGACGCACAGCACCGACAGCGTTTCGGGCAGCATCAGCCAGCGCCGTCGCCATTGCCCGAGGGCGACGATCCGCCCGCCGAACAGGCCCATCCGCGCGATGTCGGAGGCGCGGGCCCAACGGGCATCGCCATGGGGGGCCGCGTTCGGGGAATAGGGATTAAGAGCCAGCCCCGCCCCCAGGACCATCACGGCCAAGGCCGGCACCACGATCAGGACCGGGGGAAGCTGATGAACCGCCCAGGCCCGCGCCAGCCAGTCGCGGTGCACCGCGATCCAATAGTCTCCCTGGACCGGCAAGGTGGCGAGATATCCCCGCACCCAGGCGACGGTATCGCGGCTGACCCCCCGTTCGGACAGATAGGTCAGGGGCAGCATCAGGGCCGCCCCCCCCGCCAGCACCAACAGAAACAGGAGAACGCCGCAGAACTGCCAGCGCTGTGCCGCCCCCGCCTCATCCGTCATGGCGGGTCTCCGGCCACCGCCTCGCGCAACAGGCGGGGAATATCGATGGCGGTCACCACCCGGCGGGATCCGTGACGGTCGATCTGGACGATGCGGCCGAAGGCGGACCCGATGATATCGATGGCGGCGCCGGCATCGATCCCGGGGCTGCCCTGGGCCAGATTCTGGTAAAATGCCCGGAGAGCGGCCTCCGGACTGTTGGCGTGGATGGTGGCCATGAAATTGGTGTGTCCGGTCGTCATCAGGCGGAACACCCCGGCCGCATTGGCGATCCCGATCTCGCCGCAGACGATCACGTCGGGGGTCATGCGCACCACCGCGTCGACCACCCGCATGAAATCGACACCATTGGCCGTTTCCGTGCGCGACACCACCAGATGCACCCGGTTGGGATGGGCAACGATCACCTCGCGCGCGTCCTCGACCGTCAGGACCCGCGACTCCGGCGGAAGATAGCCCATGATCGCGTTCAGAAAGGTGGTCTTGCCCGTTGATGTGGCACCCGAAATCAGGATGGCCTCGCGGTTGCGCACCGCGGCCAGAAGATCGCCCAGCGGCGAGGCGTCATAGCGCGTCTGCCCATGCCTCAGCGGAACCTCGTCCAGCTCCGTCCGGGTCTCGCTCAGGCCATAGCGGTCAAGGGTGATCCGCCGGTCGGGGCGGAACACCCGCACCGCCATGGCGACGCCCTCGGTATCGCCCATGTCATAGCGGACATTGGGGCCGACGATGGCCGTGAAACGATGCCCTTCCGGCAGCGTCGCATACAGCAGCGGCATCCGGCGGCGATGAAAGATCTGGCCGCTGACATTGGCGAGCTGCTGGCAGAGGATCAGCACATAATCCGTGGTCAGGGCCGGGTCGGGTCGCGCCTCCCAACCGCCGCCGACATGGCGGATCCAGACCTCGCCCGGACGGTTCATGGCGATTTCCTCGACATCGGCGCCGTCATAATGGATCGCCAGCCGCTGGAGGGTGTCCTGAAGCAAAGGGTTCACCGTCCGCCCTCCCGCCAGTCCGGATAGCCGCCGCCCCCATCCCCGGACCCGCCTCTGGCGCCGGCCGGCCTGAGATCGCCCCGGGAATCGCGCCGGAAACCGGCGCCATCGGCAGCACCGGCCGGCATCGTCGCCCGATTGTCCTGCACCGCCTCCTGCGAGGCGGTGTCGCGCAGTTGCTGGAGCACCGACGACTGCATGATCTGTTGCGCGGTCTGCGGCGCCAGACGCTGGAATCCCGGGTTCTGCGCCACCATTTCCACGAGACCGGGCGCCATCTGCATCATCCGGTCGCCGCCCGCCACCAGAGTTTTCTGAGGACCGTCCTTCGGAGGCGTGGCCGCCCTCAGATGGTTGGGGTCCCGCAGCCAGATGTCTTCCGACGGAACAATATCGAGGCGGGTTCCCGCCGGAACCGTCAGAACGGGCCGGATATCCACATTTTCCTGAACCATGCGCTGCGCCAGCATATCGAGATCGTTGCCCAGCCGGTTGGCGGCGCGCGCCCGCCCGTCCATCGACTGGGCGGCGTTGCCGAGAGGGCCGGTGATGGTCGTGCTGTTGCCGTTCAGCGCCCACTCCCCCGCCGCGGCGATGGAACTGGTCAGGAGGGAACTGCCATATTTCTCAAAAAAGCGGGTGTCGAGATCGCCGGGCAGGCCGGACCGCCCCATCACGTCGGCGCCATGGTCCTCGATCGCGACGCTGACGCCGTCGGGACGCAGGATCCGCGACCAGATCACGTCGAGGCGCGACTCCCCGTAGCGGCCGAGCGACCGGTACTGACCGATGACCCGGGACCCCGCCGGGATCAGGACGGTCCGCCCCTCGGCCCCGAACACATTGCGTTCAACGACGGCGATGGCGCGGCCGGGAAGCTGGCTGCTCAACGTGTTTTCAAGCACCGCCGGGATATAGCGGTCGGCCGTGATCACCCTGGTCCGGTCCACGGGAAAGGTCGAGACAATGCCCTTGATCCCCGCCTCGACATAGTCGGCGTCCCGGCCGGGTCCCGGAGCCCCGTCCCCATCCTGGCCGGCCGACGCCATGTCGAAGACCAGTCCGCCTTCCTGGCGTCTGGCGGCGAAATCGAGGGAGGCCGTGGCATTGCCCTGGCCGCGGACCTGGAGGGGGGCCGGGGGCGTTCGCGGCAGGGCCATGCCCCCCAGCGAAAGGAACAGGGGGCTGCCGACGCCGCTGTGAGTGATCACCAGTTCGGCCTCCGCCGCGCCTTCGCGGCGGGGATGGAAAACGACATCCACCACGCAGGATGCCCCCGCCGCCAGTTCGGCACCGCCGCCGCATGTCCCGCCGGCCCGGAAGGCCGACGCCTGTCCCGACAGATGAACCTGCGCGATCGCAAGCGGCTGTCCGCCGTCGTTCGTCAGACGGATCTGACGTTCGGCATCGCCGCCCAGTGCGACATCCGGAAAATCGAGCGAGTCGCGATCGGCCGCCAGCCGTCCAGGATTGACCGGCGCCGCCGGCGCCGAACGCCTTATCAGATCATCGAGGGCATTTTCCCCTTTCGGCGCCGGGATCTTCCGGTCCTGATGCTGAGGCTGCGGGTCGCCACATCCCGGCAACAGCAGCGGGATACCGCACAGGACAAGGGCGATCCGCCTTGCAACACCCCCAGTCATCACCCCCTCCCGCCCTTGTTCGACGGACGGGAAAAGTATCCTTTTTGGAAACTTTTGTAAACAATAATGCCGGCATTCCGACCCGCGCGGCGCGGCGGGGATCAGTCCGCCGGACAGCCCCCTGATGGCGGAACGATTGCGCCCGGAGCGCATTCCGGATGGGCCGCGAGAAAGCGCGCCAGATCCGGATCCAGTGTGGCCCAGCCGATGGTCCGGGCGACGCGGGCATAGATCCAGTGAATCAACGGATTGGCATGCCGGCAGTAATTCGTGAGCGGCACCAGGGAATGGCCCATTTCGATCTTGGGGGCATAACCGGTCTGCCCGCTCTGGATGCTGGAGAACCCCTCCGCCAAGGCCCAGTCGAGCGCAGCCTCCCACAGGCGGAAATAAAGCATCCAGTCGCGCGGCCGGTGATAATCGATACCGATGAATTTGTTGATCATCCGGCCATCCAGCACGAAGCACAGCATGAACGCGATTATCGCGCCGCCATCCTGTTCGCGCAGGATGACGAAGCGGCTGACCGGTTCGGCGGCCAACAGGTCGAACGTCCGCCGATTCAGGCGCTCGAATTTGGTCGTCGCCTTTTCATAGGTCTGCCAGAAAAGGCCGAAGATCTCGTCCATCACTGCCGGCGGGGGATGGCGCTCGACGGAGACATCGAGGGCGACCGCCTCGTGGCTGCGTCTCAATTTCTTGCGAAGCTGCTGGCGCCGGGAGCCTTTCATGGCCGCGAAATAGGCCTGCCTGCCGCCCGTTGCCGGAAGCGGCGCCTCGGTTCCCGGAAAGCTCGCCATCGGGAACAGACCGGCGCGGACCGCGAGCCAGTCAAGGTCGGGAAGGTCGGAATCGCGGAAATCCTTCCACACGACCATCGGCGCCCCCACAGCCCCGGCCTTCGCCGTCACCGCATCCGCCAGCCGCTCCAGCACCGGGCGCCGCGCCACGCCGGGAAGGACGCCCACCGTCCCCTCGTCGGCGCAGGGCGACCCGACGAACAGGGTGCGTTGGTACCGCAGACCGGGAGCCACGCGCCCCAGCAGCCGGAACAAGGGCAGAAGCCCCTCCGGCAGGACGAGATCGATCGGCACATTCATCAGGAAAAGAGGGGCCAGGGCGACCGGCCGGTCTCCCGAACGGACCACGGCGTAAAAAAAGCGGAACTGGTCGTCGAGGCCGGAGGTTTCGAGGCAGCGATACCACCACTCCCCTTCCAGATGGGCCGGGAAGCAGGCCGGCCACAGGCCGGCGGGGACGTCGGCGCAGCTCTCCAGCAGATCCACGGAAAGGTCCGGCGGGGTCATTGGGCTGTCATCGGGCATCGGCGGGCGGGGGGTTCAGGCTCGGGCCATGACGAGACCGGCGCCGGCGATGATCAGGGCCACGCCGGTCCATCGCGTCCGGCTGACCTGTTCGCCCAGCAGCCAGTGCGACAGCAGGGTGACGACGACAAAACTCAGGCTGCCGATCGGATAGGCCGTGCTGACGTCCAGGAATTGCAGAGCCACGGTGTAAAGCGCCGCCTCGGTGCCGAACATCACCATCCCGGCCGCGATCCAGAGCCGGCGGCGTCCGCAATCGAGCGACGATTTCTTGAGCAGAAGCTGGGCGCCCCCCTCCAGGATCGTGCACAGAAGGACCAGAAGGACCCCGATCAGGGCAGTGCGCATCATGGCCCCGCCTGCCCGGCCGGCGGTGACAGATGACCGCTGCGGCTGACCAGCCAGACGCCCGCCAGGATCAGGGCGATCCCCAGCATTTGCAGGATGTCGATGCGTTCCCCGAGATAAACGGCGGAGGCGAGGCAGACCGTCACGTAACTGAGGGATGTGATCGGCTGGGCAAAACTGAGATCAGCCTGATCGAGAACCTTGAGCCAGTTCAGAAGCTGACAGAACCACATCGCGGCGACCAGAAGGAAAACCGGCTGGTGGAAAACGGCCTGCAAAACCGGCATGGCCTCCCGACCGGCATCGACCGAGATCACCGCCGACTTCCAGAAGACCTGCACCAGCGTATCGAGAACAATGGCAAGGGCCAGGCCCAAAACCAGCCGCAGCGGTATCCGGCTTTCGATGATGAGGTCCTCCCGGTCCCGTCCGTCCCTGGTGGTCCGACCCGAACGCCCGACGCCAGGCGTTCGGGTCGGACCACCAACTCTTGTCAGCACATATTGGCAGCCCTGGGGGAACCGTCGCCGATGGCGCCCCCGGGGCGGTCGTTATATCGGGAATCGGCGACGCTGAGTAGGGAATGATTGATGACCGTGGCCCGATCACGCCGGTGGAGACAGAAGGACGGGACGCAGAAACCCCTTCTCCTCGCGCCACTGAACCGGGGCCAACAATGTCCGTTGCGCCGCCGCGTCCAGTTCGCGGGCGGAGAAGGGTTTCGCGAGGACGCCATTGTATCCCGCCTCCTGCGCGCGGCGCGCGATGTCGGCGGAGTTCTGACCCGCCATCAAAAGAGCGGTGGTGCGCCGCAGCGGCTCCCGCGCTTTGGTTCGCAGAGAGGTCATCAGGACGAACCCGTCCATAGGTAACATTTCATCATCGATTAACAGGAGATCAACATCGCTGTTCTGCTTTTCTATTTTTGTTAAAAAATCGGACCCGTCTGTGGCTTCTGTTATCTCTGTCACCCCAAAAGAAGAGACCATGGACCGGACGGTCCGGCGCCAGCCGATATTGTCGTCCACAATCGCTATGGAAGTACGCTTCCATGGTATTTTCAATTCCAGCGGCAAAGGAAAACCCTCCAATTCATGGGACGATAGGCCAAAAGCCATCGAGCAGAACCCTGCCAGGGGTGATAGTGGACGGCGTCCCGGCAAGTATGATACATTTCCTGCCGATAAATAATCGTGCCTAATAACCACGTCAAACCAAGAAACAGCGATGCAGGAGGGCGCGCATGGATCATCAGTCTGGTGATTGTGACCTTTCCATGGAGCAACGGCTGAAGGGTTTGCGGACCTGTCTGGCCTTCATCCGCGAGGAGGCCTTGGCTTACGGACAGGACGATGTCGCGGGGCATCTGGCGATGGCCTGCCATATCCTGGATGGCAACGTCGAGCTGCTGGCTCTGCCGGCGGTGGACAGCAGACGCTATTCCTGACCGGCGCAACCGGGGACGGCGCCGCGCGGCGGGGACGGCCGGCCGATGGAACGGCAAGGGCCGAAATTTGTGCTGGAAAAATCCATCTGACAACTTGACCACCTGTCCATAAGGGTGTTGCCTTGAGGCAGGCGGCGGTACCGATCCGCCTCCCAACGCGTTCCCGCAAGGAGACCAGCCTTGTCCCTCACACCGACCGGCGCGGCGGCACCGCGCAATCTCCGCCAGTGGCTTACCGAGGTCGCCCTCCCGTCCTTCGCCCGGATCGCCGTCCGCCCGGACGAGGAAGGATATGTGGAGTTCCTCACCCCGGATTTTAGCGTGGACCCGCGTCCCCGCAAGAGCACCCTGTCCACCGGCCGGCTGATCTACTGCTTCAGCCATGCCGCGGTTCTCGACCCCAAGGGGCCGGGACTGGCGGCGGCCCGTCATGGCATGGACTATCTGACCCGGCGGTGCGCCAATCCCGAGGGCGGCTTTTACAAAAGCCTCAATGCCGACGGCTCGCCTCTGAACCCGAATGCCGATCTTGGCGACCTTGCGTTCGTCCTGTTCGCCCTCGGCTGGTATCACCGGGCCAGCGGGGAGGACCGCGCCCTGGCGCTGGCGGAACAGACATATGCCTTCATGGAACGGACCATGGCCTCGCCGGCCGGCGGATTCGCGGAGGACCTCGCCGGGACGCTGCCGCGTCGCCAGAACCCGCATATGCATCTGCTGGAGGCCTGCCACGTTCTCGCCGAACAGTCGAAGGGTGCCGCGGCCAAGGCCTGGACAGCGCGGGCGTCGTCCCTGGTCGACCTTCTGGCCGCGCGGTTCATCGATCCGGCCAACAGTTCGCTTTACGAACTGTTCGACGCCGACTGGACACCGTTTGCCGATGCGCCGAGAGAGCCCGGCAGTCATTTCGAATGGGTGTGGGCCTTGCTGCACCATCGCCGGCTGACCGGTGACGACCGTGTCCTGCCGATCGCCGAGGGCCTCTACCGGTTTGCCCTGACTTTCGGCCTGGACCATGATCCGGCCTGCCCCACCCTGGCATTCGACGCCGTCGACGGCGCGGGCGCGCCTCTGGTTCAGACGAAGCTGATGTGGCCGCAGACGGAGGCGATCAAGGCCTTCGCCGCGCGTGCCGAGTTCCTGGGCGACGAGGACGCGCTGGTCCGGCTCCAGGCCATGACCGACCTGCTGTTCCGCCACTATGTCGATGTGGAAAGCGGTCTGTTCACCAACCAGATCGAACGCGACGGCCGCAAGCGCGCGGTCGAGATGCCGATCCGGGTACTTTATCACCTGGAACTGGCCCTGGCCGAAGCCGCCCGGCTTCACGCCTGAGCGGCGGCGCCTTTGCATTGGCCGGGCGCGAAACGCCGAGAACGGGTCCTTGATCGAGACCGGATCAGGGTCTTCGCCATGGCCGGGTTCGGTCCGGCCATCCACGGCCGGAGGGGGTGCAAGACGTGGATAGCCGGTCCAAGGCCGGGGATGACAATGGACCGGCCGGCCGCAAGATCCCGGGGGATCCCCTTCCCGCCGGCCACGGGTGGGGCTGACCCGAAGAGGTCCCTCATGCGCGGATGTTCGTGGTGCTTGCCAAGGCGCGGAGGGTTGCGCAGACTGCGGGACGGGCTATGTCGATAGTCCCGACTACGAGAAAAGGTGCCGCATGAGCTACGAGAAAGTGGAGGAAGCCTGGCAGTTGAGCGAGGCCGCGCGCGATTATGTGAAGAACGCCGGGCATGAGGTCAGCATCCAGGAGATCTTCGACAAGGTCTTTCTTCCGTCCGATCAGGTCGACGTCGAGAAGACCAAGGCAGAGGGCGGCAATCCGCCGAAGGTGTTCCTGAAGTCACCCTATGGCCTGCAATTCCGGCCCGAATACAAGGACTGGATTCCGTTCCGCCATGGCCCGGTGACGCTGGAACCTCTCAATCTGGCGCCCTGATCGTCCGGCCGCCGCTGGCGCGGCGGCGGGTGGGGCGGCGGCCCTTCCGGCGCGGGCAAAAAGGGTCTGTCCCCGAACGGCCGAAGGACAGGCCGGATCGGAAAAATGACAGTCGCGTTTCTCGATGAGGTCCCGCCGGGGCGCCCCCCGCCGGGACGCGGGCGGCGGTTCTGGAAGGACCGGACGGATTGGCGGTCGTGGGGACTGGGCTGTTCCGGTCTGCTTCATCTGCTGGCCGTGGTCGCCGCCATTTTCCTCGCCCGGGTCGTGCCGCCCCCCGATCTGCCCGCCCCGACCACCGAGATCAGCGTCGATCTGGTGACGGAAAGGGGCGGCCACAGCCGTGCCGCCGCCGAGCAGGGCCCCGCCACCCCCACGGAACAGGCCGCACCATCCCGTCCCGACGTGCGTCCGCGCCCGCTGGCTCCGGTCGCGATGGCGCCGGCCACTCTGCCCCGGCATCGCCCGGATCCCGTGCCCAGTCCCCGGCAACCGGCAAAACCGAAACCGCCGGCATCGCCAATGCCAGCCCCCGACGACGCCCTGAACGGGCAGACTGCCGACGGCCTGTCGATGACCGACGGCGATGCGGGGTCGGCGGGACGCAATGCGATCGGGGTCAAGGATTTCCTGCGCGCGCAGATCGAGCGGCATCTGAATTACGATGTCGCCACCCTGCGGGCGGCGGATTTCACCGTCTCCATTCACCTGCAACTGGGTCCCGACGGCAGCGTGCGACGCGCCGATATCGTCGAAAATCCGCGTTACGTGACCGATCCGGTTTTCCACGACGTGGCCGACAGTACCCGGCGCGCCATCCTGGTCGCGTCCCCCCTGCAACTTCCCGCCGGAAAATACGATCTGGTCCGCGACGTGACCCTGGACTTCAATCCCCGCGACATCAGCCGGTAGCCGTCCCGTCAGGGAAGCGACCGCACGACACGAAATCCCGCGTAACTCGCGAAATCGAAGCTGCGGTTGTCCACCCCGTCCCGGTTGCGCGCGGCCGAGCGCAGGAACTTCGGCAGATTGCTCCAGGACCCGCCCCGCAGCACCCTTTTGCCACAATCGCCCGACTGCCAGGCGGAGCCGTCGGCCGGCGCCCCGGTATAATTCTCGTTCCAGCAATCCTCCGTCCATTGCCAGACATTGCCCAGCATGTCGTAAAGACCGAAGGGATTGGGGGCGAAGCTGGCGACCGGCGAAAGCTGGCGGTTGTCCCAGGGGCTGCCACAGCCATTGCAATTGGCATTGCCGGTCCCGATATCGTCGCCCCACCACCGCGCGGTCTGGGTGCCGCCCCGCGCGGCATATTCCCATTCCGCCTCCGTCGGCAGGCGGTAGGGGCCATCGGGATCCGGCGCGGCGGGCGCAAGGCCGCGGACCCGCCGGTTCAACCAGGTGATATAGGCCTTCGCGTCCTTCCAGCTTACACAGACGACGGGGTCCAGCGGGATGAAACCGGGCGACTGCCAACTGATCCCTCCCGGCCAATCGCAGGCCCCTCCCTCATAGAGGGTGGCCTTGGCAAAGGCAGCGAACTCCTGAACCGTGACGTCGGTCCGCCCGATCGCAAAGGCCGGCACGGTCACCCAGTGCCGAGGCCCCTCGGAATCGAACCGGCCCCGTTCCTGCGCCGGACTCCCCATGGCGAAACGCCCCCCGGGGACGGCGACCATATCCGGGCAATCGGGACAGTCCCGGAACACCTTGCCGGGCGCGCGCCCGTCACCGCCGCCCGCCCCTTTTTCGCTGGACGGCGTCCTGTCCAGAGGCCCCTTCGCCAGAACGGGCCCGGTCATCGCCAGGGACAGCAGAACAAGCAGCAAGGACAACGAACGCATGGACAGGGCTCTCCGGTCCCGGGAAAACGACAGCCGATCACAGATATCACCCCCTGGGACGGGTGCAAGCGCCGATCCGGAGGGATCGCCCCGGAAAGCCCGGGAACCGGAACGGGGACACCGGGCAAGGAGGGAGCGCCACTCCACATCCCCTTTCCTGATCGGGATCTGTTGGCGGGGGATCCGTCCTTGATTTACTGCCGGCCGCCGGTTACCTTCCCCCGGTCATTGGGGAGTAGCCGCCCTCGGCTCCAGAGGGGGATGCGCCAACAGACTTGGACCTTTGCGGGTCCATGGCGTTTCCGGCTTTTGCTTGGCAAGACCTTTGACGACGGCATCCGCCCACCATGGCCGGGCGGGGATGCCGGCGTCAGAAGTTTGCCCTCCGCCCGGCCCGGAAGATCCTGCGATGCCCATTCCAGAGCTGTCTTTTTCCCCGAACCGACGCCGGAGGCCGGCATGCTGATGTCGGTTGGCCTGCTGCTCGCCTCGGCGGGCGCCATCTATCTGTTCTGCGAGCTGTTTGTGAACGGTGTGGAATGGATGGGCCGGGCCCTGGGTATCGGGAGAACGGCCACCGGGTCCATCCTCGCCGCCTTCGGAACCGCTCTGCCGGAAAGCGTCGTCACCCTGGTGGCCACCGCCTTCGGTGCCGGCGACGCGGAACGGCAGATCGGCATCGGCGCCGCCCTGGGCGGGCCGCTGGCACTCAGCACGCTGGCCTATGGCGTCGTCGGTCTCTGTCTGGTGGCCTGGGGCGCCCGCACGGAACGCGCGCTGCCCGGCGTTCTTGAAGTGGATGGCCGGCGCCTCAGCCGGGATCAGGCCTGGTTTCTTGCCGTTTTCGCGGTGAAGATCGCCCTCGGGGTCACCGTCTTTGCCGGCAAATCCTGGCTGGGAATCGTGTTCCTTGCCGCCTATGGCGCCTATTTCTGGACCGAGCTTCGCCGCGACGAGGCCTCGGCCGGTGAGGAAGAGGTGGAACCGCTGCTGATCCGCCGCCATGACGCGACCCCTCACATCGGCTGGATTTTAGCCCAGACCCTGGGCGCCACCGTTGTGATCTTCGTCGCATCCCATATTTTCGTCGGCCGCCTCACGGTGATCGCCCCCTGGCTGGGTCTTCCCCCGCAGGTGACCGCGCTTCTGCTTAGCCCGATCGCCACCGAACTGCCGGAAATGATGAACGCCCTCATCTGGGTCCGCCAGGGCAAGGAACGGCTGGCCCTGGCCAACATCAGCGGGGCCATGATGATCCAGGCGACCATTCCCACCGCCTTCGGATTGTTCTTCACGCCCTGGATCCTGGATCGCACGCTTCTGGTGGCGGCCGGCGTCACCGCCCTGGCCATCGCCTGTCTCCTGGCCCTGTTCAGGCGGGGCCGGGTCAGGGGGGCGACCCTTGCCAGGGTCGGCTGGCTCTATGCCCTGTTCGGTGTTCTGGCGCTGGCGGTTCGCTGAACCGGAAGGGGACAGACCGGTCCCTGTCCGCGCCCGGAGTCAATCGGGCGCGGTCACTCCGACCACCGACAGAGTGGCCACATACTGCTCGTCATGCGAGGAGGGATGTTCGGGTTGAATGAAGCCCCAGGTCGGATAATGGCGCGATCCCAGTTGTCCGATCGGTGGCCACCAGACACGGACCACGGTCCAGTCATTGGCCGGGGACACATCCACCACGGGCATGTCCTCGGTCACGCGATGATGGACCCAGTTGGCCTGTGTCACCCGGATCTCGCGGTCGGAGACCAGCCGGGAAACCACCGCAACATGGCCGTCCGGCAGACGGGAGGTCCGGCGAAAGGCGAGAACCGCGCCCACCACCGGACGCGCGGCGCGGATATAACGGCCGGCCGCCTCCCCCCACCAGTCGCCCGCCGCCCCCTTCAGGGCAACGCCGGAGATCGCCCTGGCAAAGGGCGCGCATTCCATGACGACCTTGCCGCCGACATAACCGCCGATGGCGGTGCCGGGGTCCTGCGCGGCCGGGGCTGGAGCCGGGGCCTCCGCGATAACGGGAGGTTCATGCGAAGCGCAGCCGCCAAGAAAAACAAGAAACAGAAAGGCCAGAAGCCACGGGACAAGAGAATGGACCGCAGGACGGTCAGCCGATCGGTGAATAGGCGACTGCATTCCGTCGATCAACCCCGTTCTCAAGCAATCCAGACAGCCCCCGTTCCACACCACAGGACGCTGGCGCAATGCCGGTTCCGGCGGTCGTGGGAGTCACGATTTGCGTGACGTGGCGACATCAACCCAATAGGCCGACAGCGACTTCATTGCAAGTGTCAATATCGGGAAGTAATCGAAATATTTCTCTGGAGTCCGGATTCTATTCTGTAATGGCCTCTCCGGCCCCTGTCCGGAGATCGCTCAACGCCACCGTTACCCATGATTTCGTTTCGCCTCCACGACCGGAAGTAACCAGCCTCCGACGACTATTTCCCTTTGATTGCAGCGGTGGCGCGGAGCGGCCGAAGACGCCGGCCGCCCTCATTGAAAGCCCTGTTGCGCCGCGCCATGTAACCGGCGGGCCCGGTTGGTCTGACGGGCGCGCCCCATCCCGGGAGCCGCCATCCGCCAGGGCCATGGACCACACGATTAGGAAAGGATCCGACCGTGGACAATATTTTCTCACTCGAAGGCAAAAAGGGTCTGGTGGTGGGAATCGCCAATAACAAGAGCATCGCCTATGGCTGTGCCGCCGCCATGCGCAAGCAGGGGGCTGATCTGGCGATCACCTATCTCAATGACAAGGCCGAGAAATTTGTCCGGCCGATTGCCGAGGAGTTGGAGGCGAAACTGTTCCTTCCCCTGGATGTCAGTGTCGAGGGGCAGTTGGAGACGGTCTTCGAGGCCGTGGAGAAGACCTGGGGCAAGCTCGACTTCCTGCTGCACTCCATCGCCTTCGCGCCGAAGGAGGATCTCCATGGCCGGATTGTCGACTGCTCGGCCGCGGGTTTTGCCCTGGCCATGGACATTTCCTGCCACTCCTTCATCCGCATGAGCAAGCTGGCCGAGCCGCTGATGCCCGACGGCGGCAGCCTGATGACGGTCTCCTATTACGGCGGCCGCAAGGTCGTCGAAAACTACAATCTGATGGGTCCGGTGAAGGCCGCCCTGGAGATGAGCGTGAAATACATGGCCTCGGAACTGGGACCGAAGGGGATCCGGGTCAATGCGATCTCGCCCGGTCCTCTCAAGACCCGGGCCGCCTCGGGAATCGCGGGATTTGACGATCTTCTGGAGCAGGCGGCCAAACGGGCCCCCCAGCACCAGCTTGTCGACATTGATGATTGCGGCGCCGTGGCCGCCTTCCTCGCCGGCGACGGCTCCAAGACCATCACCGGAACGACCCTGTTCGTCGACGCCGGTTATCACATTATCGGGTAGCGCACCCGCCTGAGGCCGCCCCGGGCGTGACCGGAACCGGGGTCCGGTCACGCCCGGTCGACGGCGGATGCGACAGCCGGGGCCGGCGGCACGGGCACGGTGCCATCCGGACGGGGCGCGCGCCGGACCGCGGCGACGAAATTGCGGATGGCGGCGGAGCGTTCGTTTTTCCGGTAGACGAGACCCAGCGGCGCGCGCACCGGCTCCCCGGCAATGGGCAGATAACGGACGCTGTCCGCATGAACATGGTTCATGGAGGCCGGCACGATGGAAATGCCGAGACCGGCCGCCACCAGATTGACCGTGGAGGACAGTTGCGGCGCCTCCTGGCCGATCCGTGGACTGAACCCCGCCCTCTGGCAGGCGGTAATGATGCGGTCGTGCAGACCCGGCCCGACGGGACGGGGATAGAGGATGAAGTTTTCCGCCGCCAGGGCCGCCACTGTCAGGACATCGTTGCCGGCCAGAGGATGCGCCATCGGCAGGGCGATCAGCATTTCCTCCTCGAACAGGGGCGCCACCGCCAGGACGTCGCTGTCCGGAAATGGCGGGCGTACGAAGCCGACATCGAGCCTCCCCTGGCTGATCGACTCGTTCAAGCGCGGAGTCGTGCTTTCCTCCAGCGACAGATTGACGGCGGGATAGTGTTCCTTGAACCGGCGCAGCGAGAAGGGAACGAACATATTGAACGATGCCGAGCCGGTGAATCCGACGCGGATCTGTCCCTGGTCGCCGCGCGTCACCCGCTCGACACGCGCCTTGGCGCGCGCCGTGGCCTCCAGAATGGCGCGCGCCTCCTCGTAAAAGGCGGCTCCGGCCTCGGTCAGTTCGACCCCGCGCGACAGGCGATGGAACAGCGCTCCGCCGACCTCATGCTCCAATTGCTGGATCTGCAGACTGAGCGGCGGCTGCCCGATCCCCAGTCGTTCCGCGGCACGGGTGAAATGTCGCTCCTCGGCGACGGCAATGAAATAACGCAGATGGCGAAGTTCCATGGACGATGCTCTTTCCGGACCGTGTTATTTTTTAAAGATATCGATTCCGCCGCTTCCATATATTGGACTTCACTCCGCCGGGAGATCATTCTCCGCGCCAGGGAATGAACGCATGGCGGCTGTTTCCGCCGGTTACGGCGTCATCCCGGAGTTTGAAGGAATTTTATGATGGACGTGATTCGCAAAGCCCTGTCGTTCACCTTCCTGGCGGTTCTCGCTGTCGGCATCAGTTCGACCCTCGCGGTCGGCGCCCGCACCGCGTTCGACGTCGCCGCGCCGATCCAGACAGCGGCGGATCGCTGATCGTCCGACCCGTTTCCCCGGATCCGGCCCCACAGATCTCCGGATCCTTTTCCCCCCGTCCTTCTGAAAACTGAGCCCCGTCGCCCTGAAACGACGGGGCTTTTTCTATGCTGATGAGTCCCAGCATCCGGAGTGGGACGGGCGTCCGGGCTTGCGAAGAAAATCAGTGGCACCGGCGTCCCTGCCGGTGGTCCTGCGAAGCCGGAGTTCAGAAATTCCGCCGCTTGCGCGTCGGCGGCGGGCAGGATGCCCGCCCCACTCGGGAGAGAGAACATAGCAATAGGAGTGGGGCGGACGTCCCGTCCGCCATTCGGCGAAAGCCGAAAGATCAGCATGT
>WASQ01000145.1:37538-61614 GCA_009712185.1 Telmatospirillum sp. | reverse complement strand
CCGGCCGGAACAGGGCCGACGCCGCAGCGGCTTCGGGGATCGCGGGGCCGTCGGCAATCCGGCCCCCGCGGCAGGTCTCGCAGGGGAGACCGGTCAATAGGTGTAGAACATCCTTTGGATGTCTTTGGTGTCGGACGTCCGGGTCAATGCCAGCATCAGCAGAATTCTGGCCTTCTGGGGATTGAGGGTGTCGGAGGCGACGAAATCCAGGTCATCGTCATTGGCCTCTCCGTTGCGGGCGATGATGCCGTTGCCCACGCGGGAACTGCGGACGATGATCACCCCCTGGCTTCGGGCCGCGCTTAAGGCCGGCCGGACCGGCGCGGCCAGGCTGCCGTCGCCGACGCCGGCGTGGATGATGCCTTTCGCCCCGGCCGCGACAAAGGCGTTCAGCGCCGTGGGATCCATGTTGGCATAACCATAGACGATGTCGACGCGGGGCAGGCGGTCAAGACCGGAGACATCGAATTCCGTGTCGGCGGTATGGCGTCGGGTGGACTGGCGGTAAAAATGCGGACGATTGTCCTGCATATACCCCAACAGTCCCAGTTCCGGTGTGCGGAAGGTATCGAGGGTCGAGGTATTGGTTTTTGTCACATCGCGTGCGCCATTGATCTGATCGTTGAGACATACCAGAACGCCCTTACCGACGGCGTCCGGGCTGCCGGCCAGTATGACGGCGTTGTAGAGATTGATCGGCCCGTCGGCGCTGATCGCCGTTGACGGGCGCATGGCCCCGACGATGACGACGGGTTTATGGCTCTTGACCACCAGATTCAGAAAATAGGCGGTTTCCTCGATAGTGTCGGTGCCATGGGTGATCACGATGCCATCGACATCGGATCCCGCGAGCAGCGCATTGACCCGTTTGGCCAGTTGCAGCCAATAGGCGTCGTTCATGTTTTCGCTGGCGATCTGAAAAATCTGCTCGCCTTTCACATTGGCGACCGTGCGCAGTTCGGGCACCGCCTCAATCAGGGCCTCGACGCCGACTTTGGCGGCGCTGTAGCCGACGGTGGTCGTGCTCGAGGCGCCGGTACCGGCGATGGTGCCGCCGGTCGCCAGGATGACCACATTGGGCAGTTTCTGTTGGGCCGATGCCGGTTCCGGCGCTGCCAGGCTGAACAAAAGAAGAAGAAGAGGGAACGCCGTTCTTAAACGGTGGAAGAGTCCTGAGACCATGGTCTGTCCTTTCCCGCAGGAAGTTCGACATGTTCGGAGGGGAATCCTATCTCAGCAGCGTCAGGTTGTCTCTTTCCGGAAATGCGATCTTTAGGTTGAAGTCGGCGGGCTGTTCTTGACAGATTGATATATTAGATATACCACAAAAATCGAAGCGCCGGCGTATCATCGCCCCGTCGATGGTCCGCCAGGAATGACGTTCCGCCGAAGGGAGGAGGAAAGATGAGATCCCAGGTGAAAATTCTGACCGCGGCCGCGCTGGCCGCCGTTTTTGCGACGGCGGGAGCCGATGCGCGCGAATTCCGTTCGGCCGACGTCCACACGATGGATTACCCCACCGTGATGGCGGCCCAGCAGCTCGGCAAGGTTCTGTCGGAAAAGACCGGAGGAAACTATTCGGTCCGCGTTTACGGCAACAGTTCGCTGGGGTCGGAGAAGGACGCGGTGGAACAGTGCAAGCTGGGCGGGCTCGACATGGTGCGTGTCAATACCGCCGCGTTCCATACCATCATTCCCGAAACCAAGATCCTGTCGCTTCCTTTCCTGTTCCGCGACGTCGATCACCACCGCAAGGTCATCTACGGACCGATCGGGGACCGGATTCTCGCGAAATTCGAACAGGCGGGATTCATCGGCCTGGCCCTTTGGGAATCCGGATCCCGCAGCGTTTACGCGAAAAAGCCGGTCCGGTCGCTGGCCGACATCAAAGGGATGAAGATCCGCGTGCAGTCTTCCGACCTGTGGGTCGACCTGACCAAGGCCATGGGCGCCAATCCGACGCCGATTCCCGCGGGCGAGGTCTTCACGGCCCTCAAGACCGGTCTGGTCGATGGCGCCGAAAACAATTATCCGACCTACGAGACGGAACATCACTATGAGGCCGCGCCCGTCTTCAGTGAGACGCAGCATGTCATGGCGCCCGAAGTCCTGGTCTTCTCGAAGAAGATCTGGGAGACGTTGAACGACAAGGAGCGCGCCGCGATCCGCGAGGCCGCGCGTGAGACGATTCCCTATTATCAGGCTCTGTGGACGGCCAAGGAGACGTCCTCCAAGGAGATCCTGACGAAGGCGGGCGTCACCTTTGTCAACGATGTCAATCGCGATGAGTTCGTTGCCGCCGAAAAGCCGCTGTGGGACAAGGTGGCGAACACGCCTGAGCTGAAGCAGCTTGTGTCGGACATTCTCGCGACGAAATAGCGTTTATCCGCGAGTGTTCTTGGGGGGGGAGGGCCTCGGGGGGATCCAATTCGGATGCCCCCGGGGCTTTTTCATAAACTGTCCGTCGAAGGATCGGTGGGGTCCCGGCCGGTCAATGGAAGGTCAGGGCGGAGCGGCCGGTCGCTTCCTCGAAAACCGTGCTGCCACGGGTGTTTTCCTTCAGTTCGACACAGTAGTCGATGGCGATGAACTCGCTGTTCAGCAGGTCCACAAGACGTTCCGCGTCGCAGCGCCCCTCGATCAGGGAAGGGGAGTCGATCGTCGCCGTCACAGAAATCGTATATTTCGCCATGATCAATCCTCCGACGGGGCGACCGTTTCTTCCGGCCGCGGGGTTGGGCGATGGCCGCCCGATAGGCTCATCATTACCGTCGGGCGGGGGTCGTCGATATCCTCAAATGAGGACAAGATGACGGGGGGCAGACAGAACCGACCCACAACCGGTTCTTCCATCCGGCAATGCGGCTAATACCCATAATAAAAAAATGGATAATGGGATTGACAAACCGCCCGTCCGGTCCCATCCTTCTAAATCCCTAATGGTTGTGCCGATTGCGCAGAGTCCCGAGAGAGGCGCAGACGGATGATGGCCGGGCCGCAGGCCCGTCGCAGAAATGGATCCCGCCGGGCCGCGCCAGCGGTCTCTCCCACAGGATGTGGCTGCGGGATGTCATCCCGGTGGACGTCATTGCATCCGCCGCAATCCGGACAGTCCGATCCCCGAAGTCCGTAAGTCCGGCACTTCGTCCCACAGTGGATCGGTATCGTCCGCCATCCCCGTCCGGCACGGTTCCCTGAAGCCCCCCGGGGGCTCCGACAGCCCGCCTGTCCGGATCCCCGCAAGACACAACTTGGGAGACAGTCAGATGTCCGTGGCGACCCTTTCCGATCTCGACGCCCTGGCCCGACGGGTGAAAGCCGCGCAGGAGCGGTTTGCGACCTTCAGCCAGGAAACGGTCGATCAGATCTTCCGCAGTGCCGCCCTGGCGGCGGCGGATGCGCGCATTCCGTTGGCTATGCTGGCCGCCGACGAGACCGGCATGGGCGTTGTCGAGGACAAGGTGGTCAAGAACCACTTCGCGTCCGAATATATCTACAACAAATACAAGGACGAGAAGACCTGCGGCGTGATCGAGGACGACGCCGAGATGGGGACCATGACCGTCGCCGAGCCCGTCGGGATCGTCTGCGGCATTGTTCCGACGACCAATCCGACCTCGACGGCGATCTTCAAGGCGCTGATCTGTCTCAAGACCCGCAATGGAATCATTTTCAGCCCGCATCCGCGTGCGCGGAAGTCCACTTGCGCCGCCGCGAAGCTGGTGCATGACGCCGCCGTTGCCGCCGGGGCGCCCCCCGGCATCATCGGCTGGATCGATGAGCCGACCCTGGAACTGTCCGACGCCCTGATGCGCCATCCCGCGGTGAATCTGATCCTGGCGACGGGCGGTCCCGGCATGGTGCACGCGGCCTATTCCTCCGGGAAGCCGGCGATCGGCGTGGGGGCCGGCAATACGCCGGTGGTGATCGATGAATTCGCCGACATCAAGCGGGCGGTCGCCTCGATTCTGATGTCCAAGACCTTCGATAACGGCATGATTTGCGCTTCCGAACAATCGGTGGTCGTGGTCGACGCCGTCTATGAGGCTGTCCGGGAGCGGTTCGCCTCGCATGGCGGATATCTGCTGAATGCCCGGGAGCTGGAGGCGGTGCGGGGTGTCATCCTGACCGACGGCCATCTCAACGCCGGGATCGTCGGCCGCTCCGCCCCGGCGATTGCCGCCATGGCCGGGATCGAGGTTCCCGAAACGGTGAAGGTTCTGATCGGCGAGGTCGATGCGGTGACGGCGGCCGAGCCGTTCGCGCACGAGAAGCTGTCGCCGACGCTGGCGCTTTACCGGCGGCCCGACTTCTGTTCGGCCGTGGAGACGGCCGCCGCCCTGGTCGCTCTCGGCGGCATCGGCCATACCTCCGTCCTTTACACCGATCAGGACCAGCGGGCGGACCGCATCCGTCTGTTCGGCGAACGGATGAAGACGGCCCGCATCCTCATCAATTCGCCCTCGTCCCACGGAGGAATCGGCGATCTCTATAACTTCAACCTGGCGCCCTCACTGACCTTGGGGTGCGGCTCCTGGGGGGGGAACTCCATCTCCGAAAATGTCGGGCCGAAACATCTGATCAATCGGAAAACCGTGGCGAAACGGGCGGAAAACATGCTTTGGCACAAGCTTCCGAAATCGATTTACTTCCGTCGCGGCTGTCTGGCCGAGGCTTTCAAGGATCTGGCCGGCCGCAAGCGGGCGCTGCTGGTGACGGACCGCTTCCTGTTCAACAACGGCTATGCCGATGAAACGATCCGGATCCTGAAGCGTAACGGCCTTGATGTCGAATGCTTCTATCAGGTGGAGGCGGATCCGACTCTGTCGACCGTCACCAAGGGCGTCGAGATCGCCAACGCCTTTCAGCCCGACGTGATCGTCGCGCTCGGCGGCGGATCGCCGATGGACGCGGCCAAGATCATCTGGGTGATGTACGAACACCCGGAAGTGCACTTCCATGATCTGGCGCTGCGCTTCATGGATATCCGCAAACGCATCTACAAATTCCCCAAAATGGGCGCGAAGGCTGAACTGGTCGCGATTCCCACCACCTCCGGCACGGGTTCCGAGGCAACGCCGTTTGCGGTGGTGACGGACGATGCCACGGGGCTCAAATATCCCATCGCCGATTACGAACTGACGCCGTCGATGGCCATCGTCGACGCCAACTTCGTCATGGGCCTGCCGAAAACCCTGACGTCCTGGGGTGGCATCGACGCGGTGACGCACGCCCTTGAGGCCTATGTGTCGATCATGGCGAACGAGTTCTCGGACGGACAGGCGCTTCAGGCGTTACGCCTTCTGAAGGACTATCTGCCGTCGGCCTATCGCCGTGGCGCGGCCGACCCGGTGGCGCGCGAGAAGGTTCATAACGGGGCGACGATCGCGGGGATCGCCTTCGCCAATGCCTTCCTGGGTGTCTGCCATTCCATGGCGCACAAGATCGGCGCCGCCTTCCACCTGCCGCACGGGCTTGCCAACGCGCTGCTGATCGTCAACGTCATCCGCTACAACGCCAATGATAACCCGGCCAAGCAAACCGCGTTCTCCCAATATGACCGGCCGAAGTCCAAGTGCCGTTATGCGGAGATTGCCGATCATCTGGGATTGGGCGGTGACGACAATGACGCCAAGGTCGAGGCTTTGGTCGCATGGGTCGAGGCGCTGAAACGCGATCTCGACATTCCGTCTTCCATCAAGGCGGCCGGCGTCGAGGAGGAGGCCTTTCTGGCGGCCGTCGACCGGGTCGCGGTCGAAGCGTTCGACGACCAGTGCACGGGCGCTAATCCCCGGTTTCCGCTCCTGAGCGAATTGAAGGCGCTGCTTCTCGACAGCTACTACGGCCGGCCCTTCGCGGAGGAGCATGCCCGCACCCCCTCGTGATCCACCCCTTCCGGATCGCGCCCCCGGGGATTCCCCCGGGGAAACTGACCGCCACCGCTCCGGTCAAGGAGCGGTGGCGGTATTTTTTTGGGGAGGAAGGGGGGGCATGCCTCCCTCCTGGGGTGTTTTACGACCGCCGGCCGAGATCGAAGCGGTCCAGGTCCATGACCTTGGTCCAGACCCCGACGAAGTCGCGGACGAACGTCTCCGCCGCATCGGCGCTGCCATAGACTTCTGCCAGAGCCCGAAGCTGGGAGTTGGACCCAAAGACCAGATCGACGCGTGTGGCCGTCCATCTTACCGTTCCGGTGCTCCGGTCCCGTCCCTCAAAGAGGTTCGCTTCACCCGGCAAAGCCTTCCACTCCGTGGTCATGTCGAGAAGATTGACGAAGAAGTCGGTGCTCAGGGTTCCGGGCCGATCGGTGAAAACGCCGTGACGGGTCTGGCCGGCATTGACATCGAGGACCCGCAGGCCCCCCAGGAGGACGGTCATCTCCGGAGCCGTCAGCGTCAGCAACTGGGCTTTATCGATCAGCAGGGCCTCCGGCGAGGCCGCGGGCAGGCCCTTGATGTAATTGCGGAATCCATCCGCCACGGGTTCAAGGACCGCGAAGGAGTCGACATCCGTCTGTTCCTCCAGCGCGTCCATGCGTCCCGGGGTGAACGGAACCGTGACAGTGACGCCGGCCCGTCTGGCAGCTTCCTCGACAGCGGCGTTGCCCGCCAGCACGATCAGGTCGGCAAGCGAAATCTTGCGGCCATCGGTCCGTTCGCCATTGAACGCAGCCCGGATGTCTTCCAGGGTTTTCAGCACCTTGGCGAGGATGTCCGGCTGATTGACCTCCCAGTCCCTCTGAGGAGCGAGCCGGATCCTGGCTCCGTTGGCACCGCCACGCTTATCTGATCCACGGAACGTGGACGCGGAGGCCCAGGCGACCGATACCAGTTCCGTGACTGAGAGCCCGGAGGCCAGCACCGTTCCTTTCAGCGCCTCGACGTCGGGCGGGGTGATCAGAGGGTGATCGACGGCGGGGATCGGGTCCTGCCAGATCAGGTTCTCTGCGGGGACGTCCGGACCCAGATAGCGGGCGCGGGGGCCCATATCGCGATGTGTCAGTTTGAACCAGGCCCGGGCGAAGGCATCGGCGAAAGCATCCGGATCCTCATAAAAACGCCGTGCGATTTTTTCATAGACCGGATCGAAGCGGAGCGCCAGATCGGTGGTCAACATCGACGGCGTGCGCCTTTTCGACGGATCGAACGGATCGGGGACCGTGCCCGCGCCGGCCCCTCCCTTCGGCGTCCACTGATGCGCGCCCGCGGGGCTCTTCGTCAGTTCCCAGTCATAACCGAACAGATTCCATAAAAAGTTGCTGCTCCATCTGGTCGGCGTCGTGGTCCAGATGACCTCCAGGCCGGAGGTGATCGCGTCGCCTCCCTTACCGGTACCGTAACTGCTTTTCCAGCCCAATCCCTGGTCCTCGATGGCGGCCGCTTCGGGTTCGGGTCCGACATGCGACGCCGGGCCGGCTCCGTGGGTCTTGCCGAACGTGTGACCGCCGGCGATCAGTGCCACCGTCTCCTCGTCGTTCATCGCCATGCGGGCGAAGGTTTCCCGAATGTCCCTGGCGGCGGCGAGCGGATCGGGCTTTCCCTCCGGCCCTTCCGGGTTGACGTAGATCAGGCCCATCTGAACCGCGGCGAGGGGCTTTTCGAGGTCCCGGTCGCCCAAATAGCGCTTATCGTCACCGAGCCAGGTTTTTTCCCGTCCCCAGTAGACCGACTCGTCCGGTTCCCAGACGTCGGCGCGGCCGCCGGCAAAGCCGTATGTTTTGAAACCCATCGATTCCAGCGCGACATTGCCGGTCAGGATAATGAGGTCGGCCCAGGAGATTTTGCGTCCATATTTCTGTTTGACCGGCCAGATCAGTCGTCTCGCCTTGTCCAGGCTGACATTGTCGGGCCAGCTGTTGAGCGGTGCAAATCGCTGCTGCCCCGCTCCGGCGCCGCCCCGCCCGTCGGTGACGCGATAGGTGCCGGCGCTGTGCCAGGCCATGCGCACGAACAGCGGGCCGTAATGGCCGAAATCCGCAGGCCACCAATCCTGCGAGTCGGTCATCAGGGCCCGAAGGTCCTGTTTCACGGCGTCGAGATCGAGAGTTCTGAATTCCTCCGCATAGGAGAAATTTGCCTGCATCGGATTGGATAGGGGGGAGTTCTGGTGCAGGATGTGAAGATTGAGTTGCTCAGGCCACCAATCCCGGTTTTCCTGTCCATGCGTGCCGCCTGTAAAAGGGCATTTGCTCTCTGTCATTGTGCTCGCTCCTGCCATCGGTCGTTTGAGTCCGAAACATGTCTGTTCTTTTTCAAGGCTGCGCAGCTTTTATCTTCCGGCATTTGATATGCCGGTCTTTACATTTTTACCGGCGTTTCCATTGTCGAAACGTCGGCTTCGTCATGACAGGTGTATCCTAATTCAGTCCTGATAATCGCTTCCAACCGAATTTGCCGGCGAGTTTCAGCGGAAAAATCGATCAGAGTGTCTGCCGGCTGGTCAAAAGTCTCCGGCCCGGATCCGGCAGCGTCAGGCATTCCGGCGCAGAGAGCCCCGTTGCCGCGGCTTCGCCGTCCCCGTCCCCGCCGGAGTCTGCCGCTCAGACAGTTTTGGCGGCACAAAAACGCCAGAAGCGCAGAGCGCAAGGGCCGGATGTCAGATGGCCGCGGGACGGCCGAACAGATAGCCTTGTGCGAAATCGCATTCGTGATCGCGCAGGAAGACAAGCTGTTCCTGCGTTTCGACGCCTTCCGCGACAATTTCCATGCCCAGCCTGTGGCCCATGGTAACGATGGTTTCGATCAGCCGGGAGGCCTTCGGATTGTCGGCCGCATGGGAAACGAAGGAACGATCGATCTTCAAGGTATGAAAGGGATAACGCTGAAGATAGCCCAGCGCCGAGTAACCGGTGCCGAAATCGTCGATCGACAGACGGATGCCATCGTTGCAAAGCGATGTGAGATTGGCCGCGGTTTCGGGCGAATCGTCCAGCAGGACGCTTTCCGTGATCTCGAGCTCCAGCGAGTTCGGGTCGAGACCGAAAAGATCGAGCTGGGCCGCGACGAACTGCGCGAATCCCGCGATCTGAAGCTGTTTGGGCGAAACATTGACCGCCACGCGCTGAAAGCCGTCCTTGCGATCGAGCAGGGCCTTGGCCTGTTGGCAGGCCGACGCGACCACCCAGGCGCCGATCTGCCGGATGGCCCCGGTTTCCTCTGCCAGTGAAATGAACTGATCGGGCATGCGCATCCGTCCGTCGGGCTCGCGCCAGCGCAGCAGAGCCTCCATGGCGATCACCTGTTCATTGCGCAGATCGACGATCGGCTGGTAATGCAGCAGGAATTCCTGCCGGCCGAGAGCGCCGCGAAGACGGCCCTCGATGGCAAGCCGTTCCTGCATCCGGCGATTGATCTCCTGGGTGAAGAAATGGAAGCCGTTGCGCCCCATCTCCTTGGCCTTGTACATGGCGAGATCGGCGTTGCGCAGCAGCGCCTGGGCGTCGGTGCCGTCGTCCGGGAAAATGGTGATCCCGATGCTGGCGGTGACGAACAGATCCTGGCCCTGAAGGGTGAAGGGCGCGCCGGACGTCTCGATGATCCGTTCGGCGACGCGGCGGGCATATCCGCCGTCCTCGATCTCCGGCAGGATCACGATGAATTCGTCGCCGCCCATGCGGGCCAGTGTGTCGCCTTCGCGGACACAGTTGCCGAAACGGACCGCCGCCTCCTGGATCAGCGTGTCGCCGGCCCGGTGGCCCAGAATGTCGTTGACGTTCTTGAAGCGGTCGAGATCGATGAACAACAGGGCCGTCCGCGTACCCGACCGCTTGGACTGGGCAATGGATTGGATCAGGCGGTCGAGCATCAGGACACGGTTCGGCAATCCCGTCAGGTCGTCGAAGTTGGCCTGTTTCAACAGCCTTTCCTCAAAGCTGCGCCGGGCCGTGATGTCCTCCTTCACCGCGACATAATGGGATATCCGTCCCTCGCGGTCGCGAAGCGGCGACACGGTGGCATGTTCCCAGAACAGTTGGCCATTCTTGCGGACGTTGCAGAATTCGGCCTGATAGACATCCGCGGTCGGCTGACCGTCTCCGATGGGGCGGAAGCGGTCGCTGGCGGTCTGGTCATATCGGGTGAACTCCAGCGGTTTGCCGCGGGCCTCCCTGAAGGAATATCCGGTTACGGATTCGAATGTCGGGTTCACATATTCGATCAGCCCCTGCGGATTGCTGATCACCACCGACACCGGGCTTTGTTCGATGGCGAGAGAGAGCACCCGCACCCGTTCCTCGGCCTGCCGGCGTTCTTCCCGCTCGCGCGCTTCCCGGCGCTCCCGCTCGATCGCCGGCACCAGACGCGCCAGCGAGTCCTTGGTCAGGAAATCATGCGCGCCCTGCTTCAGAAGTGTGACCGCATCCTCGGCCTGGATGGCGCCGGAAACGATGATGAAGGGGATGTCCTTGCCGCTTTCAGACACCGCTTGGAGGGCCTTTTCCGCGTCGAAGCCGGGCAGATGGAAGTCGCTGACCACGACATCCCACGCGCCGTCTGCCAGCGCCCGCCGGAGATCGTCCATCGTGTCGACACGCCTGACCGATGGCGTCAGTCCTCCACGGATCATCTCAAGCTCAAGCAGTTCCGCATCGTCGGCGGAATCCTCCACCAGCAGAACGTTGAGCGGCTTCGTCATGCGCGGGCAATCCTTCATGCCGGGGCCGTCACATTGACGACAAGCCAGTAAAGTCCGAGCTGCTCCACCATATCCGTAAAGGCGTTGAATCCCACGGGTTTACGGATGTAGCTGTTGACCCCCAGGTCATATCCCCGGACGATGTCGGCCTCGTCATCCGATGTTGTCAGAATCGCCACCGGGATCCGTTTGGTTTCCGGGGTGCTGCGGATCTGACGCAGGACTTCCAGTCCGTCGATTCCCGGCAGCTTCAGATCCAGCAGCACCAGCGCCGGTTGTTCGGGGTCGCGGTTGGCATAGATGCCGCGGCGCATCAGATAGTCGAGCGCCGTCTCCCCGTCCCGGACGACTTCGATGGCGTTGGCGATGCGGCTTTTACGGAAGGCATGCAGCATCAACTCGACATCGTCCCCGTTGTCCTCGACCAGAAGAACATTGTTAACGGCCATTATGATCGACCTTTCTCCCAACAGGTGAAATGAAATGTCGCGCCGGATCCGATGGCGGCCTCCGCCCAGACCCGCCCGCCATGGCGGGCAACGATACGCTGAACCGTCGTCAGTCCGACGCCGGTCCCTTCGAAGTCCTCGGACCGGTGGAGGCGCACGAAGGGGGCAAACAGCCGCTTGGCATGCGCCATGTCAAAGCCGGCGCCATTGTCCCTGATCGCGAAATGATCCCGCTCCTTGCCGTTTCCCCGTCCGAACCGGATTGACGCGCTGGACGTCTTGCGCGTGTATTTCCAGGCGTTTTCGAACAGATTTTCGAGAACAACGCCGATCAGCCGGCGGTCACCCTCGACCGAAAGGTCCGGGTCGATCGTCACCTCGACCTCGCGACCCGGGTTCTTCTCGCGCAGGCGGCCGACCACGTCGTCCGCCATTGCCGACAGATCGAGGCGTTCAATCGTGAGTTCCCCGCGGGTGGATCGGGACAGCTTGAGAAAGCTGTCGATCATGTCGGCCATGTCCTTGGCGCCGGCACACATGCGGTCGATGAAGTGTCGCGCCCGGTCGTCGAGATCCGCGGAGTAGTCCGATGCCAGGATTTGCCCGAATCCCTCTATCCGGCGCAGCGGCGCCCTCAGATCGTGCGAGACCGAGTAGGCGAAGGCGGCAAGCTCCTCATTGGCGGCTTCCAGCTCCCGGGTCCGTTGTTCGACGCGCTGTTCCAGAATCTCGTTGAGACGCACAACTTCGCGTTCCGCCTGGAAGCGGGCGACGATGTCCTGTTCCATCCGGGCATTGGCCTCCGCCAGGGCGCGATAGGCGCCGGTCAGCCGGCTGGTCATGTCGTTGAGCGAGTCGACCAGTCCGTCCAGTTCGTCCCGCCGGCGGGCCGGCTTGCCGGGCAGGGCGAGCGCCGGGCGTCGATCCGAAAGATCGTAACGGGACAGCCACCGGCTGATCGAGCTGAGATGACGCCCGACCATATGGTGGTAGAGCAACAGCAGGAACAGCGTCACGAGAAAGGTCTTGAGGGCCTGCCCGGCCAGGGTCGCGACGGCGGTATCGGTCAGTCGCCGATAAACGCCGTCGAGGGAGGCTTCCGCCCGGAGCGTTCCGATCTGGCGGCTGGCGCCGTCCTGGGGCAGATAAATCGGATAGTCCCGGAACAGAATGGATTTCGAGGAGGATGTCCCCGCCCGGACCACCAGATTGGACGCGAAGTCCCCGGTCTCCGTCACCACCAGCGACTGCATATCGGGGAGCCGCAGGAGACCGTTCAGGATCGTTTGAAGCTGCTCGACGTCGACATTCCAGAGGCTGGTCGCGATGACATCGAGGCTGCTGTGGCCGATTTCATCAAAATGACCCTGGATCGCCGTCAGGTTCCGGCGGTAATCGACGTAAAGTTCGCCGGCCGCCTGAAAGAGGGTGACAACGAGACTGAAGGAGACGACGCAGACCAGCATCTTGACCGCGATGCTGAGGGAGGACAGGTGTCGGGGGGATGGCGGGGCGGCGGCGTCGCTGGTGTCAAGCGGCTCCGTTCCGGGGGGCGGTGAGGGCGACCCTGTTGCCAACCCTGTTGCCAACCCTGTTGGTAGCGTGCCGGCGGCCATGTCTCCATGGTGCTGCTGCATGGAACCCCCGAAAAAAGCATCGAGAGATGACAAACCCATGCTAACTCTGACAGAGTTTTACTGCTACAGTAGAATGATCTCTTAAAGCATGCTCTTCCGGAGCGTCCTGCTCCCTAGTTTGGCGCATTTGTGAGGATATTTTTTTTATCTTGTCAGTTTTTATGAAATACTCGTTCGCCGATAGGGTGGCGTAAGCCTATCAACCATCGATGGCTAAATCCGGCGTTCCATGCTAGACGGCGAGCTTAAAGGATTGTTGGCTGTTCTTGACGAAAGTCCTGTCGGAATCTCGATTTCACGACGGGCGGACGGGCTCGTCCTCTATGCGAACCGGCGGTTCTCGGACCTGATCGGGGTAGCCCTTGGCGAGATCGTCGGTCGTCCGGCCCACCGGTTCTTTGTCGATGAGGCCCAGCGGCTCCGGCTTGTCGAGCACCTTGGGCGGAAGGGCCGGATCGACAATGTCGCGGTGCCGTTCCGTCGTTCCGATGGATCGACGCTGTGGGCCATGTTGTCGATCCACGGCGCCCGGTTCGGGGATGAGGACGTCAACGTCGCCTGGATATTCGATATCAGTGAACGCCGGCAGACCGAGCGGCGACTGCGTCTTCTGTCGGCCGCCGTCGAACAGGCCCCGGTGACCGTGATGGTGACGGACACCGACGGCCGGATCGAATATGTCAATCGCGCGTTCAGCGAGGTTTCCGGATATGGAGTGGCGGAGGCGATCGGGCAGACTCCGCGGCTTCTGAACTCCGGCCTGATGTCGCCCAAGGTTTTCCGCGACCTTTGGAAAAGTATCACCGCGGGCAGCAACTGGCAGGGCGAGCTATGCAACCGCAAGAAGGATGGGGCGCTGTTCTGGGAACATGCGACCGTTTCGCCGATCAAGGATGACAGCGGCTCCATCGCCCATTATCTGGCGGTGAAGGAGGACATCACCCTTCGCAAGGATTATGAAAGCCGTCTGGAGCATCAGGCCAATCATGACCAGTTGACCGGATTGCCGAACCGCGTGCTCGCCATGGACCGGCTTGGGCAGGCGATTGCCACCGCCCACCGTTCGGGCAAGGTCGTGGTGGTGATGGTTGTGATCCTCGATGGGATCGGCAAGGTCAATGATTCTCTTGGATTCAAGGCGGGCGATGCGGCGGTCGTGACCTTCAGCCAGCGGGTCCGTCTGGCGATGCGCAAGTCGGATACCCTGGCCCGTCTCAGCGGCAACGAATTCCTGATCATCATCGGTGACATCGAGGCTCCGGCCATGGCCGAGGTGTTCGCCCATCGCATTCTCGACGACTGCCGCCAGTCCGTGACCATCGAGGGGCGGGACGTTTTTCTGTCGGCCCGGATCGGCATGACCGCCTATCCGGGTGACGGCACCGATCCTCTGGTCCTGATCCGCAATGCCCATGCGGCAACGTCGCGAACGGAGGAGGGGAAGCGCAACAGCTTCCGTTTCTTCACGCCGAAGCTCGATGAGGAGGCCCAGGCGCGTCTCAAGATCGAAAGCAGCCTGAGGGGCGCGGTCGAGCGGCAGGAAATGGCGGTGTATTATCAGCCCATCGTGGCCGCCGGTAGCCGTCGCCTGATCGGCGCCGAGGCTCTGTTGCGCTGGACCCACCCGGAATTGGGGGCGGTCGGCCCCGACCGCTTCATTCCCGTGGCGGAAGCCAGTGACCTGATCATTCCCCTGAGCGACTGGGTTCTGCGCCGGGCCTGTGTCGACGCCTGTCGCTGGCGGCGTGCGCTGGGGCAGTTCAAGCTGGCGGTCAATTTTTCACCCCGCCAGTTCCGCAATATCGATCTCGTGGAAAAAATTCTGGAGACCCTGGAAGACTCCGGCCTGCCCAAAGAATGCCTGGAGGTCGAGGTGACGGAACGGCTTCTGATGGGAAGCCACAACAACGCCAAGATCATTCTGGACACCATCCGCAGTTTCGATATCTCACTGTCGATCGATGACTTCGGAACTGGATACTCCTCTCTCGGCTATTTACAGAATTTCCGTTTCGACACCCTGAAGATCGACCGGTCCTTCGTCAAAGAGGTCGGCGGGCCGGCATCCTCCAGACCCCTCGCGGGTGCCATCATCGAAATGGCGCGGGCGTTGTCCATGGAGGTGGTGGCCGAGGGGGTGGAGACCGAGGAGCAGGAACGCGTGCTGGCGGATCTCGGGTGCCATCTGATGCAGGGTTATCTGTTTGGCCGTCCGATGCCGGTTGCCGACTTTGACGCCCTGGTGGCCGCGACCGGCGTCGGGTGACGTCCGTTCCTTTGCCTCCAAAATGTCACCCTTGTCCACTGGACAGCGCCGGTCCGGTCGGTGACAGTCGCGGCCCGTGGCCGTCCGTCCATCGCCGGCTTTTCGTCAACCCGGACCATCGACGGGGGAAACCATGGTTCCGTCAGATATCCTTTCCGACCGCCGCGCGCTTGCGGCGGGGACCGTTAAAATTGCTGCTGCCGGCGTTCTCCTGATCCTGTTGCTGGTCCTGTTTGCCGACCGCCCCTTCGCCGACTGGTCCTATGGAACCCTGCACCGTCCACAGTTGTTCGTATGGATGACCCATATTGTCGATCCGGTGCCCGTGATCGCAGTCCTTGGGTTGGGGATCCAGGCGGTTGCACTGCTGTGCGGATGGCGGCCCGGACCGTTGGGGCGGGCCGCCATCGCCGTTTGTCTGGCCGTTCTGGTGGGGATGGCCGTCAAGGAGGTTCTGAAGAATGCCGTCGGCCGGACATGGCCGGAAACCTGGACCAATGGCAATCCGTCCTGGATCCGCGACCGGGTTTTCTCTGTCGATCCGTTCCACGGCGGCAACGGATGGGCATCGTTCCCATCGGGTCACACGACGGTGATCACCGCACCGATGGCGGTTCTCTGGTTTGCGATTCCCCGGTGGCGGATCTTGTGGACGGTGCCGGTTCTCCTGGTCGCGATCGGCCTTCTGGGGTGCGACTATCACTGGCCGAGCGATATCGTCGGCGGATGGCTGGTGGGCGTCGCGGCCGCAGTCGGCGCCCTGGCCATCCTGCGGCCGGCAGGTGACGGGCGATAAGCGGAGGGGCCGCCATGCAGCCCCCTTCCGCGCATCAGGGGAAATGAGGGCTAAAGACCGATCTGCATCAACTGCAGGAAATAGGCGGGCGGCGTGCGGTCCACCGATTTGCCGCCGGAACTGCCACGCGCCCGTTCCAGGCGGACGCCCTCGGCGATCCGGTCGGCCAGACGGGCTTGTCCCTCGGTATCCGTGATCTGCCCCTTGTCCGCGGCCTCGGCCACGCGCAGCCGTTCGGCGGAGAGGGTGGCGACGATGTCGGGATAGGGATAATTGACGTCCAGCATGGCCCTCTGGAACGCATCGTTCACGCAGGCCGCGAATTCGACCCGGGTGCTGGTGCGGCCCGTTTTGCGGGCATCGACGCAGCCATTGACATCCTGGGTCATGCGGTCGAGTCGCTGCTTCTGTGCCACCTTTTGCAGTTCGGCGTCATTGGGTCCGAAAAGGCCGTCAACCGTGCTGCAACCGGACAGAGCGACACCGCTGGCGAGCAGGGTTAGGAACACGGCTGTACGCATTGTCTCACCTTTCTTGTGGAAAGCGGCAAGGTAGCATCGTCCCCCGCCCCTGTGAAGCTCGGCGTCCAGAGGAGCCACGGCAATCGGGGGCCCCGATTGCCGTGGTTCATTCTGCGCCATCAGGCGCCGGCCGGGGGCACCCGGCCTGGTCAGAACGAATATTGGGCGCCGAACTGGATCCGGCTCATGGGCCCGTCGGTTCCATAACCCAGCGGCCGGTTGGCCGGAGTCTGTCCGTTCAGATTGACCTTGCCCCAGACATATTCGACACCGAAGTTGGTTCGGGGTACCGGACTCCACATCAGATTGACATGCAGGGACTGCTCCTGGCTGACGGTGTTGGGGGGGAGATAGGTCAACGGGTTTTGATGGCGGGTCAGGCCGTAGGTGATGTTTGACCGGATCTCATCGGTCCAGTAGTGACGGTACCAGACATTGCCGCCGAAACTGGTGATCGGATGCAGGCTTCCCCGCTGATCGAGAACCGCGCCGTCCCCAGGGCTGGCGTTCGCGAGACCGTTCGGGGCCTGTCCGACATTGACGGCGGCGTCCTGCGCCTGTTGCAGATAGCGTCCGACGCCCGGTCCTCCGACGGCCCAGAGGGTCAGGCTGTCCTTTCCGACCGTCGGAAACTGTGCCGTCATCACACCGCCGCCACCCCATGTGTTCGCCCGCCCCCGGAAGGTGAAGGATCCGGCCGGTCCCTGGAAGGGCAGCGCGCTGCCGCCGGTATCGAGGTTGATGTCGCGCGCGACGCCGGCGACCGAGAAACGGCCCCAGGGCATGGCGAGGACATAGCGCGCTGTGACGTCAGGGACCTGATTGAGGACGCGGGCGCTGCTGGCGGTTCCATTGGTGCCGAAGGTTCCGTGATCGGCTCCGAAAAAATCGCCTTCGGGGTTTTCGATGGCGACCGACAATCGCCCCGATGCTCCGACGGGGGTGGTGTAACGCACCTGCGCCTGGCGGATCGAGTAGGCGACGCCCACCGGGCCGCCGAACTCGATAGTTTCCGGAGCCGCCTCGATATCGTAGAAATTGCTCCAGGTCTGTCCGGCAAGCACCGGTCCCAAAGATCCATAGAGATGACGGAGCCGGAATGTCGCCGAGTTGGTTTCGAGGGCATTCCCGTTGGCGCCTTCGAAGTCGCCTTCGATATAGGTCTTGAGTTCGCCATAAGCGGTTGGGGCGCGGGTGTCGACGAACAACCGCGACTGCCGGGCCGTCACACTGAGCTGTCCCTTCCGGGAAGCCTGGGGCGTGCCCTTGATCTGGATGGTGGCAAAATCGATCGTCGTGCCGTTGGCATTGGTTCCGGCAAGATCGTCGATCACGTCCAGCTTCACATAGCCGCCGATCCTCAAAGTCATATTGGTTCCGGGAACCTGGAAGGCTCCAGGAGTGGGGGCGGGAGCCGGAGCGGCCGACGGCGCGGGGGCCGCGACGGCGGTTCCGGCCGCCGGATGTGGCGCCTCGGCGGCAGCGGCCTTGGCCTCCGCCGCATCGAGGCGGGACTGAAGCTGGATCTGGCGGTCGCGCAGCGATGTGATTTCGGCGCTGAGATCGCGGACCAGTGCCCGAAGATCGTCATCGGCGGCGGGTGGGGCCGCCAAAGCGACTGTCGGAACAAGACTTAACAGGGATAGCGTTGTCGGGAGCCACGATTTGCAAGTCATGTGGACGATCCTTCCAATGTTGTTCTTGTGGAAAAGCACATCACGTCATTCACGATGAGTTTTTCATCGTGTTATTATGGTTTATTGTGCTTTTTATTTAATTTAAGTCGTGGAATAATTATTTATTCCACGTATTTGATGTTTCGTTAGGATATCTTGTCCAATTCCCGCCCCTTCGTTTCGGGGAGCAGGGCGATGGACAGCACCACGAAGGCGTAACTGCCGAGTGCCATGACGGCGATCGACTCCCGGAAGGGGAGGACGGCGCCATTCAGAATGCCGACGATGGTGGGGAAAAAGGCGCCGAACGCCCGTCCGAAATTGTAGGCGAATCCCTGGCCGGAGGCGCGGATCGCGGTGGGGAAAAGTTCCGTGAAATAAGGGCCGAGGGCGCTGTAGATGCCCAGCATCCCGAATCCGAGAACGAACTGAAGGACGAGCAGGAACGCGGGCGAGCCGTGGATGTAGAGGAACGCCGGGATGGCGGCCCAGCACAGGGCGACGAAGAAGAGGAAGTTCCGCCGCCGTCCGATCGAATCGCAGAGATAGGCGCTGGCGATATAGCCGAAGAACGATCCGGCGGTGAACACGAACATGTTGTAGCCGACGTCGACGGTCGACAGATGCCACATGGTTTTCAGATAGGTCGGCAACCAGATGATCATGGCAAAGGCGCCCCCCTGGATGCCGAGGGCGAGCAGCGAGGTCAGGATGGTTGTCCGCAAAATGGCGGGATGAAAAATGGCGAACGGGCTGGCATCGGCTTTTCCCGTCGAGGCTTTTTCCTTGCGGGCCGCCAGGAACACGTCTGGCTCGGTGACGTGACGCAGCATCATGAAGACGATGATCGCGGGTGAGACTCCGATCCAGAACATCGCGCGCCAGGCGATATCGTCGGCGAACATGCCGAATAGCGCCGATGACATCAGGGCCGCGACGGCATAGCCGATGGCGTAGGCGCTCTGGACGGTGCCCACGGCCTTGCCCCGGTATTCCGCGCGAATGATCTCGCCCATCAGGACTGAGCCGGCGGCCCATTCCCCGCCGAAGCCGATCCCCGACAGGATGCGCGTTGCCAGAAGCTGTTCGTAGGAGTTGCAAAATCCGCTCAGCAGAGTGAAGAGAACGAACCAGAAGATGGCGATCTGCATGACCCGGACCCGTCCGATCCGGTCACACAGGATGCCGGCCAGCCAGCCGCCGACCGATGATGAAATCAGGGCGCTGGTTCCCAGAAAACCCGCCTGGGTATGGTTGATATTCCAGGCGGCAACCAATGTCGGGATCAGGAAGCTGTATAGTTGTGTATCAAGGGCGTCAAGAGCCCATCCACCAAAACACGCGTAAAGTGTTTTTCTTTCCTTTGTGGTTAGAACACTGAACCAGTGAAACATATGATCCTCCCCATTTTTATTTTATTGAGCAGACTCATCGTTGTCTTCGCTGAACTGGTGCGATTTTGATTTTTGTTTCCGGCCGCGCGTCACCGCGTTCGGCAGCGATGAGATGAGCCTGATCAGCGTTCCGTTCCGCCGTCAGCCATGCGGTCGCGGGCGATTGCTTCGAGATCGCGGGCGAGGGCCGATGCGCCCGACAGCAGGATTCCCTGGTCCGAACCGCAGACAAAAACGGTGATTCCCAGGGCCAGCCAGGGGGCGATGTCGGCGGATGAGCGGACGAAAATACCGACCGGACGACGGTGACGGCGCCCCGCCCCGGCGATCGTCTCACCGGCGTCCCGGAGCGAAGGGGCGGAGGCGCCGGCGGCGCCGAGGGACAGGGACAGGGCGGCGGGCCCGATGAAAAGGCAATCGATGTCGTCAATGGCGGCGATCTCGTCGAGGTCGGAGAGAGCCTCGGCGTCCTCGATCTGACACCAGATGAGACTGGTGGCGTCGGCCATGGCCCTATAGTCCCCGGCAATCATGGACCCGTAGCGGCCCGCCCGACCGGATGGCGAAAAACCCCTCTTTCCCCGGCCATATTTGACGGCATCGACGACCGCCCTCGCATCGGCGGCGGAGCGCACATGGGGAACCAGGACGCCGTCGGCGCCGAGGTCCAGGCAACTGTTGATGAAAGCCGGGTCGTGGCGGGGCACCCGGACCAAAGTCGGCAGCCCGGAACTGCCGGCGGCGACGATCATCCGGTCAAGGCCGGCACGATCGAAAGGGGCGTGCTCCGCGTCGATGACCGCATGGTCCAGCCCGGCAAGTCCCAGAATTTCCATCGTCTGGTAGGACGCGGATTTCACGAAGGGGCCGATCACCGGATAGCCGGCGCGGATCCGTTCGCGCGCCGTCTGTCCTTCGATCGTACTCCTGACAAGGGGGATTGGCACGATAGTCTCCTCCGAGATGTTTGCGTATACGATACGGAAAGTCGTTATACGGTACATATCGATTTGTTGCAGAGTCAAGGATGGATCCAATCATCGGGAGTCGCGGATAGGAAAATTCCATTAAATCGAATGATTGTTTCAAAAAAATATATATTAAACAATATGTTATGGAAATTCGATCTGGATTCGTCGTTGCAGTCGCTTGCGTGAGCGGCATCATCAATGTATCGTGATAGAGAATTGTTGTTCCGTAATGGCAAACAAATATGTTTTTCATTCGAGGCTGGATGGAGGCGTTTCCGACCCATCCGGAGGGATCCGCGGTCATCGGCGAACCGGCCTCGGAAAAACAGGGAGTGAATGCCCATGTATGATCGTTCAGACCCGAGATCGGCCCTGGCGGCGCAATCGCCATCGGCAACGGCGGCGACGGAATTCGCCGGTGCCGAATATGGCCGTTTCTATCGGGATCCCCCGCAGATCGCGGGGGCGGAGGGGAAAAGCTGGTATCTCCGTGGCCAGAACTTCGTGCTTGGCTATCACGAGACCCTGCCCGGCGCCGTCCTCAGCCGGTCGGGCCAGGCCGACGAATATGTCGTCCTCGTTCCCGATCGGGGACTGAGGGTCGAGGTTTCGGCAAATGGAGAAACGAGAACTGTGGCCGGCGGCGCGCTGATCGTCGTCCCTGCCGGAGACAGCGCTCTCCGTCTGCCGGACGGTGGCCGCGTCGTGCGCCTGCTGACGGTTCTTGCGGAGGATCTCGTGGCGATGGCGTCCAACGCCGCCTCCTATGCGACGCGGCATCCCAACATCCCGCCGTTCGCACCCTGGCCGGCAGCCCCTGGCGAGCCCAGAATTCGCGCCTATTCGATCGATGTTCCCGCCGAGGAGGGACGGTTCGGGCGGATCTTTCGCTGCTCAACCTTCATGGTCAATTTTCTGGATCCCTATGTCGGGCCCCGCGACGCGACCAAAATGTCGCCCCACGCCCATGACGATTTCGAGCAGTGCTCGCTGGCTCTGGAGGGAAGTTTCACCCATTACATCCGGTGGCCCTGGACCACCAATCTCAATGTCTGGCGCGAGGATGACCGCGAGGTTTGCGACGCGCCGTCGGTCGCCGTCATTCCGCCGCCGGCCATCCATACGTCGCGCGCCACCGCGGATGGCATCAACCTTCTTGTCGACATTTTCTGCCCGCCACGCGCCGATTTCTCGGCGAGACCCGGCTGGGTCCTGAACGCCGGCGACTATCCGCTGCCCGAACAGGCGTGATCTCAAAAGACGTTTGAAAAAGAGAGGACATCTGCCATGCCGTCAGAAATCCGTACCCCTGCCATCACCGATGACGTCATCGACGACCTGCTGAAAGGGGCGATCGATCTCCATTGCCATAGCGGTCCGTCCGTCATGCCGCGCCGATTCGACCACATCGACGCGCTTGAGGAGGCCAGCGCCGCCGGCCTCAAAGCCATCTTGTTCAAGGACCATTACTATTCGGCGACCCCGGTCGTCGAGCTGCTCAACCGGCATTATTCCCATCTCGGGGTGACGATGCTGTCCGGCGTTCCGCTCAACAATACGGTCGGCGGCATCAATCGCTATGCCGTGGATCACGGCATCCGTCTCGGAGCCCGCCTGGTGTGGATGCCGACCTTCTCCTCCGCCAACCATTTGCACCATCACAGCCATGACAAGGACTTCGACAAGAAATTCCCGACCACGCGGGACCGTATGCTGGCGCCGACACCGCTGTCGCCGCTCGACGCCAACGGCAATCTGCTCGACGAGGTCAAGTTCATCCTCGACCTGATCGCGGAACATGACGTCGTTCTGTCCGGCGGCCATCTCAATATCAAGGAGATCTGGCCGTTGTTCGAGGAGGCGAAGCGGCGCGGCGTCAAGCGCCTGCTGGTCAATCATCCGACATTCGTCGTGGATGCCACGCTGGACGACATCCGTGCTCTGGCTGCGTTCGGCGCCTATCTTGAGCACTCGGTCTGCATGTTCATCGAAGGATCGAAGTTCAAATGCTATCAGCCCGACGAACTGCGCTCTCTGATCGAGGCCGGCACCATTGAGCGGACGATCCTGGGATCCGATCTCGGACAGGCTGGCAATCCGACGCCGGTCGACGGCTTCCGCTCCGTGATCCGGCTTTGTCTGGAAATGGGCTATTCTCCGGCCGAGATCAGGCAGATGATCGCGATCAATCCGGCAACATTGATGAATCTATAGAGAAGGCAAGGAGAGGCGATGGCGGAAGAACGTTCGGATACCGGTGTCAAATCGGTTCAGGTCGCATTGGACATTATCGAGGCGGTCGCCGCCTCGGAAACGGAAGTCGGTGTCAGCGAACTGGCCTCCCGTTTGGGGCTGACAAAAGCCACGGTCTTTCGCCATCTCAAAACCCTGGTGGAACGCAATTATCTTGTCCAGAACAGCCGCACCACCCGCTACAGGCTGGGGATCCAATGTCACCTCCTGGGACAGATCTCCAGCAACCGGGTCGATCTGCTGTCGGCCTCGGAAGAGGCCGCGACCCTTCTGCGTGATGAGACGGGGCAGTCCGTGGTTGTTTCGGCGGTGCGGATGAGCGGGCTCGTGGTCCTGGCGACGCATCTCGGGCCGTCCCCGCTCCAGATCGGCGAACGTCCGGGCAGCGAACTCAGCCTGTACGGGTCCGCCCAGGGACGTGTCGCCGTCGCGTTCAGCCGCAAACCTCTCCTTGCACAGGTCAAACGGCAGAAAAAGGAGCCGTTTACCCCACATACCATCACCGAATGGCCGGACCTGGAAACGAAGTTCCGCGAAACCTATGAACGCGGGTGGGCCGACGCGCCGGAAGAGTTGCTCCTGGGATTGAATGCCCTGGCCGCGCCGATCTTTGACGATACCGCCGATTGTATCGGCGCGATCGCGATCGTGGGATCGATTCAGCATGTGCCTTACGATCCCGATCCCGGGCTCGTCTCCCTGTTGCTGGCGGCGGCGGAACGGATTTCCATCAAGCTGGGTTTCAACCCTCCGGTATCGGTGCGTCGACACTCATGCTGAAGGAAAACCACGATGACCTTTGGGGTCAGTCTCTTTGCGATCCTGGCCGCGGTCCCCCTCGGCCTTCTGATCGGCGGCGGCCTTCCCGGCCAGCCCATGGCCTGGCTGGGGATGCTGACCGGATTGGCAACCGCTTCCGCCGGCCTTCTGTCGATCCGGCGTTCAATGGCGGCCGGCGGAACGGAAACCGCTGCGGTGACGCTTGGCCGGCTTGCCTTCGAGAAGTCCGCCGACCCCATTCTGATCTGCGATTCCCGGGGGGCGGTCACAGGGTGTAACGACGCGCTGGTCAAGGTCCTGGGCGCCCGGGATGCCGCTCAACTGCTGGGAAGTCCGGTCAGCGCCTTTTCTCCGGACCGGCAGCCCGATGGCAGTTTGTCGTCGACCGCGGCGGAGCAGGCGACCAAACGCGCTCTGACGGACGGCGTCTGCCGGTTCGAGGCCTTGCGCCGCCGTTGCGACGGGACCTCGATTCTGGTCGATGTCACCCTCGTTCCCATCGAAGTCGAAGGCCGCCGTCAGCTCATCAGCTATTGGAAGGATCTGGCCGAACTGGCCCGGACCAGGGAGGCGCGCCGCCAGCTTGCCGACCGTTTCGAGGCCGACGTGACGGGAACTGTCACCGGTTTCTCTCAGGCGGCGGAGGCAATGCAGGGCGTGATCTCCCGGTTGTCCGCCCTGTTCCAGCAAACCCGCCGCGA
>WASQ01000145.1:0-37438 GCA_009712185.1 Telmatospirillum sp. | reverse complement strand
CCGCCGCGACCGAGGAACTGTCGGCGTCCGTCAGCGATATCGGGCGGCGCGTCGTCGATGCCGCCGACATCTCGCGCAAGGCCTTCGAGGAGACCTCCCACGCCGACGCGATGGTGCAGGATCTTCAGGACGCCGCCCAGCGGATCGATGAGGTCGTCAATCTCATTCGCCAGATCGCGGGGCAAACCAATCTTCTTGCCTTGAATGCCACGATCGAGGCGGCCAGGGCCGGAGACGCGGGCAAGGGATTCGCCGTGGTCGCAGGTGAGGTGAAGGCGCTGGCCAATCAGACCGGGAAAGCCACCGACGATATCACCGGACAGATCACCGCGGTCCAGGAACGGACCCGGCAGGCCGTCGACGCCATTCGCAATATCAAGGTGGTCATTGATGGCGTGCGCGAAATTTCGGCGGGAATTGCCGCTTCGGTCGAAGAACAGACCGCCGCGACCGGCGAGATCGCCCGTAACGTCCAGGAGGCGGCAAACGGCATCAATTCCCTGTCGGCCGCCATCACCGGTGTTGTCGATGCGACGCGGGGCACTGACGAATTGTGCGGAAACCTGCTTGATCAGTCGAGGACGCTGGCGCGCGATGCCTCCGTTGTCGGGGGCCGGGTCGGCGACTTCATGACCGACATCCGGGGCTGATTCCCGCCGTCCCGGTTCGATGTCCCCTATCGCCTGTTATTCCAAATAATCTGTTTTCCAGGGAGTGCCGACGTCATGAGATGTCTCCTTGTTTATGCTCATCCCGAGCCGACCTCTTTCACCCATGCCCTGATGGAGCGGGCGCGCGACATCCTCCGGGCTGCGGGGCACGACTGCGAACTGTCGGACCTCTACGCGGACAGCTTCAATGCCGTCGCGGGGCGTCATGACTTTACCTCCGTGGACAACCCGGACCGTCTGTCTCTCCAGGGAGAGCAGGCGCGCGCGGCGGCCGTGGCCGCCGTTTCCGACGATCTCCGTCGCGAACAGCAGCGGCTGTCACGCGCGGATCTGGTGATCTTTCTTTTTCCCCTCTGGTGGGGAGGGCCGCCCGCCATACTGAAAGGCTGGTTCGACCGCGTCCTGGCGTTCGGGTTCGCCTACCGTGAGGGAACCCGTTTCGAAACCGGTCTGTTCCGGGGAAAACGGGCCATGGTCTGTGCCACCACCGGCGGGACGGCTCACCGGTTCACGGACGGTGGAACCTATGGATCGATCCGGCAGGTGTTGTGGCCTCTTGAACACTGTGTTCTCGACTATCTGGGCCTCGACCGCCTGGATCCCTTCATCGCCTATGCCGCTCCGCGCGTCGATGACGCCGGCCGCCAGGCGTATCTCGACGCATGGGACCGGCATCTGCGGCTCGTCCTTCGGGACGGGCAGGCGTCCGGGGGGGTGTAAAAAAACAGGGACGCCAGCGTCCCTGCCGGTGGTCCGCCGAAGCCGGAGTTCAGCAATTCCGCCGCTTTCTCGGCGGACTCCGGCTGGGACGCCGGAGCCATTGAGGGATTTTTTTTCATACGCTCTCCCGCCCCGCTTCCGGTCGCCACGGTCAGGGATCAGCCTCCGAAACGCTTTTTCGCCTCGGCGCGGCGCCGGTGCAGGACCGGTTCGGTATAGCCGTTCGGCTGGTCGCGCCCGAGGAACACCAGGTCATGGGCGGCCTGGAACGCGACGCTGTCGTCAAAGTCGGGGGCCATCGGCCGGTAAGCCGGATCGCCCGCGTTCTGGGCATCCACGACGGCGGCCATGCGCCGCAAGGTTTCCTCGACCTGCGGGGCTGTGCAGATGCCATGATGCAGCCAGTTGGCGATATGCTGACTTGAGATGCGAAGAGTGGCTCTGTCCTCCATCAGTCCGACATTGTGGATATCGGGGACCTTGGAACAGCCGATGCCCTGATCGATCCAGCGCACGACATAGCCCAGGATGCCTTGCGCGTTGTTGTCCAGCTCCTGCTGGATGTCGGCCGGAGACCAGTTCGGCCTGTCGGCGACCGGAATTGTGAGAATGTGGTCGAGACCGGCCCGGGGCCGGCTTTTCAGCGTCTCCTGGCGGGCGGCCACATCCACCCGGTGATAATGGGTGGCATGCAGGGTCGCGGCGGTGGGCGAGGGGACCCAGGCCGTGTTGGCGCCGGCCTCCGGATGTCCGATCTTGGCCGCCAGCATGTCGGCCATGCGGTCGGGCATGGCCCACATCCCCTTGCCGATCTGTGCGCGCCCCTTGAGGCCGGAGGCCAGTCCGACGTCGACGTTCCTGTCCTCGTAAGCCTTGATCCAGGATGTGGTTTTCATGTCTCCCTTGCGGATCATCGGCCCGGCTTCCATCGATGTGTGGATTTCGTCACCGGTCCGGTCAAGGAAGCCCGTATTGATGACGACGACGCGGGCGCGGGCGGCGCGGATGCACTCCTTCAGATTGACCGTGGTGCGGCGGTCCTCGTCCATGATGCCCATTTTGATCGTGTGCGGCGCCAACCCCAGGATCGCCTCCACCCGGCTGAACAGCTCGCTCGCGAAAGCAACCTCCTCGGGGCCATGCATTTTCGGCTTCACGATATAAATGGATCCGGCACGGCTGTTCTTTTTGGTCCCCCTGATGTCATGCAGGGCGATCAGCGAGGTGAACAGGGCGTCCAGGATGCCCTCCGGCGCCCCGGTGCCGTCCGGCAGTCGCACGGCGTCGCTGGTCATCAGATGGCCGACATTGCGGATCAGCATCAGGCTGCGGCCCGGCAGCGTCACGGTTCCCCCGGCGGGCGCGATGTAAACGCGGTCTCCGTTCAGGGCGCGCTCGACCGGCCGGCCGCCCTTATCGAAGCGGGCCGTCAGGGTTCCGGTCATCAGGCCCAGCCAGTTGCGATAGGCGGCGACCTTGTCGGTTGCGTCCACGGCCGCGATCGAGTCCTCCATGTCCTGGATCGTCGTCACTGCGGATTCCAGGACAACATCCGAAACGCCGGCGGGATCGCCCGACCCGATCGGATGGGTCTTGTCGATCGCGATTTCGATATGCAGCCCATGATGGACCAGAAGGATCAGGGACGGGGACTCCGGCGCTCCGCGATAGCCGGCGAATGCCGCGGGGTCGGCCAGCCCGGAGGTTCCGGCGCCGTCGAGATCGACCGCAAGACGACCGTCCTCGATCCTGTAGCCTTTCGCCTGATGGTGCGACCCATGGGAAAGCCGGGCCGCACTATCCAGAAAGTCCCGGGCGGCCGCGATCACCCGGGCTCCCCGTCTCGGATTATAGGCCCTGGTGATGGTCGCGCCGCCATCCTCCGGCGTCGCATCGGTTCCATAGAGGGCATCGTAAAGGCTGCCCCAGCGGGCATTCGCCGCATTCAGGGCATAGCGGGCGTTCATCACCGGAACGACCAGTTGTGGGCCGGCCACATGGGCGATTTCGTCATCCACATGGGTGGTTCCGACGTCAAAGTCGGGTCCTTCGGGTTGCAGATAGCCGATATCCTCCAGGAATGTCCGGTAAGCCGCGGCGTCGAATGGCTGTCCCCGCCGGCCGCGATGCCAGTCGTCGATCGCGGCCTGCAACTCGTCGCGACGGACCAGAAGGCGCCTGTTCTTCGGCGTCAGGTCGACGAGCACCGACTCCAGGCCCGACCAGAAGGCTTTCTGATCGACGCCGGTCCCGGGCAGGACCTCCTGATTGATGAAATCGAACAGGGGGCTTGCGATCGACAGGCGGGAGGACGTTATCCATTCGGTCACGTTCGCGTTCCTTTTCTGAAACCAGCGTTCATTCTGGAAAACCGATCTTGCGGAGGCAAAGGGGGGGCGTCAACACGCCTGAAGTCCGGTCCCCGCCGGCAGTGCGGCCGGTCGCGAGGGCCGGTCGCGGGGCTCCGCAAAAAAAAGGCGCCGCGAAAAACTTCACGGCGCCAGGAGGATGCTCGATCGGAGGTGGCGGCAACGGGGCCGCCACCCCTCAACTCAGGGAATGGTGCCAGGGATGATATAGCCCTGGATGGTCGTGATGATGCCGACCATGACCACGAAAATCAGGCTGCTCTTCAGCGTGAACTTGAACAGCTCGGATTCGCGTCCGCCCATGCCGCCGGCAGCGCAGGCCACGGCGATCGACTGCGGCGAGATCATCTTGCCGATGGTACCGCCGGTCGTATTGGCGGCGACAAGAAGGATGTCGCTGACACCGATCTGCTGGGCTGTCGTGCCCTGAAGGGCGCAGAACAGCGCGTTCGACGACGTGTCGGAGCCGGTCAGGAACACGCCGACCCAGCCCAGGACGGGCGAGAAGAAGGTGAAGGAGCTGCCCGATTCGGCAAAAGCCAGGGCCAGGGTCGAAGATAGACCGGAATAGTTGCAGACATAGGCAAAGGCGACAACCGAACCGATGGTCCAGATAGGCTTCTTGAGGTCGTTCAGCACTTCGAAGAACGTGGAGACGCCAAGCGACACCTTACCGCGAATGACGGCAAGCGAGACGATCGCGGCGGCCAGAATGGCGGTGCCGGTGGCGGAAACCAGATTAAGGCTGAAGGTCGCAGCATAGGGCGTCGCGGCATGCGCGATCGGCGGAACCTTGATGACCATCTTGTCGAGGTAGGGAACGGCGAAGGTGATGGTCGTCTCATAAAGTGCGCCACCCTTGGCGAACAGTACCTTGAAGAAGGGCAGGTTCCAGAGAACGACGGCCAGGGTCAGGATGATATAGGGGGACCAGGCCATGAAGATCTGGCCGCCCGTGTAATGCTGGGTCTGGGCCGGGGCTTTGTCGTCCTTGAAGCGGAAGATATTCTTGGGCTTCCAGAACTTCAGGAACACGGTGACGCTCACCAGGCTGAAGATCGAGCCCAGGATCGCGGGGAGTTCGTACCCGATGTAATTGGAGGCCAGCAATTGGCCGATGTCGAAGCTGACCGCCGCGACGAGGACGGCCGGCCATGTTTCCTTGATGCCCTTCCAGCCATCCATGATCGCAATGACCCAGAACGGCACCAGCAGGGTCATGACGGCAAGGACGCGGCCCGCCTCGGCACCGACGCGGAACGCGTCGAGGCCGGCAACCTGCCCGCCCACCAGGATCGGAATGCCCATGGCGCCGAAGGCGACCGGCGCGGTATTGGCGATCAGGCAGAGACCGGCGGCGTAAAGAGGATTGAAGCCAAGCCCCGCCAGCAGCGCGGAGGTGATGGCGACCGGAGCGCCGAATCCGGCGGCGCCTTCCAGGAACGCGCCGAAGGAGAAGCCGATCAGCAGCATCTGCAGGCGCTGGTCCTCCGTCACCGAGACAATGGACGCGCGGATGATTTCGAACTGACCGGTTTTGACCGTGAGCTTATAAAGGAACACGGCCGCGATAATGATCCAGGCGATCGGCCAGAGGCCGAAGCAGAAGCCGTCAGCGATCGCGGCGACGGCCGTGGGCACCGGCATATGATAGAAAAACACCGCGATCAAAGCGGCGATGATCACGGTGACGGTCCCGGCCACATGCCCCTTCATCTTGAAGACGGTGAGGGCCAGGAAAAAGAAAATGATCGGCAACGCGGCGACCAGTGACGATAGCCATAGGTTACCGAGTGGATCGTATACCTGCGTCCAAGTTTGCATAATCGCTCCTCGTGTCGGCCGAGAGCCCGTCGGATTGAATGCAGGCGTCAGGCAGCCACGTTTTTTTCGTGGATTACTGCCTTTTTGTGCGCGTCCGTCCCTAATGCGCGGGAGTCGCACGAGCCCGGATCGTTTCCCCCTTGGGTGGCCTTCGGCTAGCCAGTGGTTGCATGGTAAAATGAATTGACCACTTAAGTAAAGTAGGTAATAACCGCCACACCACCATATTCCAATGGAATTGGCATTTTTCCACCGGACACTTCCTCCGGTCGGGGCCGGGATCGCGCTATTGCGGGACCGGGTCGGTGCGTTGCCGAATCAAATCGAGCTGCCAGGATTCCATATTACTTTCAACGAGTTGATCGTATTCCCCGGTCTTCCGGATGGCTTCGAGTCCCTGGGTGAGGTCGTTCAGATAGCGGTCATGGCCGGGCTTTCCTTTGGAAAAACCCACCATCAGGGGGAGCCGGACGATTCCCGGAGGTTGCCAGATGACCCTGCCGGCGAGATGTGAAAGTTGTGTTCGCAGCAGATATTCCGCGACCAGATGCTCCTCCAAGGCCTGATCGAACCGGCCATCGGCCAGCTTGATAAGGTTGTGCGGGTCGTCAGGCGCGTCATCGCGCAGGATGCCGTCCAGCAAACCCAGGGGATAGCCGTAGGCCCGGACCGTGCCGACGGTCTTTCCCCGAATTCCTTCCAGTGAGCTTGGCTGTCGCCGTTGTCCCGCCCGGACGTAAAGTCCCAGTTCAGACTGAAACAAGGGGGGCGATCCCACGAGGCCGTTGCGTTCGACGGTCAGCGGCCAGACCGGGAAGATGCCGTCGAAGCGTCCGTTCCGGACCTCGGTCAACACCCGGGTCCAAGGCAGGAAGACGATATGCACGTCGTAACCCTGGTGGGAAAGGGCGGCGTTGACGAGGGCCGCCACAACGCCCTGTCGGGGGAGATCGACACCGGTGTAGGGATAATAGGCCGAGGTTCCGAGTGTGATCACCGGACGGGCGGCACACAGGAAAAACGCCCCGAAAAAAATGATCGCGGCGCCGAGGGAGCGCCTTGTGGGCGGCAAGCGCGGGCGCCGGGATGAGGGACGTCTGGGGACCTCTCTCATGAGATAGGTCTTAAGAAATATAATGTATGACGAAAGTTCTTATTTCCCTGGGGGAAACTCCTGGGAATTGACACTTTAAGTGCCGGGCCGTTTTTCCTACTATCCGGCCAGTTCCCACTCCCGGATTGCGGACAGGGGAGTGCCGGTCTGGCGGGGGCGGCAGGCGCGGGATGACTGCCATGGTCATCCGGTCCGCCGCGGGCGGGTCCCGTCACCGGACGCACTCCAACGTGAAAGGCAGACCATGATCGATCTTCATTTCTGGCCGACACCCAATGGTCACAAAATCACATTGTTCCTCGAAGAGGCGAATGTTGAGTATCGTATTCTACCTGTAGACATATCCGCGGGGGAACAGTTTAAGCCTGAGTTTCTGCGGATTTCCCCGAACAACCGGATGCCGGCGATCGTCGACCACGCGCCGGCCGACGGGGGGGAACCGGTATCGCTGTTTGAATCCGGGGCGATTCTTCTCTATCTCGCGGAGAAGTACGGACAGTTCCTTCCTTCGGATATCCGCGGGCGCAAAACGGTCCTGGAATGGTTGTTCTGGCAGGTGGCGGGCCTGGGGCCGATGGCGGGCCAGAACCATCATTTCAGCCAATATGCGCCGGAAAAAATCCCCTACGCGATCGATCGCTATGTGAAAGAGACCAACCGTCTCTATGGTGTGTTGAACGGACAACTCGAAGGCCGGGATTTTATTGCCGGCAGCTATTCGATCGCGGACATGGCGTGCTATCCCTGGATCCTGTTGTGGGAACGCCAGGGACAGGTCATCGATGACTTCCCCAATCTGAAGCGCTGGCTCGCCACCATCAAGGCCCGTCCTGCGCCCCGCCGTGCCTATGAAAAGGGCGATTCCTACCGAACTCATCCGACCGTCACCGAGGAGAGCCGGAAGATCCTGTTCGGCCAGACGGCGAAAACCGTTGGCGGGTCTGTCGCGAAGTGATCGCTTCAGACCCTTGGGCTTTATGCAGCGCTTCCGCTCCGCTCCAGCGGGCTCAAGCGCCGCTCGGGCTTAAGGCCTGTCGCGAAGTGATCGCCCCGGGTTTGGGGGTTCTTAGGATGCTTTCACTGCGTTCCAGCGGATTCAAACTCTGCTGGGGCTTGAGGCCTGCTGGTCAGGTCATTGATCAACAGGTCCCCGGGGAATGCCCCGTCAGGGCTGGGGCGACGCGAAAGGCAGCAAACAGTCGATGACAGATGTTTTTTTACCGGCGGTGGACGATCCGGAGGCCATCACTCCTGAGGAGCTTCAGGCCCGCATTCTCTTCCGCGATGCCCTGATGCTGGTTCTCGACAAACCCTCGGGACTGGCCGTTCATGCCGGTGGGAAGAAAAGCGTGCATCTTGGGCAGTTCCTCGACCATTTGCGGTTCGGCCTGCCCTTTGTGCCGGAACTGGCCCATCGTCTCGACCGCGACACATCGGGTTGTCTGGTGTTCGGACGCCATAAACAGGCGCTGAAGCGGCTGGGCGCGCTGTTCGCCAACGGCCGGGTCGAAAAGACCTATTGGGCGGTTGTGGTCGGGCATCCTCCGGGCGAGGAAGGGCGTATCGATCGCCCCCTCGGAAAGATCAACGCGACCTACGGGTGGCATATGAAGGTGGATCCCAGGGGACAACAGTCGATTACCGACTGGCGTCTTCTTGGCCGGACCGACCGGCTGTCGTGGATCGAATGCCATCCCCGGACCGGCAGGACACATCAGATCCGGGTCCACCTGGCCTCTATTGGTTGTCCGATCGTTGGAGACCGGGTCTATGGCAAGGGGACTGCGGACCTGTTGGCGCCACGGCTGCATCTTCACGCCCGCTCCATCCGGATTCCACTTTATCCCCGCAAACCAGCGATTATGGTGACCGCTCCGGTGGCTCCGCATATGGCCGAGTTGCTGGCCGCCTGCGGTTGGACGGGCGAACGTCCGGGCAATGCCGCCGGCGGGCGTCCACGAACGGATCGTCAAAAAGAACAGAAGGAGGAAAAAGCCGAATGCGCATCCTGATCGTTGGTGCCGGCGCGACCGGCGGCTATTTCGGCGCGCGGCTTCTGGAGGCCGGGAAGGACGTCACATTCCTGGTGCGTCCGAGGCGCGCGGAGCAACTGGCGGCCCGTGGGCTGGTGGTTAAAAGCCCACACGGCGACATCGCGGTGGCGGCGCCGACCATTCTTTCCGAGGATATCTCCACACCGTGGGATGTCGTCATCCTCAGTTGCAAGGCCTATGACCTGGATGGGGCCATCGCCAGCGTCGCTCCCGCCATCGGACCGCAGACCGCCATTTTACCGCTGCTGAACGGCATGCGGCATCTTGACGTTCTGGAGGAGCGTTTCGGATCCGGACATGTTCTGGGCGGCTTCTGCGCCATCGCCTCGACGCTCGACGCGGACGGCGTGATCCACCATCTGAATGATCTGCATATGCTGGTCTTTGGCGAGCGGGATGGCCATGCCAGCGATCGTGTCAACGAACTGGCCGGGATTTTCGCGGAGATCTCCGCCGATACCCGTGCCAGCGACGTGATTATTCAGGAAATGTGGGAAAAATGGGTGTTCCTGTCGACGCTTGCCGCGTCGACCTGTCTGATGCGCGCGGCGGTCGGTGATATCGTTGTGGCCGGTGGCGTGGACACCGTCATGAGCCTGCTCGCGGAGACCCAGTCGGTGGCCGAGGCGGCCGGGCATGGAGCTCGGCCCAAAGTTCTGGAGAACGCGCGCACGCAACTCACCATGGCGGGATCGCCGATGTCCGCGTCGATGCTGCGCGACCTTGAAAAGGGCGGTCCCATTGAGGCCGATCATGTCATTGGAGATCTTCTGCGCCGGGGGCAGGCGGCCGGGCTCGGGATTCCTCTCCTGAAGCTTGCCTATCTCCATCTCAAGGCCTACGAGGCCCGCCGCCAGCGGGAAACCGTGCGCCGGGCCTGACGCCGGTCGCGGTCCCCATGTCCGATGGCCTCAGGAGGACGTGCAAACGCCCTATCGGGGGCCAGCCCTGACGCAGGTTGCCAGCGGTCCTTGGGGCCGCGTCAGGCGGATGCCCGCGCCCGGGAGGGGATTTAAAAATACAGGTCTCTATCGTCTCGCGGTGGTGAGGGTGGCGCCTGCGGACGCCACGATGACCAGGACGATGGCGGTGGCGTGTCCGGCAGCCAGCCGCTCCCCCAGGAACAGAACGCCCGCGAGGGCGGCCATTGCCGGCTCCAGGCTCATCAGCACCCCGAAGGTCCGTGGTGGCAGGCGGCGCAATGCTTTTATTTCAAGGGAATAGGGGATCGCGCTGGACAAAAGCGCGACCAGAAGACCTGAGATCAGGATTGAGGGAACCGACAAGGCGGCGCCGGCCTTAAGAAAGCCGAAGGGGAGAGTGACCGCCGCGGCGACGGCCATGCCGATTGCGCTGGCACGGCCAGGGGGCACCACGCGGGCGGCCCGGTGTCCGAACTCAATGTAAAGAGCCCAACATGCCCCTGCGCCCAGGGCGAACAATGCGCCCTTGTGATCGATCCCGGAGCTGATGCGGCCGAGAGGGGCGAGGCAGGCCAGGCCCGCGGCAGCAAGGCCCAGCCAGAAAAGATCGGCCCTGCGGCGGGAGTGGAGAAGGGAGAGGGTAAGGGGGCCCACCAGTTCGATCGTGACCGCCACTCCCAGGGGCAGGCGCAGCAAAGACCAATAGAAAAGCAGATTCATCACCCCGAGCGAGGCGCCATAGGCCACGAGAATCCCGAATCGGCCCGATGACAGACCCGGCCCCCGCCAGGGGCGTTGGAGGGCGCAGAGCATGATGGCCGCGAAGCCGGTCCGCAAGGCTGTCACCCCCTCCGGTCCGGCGGCGGCGAAAAGCGTCTTGGCGATCGCCGCTCCCGACTGGACCGTCGCCATGGCCAGCAGCAATGCGCCTACCGCCAAGGCGGTCGAGCCGGCCTGGCTTCCGGTGGAATGGGCTGTTGTCATTGCGGCTCCGGACTTCGGGACTGGGGAGGGGCGACGCGTCGGGCGTCTTGACGGGGGTTATATGATGGTGCCTGACTGAAACCAACTGCTGTTCTTTGATGAACTGGAAGCGTTGACTTTTTCCATCGGTCGCGGATTGACGGTGAGCATTGCGTTCCTTTCGATCCAGGTCCCCGGATTCACGGCCGGGTCATGACGGGATGGCGAAATCCCGATATGGTCCCATCGCCGTCCGGCGCCGCGAGCGATGACGGGAACCATGGGACGAAAGGGATGGACCTTGTGAAGCGGACGCAGAAACCGGAGCGGAGGATCACAGGCCGGCGGAGCCGGGCGGTGGTCCCGGCGCCGCGGGGCGGTGGCGACGGGGTGACGGCAACGGATGTCCGTCTTCGCGATGGTCTGGCCGCGCGAAGTCTCTATCGCGACGCCAATATCATTATCCTGAACAAGCCGGCGGGGCTGGCCGTCCATGGCGGGCCCCGAACGCCGGTTCATCTCGAGGCATGGCTGGAAGACCTCCGGTTCGATGGGAGGTGCGCGCCCAGGCTGGCCCACCGTCTGGACCGCGATACCGCCGGCTGTCTGGTGCTGGCCCGCCATGACAAGGCTTTGAGCCGCCTCGGCCGGCTTTTTGGTGCCGGCGCGGTGCAGAAGACCTATTGGGCCGTGGTGGCCGGGACTCCATCGGAGGAGGAGGGCGAGATCTCACTTCCCCTGCGGAAGATAACAGGTCCGGCCGGATGGAAAATGGTGGGGGACGCCGCGGGGCAGCCGGCGCGGACGCTGTGGCGCCGCCTGGGCGGGAATGGCCGGCTGTCCTGGTTGGAACTGCATCCGCAGTCGGGGCGGACCCATCAGATCCGCGTTCATTGCGCAACCGGATTGGATTGTCCGATTCTCGGGGATCCTGTCTATGGCGGCGGCGTTCAGGAACCGTTGCATCTTCTGTCCCGGCGGATCGTCGTTCCCTATTGGGTGGATCGCCCGCCCGTGGAGGCGACCGCGCCGCCGCCTCCACATATGACCGCCGCTCTGACTGCCTGCGGCTGGAACGCTTCCTTCGAGGATTGATCCCGGTGTCGTCGGGGATGCGGTGTTGACAGACCGCGCGCGGAGTTGCATCATTGTTTACAGAACACGTTCACTAAACGCGTTCTGTAATTGAACTTCCGGCAATGAGGGAGGGCGGAATGCCCCGGCTGCCACAAAGCGAGCAGGAACGTGAGCAGGTCCGCCAGCGAATTCTGAAGGCGGCCCAGGAGCTGTTCGACAGCGACGGAATCGAGGCCGTGTCGATGCGGGCGATCGGTGCCCGCGTTGGTCTGGCCGCATCGGCTCTCTATGCCTATTTCCCGGCGAAACTCGATCTGATCCGCGCCTTGTGGCGGGGGGCACTGGACGATCTGCAGGCGAAATTGTGCGACCTGTCGCGCCAGGAACCCGATCCGATTGCTGTTCTGCCCCGGTTGGCAAAGGCCTACGCGGATTTCGCATTGGAACAGCCGATTCGATTCCGACTGCTTTTCATGATTGATTCCGATGTGTTGGACGCCGACTTTCAGTCGATAGATGAGACTCGGATCGCCTACCATCTGCTGCGGGAGCGGTCTGCCGAGGCCATTGCCCAGGGGCGCTTCCGTCTCAACAATCCCGATCTGGTGGCTCAGACTCTATGGTCTGCCATCCATGGCGTGGCGGCGCTGCTGATCACCTGCCGCGCTTTTCCCTTCGAAGATCCCAAGCTGCTGATCGACACCATGATCGAGACCGCCATGCGCGGACTTATCGCGGGCGGCCATCAAGGAGTGTGACAGGTGAGGACTTTTCCGTGGGTCGTGGTGCTGGCCGCGTTTTGGCTTGCCGCTTGTGACAAGCCGGCCCCGACGGCCGAAGAGGTCAGGCCGGTCCGGACCCAGACCGTCCAGAGGCAGATGCTTTCGGATCTGCCGACCCAGGTTGGCGAGATCAGGCCCCATTTCGAAAGCGACCTGGGGTTCAAGATTGCCGGCCGTATCGAATCGCGCCTGTCCTTGCTGGGAAGCGTGGTTCGCAAGGGTGACGTGATCGCCCATCTCGACGAGCGGGACCAGCGCAATCAGTTGCTTGCCGCCCTGGCCGATGTGCGGTCCGCGGAGGCGGGATTCACGCGGACCGATGCCGAGGAACGGCGTCAGCGTCAGTTGCGCCGCGACGGCTGGTCCACGCAGGCCGCCTATGACGCCGCGTTGCAGGCGAGGGACACGTCCGCCGCCACTCTGGCTGCGGCGAAGGCGCGTGTTCAACTGGCGCATGATCAGTTGGGATATGCCTGGCTTCGCGCGCCCGAGGACGGAGTGGTGACGGCCCTGGGTGCAGAGGCCGGACAGGTGGTTGCTGCGGGCCAGATGGTGATCAGGTTGGCCCGCCTGGACCGCAAGGATGCCGTCTTTTCGATTGCGGAGAGCGCGATGGCCCGCATCGAGGGCGAGCGGCAGGTCGATGTCTGGCTGCTCGACAATCCCGACATCCGGACGTCCGGCCGCATCACCGAGGTTGCCCCGAGCGCCGATCCGGTCACCCGGACCTACACCATCAAGGTGGCGCTGCCCGACGCACCGACCGCCATGCGTCTTGGCATGACGGCGGTGGGCCGCATCCAGGCGGGGGCGCATCCGGTCGTCGCGCTGCCGGCGGCGGCGCTGTTCCAGGAAGGGGGAAAACCCGCGGTCTGGATCGTCGGCCGTGAGTCGATGACGGTTTCCCTGGTCAAAGTCTCCCTGATCCAGGTCGACCCTGACCGCGTCCTGCTGGATGGCGGGCCCGGCGGCATCCCGGATGGAGCGCTTGTCGTAACGGCCGGCATCCAGAAACTGCATCCCGGACAGAAGGTCCGCCTGATGGCGGAGGCGGCGGAGGACGGCAGCGCGCCGGCCGGCGGGTCCGCGGGGGGGACGCGATGACCCGCTACAATCTTTCCGACTGGGCGCTGCGTCATCGTTCATTCGTTCTCTATCTGATGGCGCTTTGTGCCGTGGCGGGGGTGCTGTCCTTCCTCGATCTCGGGCGGGATGAGGATCCGCCTTTCACCATCAAGACCATGGTTGTCAAGGCGGTCTGGCCCGGGGCGACCGTTGACGACACGGTCAAGCAGGTGACCGACCGGATCGAGAAGAAGCTCGAGGAGACGCCGTCGCTCGACTATCTGAACAGCTACACCACGGCCGGCGAGTCGGTGATCATGGTGACGCTGAAGGACACTACGCCCCCCTCCGCCGTCCCCGACATCTGGTACCAGGTTCGCAAAAAGACCGGCGATATCGCCCACACCCTGCCGTCGGGTGTCCAGGGGCCGTTCTTCAATGACGAATTCGGCGATACCTTCGGTGTCATCTATGCCTTTACCGCCGACGGATTCACCCCGCGTGAGCTTCGGGACTATGCCGAAACCGTGCGCGCGGCTCTTCTGCGCCTGCCCGATGTCGGCAAGATCGAACTGATCGGCACGCAGGATGAGCAGATCACCGTCGCCTTCTCGACGCGGAAACTGGCCGCCCTCGGCGTCACGCAGAAGGATGTGATGGATGCGCTCAGCCAACAGAACGCCGTCGTTCCCTCGGGGGTGATCGACACCGGCGCGGAAAAGATCCTGATCCGGGTCAGCGGTGGTTTTACCTCGGACACCGATGTCGCCGACATCACGCTCCGGGCGAACGGGCGGTTCTTCCGGCTGGCGGATGTCGCCGACATCAGGCGCGGATATGCCGATCCGCCGCAACCCTCCTACCGCGTCAACGGCCATCCCGCCATCGGGCTGGCGCTGGCCATGGTCAAGGGGGGAGACAATCTGCGGCTGGGCGACAATATCAAAAGGAAGATGGCGGAGCTGGAGCGCGACCGGCCGGTGGGAATCGATGTGGTTCAGGTTGCCAATCAACCGGAGGTGGTTCGTGCGTCGGTGCACGGCTTCGTCAAATCCCTTGAGGAGGCGGTGGCTATCGTTCTTGCGGTCAGCTTCCTCAGTCTTGGCCTTCGGGCCGGGACGGTGGTGGCGCTGTCCATTCCTTTGGTTTTGGCCGCGACATTTGTCGGCATGAGCTTATTTGGGATCGATCTGCACAGAGTGTCGCTGGGGTCGCTGATCATTGCTCTGGGGTTGCTGGTCGATGACGCAATGATCACCATTGAAATGATGGTGAAGAAGCAGGAGGAGGGGATGCCGTTGCGTCAGGCCGCGACATTCGCCTACACCTCGACGGCCTTCCCCATGCTGACGGGCACGCTGGTCACGATGATCGGCTTCGTTCCTGTCGGTTTTGCCCGCAGCGCATCGGGAGAATACTGCTTTTCGCTGTTCGCGGTGATCGCCATTTCCCTGCTGATTTCCTGGGGTGTTGCGGTCCTGTTTTCGCCTCTGATCGGCGTCGCGCTGCTGCCGGATAAACCCCCAGCCCATGCCGAAAGCGGTGTCGCGCGGGGGATATCGGTGTGGTTCCGGGCGTTTGTCACCCTTTGCCTCAGAAGGCGCTGGCAGGTCATCGGCGGAACCGGACTGCTGTTCGTTCTGTCGCTGGCCGGCGCCACGCAACTCGAACATCAGTTCTTTCCCCCGTCCGACCGGCCGGAGCTTCTCGTCAATCTGTCGCTGCCGCATGCCTCGTCGATCCGTGCGACGGAGGTCGCCGTCCGGCAGTTGGAAAAGCGCCTGGCGGATGATCCGGATGTGGCGAGTTTCGCAGTCAATGTGGGCAGCGGCGCGGTCCGCTTTTACCTGCCTCTCGACGTCCAGCTCGATCATGACTATTTCGCGCAGGCCGTGGTGGTGGCAAAGACGGTCGATCTGCGTGACGGTCTGGCCGCCCGCCTGCAGGAGCAGATGCTCAAGGACTTTCCCGATGCCGTTGTCCGGGCCTCGCCGCTTGAGCTGGGGCCACCGGTCGGCTGGCCCTTGAAATACCGGATCAGCGGTGCCGATCCACAGCGCGTCCGGCAGGCCGCCTACGACCTTGCCGCGGTCCTGGGGGCGAATGCGTCGGTGCGGTCGGTCAATTTCGACTGGAATGAACCGGTCAAAACCGTTCAGGTCCGGATCGATCAGAACAAGGCGCGATTGCTGGGGGTGACCTCCCAGGATCTCGCCCAGGCGCTGTATGCCACATTTTCCGGTGTCACCATGACCGAGCTTCGCGACCAGATCTATCTGATCCCCGTCGACGCGCGGTCTCCGGAAGGGGAGAGGAGGGATCTCGCCACCCTGCGGCGCCTCCAGATCCCGGTGGGGGATGGACGCTCCATCCCCTTGGCGGAGCTGGCAACGATCGATTATGGCTTCGAGCAGCCGATTATCTGGCGGCGTCAACGTCTGCCGACCCTGACCGTCCAGGCCGATGTGGTGCCCGGCGCCCTGGCGGCTACCATCGTCGGCGAACTGGCCCCCAGGGTCGACTCATTCGCGAAGACTTTGCCGGCCGGTTACGCCATTGCCACCGGCGGGACCGTGGAGGAAAGCGCCAAAGGGCAGGATTCGGTCAATGCGGTGATGCCGGTCATGGTGTTGTTGATGCTGACGGTCCTGATGATCCAGCTTCAGAGCTTCCAGAGATTGATTCTGGTGGTCAGCGTGGCTCCGCTGGGGGCCATCGGCGTCGTCGGCGCGCTGTTGCCGACCCATACGCCGATGGGATTCGTGGCACTGCTGGGATGCGTCGCGCTGATCGGGATGATTGTGCGCAATTCCGTGATCCTGATCGACCAGATCGAGCGGAATGTGGCCGACGGGATGGAGCGCTGGGATGCGGTGGTGGAGGCCGCCTGCCACCGCCTGAGGCCGATCCTGTTGACCGCTTCGGCGGCCATACTGGCAATGATTCCGATTTCGTCGGAGGGCTTCTGGGGGCCCATGGCGTTCGCCATCATGGGGGGCCTTGTCGTGGCGACCGTGCTGACGCTGGTCTTCCTGCCGGCCGCCTATGTGGCCTGGTTTCGGATTCCGGTCCCGGACGGGCCGCGTTGAAGCGGGAACTGTCCCGACTCGATGGATGGGTCGGCATGCGCCGTTTCCGGCATGCCGGCATGGGGGAAAAAATGCGCGAGAACGGCGGCATAAACGTCGCGTTTGAAGCCCACGACCCGGGTGACCAGTTCGCCGGGTGACATCCAGCGCCATGCGGAAAACTCGGCGTGATCGGTGTCGATGGCGATATCGCCGTCAGAGCCCGTGAACTGGAGAAGAAACCATTTGTGGCGCTGGCCGCGATATTGTTTGGCGCGGCGGGTGGCAGTGGGGGCGGGGTAGTCGTAACTCAGCCAGGCGGGGTGGGCGTCGACCAGAACCGCGCGGTCGGTTCCCAACTCTTCCATCAATTCACGGACGACGGCCTGTTCCAGCCGTTCGCCGGGATCGATGCCCCCCTGCGGCATTTGCCATGGAGGTTCCCGGCCATCACGCCGGTGTCCCGCGAAAACCTGTCTTCGGTCGTTGATCAAGACAATCCCGATTCCCGATCGATAGCCCATAGGCCCGAACATCGCGTTGTCCTCTGGCGTGAGGGTCTGGCTGAAGCGAGTGCTGAAGGCCATTGCGGCCATCCTCCGGTCCGTGCCAGTCAAAAGATCGACATCAGTCGAAAAAGATCCCCGTGACAGGAATGAACTTTAGCATAGACCGTTACCAGGAAAACTGGACGAAGGTTGTGGTCATTGGATCTCTCTACATGGCGGTGGATGGACGATTTAGGGTGCGAAACTCAGGGTTGATACCGATCTTGCAACGCATTCCACGGTCCGAGCCGGGCTAATGATGTGGGGTCCGGTTGTATAATAAATTTCAAAAGGGCATGAGAAAATGGGCCGCCATTCGATCATGACGATGGATTTCACACTGTTGTCATGGAGTAAGGAGCCGGGCCGTCTCCGGGCGTCGATTATCTGAAACACTGTCCGGCCACTGTTTCTTTTGACCTTCAACATTTCCGAGCATGATATATGCAGGTGCCAGATCTGCGGATCGCGCATTTCCCGCTGTCGGCCCGGACCGTTACAGTGTTTTTTGTCGTCAGGGTGACGCGGGCCGAATCTCTCCCATCCCACCCCACCCAGGTCAGTGGCGCCCTGACGGCCCTCCGTATCCGGACATCCAACTGTGCGGCCGGTTGCGGATTATCCGTGTTGACATGTCGTTCGTGCGGCCACCTTTCCTGTCCCTCACGGGACTGGAAAGGCGGCTTTTTTTGTGCATCCTCCCGGTCTGGCGCCGGTTTGGCGCAGACCGGGAGGGTAAACACCCATCGCCGATCGATATCAGATCCGTTCGATGGCCGGTCTGTCGAAATAGGACCGGTATTCCGTCAAGGCCCGTTCGCCGTCGAACTCCTGTTCCATTTTCGCGATCACCATCGTGGCAACGCCGTTCCCGATCATATTGGTGAGGGCGCGGGCGGTGGACATGAACCGGTCGATCCCGAGCAGCAGCGCCAGTCCTTCGATCGGCAGGGTGCCGGTTGCCGACATGGTGGCCGCCAGCGTGATGAATCCGCCGCCCGTGACAGCAGCCGCGCCCTTCGAGGTCACCATCAGAAGCGCCAGAATCGACAGTTGCTGCCACAGGGTGAGATCGATGTTGTAGGCTTGCGCGATGAAAATGGCGGCCATCGACAGATAGATCGATGTGCCGTCTAGATTGAACGAATAGCCGGTCGGAATGACCAGGCCGACCACAGGCTTGGCGCAGCCCAGACGCTGTAATTTGTCCATCATGCGCGGCAGAACGGTCTCTGATGACGACGTTCCAAGAACGATCATCAGTTCGTCCTTCAGATAGGCCAGAAAGCGGAAAATGGAAAATCCGTAGATCCGGGCGATCAGACCCAGTACCCCGAGGACAAAAATGACCATGGTGGCGAGAACGCCGACCAGCAGCATGCCAAGCGCGCTTAAGGACCCGACGCCGAACCGCCCGATTGTAAAGGCGATGGCGCCGAAAGCGCCGATCGGCGCGTAATACATAACGACATTGATGACGCCAAAAAAGGCATAGGACAGGCGTTCCAGGAATTCCTCAACCGGTTTCCCCTTGTCGCCCATCATCGACAGGGCGGCCCCGAACAGAATCGAGAAAAACAGAATCTGCAAAAGGTCGCCCGAACCGAATGCGCCGATGATGTTGTCCGGAACGATGTGCATCAGCACCTCGACCGCGCTTTGGGACTTTGCCTGGACCGCGTATTTCGAGATTTCCGCGTTGTTGAGGCTGCCGGCGACGATATTCATCCCCCGTCCGGGTCCCATGACATTGACCAGGACCAGCCCGATTCCCAGTGCGAAGGTGGTGACCACTTCGAAGTAGATCAGGGCCTTCAGGCCGACTTTGCCGACCTTCTTCATGTCGCCGACGCTGGAGATGCCGGTGACGACGGTGAGAAAGATAACCGGTCCGACGACCATTTTTACGAGTTTGATAAACACATCGCCGAGAGGCTTCATCGCTGCGCCGAAATCAGGCCAGTAATGGCCGACAGCGATGCCAATGACGATTGCAACTAAAACTTGAAAAGTTAGATCTGACCACAATCTTTTTTTCTTTTTTTCCGGAATTGTACTCCCTGAAGTCTGCATGTGCTTTTCCCCTGGCGCTTACCTTGCGGGATGGAGTTCCCCTGTGGGGAGGAAAAGTAGCATCAGGCCGGCGGGTGTGACCATGGGTAACCATTCCATTTGTCCGGGTTTTTTCGCCGAAAGGTTCTTCCCGGCGGTCGAGACACTTGCGTTGCGGGCGTGTGGTTGCGATCCTGATCCCTGCCGCCCGCGAGGGAATTCGGGCCTCCGGCCGGCATCTCTCGCTTGGAGCTGAAGGAGCCTCTGTTGTCGTCGGGCTTCAGCCTTTCCTGTGCCGTATGTCATCGTCACGGACAGTCACGGTTTTGCGGCGTCGCGGTTCCCCGGGGACTGGAGGCCGTGGTGGTCGAGCGCCGTCACTGTCCGAATGCCGGGCCGGACTGCGCCCTGAAACCGATGGCGGCCCTTGTCGCGGGACTGGATGAGCAGGGGATGGAGGCGGCATTGCAGGAGAGCGGCGCCTGCGTCGAGGCCGAGGGATCGCGGTTGCTGTCGGGCCCTAACCTGCAATATGCGCTGGACGCGGGCGGCCTTTACATGGCGTTGTCCACCGCCACCGCCTATTCCCTGGCGCCTGCCCGCCTTTTCTGCCGGGTTCTGGCGCAACGTCTCGACATGTCCGCCGGACGGTGCGAAGGGATCGAACTGTCTTTGCATGAGGCCATCATGAACGGCCTTCTGCACGGTAATCTGGAGATGTCATCTGATGACCGGCAGACATGGGCGGGATTCCGACGCTTCTGCGAGCAGATCGATGGGCGTCTTCTGGATCCGGCGTTCGCCGGCCGGCCGATCGAGATCATGGCGGTTGCGGACGGTCGGCGTGTGGCCGTCACCGTGGTCGATAGCGGCCCGGGATATTGCATGACGCCGACGGTACAGGAGACCGACCCCGGCCGCAAATCCGGACGGGGACTGGCCGTGATCTCCCATTTCGCCCGCGAGATCGAGATTACGGAGGGAGGACGGCGGCTGTCCATGCGGTTTGAACGGTGAAGGAGCGGAGGATGTTCGACGAGGACGTGACCTTCGAAACCGAGCCCGGGACTGAAAGCGGCGTCGATCTGTCGGCCTGCAGGGTCTTATTGCTGCTGGAGGGTGTGGAAACGCGGGCCCGTGTGACCGCGCTTCTTTCGGCGGCGGGCGTCGGCACGGTGGACGTCGCCGGCGATGCCGCCGGTGCGCTTGGCCTGATCGCCGATCATGAACCGGACCTGGTCCTTCTCGACATCGATCTGCCCGGCCTCGACGGCCCCGGGTTCTGCCGTCGTGTGCGGACCGACGCGGGACGACGGCTGTTGCCTATCCTGGCGGTGACGGGCGATGGCGGCACACCCCGGCGCAGCGCCATTTTTCGGGCCGGGGCATCGGATCTGGTGACCCGGCCGGTACATGGGCCGGAATTTGTCGCCAGGGTGCGCAATTTGCTGGAAAACCGCCGTCTGGTTCGAACACTGGAGGATCATGTCCGCCTGATGCGCTGGGAACTGGACCTGGCGCGCGTCATGCAGGAGCATCTGCTTCCAACGCCCGAAAGTCTGGAAAAAATCCGGCTGTCGTCGGGTCTTTGGATCCAGTCGCATTTCCAGCCATCATCGGAACTGGGGGGAGATCTGTGGTCGGTCCGCTCTTTTGCCGACGGGCGCGCCATGATCGCGCTGTTCGATTTTTCGGGGCATGGGCTTTCGGCGGCCCTCAATACCTTCCGCCTGCATGCCCTGATGAGCGAAATTCCTCCCGATCCCGATGATCCGGCCGGCTATCTCGCGGTTCTGAACGGCAGGCTGGTCGATCTTCTGCCGCGCGGCCAGTTCGCCACCATGATCCTGGTCGTTGTCGACAATCGTCTCGGGCATCTGACGTTTTCCGCGGCGGGAGCGCCGACACCGGTGATCGCCAATCCTGCGGTCGACCGGCTCGACAGCAGCGGCCTGCCCCTTGGTGTCAGCCATGCCGCGCGTTATGACAATCAGCGGTGTCCTTTCCCCGAGGGGGCATCCCTGTTCCTCTACAGCGATGCCCTGATCGAAAGCCCGGACGGCGCAGGCCGTTGCCTGTCTCCCCATGACCTGGACGGGGTTCCCGCCCGGCTTCGCGGCGCCGGTGACGATGGTCTCCGCGTCCTCGTCACCGAGTTCCTCGCCGACAGGCCCGTGGTCGCCGACGATCTGACACTGATCTGGCTTCATCGTCGGCCGGCGGCCTGATGGCCGCGGGGGGGCGACGCCGGAACGGCCGCCTCCGTTGCCGGGCTCCGGCTTGCCAGCGGCGGTCTTCTCGGCCAATGTCTCCCGATGACGAAGAAAACAGTGAAGCCCTGTTGTTCAGCGGATGTCCTGCTGGCGGAGGACCCTGCGGACCGGTCCGCGGCCGCACGGGAAAAAATTCTGGATGCGGCGGTCGCGGAGTTTGCCGGCCAGGGTTATGCCGGCGCCAGGGTCGACGCGATCGCCGGCCGGGCCGGCATCAACAAGCGCATGCTGTATACCTATGTCGGTAATAAAAAAGCGCTCTGGCTGGCGTCGCTGGAACGGGTCTACGAGGCTAAAAGGCGCGAGGAAAGAACGCTCAACCTGCATCGGGTGGCGCCGGCGGAGGCCTTGCAACTGCTGATCCGGTTCAATTTCCGCTATCACACGGCCCATCCCGAATTTCTGGCCCTGTTGAACGACGAAAATCTCCAGCAAGGTCTCAATCTCCAGGAATCGCGCCGGGTCGCGGACCTCTATTCACCGTTGGTCAGCTGTCTCGCCGAAATCCTCGCCCGTGGCCAGGAGGAGGGTGTATTCCGTCGCCACATCGACCCGACGCAACTCTACATTTCCATGGTCGGTCTCGGATATTTCTTCTGTTCCAACCGCTACACGCTGTCGGCGGTGTTCGGACGGGATCTCGGATCGACGGAGGAAACGCTGATGCGGGAACAACATATCGTCGATCTGGTCCTGGGCTATCTGCGCCCGTGATCATCGGTCAGAACGGGATGTTCTTTTTCACCATGTGATCGACGAGGCGGCCCTGGACCAGCCCGATACCCGCGGATCGCGCAAAGCGGATGCTTTCCGCCGTGTCGCAGCGTCCCAGCAGGAAGCGGGGCATGTCGGGCGCGCGCAACTTGCTGTAAATGCGGGCCAGCACGTCGTCGGTAAGCGAACTGGCTTCGCCGGACCAGAAGATCTTCGCGAAATCGCAATCGATTCCTTCGAAGTCGATGGCGGCGACATTGTAGAAGGACAGGCCGTCCAGCAGGACGCGATAGCCCCGGTCACGCAGGAAGGGAACCAGCTCGCGGTAAAGCCGCATATTCTCGAAGACGTCGGTCTTGTTGATTTCAAGGACGACACCCTGGCGGGCATCGGGCGGCAGTTCCGCGTCGAATTTAACGAAGGTGGGGGAGGCGAGGGTCGCGATATTGACGTTAATGCTCATCCTGCGGCGTCCCCCCCGTTCATCGGGATCGGCCAGAATTCTGAGGACGACGATATCAAGTTCCTCCGTCAGATCGGTGAACAGCCCCTTGCGGGATGTCAGAGACTGGCCAGGGCAGAACTTGTCCTCAAGGATCGGAATGGACATGTAAACCTCATGGAACATGACCGAGGTCTTTTGTCCGTCACCGATGAAATAAACTGGCTGATTGAACAGCATCGGGGAAATATCGATTTTATGAATATCTTCCTTGATTCTGGCCAGCACCGCCACATCGATCATGCCCTTCGGTTCCGCGCCGTCGCCGGACTTCGCGGCGCGGGCGACACCCGCGGCCTCCTCGGCCCAGCCATGCAAACGTTCGAAGTCGCGCGACAGGTCGAAAAGAGCGTAAAAGTCGTTGGCACCGGTCAGGGGATTGGCAAAGGTTGGCGGCATCTGTCCCAGGAAGACCTGCTGCACGGCCTCCCCGGCGGCCGCGAGGACCGGCCGGGCGATGTCCTTCGACAGGAGGATGATGTCGAGATTCTTCATCAGGAAGATCTCGCCATCCTTGTATCTGGCTTTGACGTCCACCAGCAGGCGAATGGCGCGCGACAGATTGTCCCGGCTTTTCTTCGCGGCAGGCAGCGCCGATACCATGAGATGGACGGCGCGGTATCCGGCCGGCTGGTCGGCAATGCCTTTGAGGTGGACGAGAAAACGGGCGTTCTGATCGGTCATGGACACCATACTTTCCACGAGGCCCGGAACATTCCGCGAGGTCCGGGACTTTCCACAAAGTGCGGGCGCCGGCCCGGCGTGGGCCTGGAACGGTGGGGCGGGCGCCTTCCCGGGGATGGGACGGCCCGGATCTTTACGCATCAGCAGTTATTTCCTGGTAAAGGAAATTACGCGGTTTGTCATGCATCAACAGGTGAGGCAGGGTTCCTGAAATGCGGTTTTTACCCGACGAGGCGGCTCCTTTTTCCCTCTCCGCCACCCACCCGGCGGTCGAACTCTGGGGTGAGGGACGGACTGCTCCCGCCCTGATCATCTGCGATCACGCCAGCAATGCGGTGCCCGGCGCTCTCGATAACCTGGGATTGGCGGAGGGCGATCTCAACCGGCATATCGGATGGGACATCGGCGCGGCGGTGGCGGCGCGGCGCCTGGCCGATCAGATCGGCGCAACCGCGGTCTTAAGCCGCATATCGCGTCTTGTGATCGACTGCAACCGGCCGCTCGGCCACCCCACGTCGATCTGCGCCGAAAGCGACGGGATCCTCGTGCCGGGAAATCGGGACCTCGATGAGCGCCGGCGCCGGCAACGCGCCGAGGAATATTTCTACCCCTATCACGGGGCGGTCTGCCGCGAGTTGAACCGGGTGGAGGCGGCTGCGGCCGACCGTGTGGCCTCGCTGGTCGCGGTACACAGTTTCACCCCCATGATGAACGGCTTCCAGCGGCCCTGGCATGTCGGCGTCCTGTGGAACCGAGATCCCCGTCTGGCCCGTCCCCTGATCGATGCCCTGAGGACGGGGGAGGGCCTTTGCGTCGGGGATAACGAGCCCTATTCCGGCAGGAACGCCAACTACACGGTCGGGATCCACGGGGCGGCTTATGGCCGGCCGCATGTGTCGATCGAGATCCGCCAGGATCTGATTGCCGACGAACCCGCGGCCGTGGCCTGGGGAGACCGGCTGGCCCGAATTCTCGGGCCTCTGCTGGCTTTGCCGGAGAACCGGGCCCGCCAACGCTTCTCGGAAATACCGGCGTAGGCGGAGCCTTCGGCGGTCCGTCCGGATCCGGAGCTTCGCGCGCCGGACGCAGCTTGGTCTTGCACCCGACCGCCGGACCTCGTTATCCTCCGCCCCGCACCGGCGCTTATCCGGTGCGCGGTCACCCCCCTTCAATCAAGGTAAAGCACACCATGCCCGATGGCACGACTTCGAACGAGACGATCGGCGGAATTGCGGCAGAGGCTCTGCAGCAATATGTCGATCGCATCGAACGGCTGGAAGAGGAAAAGAAGGCTCTTTCGGAAGATATCAAGCAGGTCTATTCCGAGGCCAAGTCGACCGGCTTCGACGTGAAGATCATCCGTAAGATCATATCGCTGCGCAAGGTCGAGGAACAGGATCGGAAAGAGCAGGAAGAGCTGCTCGACCTCTACAAGAGGGCGCTCGGCATGGAGTGACTGCCCGCCGGGCGGTTCGAATGGCCTTTTCCGGCACGGCATCGGCTGGCGCCCCGCGGATTACCGCGCCGGGCCGCCGGTCCGGTCCGGAGATGTTATCTGACGTTTGAGGATCGTGCCGGCGTTTCTGCCGGTGCGGCCAAAGAGAGAGAAGATGACCTATCTGGTGACGGGCGCCGCTGGCTTTATCGGTTTTCATGTGAGCCTGCGTCTGCTGGAACGCGGCGAGACGGTCGTCGGTCTCGACAACGTCAACGATTATTATGATCCCGCCCTCAAGGAGGCTCGGCTCGAGATTCTTCAGCGCCAGGCCGGATTCACCTTTCACCGGGTGGATATCGCCGATCGCGAGGCGGTTGCGGGCGTGGCGGTCCACCATCCCGATATCACGCGGATCATCCATCTGGCCGCCCAGGCCGGTGTGCGCTATTCGCTGGTTAATCCCTACGCCTATACGCGATCCAATATCGAAGGGCATCTGGTGATGCTGGAGTTCGCCCGGCGTCTCCAGCGCTGCGAACATTTCGTTTATGCCTCGTCCTCATCGGTTTATGGCACCAACAAGAAGCTTCCTTTCTCGGTCGACGATCGTGTCGATACGCCGATCTCCCTCTATGCGGCGACCAAGAAAGCCAACGAACTGATGGCGCACAGCTATAGCCATCTGTTTCAGATTCCGACCACGGGATTGCGCTTCTTCACCGTTTATGGTCCCTGGGGGCGACCGGACATGTCCGCCTTCCTGTTCGTCAAGGCGATCCTGTCCGGCCAGCCGATTCATGTGTTCAACGGTGGGGACATGCGTCGGGACTTCACTTATATCGACGATATCGTGAGCGGCGTGCTCGCGGTGGCCGATGGCGCGCCCTCGGGCGAGGGGGCACCCTGCCGGGTCTATAATATTGGCAACCACCGGTCGGAACCCCTGATGCGATTCATCGGCCTTATCGAGGAATCACTGGGACGGAAGGCTGAAATCATTCTGGAGCCGATGCAGCCGGGCGACGTCAAGGAGACCTTCGCGGACATCGATGCGATCAGACGGGATTTCGGTTTCACGCCCTCTACCGGGATCGAGCAGGGGATTCCCCGGTTCGTGCAGTGGTATCGCGATTACCACAAGGTCTGACCTTCGCCAATCCGGCGGATCGGTTCGGAGAATTGTGACAACGGCCCGGCAGATGCCCCATCTGCCGGGCCGTTTCCATATCCCGGGTGGCATCTGCCGCGCCCGACCTGGCGGCCATGGGGGCCGCCGGGCGAGAGGGCCTGATACCGGCCTGCGCTGATCGGCTGATGGCGGAAATAAACGGCGGTCCATAAGGCGGGCTGGATTCCCCGGAGGCCTGCGGGGCGATCCATGGTCCGTCTGATCGCAAATCTCTCTAATGAAAAAAAGCAGATCTGGAATCAATCTGTAATAATATTTCATGGCAATCCAATGGTGATATCCTGGTTATCTTGCAGTCATCATCGGATTTACTGATTAATTTCCCTGTCAAAAACAAAATACTCGTTTATGCTGATGGCGTATGGGTATCATCGTTGCGTCTTTCCGCGGTGAAGGAATGATGGTCGCATTCGGCCTGAGGGAAACGCATCGTTTTTGTCCAGAAAGCCCGTTGAAAAGGGGGGCTATACCGGGGCGGTTGTCTGAGGGGGCGCCGTATCCGGGGAAGATGCGGGGGCGAGAACAGGCGGACTGGGGATTCCAGTCCCGGATTTCCTGCATCGAAGGCTCTTTCCCCGTTCGGTTTCGTGGCAGAGCCGGCTTGGGGAGGGCGTCGGCCGGTCGTCGTCTTTCCCCTGTTCTGGGACGGCCGGCCGGCGATTTGTCGCGGGGGCGGGAGATCACGGCGATGCCCGCATTTCACCTTGTTGTTCCGGCGACGCAGAGAGCGGCTTCTCAATCCGGGGAGGCCGCCCTCCGCCTTTCGATCCGATCCGCCGATTGATACCGGCCTGTGCTGATCGGAACCGTTCAGCACAGACCTCAGCCGGCCCGAGCGGTTTTCTCCAAAACCCTTGGCTTCGCCATAGTGGTCAAAATCCAACAGACGAATCCCTGAATCAGGAGTGGGGCGGGCGCCCCGCCCGCCGTTCGGCGAAAGCCGAAATGCCAGAATTTCCGCCGCTCTTGCGTCGGAGGCGGGCAGGATGCCCGCCCCACTCTCAAGGGATCCAAATGTTAGATTCCGACCACTGGCATCAGCTCGCGGGCCCGAGGGGGGCTTCCAACCGGCGATGAGCGATCCTCATCACCGATGGTATTTGCCGCTTTTCCAAGGTGCCGGGCCGCTATGCCGCCGGCGGGGAAGCGGGAACGGTTGCCGCCAATCCATCCAGTCAGAGATGATGGTCAGTGACGGCTGTCGACCGCGCCCTCGGCCCCGGTCGGTGTGGGAAGCCTTCGATAGAGGTTCTGATCGGTCAGCGCCATCAATCCGACGGTGATCCAGTCGTTCGGGCTGCCTTCCTTCGCCAAATGGGCATGGGGAGGCTTGTCATCCGTATGCGTGATTCGGGACACTGTCCAGGTCGGCATCTGGAAGCTGCCGACCTTCGTGAAGCGGTCTCCGATGACGATATCTGTTTTGAAGGCCATGGCGAGCACCTCCTCGGTGGACGGTTGGACGATTGGCGGCGTCACCTCATAGCCATCATCTGGTGTTGATAAAATGTCCCGGCAAGAGGAAATCGGACGGTCGATGCCGATTCCTGACGTCGGATCGGGCGGATGCCGATCCGTTTCGATGCCTTCCGGTCCATTGGGGATGGGAATCCGTTGCCGCGCGGGTTAACGCTTTGTACAACTGTGGGTAATGATATCGCCGGTTCCAGGGGCCGGACCGGTCTGACAGGGAGGTGGAGTGAAAGCCTATCGGCAACGCGCGACCATGGTGCTGTCAGTCTCGGCCATTCTCTATCTGGTGGCCGTCGCGCTTATTCTGGAGTCCTTCCTCTCCTCGCCGGTTTCGCCGGATGGCGCCGCCGGAGCGGCCGGCGAGACCGCGTTTCTGATCCTCTGCGCGTCCGCGATGCTGGTGGCGGCGGTGTTTGGGATTTTCCGCCTGCTGGTGGATCGTCCGGCGCGCCGGCTCGCCGCCGACCTGGCCGCGGTTCTCCATGGTGGCCCGGGATTGTCACAGGATTTTTCCCGCTACGGGGTCCTGGTCGATCTGGCCCGGACCGTTGATCTGCTGGCCTCCCGGCTGATCGACGCGCGGGGAAGGGAGGATCAGGCCATAGCGACGGCGACTGGCGCCGCAGAAACCGCAAAGGCGCGTCTGGCCGCCATCCTGAATGACCTCCAGGAAGGTGTCGTGGTCTGTAATGCCCGTCATCAGGTCGTCCTCTATAACCAGAACGCCCTGCGCGCGTTGCATGTCGGCGGCGAACTGGGATTGGGGAGGCCGTTGTTCGGTCTGGTTCTCAAAGAGCCGGTTCTTCACATCTTTGACGTTCTGGCGCACCGCTCGCAAACCGGCCCACAGACGGCCCCCTTCGTGACCGGCACCGCGGATGGCCGGACAATCCTTCAGGGGCGCATGAGCCTTGTTCGCGCACAGGGAGAAATCGAGGGTTATGTGATCTCCTTCACCAATGTGACGGAAAGTGTCCAGGCGTTGTCCCGGCGCGACGCCCTTCTGCGGCGGCTTCTGGTTTTCCTGAGATCGGTTGTGGATGACGCCCGGGCCGCCGGGCGGCCGCGAGACGATCCGGTGATCGGCGCGACGGGGGATCCGACCGATGTGCTGGCGCAGGCCACGGCTGATTTCCGCGCCTTGCTGACCGGTTGGTGGCCGATGATCGACCTCCATTCGGCGGATCTGTTCGCCTGGGTGGCTCGCCGGATGGGCGCCGGTGATCCCGTCGTGACCCCGACGGGGCTGCCATTGTGGCTCCACGCCGACGCTTATTCCCTGGCTCTCGCCCTGGAGGCGCTGATCCGGGCCGTTGCCGCCACGACCGGTGTCGGCGCTTTCGATCTTGCCGCGGAGGGCGACGGGCGCTTCTGCCGGATCCTGCTGTCCTGGATGGCCCGGGAAGGGGACGCCGACGACGCCCGGGAACAGGACGCCCTGCGGCATTGGCTCGATCGGCCGCTATCGTCCGGCCTCGGCGGAATGACCATTGCCGATGCGATCGGCCATCATTCCTTGGAAGCGGTCGTCATCACGCGGGACGCGGAGCATTCGATCCTGAGGATCGCGGTACCGCCCGGCCGGGAGGGACAGGAATGGACGGCTCCGGAGGACAAGCTGCCACCGCGTCCGGAGTTTTTCGATTTCGATCTGCTGGCACAAGGTGACGCCGGCATGGCCGGCAAGACTCTGCTCAAAGCTCTGACCTATGTCGTCTTCGATACGGAGACGACGGGCCTGCATCCGACCCAGGGCGACGAGGTCGTGTCGCTGGCGGCGGTCCGGATCGTCAATGGCCGCATCCTCACGGGCGAAACCTTCAACCGAATTGTCAATCCGGGAAGGCCCATTCCGATCCAATCGGTCGCCTTCCATGGAATCACCGATGAAATGGTGACGGACAAGCCTCCTCTTTCCGTCGTGTTGCCGCAGTTCAAGGCCTATGCCGCCGACGCCGTCCTGGTGGCGCACAACGCGGCCTTCGATCTGAAATTCATCCGTATGAGGGAGGCCGCCGCCGGGGTCGCGTTCGATAACACGGTCCTCGACACAATGCTGCTGTCGTCGTTCCTGGATGGATCGACGGACGGCCAGTCGCTCGATGCGATTGCGGACCGCTATGGCGTCCATGTGACGGACCGGCATACCGCGCTGGGCGATTCGCTCGTGACCGCCGCGGTTCTGCTGCGGCTGATCGACGCCTTGGAAACCCGGGGAATCGTTACGCTGGATCAGGCGATGTCGACTCTCAATATGACGATGGAGCTTCACAACCGCGGATTATCATTGTCTTAAGCGATGGTCTATCGCTCATGGCGTAGTCGCGCGACGGGCGTAAATCCGGCAGGATGGATGCAACGAATGTTCGAGGCGGAAATGCCGGATTCAACAAAAGAACACGGTCGAACCGGGGTTGAAACATCCATCGAAAGAGCGAGGCAGACGATGACGAAGCCGCCCGCGGGGGACAAGGCATCCGATAAGGCCGGACAACTGGCCGCCGAGATGATGGAACTGATGGAGCGGAGTCAGGGGATTCTTCGCCAGCAATTTGACTGGCTGGCGAAAGACGACGGGTTCCGTCTTATGGATCCGGCCGTGATCGGGCAGGCGTTCCAGGACATGACTCAGCGAGCCTGGGACAATCCGGCCCGCCTCATACGCGAACAATTCGCCTACTGGAACGACATCACGCGTCTTTGGCAGCAGACCGCACTTCGGATTCTCGGCGACGGGGGAGGGCCGCCGGTGGCCGAACCGGCACCGGACGATAAGCGGTTCAAGGACAAGGAGTGGGTTGAGAACCTCGTCTTCGACGTCGTCAAGCAGGCCTATTTGCTGACAGCGCGCCACATTCAGTCGACGGTCAGCCAAATCGAGGGCGTGGATCCGCATACCGCCCGCAAAGTCGGCTTCTACACGCGTCAGGTCCTTGGAGCCTTGTCGCCCAGCAATTTTGCCGCCACCAATCCTGAAGTCGTCCGGGCGACGATCGAAAGTGGTGGCGAAAACCTGGTGAAAGGCCTGCGCCATCTTCTCGATGACATGGAACGGGGCGGAGGTGGCCATCTCAGCGTCTCTTTGACCGACAGGTCGGCCTTCCGTGTCGGCGAAAACATCGCCCAGACGCCCGGGAAGGTCGTGTTCCAGAATGAGATGATGCAGCTTCTGCAATATACGCCTCTCACGGACACGGTCCGTGAGAGGCCGCTTTTGATCGTGCCGCCATGGATCAACAAATTTTACGTTCTTGACCTGAAGCCGCAAAACTCCTTCGTCCGCTGGGCGGTGGAGCAGGGGCACACCGTGTTTGTCATCTCCTGGGTCAATCCCGACGAGACACTGGCCGATGTGTCCTTCGAGCAATATATGAAGCGGGGTCTCCTGGCGGCGATCGATGCCGTTACGGCGGCGACGGGGCAAAAGCGGGTCAATGCCGTCGGCTATTGTATCGGCGGGACCCTTCTTGCCACGACTTTGGCCTGGATGGCGGCAAAAAAGGATCGCCGCGTCGCCAGCGCGACCTATTTCACTTCCCTCGTCGATTTTTCCGATCCGGGGGAACTGGCTGTCTTCATTGATGATCAGCAGCTCGATTTGATGGATGAGCATATGCGCCGCAAGGGCTATCTTGAGGCCCATCACCTGTCCGACGCCTTCAGCCTTTTGCGCGAAAACGACCTGATCTGGTCCTTTGTCGTTCGGAACTATCTTCTGGGGCAGGAGCCGATGCCCTTCGATCTTCTCTACTGGAATTCCGATTCGACGCATATGCCGGCGGCGATGCACAGCTTTTATTTGCGTAATATGTATCTTCGAAACCTGTTGCGGGAACCGGGCGGCATAACAATCGGCGGCGTCCCCCTGGATCTCCGCGACATCAAGGTGCCGACCTATTTTCTTTCCGCGCGCGAGGATCACATCGCGCCCTGGAAGACGACCTATCTGGGCGCTGGTCTGATGGGCGGGCCTGTCCGGTTTGTCCTGTCCGGGTCGGGTCATATCGCCGGGGTGATCAACCCGCCGAAGGCCCGGAAATACGGATATTGGACCAACCCGGTTCTGGCGCCGACTGCAGACGGGTGGCTGGAGGCCGCCCAGCAGAACGAGGGATCCTGGTGGCCGGACTGGGATGCCTGGGTGTCCGAATTCGGCGGTTCCCGGGTTCCCGCCCGGCATCCCGGCGACGGCCGCCTTCCGGTGATCGAGGATGCGCCCGGGTCCTATGTCAAGGTTCGCCGAACCTGACGACGGAAAGCTGGCGTCGGCGGAGTCCTCCTTTTGATGGGGGTATTCACGGTATGGCCGCCGGTCGCCGGACCAGCCTTGCGGCCAGAGAATTGAACCATCGCTGGCAGGGAACCTCAATGAACCGGTTCACCCCGGCGCAGAACACCATGAGGACGAGGAGCATGCCGGCCAGCAGAATGTCCTGGCGCACCTCCGATGTCATGACGATCAGGCTGTTGTTGCCACCGTGCAACATTGGAAGGCGGATGTAGGTCAATCCCTCCAGCCGCGTTTGGGCGACGCGCATGACACGTCCCGCCAATACCAGGAAAAAGGCGTGGGCGATATACATCGTGTAGGACAATCTGCCCAGGAACGCGAAGGGCGGTGCCGACAGCATCCGGGACAGCAGGCCCGCCTCGAATGAAAAGACGATGACCGCAGTCATGAAGACCAATGGCGCGAAAAGCGATGCCGGCCCAAGCCCGGCCTTGGTTACAAAGGCGACGACCGCGATGCATGCGCCCAGTTCGGTTCCTGTGGCCGCTGTCGGGCCAAGGGAGATCCGGCGGGCGGCACGATTGGCGATAAAATAGGCGATGACACCGCAGAAAAATCCATAGAGACAGCGGAAAAAGCCGAAGTCGAACGTCGTGTCTATCTGGTGCCGCGAGAAAAAGAGGACGACGGTTGCACCGAAAATCGAGATCAGGGCCGCGACGGTGACGGCCGCGGCGGTCCGACGATGAGCCGCAACGACGAAAACCGCGAAGATAAGATAAGTATAGAATTCGGTGCTGATGCTCCAACTTGGGGAATTCCAGGTCGCGACCTGATGCAGGTGCAACGCCTGGAGGAGAAACAGATTCGATGCGATGGCGGGCGTGGTGTAAGCACCCGTGAACGGGGCCGTATCGGCCGCGACGCCATGGCGGTAGGCGTAGAATTTAACCAGCTCCAGACCGATGAAAAGGCAGAGAAACAAAAGATGGAGAGGGTAGACCCGGCCTAAACGGCGGACGATGAAAGGAAGGAGATCGCGCGGCGTGCACAGCTTCAGGAAATAGCTGTGGGTGAGAACGAACCCGCTTAGGACAAAGAAAAAGTCGACAAAAAGAAATCCATGCTCAAAAAAACGAAATCCGTGAAGCGCACCATCATAAATACATCCGATGACCTCGATATGAAAAATGACGACAATCAACGCGCAAAGGCCGCGGAGCGAATCGAGGACGGCGAATCTCATCAGATGTCACCACTGCATTACAGGATATAAAATTTGTTAACAAATAGCATAAAGACACAGGAAGCCGAATCATCAAAATGAATGTGCCTTTTGCCGGTTCGGCATGGGGAAGGAGTTGATCCGGCTTGCGCTGATCCGAACCGGTCGGCGCAGCCCTGATGCCAAGTCATGGGGATCGGCAGCGATCTCCATGCCCTCAAGCTGCCGAAGCGGCTTTCTCCGTCCCCCCCCCGGCGATCGCGCGTTGTCCGCTCGCGGGACAGGAATCCTGCCAACCGGCGTCTCACCGCCGGCCGGTCTTACAGGATATTGAGGACGATGAAGCCGGTGGCGATGGTGGCAAGGAAGGCCATGCCGATCCTGACGGCCATGCCGCCGGAACAGATGGCGGCGACGATTCCGCCCTTGACCACGGTGTTGACGAATGCGGCGATCAACACCCCGTTGGCAGCCGCCGACCGGGTGATGGTTCCCTGGCGGGCCAGTTTTGCCATCGAGACCGAGATCGCGTCGACGTCGGCAAGCCCGGACAGCGCGGCAAGCGCGTAGAGACCCTGATTGCCGTACCACTGCTGCAACTGGCCGGACGCGGCAAGGATGATCCCCAGAAAGGCTCCGAATTTTACCGCCGTTGCCAGATCGAAAGGGTTCGACAGCGGCAGGGCCGACCCGTTGGTCCCGGTCTCCTTGCGATCCAGCCACAGGATGGCGGCGCCCAGCAGACAGACTGCGGTCATGGCGCCAAGCGGCGCGGCGAGCACCCGCGCCATATCCGGGTTGAGGATGCCGACAATCAGCAGAATACGGAGAAACATGGTGGCACCGGCGACGGCGACCCCGGACGCCAGAAGGCTTTGCAGGGCTGGGGTTTGCTTTCCCAGATGCGCGAAAGATACGGTCAATGCGGTGGACGAGGCCAGTCCTCCGAAGAAACCCGTCAACAATGTGCCGATGCGTGGCCCGGCCACACGAATCGCCACATAGCCGACGAAGCTGATGGAAGCGATCATCACCACCACCCACCAGAGTTTGTAGGGATTGAGCGTCCCCCCGGGGCCGTAGCCCGCGTCGGGCAGGACGGGCAACATCACGACCGAAATCAGCAGCAGGTTGATTACCGCTTTCAGTTCGACGAAGCGGATCCGTTCGATGAATTCGTGCAGCGGTTCCTTCAATGACAGGACCGCGAGAGTGACAACGCCGCCGGCCGCCGCGACCGCCATATGACCTCGAACGGCCAGCGCCCCCAGACAGAAGGTGATCAGCTCGGCGATCTCGGTGGTGATCCCCTGATCGGAAGGGGCGACGCGCAGATGCATGAAATGGGCACCGGCAACCAGAGCGGCGAAACCGACAAAGCCCAGCGCCAGGGTGACGGCCGGTGCCTCGGCGGCAAGCAGGGCCCAAAGCCCGCCCAGAAGTCCCATCAGGGCGAAACTGCGAATGCCTGCGATACGGGATCCCGCCGGCGCCTGCCGGAATTGCCAGCCGCGTTCGACCCCCAGCAGCAGTCCGATGGCCAGCGCCAGGCCAAGACGCTTGAAAAGATCGAGTTCGTCCATTGCATTCCCTTCCGCGTGGAAGTCGCCCCGATTTCCAATGACACGAAATGGTTGCGGCGTCTATGCGCGCATCGCCCGTTGCGGAGGTGTTTTCGCACCGGCTGCCCTTATGGCTTCCGCCACGCTTTCAAGGTTGGTCAGGCCTGGATTACGGTGGCCCGGCGTTTCGGAAACAGAGGCGGGGGCGGACCGATGAGAGTGAAGCGTTTGTTGCGGCTGGTTGCCGCCGCCGGTCTGGTGGCGCTGGTGGCCGTCGGCGGCGTGACCGTGGTCACCCTCAGGGGCAGCCTGCCAAGGCTCGACGGGCAGGTGCCGGTGGCCGGACTCTCCGGCCCGGTGACGGTGTCGCGCGACGATCTCGGGTGTCCCACCGTGGTGGCCGCGACCCGGGCCGATCTCGCCTATGCCACCGGCTATCTGCATGCCCAGGACCGCTTTTTCCAGATGGATCTGATGCGCCGCGTGGCGGCGGGCGAGCTGTCCGCGTTGTTTGGACCGGCGGCTCTGCCTTCGGACCGTGAACGCCGTCTTTTCCGGCTGCGATCGCGCGCCGCCGCCGTGGTTGCCTCCCTTCCGTCACAGGACCGGTTGCTGATCGACCGCTATGTGGCTGGTGTCAACGCGGGGCTGGAGGCGCTCGGCGTCCGGCCGTTTGAATATGTGGTGCTCGGTCAGGCTCCTGTTCCCTGGCGGGCGGAGGACTCCTTCCTGACCGGATGGGCCATGTATTTTTCCCTTCAGGGCCATTTCAACAGGAAGCTGGGGAGGGCGTGGCTGCGGGATCATGCGACGGCGGCGCAGCTCGCGTTTCTGCTTCCGGCATCGACCCGTTTCGATGCGCCGCTGGATGGGACGGCAGTGGATGAACCGGCCGCGCCGGTACCGGATGCAGCGCCGGACTGGTTCGGACGGTCGCGGGCTGGCGGGATCCAGGGGCGGGTGGATGAGCCTGTTCCCTCCGGCAATGTCGGCAGCAACAACTGGGCCCTGGCTGGGACCCGCAGTCTCCACGGCGCGGCTATCGTTTCCAACGATATGCATCTGGGGCTGCAACTTCCGGCCAACTGGTATCGGGCGGTTCTCTCCTGGCCCGGGGAGGATGGTGTTCCGCGGCGCCTGACAGGCGTCACCCTGCCGGGATTGCCGGCTCTGATCGCGGGCAGCAACGGGCATGTCGCCTGGGGGTTCACCAACAGTTATGCCGACACGATCGATCTTATCCTGTTGGAGCGGGATCCCGCCGACGCGCGCCGGTTCCGTCTCGGCGAGGGATGGGCGCCGGTGACCTCCGTGGTGGAGCATATCGATGTCAAAGGTCAGGCGGGCGAGGATCTGGTGATCGAAGAGACCCCGCTCGGACCCGTCCGGCGGATGGCCGGCCGGGATTATGCGGTCCATTGGATCGGAGCCGGCGCGGACGCCATCAATCTGGGCCTGATGGCCTTCGAACAGGCACGGGACGTGGGACGCCTCCTTGACGCGGCCAACCGGGCGGGGCTTCCGGCGCAGAACATCGTTGCCGGAGACCGCAATGGCCATATCGGGTGGTCCATCGCCGGTCCCCTGCCTGGCAGGCGATGGACGACGGCCGCCGGCTTTCCCTATCCCTCGTCCGATCCGGCGCCCGGCTGGCGGGGTCTGCGCAAGGCTTCGGACTATCCGCGGATCGAAGATCCTGCCGGAGGCGCGCTGTGGACGGCCAATTCCCGGCAGATTGCCGGATCTGCTTACGATCTGATCGGCGACGGCGGTCCCGATCTCGGGGCACGGACGCACCAGATCATGGATGACCTGAAAGAGCTCGGCGCCAGAAGCGACGAAAAAGCGGTCTATGCCATTGCCCTGGACGACCGCGCCCGGTTTCTGGCGCCCTGGCGCGACCGGGCCCTCGCAGTTTTGACGGACAATGTGGTGGCGGGGCACCCCGAACGGGCGGAGTTCCGGCGTCTTCTGCGGGAAGATTGGTCCGGCCGGGCCGAGCCCGCCTCCGTCGGCTATCGTCTGGCACATGACTTTCTGTCGGCCTATTACGCCGAACTGTTCGGCGGTCTCGATGATGCGCTGGCAAAGGATGGCGTCGGTGTCACCCTGCGGTCCATCACGGCCCGCTGGCCGGCCGTGGCGGAGCGGCTGGCGGACAGCCAACCCGCGGGGTGGCTGCCTAATGGACGGGCAAACTGGCAGCAGGTGGGGGTGGCTGCCGTCGACGCCGCCATCGCGGATCTGACCCGGGATGGCGAGGTCTTGGCCAAAGCGACATGGGGAAGCCGCAATACCGCTCATATCGCCCATCCCTTTACCCGCTTTGCCCCCTGGCTCCGTGCGGTTCTGGCTGCGCCGCCCGATCCGTTGCCGGGGGATGTCAATATGCCGCGGGTCGCGATGGCGTCATTCGGGCAATCGGAACGGATGGTGGTGGCCCCCGGCCACGAGGATCTCGGCATTTTCAACATGCCCGGCGGTCAGAGCGGCCATCCGCTCAGTCCCTATTTCCTGGCCGGATACGAAGACTGGGTGGCGGGCAGGGCGACACCGTTGCTGCCCGGGCCGGAACGGCATCGTCTGGTCTTTGTCACCGAATGAAACGGACGGGCGGCGGTGCGCCCGGTTCTTGGTACGGTGGGGAAGCGGCGGATATTCACAGGTGACTGTCTTTGGTATCTTCCGTGAAAATTTTGTGAAACCTAAGTCATCGTTAAGTATAAAAAATGGCGCTCAAGAAATAGGCATACATGAGAAAGCCCCCCGGCAGAGCGGGCTTTCCCCGGTCATGCACAGAGTTATCCACAGATTCTGGGGATAAGGTTTACTGGCGCTTTTCGAAAGATGGGGGCGCCGGCGGAGGGCCGGGCCCCGGGTGCGGTCATACCCGCCCGGGGGGGGGGGGGGGGCGGAG
>WASQ01000078.1 GCA_009712185.1 Telmatospirillum sp. | reverse complement strand
GAGTATCGAAATGGAGCAGGAAGAGCTGAAGCTGGCAGCGGACTTTCCCGCCGTATCCTACGAGGCCTGGAAGAAGTCCGTTGAGGAGAAGGAACTGAAGGGCGCGCCCTTCGCGAAGAAGATGGTGACGAAGACCCTGGAAGGGGTCGATCTTCAGCCGCTTTATGTTCGCGAAGATTTTGCGGCCGCGGGGGATCCGTCGGGGTTCCCGGGTTTCTTTCCCTTTACGCGGGGAACGGTGGCGACGGGCCGCGATGGCGGCTGGGATGTGCGCCAGGAGTTCCGGGAGCCGGATCCGAAGGCGGCGAACAGGGAGATCCTGAACGACCTGATGCGGGGCGTGACGTCGATCGTGCTTCGGCTTGACGACGCGGCGCGGCGTGGCGAGGCGCCGGTGGCGTCGTCGGCGGGGATCGGCGGCGTGATGATCCACGATGTCGGGGGCCTGGACGAGGCTCTGGCGGGTGTTGATCTGGCGGCGGCGCCGGTGGCCCTGGAGGCCGGGGCGGCATTTTTGCCGGCGGCTCTGGCTCTGGCGTCGCTGTGGCGGTCGCGGGGGGGCGCGGCGGGCGTGGCGCGGGGCGAGTTCGGGGCGGATCCGCTGGGTCATCTGGCGGCGACGGGATCTCTGCCCTATTCGCTGGACAGCGGCCTGACGCAGCTTGGCTCGCTGGCGGTGTGGACGTCGAAGTCCTATCCGGAGGTGCGGTCGGTTACGGTGGACACCTCGGCCTATCACAATGCCGGAGCGTCGGAGGCGCATGATCTCGGGATCGCGCTGGCGACGGCGGTGGCCTATCTGAAGGCGATGACGGCGGCGGGTCTGGATATCGACACGGCCTGCCGGCAGATCAGCTTCACGCTGCCGGTGGGCTGCGAGGAGTATGTCGAGATCGCGAAGCTGCGGGCGGCGCGGAAGCTGTGGGCGGCGGTGGCGTCGGCGTCGGGGGCTGGGGCGTCGGCGTCGGCGATGCGTCTGCGGGCGAAGTCGGCGGAACGGATGTTCACGCGGTTCGACCCCTGGGTGAACATGCTGCGCACGACGGTGTCGACCTTCGCGGCGGCGGTCGGCGGGGCGGACAGCGTGACGAGCCTTCCGTTCGACACGGCGATCGGTCTTCCGGATGCGATGGGCCGGCGTGTTGCGCGCAATACGCAGGTGATCCTGGCGGAGGAATCGAACCTGTACCGGGTGATCGACCCGGCGGGCGGGGCCTGGTCGTTTGAGCGGCTGACGGAGGAGATGGCGGCGAAGGCCTGGTCGTTCTTCCAGGAGATCGAAGGGAAGGGCGGCATCTGGGCGGCGCTGCAAAGCGGCTTCATCCAGGAGACGATCGGGGCGACGATGGCGGAACGCGACAAGGCGATCGCGAAGCGCCGTGTTCCGGTGACGGGAGTGGCGGAGTTCCCGAACATTCTGGAGGCGGCGGTGGAGCGTCCGGCGCCGGATCTGACGGAGGCGTTCGCGCGGACCGGTGCGCGTCTAGGCAAGGCGGGTGCGGCGATCGATTCGCTGGCGTCGCTGGAGGTGGTCCTGGGCCAGATTGCGAAGGGGGCGCCTTTTGCCGATGTGGTTCGGTTCTCGGCGGGGTCCGGGGCGACGGTGAGGCCGCTGGTGGCGCGCCATTTCGCGGACAGCTTCGAGCGTCTTCGGGACGCGGCCGTGGCGTTCAAGGAGAAGACGGGGTCGTTGCCGACGATTTTCCTCGCCAATCTGGGTCCGGTGTCGAAGCACACGGGTCGGGCGACCTTCGCCAAGAACTTCTTCGAGGCGGGCGGCATCCAGGCTCTGGGGAACAACGGGTTCAGCGACGTCGAGGCCTGTGTCGCGGCGTGGCGGTCGAGCGGGGCGAAGATCGCGGTGAGCTGCTCGTCGGACGCGCTTTATGAGGAGCTGGTGCCGGTTTACGCGCCGGCGCTGAAGGCGGCGGGCGTTGAGACGCTGTATCTGGCCGGGGCGCCCGGCGAGAAGAAAGAGACCTACGATGCCGCGGGCATCGATGACTATATTTCGCTGGGAGGCGAGGTTCTGGGCACGTTGACGGCCCAGTTGATCCGTCTGGGAGTGCTTTCGAAATGATCCCGAATTTTTCGACCATCAGCCTCGAGCAGGCGAAGAGCAGCGCGTCCTTCAAGGAATGGGAGGAACGGTTCCAGGCGGAGACGGGACAGAGCCCGTCGGAGACGCTGTGGGAGACGCCGGAGAAGATCGGGGTCAAGCGGCTTTACACGGCGTCGGATCTGTCGGGTCTCGACCATCTTGAGACGATGCCGGGGTTCGCGCCCTACAAGCGCGGTCCCTATCCGACGATGTATGTGACGAAGCCGTGGACGGTCCGTCAGTACGCGGGTTTCTCGACGGCGGAGGAATCGAACGCGTTCTACCGGCGCAATCTGGCGGCGGGCCAGAAGGGCCTGTCGATCGCCTTCGATCTGGCGACGCACCGGGGCTATGACTCGGACCATCCGCGGGTGGTGGGTGACGTCGGCATGGCGGGCGTTGCGGTGGATTCGATCCTCGACATGGAAGTGCTGTTCTCGGGGATCCCGCTGGACCAGATGTCGGTGTCGATGACGATGAACGGGGCGGTTCTTCCCGTCCTGGCGCTTTACATCCTGGCGGCGGAGGAGCAGGGGGTCAGCCGGGAGAAGCTGACGGGCACCATTCAGAATGACATTCTGAAAGAGTTCATGGTGCGCAATACCTATATCTACCCGCCGCTTCCGTCGATGCGGATCATCTCGGACATCTTCGAATACACCTCGAAGAACATGCCGAAGTTCAACTCGATCTCGATCTCCGGCTATCACATGCAGGAAGCCGGGGCGACGGCGGACATCGAGATGGCCTACACGCTGGCGGACGGGATGGAATATCTGCGGGCCGGTGTGAACGCGGGCCGGTCGGTGGACGATTTCGCGCCGCGTCTGGCGTTCTTCTGGGCGATCGGAATGAACTTCTTCATGGAAGTTGCGAAGATGCGGGCGGCGCGTCTTCTGTGGGCGAAGATCGTGAAGGGGTTCAACCCGAAGAACCCGAAGTCGATGTCGCTGCGGACGCATTCGCAGACGTCGGGCTGGTCGCTGACGGCGCAGGACGTGTTCAACAATGTGGTGCGCACGCAGATCGAGGCGATGGCGGCGTCGCAGGGCCATACGCAGTCTCTGCACACCAACGCGCTGGACGAGGCGCTGGCGCTTCCGACCGACTTCTCGGCGCGGATCGCGCGCAACACGCAGTTGTTCATCCAGCAGGAGACGGGGATCTGCAAGATCATCGATCCGTGGGCCGGGTCCTACTATGTGGAATGGCTGACGGACCAGTTGGCGCGGCGCGCCTGGGGTCTGATCGAGGAGGTCGAGGCGTCGGGCGGCATGGCCAAGGCGATCGAGGCGGGCATTCCGAAGATGCGGATCGAGGAGGCGGCGGCGCGGACGCAGGCGCGGATCGACGCGGGCCGTCAGACGGTGGTGGGCGTCAACAAGTACAAGCTGGAGGACGAGGAGTCGGTGGATGTCCTGAAGGTGGACAACACGTCGGTGCGTCAGCAGCAGCTTGCGAAGCTGGAGCGCCTGAAGGCGGGCCGCAATCAGGCGGACGTCGATCATGCCCTGGCGGCGATCACCGAGGCCTGCGCGAACGGGTCGGGGAACCTTCTGGAGCTTGCGGTGTCGGCGGTTCGGGCGCGGGCGACGGTGGGCGAGGTGTCGGACGCCTGCGAGAAGGTGTTCGGTCGTCACAAGGCGGTGATCCGGGCGATCTCCGGGGTCTATACGGCGGAAGTTGGAAAGGACTCGAAGCAGATGCGGGAGGTTGGCGAGCTTCTGAAGCGGTTTGAGGCGAAAGAGGGCCGTCGTCCGCGCATTTTCCTGGCGAAGATGGGCCAGGACGGTCACGACCGCGGTCAGAAGGTGATCGCGACGGGGTTTGCGGACATGGGGTTCGATGTGGACATCGGCTCCCTGTTCCAGACGCCGGAGGAGGCGGCGCGTCAGGCGGTTGACAATGACGCGCATGTGATCGGGGTGAGCTCTCTGGCGGCGGGCCATCTGACGCTGGTTCCGGCGCTTCGTGACGAGCTGAAGAAGCTGGGCCGGGAGGACATCCTGATCGTGGTGGGGGGCGTGATCCCGCCGCAGGACTTCGAGGCGCTGTACCGGTTCGGGGCGGCGGCGATCTTCCCGCCCGGGACGATCATCTCGGAGTCGGCGAAGGAGGTGCTGACGAAGCTGATGACGAACCTCGGCTTTGACGAGGCGGCGGCGCAATGACGCTGTCGGTGGATAGCGCACGGGTGTCCGTGACTCCGCCGAACGACAGCCAGGCGTGGGGGGGGGGGGGGGGCCCCCCGCGGGCGGGGGGGGGGGGGGGGGGGGGGGGGGGGGGGGGGGGGGGGGGGGGGGGG
>WASQ01000061.1:46654-64338 GCA_009712185.1 Telmatospirillum sp. | reverse complement strand
GCTCCTGTTCCGGGGCATGCGGTGGAGGTGTCGGCGTCGATAACTGCGGGAATCGGTGCGTTAATCGTTCTCAGTGCGGCCCCATCTTCCTCGGTAGTGCCTCATGTACTCCAGCCTGCGACAATGTAGGGCGAAATCCATGGGCCTGTGATGAAGGGGGGAGTTCCAATTGGCGTGGCTATCGGGGACCGTATTCCTACTACGTTGTCACAGCCACCTGCGGAGCTGGGTGCCCCGATACAGCCTCTCCATATTTCTTATCGGGCTGCCTAGACAATTCTGGATCCGCCGTGTCGGTTGATTTTTACGGATATAGATGAAATGTATATATTTTTGATATGATTAAAAAATTAAAATTTGTGCATATATTGATATATATTGCATGTATTTTCGCCATTGTAACTTCATTTATTTCTATGGGAATTATGGAAATGACTGTCGGTAATTCTATTTCTTCATTTGTTTCCTATCAAAACTCCGTTCGGCAAAGTCAAGGTTGGTCCTCGAATCTCTACGCTGAAGGCGTGCAGACCACCGCCACAGTGAACAGCGTGGTCGGGTGGCAATCGGCGGCGTTACCCACATCCAATACACCTTGGGTCGGAGGCAACAATGTCGTGCTGTTGGATGGTGCGCGCGCCAACTATGGGGTTCAGATTGATGGTACCGGTCAACTGATGATCAAGGATATCGGGGCCGGAGGTGCCAATAACGGTCAGAGCATCACGGTGACCGGCGCCAGCTATGCGATCTTCAATGGCGGCGCCACGACTTCGCCCGGCGTCTATAGTCAGATCATGATGATCCAGAAGGGCGACGATGCCACTTTGGCCCGGATGTACGAATCGTCTTTCGGTCGTATGCCCGACCCCATGGGGTATGAAAGCTGGAAGGCGCAACTCGATTCCGGACAGATGTCGCTCCAGAAGATCGGGCAATCTTTTGTGCAGTCGTCGGAATTCCAGAGTTTATTCGGTGCGAACAATACTGCTCAGCAGTATGTCGATGCGCTTTATACCAATGTCCTTGGGCGGGCTGCCGATAAGGCGGGGGAGGCTGGATACACAGCCTATCTGGGATCGATTGAGCCAACCATGGGGGTGGTCGCAGCCCGGGCTTCACTCCTTGTCGCTTTTTCGGGAAGTCCAGAAGAAATTAATCATTCATCATCTTGGTTGGTAGATCCTACGGTGGGAGGCTATGCGGATTCTGCCGTGCCAATTGACCCTCTGGTAGTCCTTAATCAGGCCATTGGAAGTGGTGTACTAAATTTAAATCTAACAGGGGTGACCGAAGGAGCAGTTAAATCTTCGAATTATGTTACTAATTCAGGCGGTTTCGCAATATCTGGATTCGCTTATGGCTTTTCGTCGTCGTCTGGTGATTTAGTATCTGGGCAGGATAACGCTACTATTATACTGAGAAGTGGAATTTCTAATACTAATATTTTTGCAACAGGTAACACTATAAATTCATCTTCAACCGGGGGGATTATTAATTTAATAAATTCTTCCAATACGGTAAATATAACAAGTAATTCCATTGCAACAACGATAAAAGTGTACGGATTTAATGGTGGCCCAGATTCGCCTACAAATGAAATTATAAATAATTTTCATCCTGGGTTGGATATTTTTGAAACTCCACTTATCCATATGATGGGTGGTGCAAATATCAGTATATTAAACGCTAGTGCGGGTCAGATTTTTAAAGGATCATTCCTGTCTTTTGATTCTAATGTTAATTACGTGTTGATTTTGGGTGATGTCGGAAATGGCACTTCTGCGGAGGTGGCAACTGCGATAAATAAAGTATATTCTATGGCAGAAATTAATTTTCCCGCTGGAACAGCGAGTAATTCTGCAGAACATTTTACTATTGTTGGTCAAACTTCGTCAGGAAATTCAGTGGTTTTTGATATGGTAAACTGGCAAATGGCATCTGGTATGTTTGGTGGTAAGGTTAAATATGCATCGGGTAACCCAGATATAAACCATAACGGGATTGTGGATGCTAATGAGCTGTCATTTGTTGCGACTCTTGTCGGGGTACATTCGAACGCTTTAACCGCTCATGACTTCTGACGGAATTTCCCAAGCTTTTTTAAGGCGGGGCTGCATCCGTTTCATGGGAGCTTTGTCCGCATGGAGGGCCATCGGGAATAGCGGCTGGGAGGGATCCCCAGCAGCCGTTTAAACATGGTGGCGAAGGATGCCGGACTGTCGTAGCCGAGGTCCAGTGCGATGGTTGTCACCGGATCTCCGTTCGCAAGGCGGGGAAGCGCCACCAGAAGGCACGCCTGCTGTCGCCATTGGGCGAAGCTCATTCCGGTTTCCTTGCGGAACAGACGGGTGAAGGTTTTGCGGCCCAGGCCGAGATCGGCGCTCCACTGATCGATGGTCGCATGGGGATCCGGGCGCTCGAGAAACGCGCGGCAACGTTCGGCCAGTGCCGCGGTGGATGGAAAGGGCACGGAAAGCGGGACCACCGGGGCCCTGCGCAGTTCCCAGAGCAGCAACGTCATGACCAGACCATCGCGTCCTTCCGGATCATAGTCCGGCTCCAGGCTGTCGGCGGTGACGAGAAGGCTGCGCAGCAGATCGGAGACCGCCAGAACGCGGCATTGCCGGCCGGGCTCGGGACACAGGCCGGGAACGATCAGAACACTGCGGGTGCTGACGGTTCCCACCATCCGGACCGCATGGGACACGCCGGCCGGAATCCAGATTCCCCGTTCCGGCGGCGCGACCCAGGCGCCTTCGGCCGTGCTGACAGCCAACACCCCTTTGGCGGCGTAAAGAAACTGGTCGCGGCCATGGCAATGGGGCGCCAATTCGCAGGAGGGCGGATAGTCGTTGCCGATCGCGACCACCGGTCGGGCAATGGCCTCGTGGGGGGTGCTGTCGATCCGTCTCATCGTCGATCCCGGGCCTGAGGGAGGCGAGGCTGTCACCAGCCAAAACAGGCTTTAGCACGGGAGGTCCGCCGCCGGAAGACGGGAGAATTCCCGATGGGACATCCGAAACTTGCGTTCCATTGCACCCTGTTCTATGTCTGTTCCCCCTTGCGCCGCATCCGGCGTTTTTCTGGAAGGACTGAACAATGATCATCGGCATCTTCTGCGGTTCCAGTTCCGGCAGCGACGGGATTTATCTTGAAGCCGCACGACAGACCGGCCGCGCTCTTGCCGAGCAGGGGATCGGGATCGTCTATGGCGGGGGGCGCGTCGGGCTGATGGGGGCCGTCGCCGAATCGGCGTTGTCCGCCGGGGGGCGCGTCGTCGGCGTGATTCCCCGCGCGCTTGCGGATGCGGAACTGGCCCACAAGGGCCTTACGGATCTCCATGTCGTCGGATCGATGCATGAACGGAAGGCGAAGATGTCGGATATCGCCGACGCCTTCATCGCCTTGCCAGGTGGTCCGGGGACGCTGGAGGAAATCTTCGAGCAATGGACCTGGGGCCAGCTCTGGATTCATCAGAAACCGTGCGGTCTGCTCAATGTGAACGGCTATTTCGATCCTCTGAAAGCGATGATCGAGAGGATGGTGGTGGACGGTTTCATGCGCCGCGATCATGGCGACATGCTGGCCCTGTCCGGAGATGTCGGCCGGATCCTCGACCATTTCCGGGCCTATGTGCCGCCGCCGCGCAAATGGTGAGCGGCCGACGGACGTCCAGGGAGAATGACCCGGTCGCGAAGGTCTTTGGCCCATGCGGGAATGCGGGACGCCGTTCAACCGATTATGGTGTGCCGCTTGAAACGGAGAGGCCGTCTCAACAGATCTGAGGCTGGTGTCCGTCCATCAGGCGGCCGGCCGGGACGACGGCCGGCCGGTTCCGCGCGGATGTCCGTCCGCCGGTTCTGATCAATCGAGGTCGAAGGAGGAATTATGGGCGACCAGTCGGCGACGGTCGGGATGGGGCGGGATGCCGTCGCTCCGGTCTTTCAGGTCATTGTCGCGATCAGTTTCTGTCATCTTGTCAATGACATGATGTCGTCGCTGCTGCCGGCCATCTATCCCACTCTGAAGGATACGCTTGGCCTCAGTTTCGGGCAGATCGGGCTGATCACCCTGGTCTATCAGGTCACCGGCTCCCTGTTACAGCCTCTGATCGGCTTTTTCGCGGACCGGCGTCCGACGCCGCTGGCTTTGTCGAGCGGCACGCTGTCGTCGCTGCTTGGCCTTCTGGTCCTGTCGGCGGCCCATCACTATCTGATGTTACTGGCGGGAGCGGCCCTGTTGGGAGTGGGGTCGTCAGTCTTCCATCCGGAAGCCTCGCGGGTGGCGCGCATGGCCTCCGGCGGCCGGCCGGGGCTCGCGCAGTCGCTGTTTCAGGTTGGCGGTAACGCCGGCCAGGCGCTGGGTCCGCTGGCGGCCGCGCTGGTGGTGGTGCGCTGGGGACAGTCGAGCCTTGTGTTCTTCGCGCTGCTGGCCCTGGTCGCCTGCGCGATCCTTTGGAATGTCGGTCTGTGGTACCGGTCGCACGGGTTGGCGCGGCTGAAGCAGGCGGCGGCGCGCCGGATCGTCGCGGCCCGGGTGCCCCGCCCGGCGGCCATGAAGGCGCTGGGTCTGCTTCTGGTGCTGATCTTCTCGAAATATTTCTATCTCGCCAGTCTGACCAACTATTACACCTTCTATCTGATGCACAGGTTCGGTGTTTCCATTCAGAACGCCCAGATTCATCTGTTTCTGTTCCTGGGCGCGGTGGCGGTCGGAACCGTGGCCGGCGGACCGGTTGGCGACCGGGTCGGACGCAAATATGTGATCTGGTTTTCGATCCTGGGGGCATTGCCCTTCACCCTGGCGCTGCCCTACGCCAATCTGTTCTGGACGGCTCCGCTCACCATGATGATCGGCCTGATCCTGTCCTCGGCGTTCCCGGCGATTGTCGTGTTCGCGCAGGAATTGTTTCCGGGACGGGTCGGTACCGTGTCCGGTCTGTTCTTCGGCTTTTCCTTTGGCATGGGCGGATTGGGCGCCGCGCTTCTGGGCTGGCTCGCGGACGCCACGTCCGTCGAAACCGTTTATCATCTGTGCGCGTTCCTGCCGGTGATCGGCATCGTCGCCGCCTTCCTGCCCAATCCGGAAAAGCGCCATCCGGCCGCGTCATAGCCGATCCGGTTGACCGGAACCGATCAACGTGTCCTCAAGCCGCCGCGCGGCGGACCTCCGTCCGCCCCGGCTCCCGCCGTGGGAGCCTCGCCCGATGCCCCGGGGAGATTGTCGATGGCGAGGGGCACCGGCGGTCCGGCCGGGGTAAAGCCGAAAATGCGCCCGTAGAAGGCCAGTTCCGCCTCCTGCGCCCGGATGATGCTGGCCGCCTTGCGGAATCCGTGCTGTTCACCCTCGAATTCCAGATAGGCGACGGGAACGCCCCGGGAGCGCAGCGCGTCGACAATGGCCCGGGATTGTGACGGGGGAACGACCTTGTCGTCGGCCCCCTGAAAGGTGATGAGCGGCGCGCGAAACCCGTCCAGATGGTAAAGCGGGCTTCTGGCCCGATAGACGGCCTCACCCCCGGCAAGCGGTGCCACCAGCCGGTCGAGATAGCGGCTTTCGAATTTGTGAGTGTCGCGGGCCAGGGCTTCGAGATCCGACACGCCGTAATAGTTCGCGCCGGCCTTGAACAGACCGGTGAAGGCCAGTGCCGCCAGGGTGGTGTAACCACCGGCGCTGCCGCCACGGATCGCCACGCGATCTGGATCGATGCGGCCGGTCTTCGCAAGCCAGGTCACGGCCGCGGTCACATCCTCGATGTCGGTGATCCCCCAGTTCCCTCTGAGGCGGTTGCGGTACTCGCGGCCATATCCTGTACTGCCGCCGTAATTGACGTCGACGAGGGCTATTCCACGGCTGGTCCAATATTGGATGGACAGGTTGAGCGACGCGTCCGCGGCGCCGGTCGGGCCACCGTGAACCTTGACGAGGAGAGGCGGTTTTTCCCCCTCGGGTCCGGTGACTGCGGAATTCATGGGGGGATAGAAGAAAGCGTGAGCCGTCCGTCCATGCGCGGTCGGGAACTCGATGGCCTCCGCCCGGGATATCATGTCCGGGGACAAGGTGGCGGGGGCGGGACGACGCAGCGTCCGGACGGTTCCGTCCGCGATGTCGACGGCGACGATGGCGACGGTGTCGCAGGAGGCGCCGGCAATCATCACCGCCTCCGTCACAGTCCCCGTTTTCCAGACAACAAGGGAGGACAGGGAGACGAAAGGGACGTCGATGGTGCGAAGAGAGCCATCCGACAGATCGATCACCGCCAGACGGTCGAGCCCGTTTTCACCATAGCGGGCGACCGCGCGGCCGTCGCCGGTCAGGGCGTAGCTCGACTGGCCCAGGGTCCAGAGGGGCGCGCCGAAATCGGCCGCGCGGTGGCAGACCTCGCGCACCGTTCCATCGTCCGGCGACCAGGAATGCAGCGTCCACCAGCCGCGACGGTCGGACAGGAAATAGAGTGTTCCATCGGTGCCCCATCGGGGTTCGATCACCGATTCCTCCGCCCCGCCCGCGACGATCCGGATGTCCTGCAAGCCATCGTCCGTCAGGGTGCCGACCCGCAGGGTCGTGGCATCCCACGGCATGTCCGGATGGTCCCAGGCGATGAACGCCAGACGCCCGCCGTCCGGTGACGGGCGCGGAGCCGCGACGAAGTCGCTGCCGTCGAACAGGACGGTGGCGGGCTCGCGAAGCGCCTCCGCCGATTCGCGGGTGACGACCCGGTCCGCGCGGATCGACACGATGGCGTTTCGCACGCCATCGCCGGAATGATCCTCGGCGACATAGAACAGGCGGGCCGGGTCCGCGGGATCGGCGGCGCCGTCGGCATAACGCCTTTCGTCGGCCGTCAGGGGGCGCGTGGAGTGTCCCGCCACCAGCCACAGGCTGTGGTCGTCGAAGTGACTGACGACGACCCCGTCATTGAGCGCGGTGAGGGCGCCGCCGCCATATTCGTGAACGCGGGTGCGGGCATTGATGCCGGGCCCCGCCACGTCCCGGACCGAACCGTCGTCGGCCAGGGTCATCACCGCCTGGCGTCCCTGTTCTTCGGGCCGTGTCTCAAGCCAGAACAGCCGGCCGCCCGCGATAACCGGATCGGCAAGGCGGATGGTCGCGCCGGCCAGGGCTGCCGCGGTCAGGGGCGACTCCCAGGTGCCATAGGGGGCGATTTTTCCTTGCCCGGCTGTTCTGTCCTGATCTTCGGTCATGCCCTGTCTCCCGGCCGTCAGGCGGAAATCGCCACCGGATGCCCGGTCTGACGTTCCGCCGATTTATGGCAGGATAGCCGACCTTCGCCCATGGTCGCCAGACGGCATCGCCGTTGGTGGTGGTGCTGTCGGCGTCACCGCCGCCACCACTACCGGCACCACCATCCGTCATGGCGGGCAATTGGCATTGGGCGCGGCGGGGTAGAGGGGCGCCAGGGATCCGATGCGGGCCCGGTAATATCCGGCGCGCGACAGCACCCCGGTGACGGGAGCGGACGGCCAGAAATGGCGGACACGGGCATACCAGTCGTTCAGATAGAAGACTTCGGCGACGATGGCGGTGTCTCCGTCCGCGCCCAGGGTGATCCCGCCGGCCAGGGCGGCGGGGCCGCCCGGCTTACCGACGGCGCTTGAAACCCCTTTCAAGGTGTAGCCGCTCGTGACCTGCCACGCCACCACCGCGCCGGCCGCGCCGGTTTTGACGGCGGCGGTGAGAATGACCATGCCGTTGGTCTCAAGAGAGAGCGGTTCGGCGATCAGTTTGGCCGCGGTCAGATAGGTGTTAACGCTGTTCGGGTCGCTGCTGCTCTTGGCCTGGCAGACAAGTGACCGGCGGGCGACGAGATCGGCAAGGCTGAACGCCGTCCGTTCCATCGCGGCCACCGAGCGGGCGTAGAGATAGGTTTCGGCAAAGCCCAGGAACAGCAGGATCAGGAACGGCGCCAGCAATGCGAACTCGACGGCGGCGACGCCCGAACGATCGCGCAAAAGGCGCCGGGCTTCCCTATTCATTCTGGACCACCACGGAACGCGTGAACACCAGTTGGGAAATGCCCGCCAGGTGGAGGATCCCGGAAAACCCCGGACGGGTCACGGTAATGGTGTAGAGCACGATATCGCCCGAACCGCCGGCCCCCGACCGGCCCATGTCGGCGTCCCAGTGGCCGTTGCCGTTCACGTCGACATAGTCGCAGGTGCCGTTCAGCGCTCCTCCCTTGCAGGCCACGCAGGAGCCGTCGCATCTGCCGTTGGGATGCCGGGTGCTGTCCACCGGTTCGGGTTGTCCGACATTGGAAAAGGAGGTGTAGGATCTGATGTCGATGACGATGTTGCCGACCCCCGGGACCCAGGGCAGCAGGCGCTGGTCGATCAGTTGCGCGATCGCCTGATCCCGGCTGGCGGATCCGTAATTGACCATGCCATAGCGGCTGGCCGCGCGCGCCGCCATCTCCAGTTCGGCGTCGGTCATCATCATGAGGGCGAATTCGATCACGCCGGCGGTGAGCAGCAACAGAACCGGCAGGATTATCGCGACTTCGAGACCGACCACGCCCGATTGCCCGTCGCCACCCGGTCGGCCGGATCCGGGACGGAGGCCTTTCCACGGCAGCGCGATCACGGACGCGCGTCCCCGCCGGCCGCCGGGGCGGACAGCCGGTGGCGCAGCATGTCGTAATAGGCGAGATTGGCCTGAACGGCGCGGGCGTCGAGGTCTCCGGACAACAGGACGCTTTCCGAGGCCTGCCGGTTCCCCATCACGCCATAGGCCAGCGCCAGATTCTGACGTGTCTGGGGCGGCGCCGCCGGATTGCGGGACAGATCGAGAAGCACCTCCACGGCCTGTCGCGGATGTCCCGACAGGGCCAGAGAGAGGCCGAGATTGTTGCGGGCGGCAAGGGCGTCGGGCCGGGCCTCCAGGGCCTCGCGGTACAGCGCCTGGGCTTTGCCGGGATCGCCTTCGAGATCATAGACCGCCCCCAGTCCGACCAGGGGGCGGGGATCGGACCGGTCGGCGCGGGACCGGGCATCGGAATACCGCCGGCACGCCTCGTCCAGGTGGCGTTGAAGGGTCGCGATACGTGCCAGCGTCAGGACGGGATCGAGCGCCTCGGGCCTCAAGGCCGCGGCCTTGGTGAAATTGACCCGGGCGCTGTCCAGATCCCCCGCCCGGAACTGGGCTTCGGCCAGACCCAGACGGGAATTGTAATCGTCGGGATTCGCTCTCAGCGCCGTCTCGAACAGCGATATGGCGCCGGCGGCGTCGCCACCGTTCAGGGTGGCGCGCGCCAGCCGGGCGGAGTTCGCCGACGCCAGCCCCTTGTTGCCGATGTCGGGCAGCAAATTCTGACAGCCGGAACAGCAGGCCGCCACCAGGGCGGCAATCAGCAGGGGAGGGAACCTCATTTCCCGAAGGCCTCCACGATATTGAGGAATGTCGGCCCGGCGATCAGCAGGAAGACCCCGGGCAAAATCAGCACCATCATGGGGATGGTGATCTTGGTGGACAGTTTTGCGCCTTTTTCCTCCATTGCGAGGATGCGCGCCCGGCGTTCGGTGCGCGCCAGGGTTCTGAGCGACTGGGTGATGGGCGTGCCATAGCGCTGGGAATGGATGAGCGTGGTCGCCATCGACCCCAGCGAGGTCACGCCGGTGCGCCGGGCCAGATTGCGCAGTCCCGTCGCCGGATCGGCATGGACGGAGATGTCGTCGGCCGTAATGGTCAGTTCCGCCGCCAGTTCCGGACTGACGGCGTGCAATTCCCCGGAAATCCGGCGGATGCTGGCTCCCAGGCTGTAACCGGCGTTGGTGCAGATGACCAGAAGATCAAGAAGATCGGGAACAGCGCGGTCGATGGCGGTGCGCCGCCGCGAAATCCTGAGCGACAGCAGCGCCTCCGGCAGCAGCAGGCCGGCCACCAGCCCGCCCAGGACCAGGGCGACCGCGCCGACGCCGGTCTGAAGTGGCGTCGGGGCATGTCCGGTCATGATCGCCGCCAGCAGGGCCGCGCCGCCGCCCATGGCGACCTTGGCCGCGATGAACAGTTGCAGCGCCAGGGGGTGCCGAAAGCCGGCGGTCAGAAGCTGGTCGGTGAATTTGCGCCGTTGCCGGCTGTCGAACAAAGGGATCCGGTCGGCCAGCCGGGCGGCGGTCCTCAGGAGGCGGGCTCCGTGACGTTGCGCCTCCTCGACCGGGGTCTGGTGCGAATCGGGCCGGGACAGGCGCGCCTCGTCTCGCGCGCGCCTTGCGATCCGCCCCTGGTTGCGCCGGATGAAGGACAGGACGAGGGCGGCCAGCATCAGGCTGTTCAGCGCCAATGCCAATCCGATCATGTCACCGGTTTGCATCTCCATGGCCGGATCAGTCCTTCAGTTTCGCGAGGCGGGTGATGACCAGTTGCCCGGTCACGATCAGGCCGGCGGCGACGGCCATCATGCGGTGGCCCTTCTGGGTGTGGAACAGCACGTCGAGATAATCGCCGCCGATCACCAGGAGTCCTCCGATGGTGGCGACCGGAACCATCGCAATGACCTTCGCGCTGGTCCGGGCCTCGGCCGTCAAGGCCCGGCTTTTCAGCCGGACTTCCGCCCGCGACCGGATGATCGCGGACAAATTCTCCAGTGTTTCCGCCAGCGGGCCGCCGGTCTCCCGTTGCAGTTCGAGGCACACCACGAAGAAATTGAACTCCGGCAGCCGGATCCTGTCCGCGGCACCGGCAAAGACCTCGCCCTGATCGACGCCCAGAGCGAGCGCGTCGCTCATCCGGCGGCATTCGCGGCCCAGGGGGCCGGACAGCTCGCTTCCCGCTGTCTGAATGGCGACATGAACCGGGACCCCGGCCCGGACCGCCCGGACCACCAGATCGATGGCTTCCGGGAAACCGTCCAGAAATTGCCGGCGGAAGCGCGCGCGCAGAACAAGATAGGCCGCGCCGGCCGCCAGGGCCGCGGCCAGCGGAAGCAAAGGAAGGACGATCAGGGCCGGTTGGCCCGCGATCATCAGAAGAACCAGGGCCACGACACCCCCTCCGGTCGCGGCGCCCGCGACCCGGCGGACGCCGGTTGGCCCCCCCAGGTCCTGCACACGGCCCCGCAGGCGCGTGACCATGGCGGCAACAGCCGAGGACGTGATCGGCAAAGCCAGCGATCCGCGGCCGGACATTCCCTCAAGGGATCCGGCGGGCGAGGCCAGGGCGGCCAGTTCGGTGGCGCGCCGGCGTATCACCGCGGCCGGCCGTTCGGACCGGATCCGGCCCAATGCCGCGAAAATACCCCATCCCAGCAGAACACCGGCGGCGCCGGCCAGCGTGATGACGTCTTCGGTACCAAGGCCGCTCATTCGCGCATCCATTCCATCAACTGACGATCCAGGGCGTAATACTGGGCCCGCGGGGTAAAGGCGGGGCGCATACCGGTACAGGCGAAACGGCCATGCACCTCGTCTCCATAGGCGGTCGGGTCGTAATCGAAGGTGAACAGGTCCTGGCTGATCAGGATGTCGCCTTCCATTCCCGTGACCTCGGTGATGCTGGTCACGCGACGGACCCCGTCACGCATGCGGTCCAGATGCACCACCAGATGCAGGGCGCCGGCAATCTGCCGCCGGATCAAAGGCAGGGGCAGGGATCCCACCGCCATCAACACCATGCTTTCAAGACGGGTCAGGGCGTCGCGTGCGCTGTTGGCATGGATGGTGGTCATCGAGCCGTCATGGCCCGTGTTCATGGCTTGCAGCACGTCGAAGGCCTCGGCGCCGCGCACCTCGCCCAGGATGATGCGATCGGGACGCATACGAAGCGCGTTGCGCACCAGGCCACGCTGGTCGATCGCGCCCGTTCCCTCGATATTCGGCGGCCTGGTCTCCATGCTGACCACATGCGGCTGCTGAAGCTGCAATTCGGCGGCGTCCTCGATGGTGACGATTCTTTCCCTGGGATCGATGCTGCGCGACAGCGCGTTCATCAGCGTCGTCTTGCCGCTGCCGGTGCCGCCCGAAATCAGAATGTTGCAGCGCGACGTGCAGGCGATCTCCAGAACCCGGGCCATGGCCTGGGACAGATTGCCCTGGCCCACCATGCGATGAAAGGTGATGGAACGGCGGGCGAATTTGCGGATCGAGATATACGTGCCTTTCAGGGCCAGCGGCGGCAGCACCACATTGACGCGGCTGCCGTCGGGCAGGCGCGCGTCGACCATCGGGCTGCTCTCATCGACCCGCCGCCCGATCGAGGCGGCAATGCGTTGCGCGACATTGGTGACATGGGTGTTGTCGCGGAATTTGAGAGGCGTCAGTTCCAGTCTGCCATGCCGCTCGACATAGACCTGGTCGGGTCCGTTCACCAGGATGTCGGTGACGGTCTCGTCCTCCAGCAGCGGTTCGATCGGGCCGACGCCGAACATGTCGTTCAGCAGTTCCTGCACCATCTGCGCCTGTTCGACGACCGGCACCATCAGCCGGTCGCGCTGGCAGATATCCGCAACCAGCGCGCACAGATCCTCTTCGACCTGATCGCGCGTGCGCAGGACCGCGGCCGAGACATTGAGCGACGAGAACACGGCCGCGCGGATCCGCAGGAACATGTCGGACCGCGACAGCGTTCCCTGCGGCAGCGCCTCGGCATGGGCGATACCGTCGGATGGCGGGGCGGCGCCATCCGACGGTACCGGCGCGGCGTCACGGTCGGTGGTGTCTCCGGCCCCGGGGGCCTGGGTGATCCTGCGTCCGAAGGTCATGGTCTGTGAAACAGGGACTGGATCCGCGCGGGAAGCCGCGCCAGCAGGGGACGGGGGGCGGACGTCTCGGTGCGTCGCCCGGCGAGATCGTCCGCGAGGGCGCGCAGCCCGATGGCCAGTGGCCCCCGACCGGCGACGGCCGGCGGTCCCAGGTTCTCGGCGCGGCCGGCGGTATCGCGGTCGAACGGCAGCACATGGCTGGGACGGCGGCCGATGGCGTCCTCGAAATCCGGGACCCCCAGCTCGGACCGCCCGGCCGCATGCGGGTTGTTGACCACCAGAAGCAGCGGCGCCTTCGTCTCGCGCCGGTCGACCAGCCCGGTGAGACGTACCGTCTCGCGGGCGGCGAACACGGATGGCTCGGTGACGAGCACGATGCTTTCCGCCAGTCCGACCATGGCCGTCGCCAGCACGCCGCCGCGCCCCGCCAGATCCAGGATGACGTAATGAAAGTGCTTTTTCAGGATGCCCAGAAGCTGTGACAGGGGCTCGACCGGGATCTCGCCGTCCTCGTCGTCCAGATCGTGGCCGGCGCCCAGCAGAAACAGACGGCGGCCGACCGGAACGAAGCTGCGTTCGACATAGTTCGGATCGAGCCGGTTGATGTTCTTGAGAAGATCCTGAAGACCTGTCGCCGGCTTCGCGCCCAGCAGCACGGCGAGCGGGCCGCCGAAGGGATCCAGGTCGATGATGGCGATCCGGCGTTCCTGGTCGTTGGCCAGGCGCCAGGCGATATTCGCCGCGACCGTACTGGTGCCGACGCCGCCGCGGCTTCCCATGCACAGGACGACCTTGCCCGTCCGGGTCTGTTGAACCGGTTCGGCCGGATGGCCGTTATGGTCGAGGACGCGGTGCAACAGGTCGACGGTCAGCGGCTTGACCACGTAATCGTCGATCCCCATGCGCAGAAGGTCGCGGAACAGGCCGATGTCGTTGCGTTCCCCGACCACCAGCACGGACACGCCGGGCGGGCAGGCGTCCGCCAGGGAAATGAGGTCCGAGAGCGGCATGGCCGAGGTCGACACATCGACCATCAATTGCCGGGGGGGCCTGTCCATCGATGCCAGCAGGGCGACCGTGTCGGCGATGGTTCCCCGCCGGACCAGCGCGTGGGGAATGACGGTTTCCGCGACGAACTGCTCCACCATCCTCACGCTGGCCTCATCGTTGAGCACCGCCAGAAAATCGGCGTTCTGCGGGCGTTGACGGCTCAAACTGTCAATCAGGGACATGGAGCGTGCCTCCTTCTCATCGCGGTCAGTTGGTTCCCTCGTCCGCCGGCAGGGGCGGCTGCGTCGGGCTCGAGGGATCCTGTGGCGGAGTGACACGGCCCGTGAGATAGAGATTGATCGCCCGGACGGACCCCGCCGCCCGCGAAGGTTCCGGCGGGGGGGGCTGGATCAGTTCCGCCGGGTCGGCGATCTGCGCCGCCAGATTGCCGTAGGTGGCACAGCCCAAAGCAAGGGAGGGACGGGAGGCGCTGTCGATCGCCTCGTTGGGCGTGATCATCCGGGCGCAGTCCGGTGGCTGGACCGTAAGATGGCGGATTTCAATCCGGGCAAAGGACGTTCCCGAGGACACGGGGGCGATCGCCGTGAGCGTCTCCGGCACTCCCAGGCGTTCGGCCATGCCGTGAAGGGGGCCGGCGTCGGGCGCCGGAAAACCGGCGGGAAGGAAGATCCTGATCCGGGTCCCGGTCGTGCCCACGGCTCCCAGGTCCGCCGCCAACAGGGCGCGCTCGTCCAGAGTGGGGGCAAGAGGATCGGCGACGCTCTGCGCACGGACGGTGTCGGTCAGGAGGATGGAGGTCTGATCCGGAAGCGGCCGATAGTCGGGGCGGGGAAAGCACCCTGTCAGAGCGAGGCCCGGCACCGCGGCCAGGACCAGAAAACCATGGCGGACCTGCATGACGGCTCCCTTTCTCAATAGACGAATCCGGCGTTGCCCTGGAGCCGGTCGGCGCCGTCGGCCAGGGGATCGGTTCCGAACCGGCTGCGTGAGACATATTCGACATCGTTGGCGGGACGCAGGCTGTCCAGCGGGGATCGCAGGGAGGCCGCGTCGGTGGGATGCACCAGATTGGCCGTGACCACCACGACCAGTTCGGTCCGGCGGTTCTGATAATCCTGTGACGAGAACAACCTGCCGAGGACCGGCAGATTGCCAAGCCCCGGCAGCCGCGACACCTGATCGCTCATATTGTCCTGCAACAGCCCGCCGATGGCGAAGCTCTGGCCGCTGGCCAGTTCGACGGTGGTCTGAACGCGGCGCATGGTGATGGCGGGCACCGTGAAGGTGTTCAACTTCAATCCGTTGGTCCAGTCGAGGGCGCTGACCTCCGGCCGGACCACGAGACTGATCCGCCCGCTCGACATCACGGTCGGGGTGAAGGACAGCGAGACGCCATAGGCTTTGAATTCCAGGGTGGTGGTGTTGTTCTGCTGCGCCACCGGGATGGGGAATTCGCCGCCGGCCAGGAAGCTTGCCATCTCGCCCGAGACCGTCGTCAGATTGGGCTCCGCCAGGGTGCTGATCAGTCCCTCGCTGTCCAGGGCGTCGATCATTGCCTCCAGATTGGTGTTGCCGACCGTGAAACCGACGAGAACGCCCCAGGCGGAATCGGGGAGGCGGTAGGAATTGGTGGTGCGGTCGTACCAGCTCCGGCCATTCATCAGGCCGCCGATGAAATTGCCGTTCTTGCCGACGGCTTCCCAGTTCAACCCCAGTTGCTGGATGATATCGCGCGAAATCTCGGAGAAGCGCACGCGTAACTGGATCTGGGTCGGCGCGCGCACGGTGATGGTGTTGATCAGCTTCTCGTCCTTGCCAAGGAACGGCGACAGGGTCTGGGCGATGCTGTTGGCGTCTTCCGGCCGGTTGACCTGACCGCCCACCATCAGGGACCCCGGCGCCGAGGCCAGGGTCAGGCGGTATTCGGGAAACCGCTGGCGTAACAGGCGCGTCAGTTCATCGAGATTGTGCTGAACCGCGATCTCCTCCTTCAGGATCGTCTGGTCGTTCTCGTCGATGGCATAGAGGGTCGTGGTGCCGGGCTTTTTGCCCAGAACGAAAACCGCCTTGCGCGACGGAATCTGGATATCGGCGACATCCGGATTGGCGACGAAGACAGAGGCCGCGGCGGCGGGCAGATGCAGCAGATGACCCTGTCCGATTCCCAGTGTCAGCGATCCGGCCCCATCCCGGACGGGCAAAGGGCTGGTCGACGGATCGGGAGCGGAGCCGGCGGCCCATGCGTCCGCCGTGACGAGGGCCAGAGCGGCAAGGCCGAAGAGAACCGCGCGCGCCGCCGGCGCGGCAAAAAGCGGGGTAGGGCCGGTTCTGCGACCGTTGGTGACGGAACTCATTGTGACGTTTCTCCCCAAAGGGCAACCGGGCCTGAGGTCTTGACGGGTGGTCTCGCTGGACGCGGTTATCGCGGACGCCATCAATGCGGACCGGCGGTAACCTGCGGAGCTGCCGGGGCGGTCAACGCGGCGGAGACGGCCTCCGCCTCCCGGTTCGATCCACGGAAAACCCGGACCGACGGCGGCCCTTGCGGCTTCGGCGGCGCCCGGGTGGCGGGGCTCTGGCGGTCCCGGATCATGCGGACGGCCTGTGAGACATCCTCACCCCAGACCGGCTGTCCCGTCGGATCGTCCAGGGCTGCCGGGCCGGCTGTCGCGACACGGGGTGTGGCGAGGCTGCGCAGCATCAGCGACAACTGGCCCAGACGGGTGGCGACGGCGATCCGTTCGGCATCCTCGGGGCTGACTTCCAGCGTCACCGTCCGGGCCGCATGCTGCTGGGTGCCCGATGCCGCGCCCTCGGCCCCCTCCGTCGCCCGCAGGGGCGATCCGACGGCGATGACCCGAAGGTCGGACAGGACCGTTTCGCTGGCGACCGGTTGCAGAGCCTGGCCCGGGTCTCCCGCGCGGTCGATCTTCTGGGTCAGCAGAAGGTCGACATGATCCCCGGGAAGGGTCAGACCGGCATTGCCGGTCACTTCGTCCACCGCCACCGAAACGGCCCGCTTACCCGGCGCCAGGACAGCGGCCAGGAACCCCTGCGCGTCGGGAAGAACGACGTCGCGCGGGGACAGCGCCGTTCCCTCGTCGACCGCGGTGCGGATCACCGCGCCGGGAAGTTTCGCGGCGGTCGCGGAGTCCTTTCGGATCATCGTGTCCGTCACGCTGGAGACGGGAATATCGCGCCACGCCAGATCGTCGGCGGACAGCAGCAGGCCGGCGGAAAGGGGATGCGGCGCGACGGCGACGGCGGCCATCTGCGGTGGCGGCTTCGCCGTCGAGGCGACGAACAGGCCTCGCAGGATCAGCCCGGCGAACAGCGCCAGGGTCAACACGGCGAACAACTGGATCAGGGAACGGGCCCGCATGACCGGATGTCCTTCGTTGAGGGTTTGTCGCGACATCGGCGCTCCAAACCCTTGAGTTTCATGGGACGCTTCCGCTCCGCGGAGGGGGGGGCGGAGACGCCGCAAGGGGCTTAAGGGCTTGTTGATCTGGTCATCTTTCAACGAGGCCTCAGGTGCCCGGGGGCGGCAGGACCCAGGCGATGGCCGCATAGGCGCCGCCGATGGACAGGGCCACCCCATAGGGCACGCCGCGACGCTTATCGAGCAGCGACAATGGGACGGCGTCGGGGTAGCGCGCGACCAGCGGATGGAGCAGCAGCATCAGGACGGCGAGACCCATGCCGGCGAGGCCAATCAGGGCGATGGTCGGCAGGGTCCGGTCCGGACCCGCCCAGAGCAGAACGGCAGCGGCCATCTTGACGTCGCCTCCCCCCATCGACCCCAGCAGGTAAAGCGGAAAGAGCAGGGCGAACCCGGCGGCGGCGGCGAGAAGATGGCCCGTGACCGTCGCGCCCTGCGGCACCCCGCCACCGGTCGCGCCCGCCGCGGCCCAGGCCAGAAGGATGGCGCCGACCAGCGCATTGTCGATCCTCC
>WASQ01000061.1:0-46644 GCA_009712185.1 Telmatospirillum sp. | reverse complement strand
GTGGCGAAGACCGCCACCGCCGCCCATGGGAAGGCCGCCCCCACAAGCGCGGACATCTTCCCGTTTCCCTCAAGGGCGGAAAACGCCGGGCGGCCTACGGGGTTGCCGCCGCTTTGATGTCGTCGCTGAGACTTTTGAAGATGCTTCCCAGGTTACTTTTGAGTTCGCCGGTGCTCATGGCTGCGTAGATGCCAAGCGTGATCAGACCGACCAGCAGGGCATATTCGAGGGCCGCGACGCCACGGGAATCGTCGATGAAACGGCGAAGTGTGCAGATCATGTTGCCTCTCCCGAAAGATGAGTCGTCCGTTCCCGCGCGATCGTCGCGCGGGCCGTTTCTTCTTATTTTTCAAGGCAATAAATGCCCCCTGACGGCAACTCTCGTAAAAGGAGAATTGCGCGTTCGTGCTGCAAACAAAAATATCTGCACGGTGGACAATGGCTTTGCGTTAGATCAAACGCTGCACTTCCGTCATATATTGGTAAAACAGGACGAGGCGGGTTTTTGCATCTGCGCAGAACAGCGGGAAAAGAAAAAATTTAACGAAAATAAGACCTAAAAACGTTTAAAATTAAAAATAGAAAAAACATAAAAACGGCGATAAGACGCTGGAAGAATGTGGATTACGCCGGTCTGTGAAAAAATGTCGCCTGGGCGACAGATGATGGTCCCGTCGGTGAACAGGGTCCCGCAGTGCGACAATTTGTCGAAACGCCATGCGATATTTGCAATTCATTAATGCAAATATCGCATGGCGTTTACTGCCGGTTTAAGGTCGGCGACCGCCGGTCGATCAGGCGGGATGGGGCATCGGACCGGTTCATTTGCCGGTCCAATGCCGGACGGTCACTTCACCAGCTTCAATTCCGAAAGCGCGCTGGTGATCTGAGCGAACACCCGTGTCAGGTTCGCGGCGTCGGTCACCGGGAAATAGTAGGACGGCAGGGAGGCGCAATTGGACAGCAGCGTCCGCGTATTGTCCGAGACGGACCCGTCGGTGTTGAGCGCGATGGTGAAAACCGTGATGCCGGCGGCGCGGGCGTTCGTGCAGGCCGATGTCAGGATGTCGGCGGCGGCTCTGGTGGAATCCGGGTCGCCGCCCTGGGTGACGTGGATGGGGGCGGTGGCGGTGGCGGTAGGGACCGCGAACAGGATATTGCCGTTGGCGTTGGTGGCCGATCCTGAGGACGACTGCGGCGTGCCCTGGTAGGGGCCCAGCATGTAATAGGCGGAGCCGCCGCCCCAACCGCCGCCGGGCATCACATAGGAAGGGGCGTTGTTGCCGTCGGTCAGCAGCACGATGGCCTTGGTCAGGGTTGTGGCGGGATCCTTCGGCAAGGTCGCGCTGCCCCATCCGATCACGGGGTCCCGCCAGGGCGGCGACAGCATGCGCCATGCCCACAGCATCCCGGAACTGATCATGGTGCTGCCGTTGGCCACCATGGCATCGATATTGGCGTTCAGCAGGGACGGATCGCTGGACAGAAAGGTGACCGGCGTCTGCGTGCAGCCATAGTAACCGTTCCGGTCGGTCCGGGGCGGGGTCCCGTTGACCGGGCCGCCATTCGAGACATAGTTGCAGCCGCCCGGCCCACAATTCGAAAATGCCGGCGGCGGCTGGCTGGCGCCCCAGGACCCGCCGCGCCAGGAGGCGATCCAGTCGTAATGGGACGCGGCCCAATCCTCGAACGGCAGGGCGGCCGGTGTCGTGGCGTCCAGGGTGAACAATCCTTTCTGAGACCGTTCGAAAAGGCAGCCACCCCAGTCGGCGGCGCCGGCATAGTGAGCGGGCCTGCCCCCTTTCAGCCAGGCCGCATGAACGAACCCCGAGGAGTCGCGACCGGCGCGCACGGTTTCGGTAAAGGGGACAAGTCCGATATAGACATTGCCGCCGGTGGTCGCCGATCCGAACAGGGCGGTGACCAGCGATTTCGCGGCCTGTTTCATCTGCACCAGCTTGCCGTCGTCGACCATCGAACCGGTATTGTCCATGGCTAAGGCCAGTTCCAGTTTGCCCGCCACCACGCGCTGGGCGGTGTTGGAAACCGGGATGTCGAAACTGGCAAGGGGCAGAAACGCCGCGGTCACCAGAGGGACCGTGACCGTGGCGGAGGCGGTCACCAGATCGCCGCTGGCGGTTGCCTTGCTGGAAAAGGCCAGGGCTTTCGAAACGGTGCTGCCCAGATAGCCATTGCCCAGATTGGCATTGAAATAGGTTCGTCCCTGCTGCTGCCAGTCATTGGCCGAAAGATCGTGTCCGGCCGCCAGAACGGCCGCGTCCAGGGCCGCCTGTGTTCTGGACTTGATCATATGGACACGGATCATGTCGATGCCGGACAACAGCATCAGGACCATAGTCGTCAGGGTGAAGGCGACAACGAGACCGGTAACGCCGCGCTCGTCAGACAGGAAGGCGCGACGCGAAGGCCATAGGCTGGACCAGGACATGGGGCAGACCTCTCTATCCTATCGGAAGAGGTCGCGACGGCGGCCTATCGCGAAAGGAGAATTTTATATCAGTTTACAACTGATCATAATTTATCCCGTCGCATGGTCAAGATTCCCGCGTAGGGCTGATCACACGTCCCGGAGCCGGTTTCCATGTTCCATCGGTTCCGGAGACAGTCCTGACGGGCGGTTCGTGGCATTCCGGCCGTGAACCGCCCGCTTTTTCCCGATAGGACGGCGATCAGGCCGCCGGTTCCTGAGCCGGCCGCGAGGCGTGACTGAAGTCCTTGGCGTAAAGGCGGCTGTCGGGGAAATCGGCGCCGTCCAGAACCCGCCCCACCAGGATCAGGGCCGTTCTCTGGAATCCCGCCGCCTTGACCTTGTCGCGGATGTCGGCCAGCGTTCCCTTGACGAACGCCTGATCGGGCCAACTGACCCGGTAGGCCACGGCGACAGGGCAGTCCGCCCCGTAAAGCGGCGTCAGTTCCTTCACCACATGGGCGAGGTTGTTGATCGACAGGTGAATCGCAAGGGTGGCGCGCGTGGCCCCGATGGTGGCGAGATCCTCGTGCTCCGGCATGGCCGAGGCGCGAACCGTGGTCCTGGTCAGAATGACGGTCTGACTGACTTCCGGCAGGGTCAGTTCCGTGTTGAAGGCCGCCGCCGCCGCGGCATACGCGGACACCCCCGGTGTCACGTCATAGGGAATGCCAAGCGCGTCAAGCCGGCGCATCTGTTCGGCGATGGCGCCGTAGATCGACGGATCGCCGGTATGAACCCGGGCGACGTCCTGGCCGTTCGCATGCGCCGTCTCGATCTCCGCAATGATCTGGTCCAGGGTCATCGGCGCGGTGTCGATGACCCGGGCGCCGGCCGGGGCGTCCGCCACGCCCTCGGCGGGAACCAGGGAGCCGGCGTAGAGGACCACCGGACAACGGCGGATCAGGTTCAGGCCGCGGACGGTGATGAGGTCAGGGGCGCCCGGGCCGGCACCGATGAAATGTACGGTCATCGCTGATCACTCCCATTTGCTGGCGTAGCCGCGCGGCGTATAGGCCCAGACCTTGCCGGCGCGGGTGACGGTACGGGTTTCGGAATTGCCGACCAGGACAACGGTCAGCATGTCGACATCGGCCGGATCGAGGGCGTCGAGGGTGGTGACTGTGATCCTTTCGCCGTCGCGTCCGACATTGCGTGCCAGGACGACCGGCGTCGAGGCCGGGCGATGGCCGAGCAGGATCCGCCGCGCCGACGGCAGTTGTTCCCGCCGGCGCTTTGACACCGGATTATAAAAGGCGACGACGAAATCCCCCTCCGCCGCCGCCTGGATCCGCCGTTCGATGTGCGGCCAGGGGGTCAGCAGGTCGGACAGGGAAATAGCGCAGAAGTCGTGGTTGATGATGGCCCCGGCACGCGCCGCCGCCCCCTGAAGCGCGGAGATTCCGGGGATCACGCTGACCTCGATGCGGTTCCATCCGGGCAGGTCCTCGCGATCGATCAGTTCGAACACCAGGGTCGCCATGGCATAGATACCGGCGTCGCCCGAGCAGACGAGGGAGACGGACCGGCCCTCGGCGGCCAGATCCAGCGCCTGGCGGACCCGCGTCTCCTCAGCCTTCATGGCGCCGGCATGGCAGGTCTTGCCCGCCGAGATGTCGGCGATCAGGTCAAGATAAAGCTTGTATCCCACCAGATCGGAGGAGCGCGCGATGGCGCTGGCCGCCTCGAAGGTGCGCGACGCCGGGCCGCCCGGCCCGATACCGACGACGAACAGGCGGCCGCGCGGCCGGCCGATCCGCTGCGGATGCAGCGCCGCCGCCGAGCGGGCGACCGCGCAGGTCGCCATGGCTGATTTCCGCTTGGTCAGCACCAGTTCGGCGCCCGGGCCGGCCGCGGCCAGCGCCGCCGCCTCGGCCACACCATGGCAACCGGTCTCGGCGAACACGACCTCGGACGGATTGGCGAGGCGCGGGGTCTCGGCCTCCAGTTCGGCCGGTGTGAAAAAGCGGGCCGGAACGCCGAGACCGGCGGCCAGCGCGTGGACCGCGTCCTCGTCCGCCTTGAGATCGAGCGACGCCACCAGCGCCACCGACCCTTGCGCATAACCGGCGTCCGCCAGGCTGTCGGCGACCAGGGCCTTCAATTCGTCGGCGGTCGCGCCCCGGGAACATCCGACGCCCAGAGCAAGAACCGGCGGATGCAGGATCAGATCGCGCGTGCTTTCGACCGCCCGGTCGGTCACATGGATGCCGAACGCGCCCTCCGTCCCCAGCCCGGGGGCGGAGATCCAGGCCGACTGGCCGCGCGCCGCATCCACCGCCAGTCGGACCGGTTCGCCGGCCAGCAGGGCCGACGCCACCGGCTTGGCAAGGGCGGGATTGGCGACATGCCATCCCCGGGGCGGGTCGTCGAGCGCCAGTCCCAGCGCGACATCGCCTGCCGTGGTGATCGCCGCATGGCCTTTGAGGCCGGCCGCGATATGGCGGGCCAGCCGGTTGGCGCCGTGGTGGCCGCCCAGCAGCGGCACCACGGACGCCCCATCGGGCGACACCGCGATGACCGGAGGCTCGGCGCGTTTGTCGAGCAACAGCGGGGCGACCGCGCGGATCAGAATCCCGGCCGCGCAAACCGCGACGACCGGGACGCCGTCGCCGAAAAGTTGACGGACATGGGCGGTGGTTTCGGCGAAGGGGACGTCGCAGTCATCGATCCGGCCGGTCCGTCCGTGCAGGCGGGCTCCGGGCAGCAGGGCGGCAATGCGCGAGGCGGTCTCGCGTCCGGCGGCGTTGACCGCGATGACGGCGATCGTCTGTTGGATCACATCCACGCTTTTCCCCTTTTATGGACCAGAATCATCGAGAAATAGGGAGCCCGTTCGACCTCGCCGATGGCCAGGATGCGCTGGCCCGGCTGGGCGGCGCGCTCGATATAGCGGGCGCAATCCGCAAGCCCCAGCCGGTTCAACACGCCGACGACCTTGGGCAGATGGCGACCGATTTTCATGATGGCGGCGGCTTCCGCCGCCTCCAGCAGCCGTTCGATGTCCGCTTCGGGCCGGGGCGCGGGGATGACGACCAGGGCGTCGTCACGCGCCGTCAGGGGGTGGTCCAGCGCGGCGGAGCAGGCCATCACCGAGGCGACACCGGGCACCACGCTGACCGGAAACCGTCCGCCGAGCCGCGCGAACAGATAGGCGAAGGAGCCATAGAAAAAGGGGTCCCCCTCGCACAGCACCGCGACATCGCGGCCGGCCTCCAGATGACCGGCGACGATGGAGGCGCCCTGGTCATAGCCGTCGTCGTCGCGCTGCGCCGGATCGCAGGACATCCGGAGCGGGATCTCCTCGATACCGGGTCTGAAATGGGGCTTGGCGATCCGGCGGGCGAGGCTGTCGCCGCTCATCGGTTCCGGGAAGGCCACCACCGGGACGGAGGCCAGCAGCCGCGCCGCCTTCAGGGTCAGCAACTCGGGATCGCCGGGCCCGACGCCCAGGCCGTAAAGGGTGCCTGTCATGATTTGCATCCGATGTATTGGGTGATCGGCATCAGGGGATGCCAGCATTGGAAACGGCCGGTCGGTCCCAGGCGGGACACGGCGATCCGCACCAGATCGCCGCCCTGGCGGGCCTGCCAGGCGAGTAGCGCCGCCTCGGCCTCGGCCGTGACGGCGTTGGCGACAAGGCGTCCGCCGGGAGAAAGCGCCCTCCAGCACAGGTCGAGGACCTGGGGACTGGTGACGCCGCCCCCCACGAACACGCTGTCGGGGCGTGGCGGCAGGGAGGCGAGGGCGTCGGGCGCGCGTCCTTCGATGATCTCGAGGCCGGGCACTCCCAGCGTCAACGCATTGACCCCGATCCGGGCGCAGCGGGCGGAATCCTGTTCCAGCGCGCAGGCGCGTCCCCCCGCGCGCATCCATTCGATCGCGATCGATCCCGAACCGGCGCCGATGTCCCAAAGCAGGGCACCCGGCCAGGGCGCCAGCGCCGACAGGGTGACGGCGCGGATTTCCCGCTTGGTGATCTGTCCGTCATGGTCGAACGCCTCGTCCGGAAGTCCGGGAACCGCCGGCCGGCGCGACCAGCCGGGATTGGCGATCACTTCGATGGCGAGGACATTGAGATCGGCGCCGGCCGGATGCGGCCAGCCGGCGGCGGCGCCGTCGAAACGCCGTTCAGCCGTCCCCCCCAGATGCTCCAGGACCGTGACATGGCTGCCGCCGAAACCCTGAGCCGACAAAAGGTCCGCCACCTCGGCGGGCGAGGAGGCGTTTTCGGACAGAACCAGGAGACGCGCCCCGGGAAACAGGTGGAGCGACAGGGCGGCCGCCGGCCTCCCATGGATGGTGAGGCAGCGGCAATCCTGCACCGCCCAGCCCATGGCGGCGGCGGCCAGCGAAAAGGATCCCGGGTGTGTGACGACCCGGACCTCGGTGGCTCCGAACCAGCGGATCAGGACGGATCCGATGCCGAACCACATGGGGTCGCCGCTGGCCAGAACCACCACCCTGCGGCCACGATTTCCGGCGAGGCGGTCGCGGTTGGCGGAGAAGGGGGCTGTCCAGACAATCCTTTCGGCCGGGAGGTCATCCAGCATGGCGAGGTGACGCTCGCCACCAACGACGACGTCGGAGGCGGCGAGAATGGCGCGCGCGGCGGGGGAAAGACCGGCAATGCCGTCCTCGCCGATGCCGATCACGAACAGCCAGGGCGCCGTTTCGGTCATCAATGATGCCCGTGGGAGTGGCATTCACCTTCGGGATGGTGGTGGGCGACCTGCGGCTGCCCGACCTCGTCCTCGTGACCACGGATCTGATGCCGGTATTTGCAGAGCTGACAGTTCATTGCCGGCTGTGTCTCCTCCAGTTCGCGCACCTGATCGACGAAGGACTGGACGACCAGGGGGTGGTGTCCGAGATAGTCGGCCATCACGAAGTCGATGGCGGGATGGCGTTCCGCCGCCTCGGCGGTCCAGCGGGCGATCCGTTTGATCAGCACGCCGGTCAGGAGAAAATAGGGGAAAACGACGATCCGTTTGAAGCCCTGCCTTGCCGCGTTGGCGAGCGCGGTTTCGACCAGCGGCGTCGTGACCCCGGAATAGGCCAGTTCTGTCTTGGCGAAGCCCATGGTCTCCCAGAGGAGGCGGGCGACTTTGGCCACATTGCCGTTCGCGTCCGGATCGGTCGATCCGCGCCCGACCACCATCAGCAGGGTTTCGTCGCGCGGGACAGCGGTCGCCGCCAGCCCCAAGGCGGCTTCGATCCTCTGCGTCGCCGCCTCGAGAAGCCTGTTGTCGATCCCGAGCTCGCGGCCCAGCCGGATATCGATGTCGGGATGGGTGGCGGCGAACCGGTTCACCTCCCAGGGCAGATCATTCTTGATATGGCCGGCTGCGAACAGGATGCCGGGTATCGCCAGGATCCGGTCTGCCCCGTGTCTGGCAAGGGCTTCCAGTCCTTCGGCGATGGTCGGGTGGGCGAATTCCAGAAAGCCGCTCTCGACCAGGGCATCGGGCATCGCGTCGCGGATCTGATCCGCCAGTGTCCGGAATTCGACGATGGCTTCGTGGTCCGGGCTGCCGTGGCCGCAGATCATCACTCCGGTTCTGGTCATGTTCTCACCTTACCTCCCTGCCGGATCCCGCCATGACGGCGGCGGATCCTCGCCTTGCAAGGCGCGACATCCAGGAGCGGGAACGGAATTCGGGGGACGCGGGACCCGCCTGGTGCGGGCGCCGCCGGTCCAACCGGCCGCCGTCGCGCGGTGCTCCTGGAAACGGTGGGAGATCAAATCCCGGCAGCCGTTTTCGCACCGATCGAAACTGCCACCGCTGCGTATGACCGCACCACATGGACGCCCCGCCCATTGGTTGGGTGACGACACCGGCAGGTCTCCTGGCTGGCGGGTCCCGGCCCTGACGCGTCGACCTTCCCGGAAATCCAGTGGTCCAACGTTGACGCGTGGGCTCGCCGCGCACAGTTGCGGGGGCAGCCATGGACCGGCCGTCAGCGGCCTTCCATGTTCCCTCTTGCCTCCCCGGGGTGAGCGGGGAACCGGCGTGTGGAGGATTAGTTTCAAAACTCGTTCTATCGGTCAAGATAAAACCGGGGTAAGGGTGTGGGATTGGCCGGACCCGTCCGGCGGGCGGAAACGCGCGGGAACGAGGGAGGCGGTGGTTTGAGGGGGATCGGAGGGCGATGATCGTCATCGAGGACCTGAGAAAGTCCTATGGGGAACGGGTGGCTCTGGACGGGGTCAGCCTGACGGTGCCAAAGGGACAGCTTTTCGCCTATCTCGGTCCCAACGGGGCCGGCAAATCCACCACGATCCGGATCCTGACCGGGCTGACGAAACGGAGTGGCGGACGCGCCTCTCTCGACGGATGCGATATCGAAGCGGACGCGCTGGCGGCGCGCCGGCGATCCGGACTGGTTCCGCAACAGACCAATCTCGACAACGATCTGTCGGTGGGCGAGAACCTGGACATCCATGGACGCCTGTTCGACATGCGGCGGGGGGAACGGCAGGACCGGATCGCCGAGGTGCTGGCCTATGTCGAACTGGCCGATCGGCGTGACCAGACCGTGAGAACATTGTCGGGCGGGATGAAACGCCGCGTGATGATCGCGCGGGCATTGATGCATCGCCCGGCAATTCTGTTTCTCGATGAGCCGACGGCGGGGCTCGACGCCCAGATCCGGCGGCGGATCTGGGCCTTGATCAAACGCATCCGTCAGGACGGAACGACGATTTTCCTGACGACCCATCATATCGAGGAGGCGGAGTTCCTGGCCGAGAGGGTGGCGTTTCTCGATCAGGGGCGGATCGTCGTCATCGACAGTCCCGCCAATCTGATCAACCGGGTAGGCGCCTGGGCCGTGGACGTGCTGGGGGAAGAGGATATGGAGACCGAATATTTCGCGACGCGCGCCGAGGCCGATCATGGCATCCGGGGACGGGATGGCTCCGTCACCATCCGCCGGGTCAATCTTGAGGATGCGTTCCTCGCCATGACCGGGCGGAAGGTTTGACGATGCGCCCGCTGCTTGCCGTCTATCTGCGCGAGATGCTTCTGCTGAGGCGCCGGTTCTGGCGCGTCTGTCTCGGCATGTCGGTGTCGCCGGTCCTCTATGTCATTGCCTTCGGCTATGCTCTGGGCGCCGGATCGCCGGTCGGAGGCCTGCGCTATCTCGATTTCCTGATCCCGGGCCTTGTGGCCATGAGCAGCATGACGCAGGCCTATGGAGTGTCGAGCGAGATCAATATCGCCCGGTTTTATGCCCATATTTTTGAGGAGTTTCAGGCGGCTCCGCTGACCAATCTGTCCTTTGTCACGGGTGAGGTGATGGCCGGCATAACGCGGGCGGGTCTCTCCACCGTCCTGATCGTCGCCATCGGTGCCGCCTTCGGGGTCACCATGCATTGCGGCCCGCTGTTCTGGGTGGCGGTCGTGCTCAACGCCTTCGTGTTCGCCTCACTCGCCGTCTGGTCGGCGATGGTTGTGAAATCCCATGCCGATCAGGCGCTGCTCGCCAATTTCGTGATCACTCCCATGGCTTTCCTGGGCGGAACCTTCTTTCCGCTGGAGAGGCTGCCCGGCTGGTCCCAGAGGATTCTCGATCTCGTCCCGCTTACCCACGCGGCACGGGCCATCCGGGCGGAGGCCCTGGGAGGGGCCGCCGCCGCGTCCGATTATGCCCTGCTGGTTGTCCTCGGCGCGGCCGCCTTTTTCATCGCCCTGCGGTCGGTCGACGCGGCCAGGGAATGAGCCGGCCCGCAAGAACGGGGGGCGCGCATCCGGGGGATGGGGGCGGGCTGGCGTTGGGCCCGCCGGCCGCTATTGCCAGGATGTCCGGCGGCGGATGCGGCGTCGTCTCGGGCGTTGCGGGTCAGGGCGGTTCGCCCGTTTGGCCGCCGCAGCGACGCAGGCGCCCAGCAATGCGAGCACCACGATCATCGTCTGATTATCGCGCACGAAGGTCAGGCAGGCGTCGGCAGTGTCGAGAATACGCCAGATCAGCCCCTCCTTGCGCTCCTTCGTCCGGTCCTGCCGACGGTCGGAATGGTCCGCCCGGTCGGTGGAGGCCGTGACGCCGCCGGATTGCCCCCGGGATGACGAACCACCGGAAAAGGAATCGAGAGACCGATCCATCTCATTGATGGTCGACAAGGCGCGATTCCCCATTCCGACCGGGTTGCCAAGGCCGTCGATCGCATCGATCGTGGTGATCGAGTTCTTGCCATTGCGCAAAACGGAAAAGACGTCGGGCATCGGCGCGACGGGAAGCGTGTGATCGAGATCCAGTCCTGCCGGGTCACTCCGGCCGGGTTCCTCCGACGGGGAAAGGGGCGATACCGGCGAGGGGCCTGGGCCGCCCCCGGATATCGGAGACAGCTCGCGCAACAACGGTTTGGCGTCCGCCGGATTGTCGTGGGCCGGATTGTCGTGGGTTTGCGGGCGCGACAGGGTGTCGCTGAGAGGCGCGGGGACCGAGCCGGAATTGCCCTGCGATGCCTCGGCGGCCGTTGCGGTCGCCACACAGTGTCCGGCACCGCTTTCCCATGAAAGAGCAAACGCCAGTGTGGCGGCGCAGAAAAAAAGCGCGTTCCGGAAAGTCCGGGGAGATCCTTTTGACGCCGTCATCGCTTTGTTGTCCGGAGCAAAACGCTGATTATGACCTGATTTTACGGTACGCCAACCCGTACGCAATGAAAAGTTCTCCGCGTCTACTTTTACGAAAGGGAGTGTGTCGTGACCAAGGATGTAATACCAACCGGCGGCGAGGATTGCTCATTGCCGGTTGGCTGGCCCACCCCGGGCCCGCGAGTGGATAGCGGGCGGGGGCAAGGGTTTCGGAGAAACTTGGCTCAAGGGCGCCTGGGGGCTGCGCGGATCGGTTCCGATCAGCACTGGCTGATGTAACCTGAGAATAGTATGAGAAAAGACCGGCGCCACGCGTTAGGTTATGTCGGCGGCTGTCAAATGGCGCCCGGCCGCCCCTCCTCAGGTTGTGCGGGGACGCGGCGGAGGCCGATATGAAGCCCGGGAAACGGGGCGGTCCTCGTGGGTGAGCAACATATCTTGAATGGAAAAAACTGATGAGCGGACAAGGAAAATCGTGGCTGCACGGTCTCGCACTGGCCGTAGGACTGGTGGTCGCGCTGGCGGCGCCATCCCTTCAGGCTGCCGAAAAGGTGAAATTCGGCGTTATGGCCGGGGCCGAGGAGGAGATCGCCGAGGTGGCAAAGAAAGTGGCGGCGACCAAAGGGTTGACTGTCGAGCTGGTCGTTTTTTCGGATTTTGTGCTGCCGAACGAGGCGCTGGAAAACGGAGAGATCGACGCCAATGCGTTCCAGCACAAGCCCTATCTCGATTCTCAGACGGCGGCGCACGGCTACCACATCGTCCCGATCGGAGCCACCATCATTGAGCCCATTGCCCTGTACTCGAAGAAGATCAAGGCGATGGATGCGATTCCCAATGGCGGACGGATCGGCATCCCGAACGATCCGAGCAATGGGGCGCGGGCCCTCAATCTGCTGGCGGCCAACGGTCTGATCACCCTTCAGCCCGGAAAGGGCTTGTCTCCGTCGCTGGTTGACGTGACCGGCAACCCGAAGAAATTCAAGCTCATCGAACTGGATGCCGCCCTGCTTCCGCGCGCCCTTGCCGATCTCGACGCCGCTGTGATCAATACCAATCACGCGATGGATGGGGGACTGGATCCGCGCAAGGACGCGCTGGTCCAGGAACCGCGGCAGAACAATCCCTATGAAAACTTTATCGCCGCGAAAGCCGCCGACAAGGACAAACCCGCTTTGAAAACCCTGGTTGCCGCTTATCAGTCGCCGGACGTCGCCGCGTTTCTCGAAAGCCGGTTCAAGGGTGCGATCCTGCCGGCGTGGTGACTCTTCCGAACGCCTGACAGGTATGGAGGATGCGAGGGAGCAGACGGCCGGCTCAGCGCCGGGCCTGAGGACGGATATCCGTCCGCGCCGATCGGATCCGAATATCATGACTTGGTCCTGAGGGCCTGTTGATCAATCTGTACAGGCCCTCAAGCCCCTTGCGGCGGTTGAGCCGGACTTCCGCGGAGCGAAAGGCCACTGGAAAACCAGGGGCCTGGTGCGATGACGTCGCGCCACGCTCTAAGGCATCACCCTCTGCCGGCCGCCGGCTTTCCGCAAGGGGCGGTTTTCCCGGGGCGGCCCGGTATCCGGTGCCCCGGCGGATTGCGGCCGTTCGTGCCATTTCGGCGGCGCGGGAAGATCGCCCGCGCCTGTCAAGGCGCGCAGGGCGTCGGGGTCGCGGATCACGAATTGTTTGCGATTGACGCGGAGCAGATAGCCGGCCTTGATCAGCTCATTCAGGATCAGCGACGTCGATTGGCGGCTGGACCCGATCAGCGTGGCGATGTCCTCGGTATTGCAGTCCACCGTCACCAGGACGCCGGTCTGGATGCGCCGGCCCCGTTCGCCGGCAAGATCGAGGAGAAACTGGATCAGTCGATGGCGGACATCCCGGAAAACCAGACCCTCGATGATGCCGATGGTGTTGGCCAGTCCTTGACCCATGCTGGCGATGATCGGTACGGCGAGGCCCGGAACGGTGGAGATGGCCTGCGTGAAGGCGCGCAGACTGGTGACAAGAATTTCGGAGTGGGTTTTCGCGACCACCGTCATTTTCGAGTGAGTCGTGAAAACCGCCTCCGGTTCCAGAGTGAAGACCGTGAATTCCCGCCCTTCATAGGACAAATAAACCCGGAGCTCGCCCGACAGGACGATGAACACGTCATTCTCCGTGGAGTTCGCATCGCAGACAATGCCGCGCTCCTCGATTCGCCGCAGCGTGAAGCCCTGGAACAGGCTGTCATGTTCGGGATTTTCAAGAATGTCGAGAATGCTGAAACATCGGGACATCGGATGGCTCACCCCATACCCCGAGGAGCACAATAATGACGATGCCATTAAAGCTTTTTGACTTGAAGAAGTCAAGCTAAGTGCAAGTTGTTCTCGGCCATCGACCTTATACGCTATATATTTACATAATATAACGAAGTCTTCGTTGTGACAAAGAAGAGGAATTTTCGGCGAATCTGTGTCTCGGACCCCGAGGCCGGGGCGAGTGCCAGGAGTAAACAGGAGATTTCCTGGTAAATCAGAGTGGAGTAGGCAGGTTCGCGGGCTATATTGTGGTGCTGCGGGGATCCTTGCGCAGACAGCGAACCGTCTCAGCGAAAATCGATAGAAAATAGTCGATCTCTTCGCCGCTGTTCAGTTTCCCCAGACTGATCCGGACGGAGCAACGCGCCTGTCGGGGCGACAGCCCCATCGCCCGGAGCACATGGGAGGGCGCCTTGGATCCCGACCGGCAGGCGGAACCGGCGGAAATGGAGATTCCACGGCGGTCGAGCGCGGCCATCAGGGCGTCCGCCGGCACACCGTCGATTGTCAGGTTAAGGGTGTTGCAGACCCGGGGAACATCACCGCCATTGATCACCAGTCCGTCGATATGTGCGCAAAGCTCCCGCTCGACGCGCAGACGCCATTCGGCAATGCGGGCGACGGCGCCGTCCGACAGACCGTCGCGGGCCGCGTCGGCGGCTCGGCCGAACCCGACGATTCCGGCCAGATTCTCTGTGCCGGCGCGCCGTCCGCGTTCCTGATGTCCGCCCAGAACCAATGGGCGGACCGGAGAGCCCCGCTTTATGTAGAGGGCGCCAATCCCCTGGGGGCCATGGATCTTGTGGGCCGAAAGCGACAACAGATGGCATCCCATCCGTCCGACGTCGATCGCGATCTTGCCCGCCGCCTGGACCGCGTCGGTGTGAAACCAGACGCCGGTTTCCGCCGCGATCCGCCCGATGTCCTCAATCGGTTGCAGAACCCCGGTTTCATTGTTGGCGGTCATGACGCTGATCAGCCGGGTTTGCGGCGTCAGGGCGCGCCGGACATCCTCCGGGTCGATGCGTCCGGACGGGGCGGGGCGGACCAGGGTGACGGAGACCGGACGTTCGGCCAGGGGGCGCAGACAGGACAGGATGGCATCATGCTCAATCGCGGTGGTGACGAGATGATCTCCCGGACCGCACAGCCCGAACAGGGCCGTATTGTCGCTTTCGGTGCCACCGCTGGTGAAAATGATTTCCGAGGGAGACGCCCCCAGAAGTCGGGCCACCGATGCCCGGGCGGCCTCGATCCTCTCCCTGGCCTCGCGGCCGCGTCGATAGACAGCGGATGCATTGCCGAACCCGTCCGTCAGACAGGCTGTCATGACATCGAGGACCTCCGGAAGCGGTCGCGTCGTCGCGTTATTGTCGAAATAGATGCCTCGCATGACGGTTCTCCCGACCCATCACGACGGCAGGATGTTCATCCGCAGCACCCGGTAGCCGTCATTTCCGATCCGCACGATATTCAGGCAGCCGTGATCCTGCCCCAGGCGGAACAGGTTCGCGGGCGGCATTCCCAGCATCTGGCAGAGCAACAGCCGGTTGACATTGCCATGGCCGACGACCAGCGCGGCGGTTGCGATCCGGGCGAGGACATCGGCCAGCGCCCCGTTCACCCGTGGAAGACAGTCGGCAAAGCTCTCCCCGCCCGGAGGTCTGTGGCCGAACAGATCCTGTTCCCTGAGGGCGTGTTCCGCCGGAAAGGCGGCGGCGATATCATCGCGTCCGCATCCCTCCCACTCCCCCATCGATGGCTCGCGGAGGTCGGCACGGGGGACGATCTCGATGTCGCGTCCGTCGAGAATGAGGTCGGCAGTCTGGCGGCAGCGAGTGAGATCGCTGCAAAAGGCGATGTCGAAGGACCAGGACGCCAGCATCCGGCGCAGCCGGAGAGCCTGCCGGGTTCCTTCGGCATCGATCGGCAGATCTCTTTGACCGACATAGGTTTTCCGTCCACTGGCCGACGTCGCGCCATGGCGGACGAGGACAAGAAGACGTCGGGTCATGATGCCTCTTCCCGGGCAATCACCCGTTTCTCACCGGCAAACTCTCCGAACCGGCGTGTCGCCTCCACCCGGAGCGTCAACCTTCCACTGTCGAGGAGAGGCCGGAGTCCGGGCGACGCCTCCAGGGCTGCTCTGACCCTGCGGGAGAGTCCGGGGGAGAGGGCGCCGGCCACGAGAGGACGGATGCAAAGTGTGCCATTTCCGTTTTCTCTTGTGAAACGGGCGGTAAAATCGACGAGATCCGGCAAAAGCACCAGGGCTTCGTCGAGATCGGGCAGGGCGATGACACCGTCATCGAGCCGGATGAGTCCGGTCCTTCTGCCAGCGATCCGTCCGAGCCGTTTCAGCACAGAGCCGCAGGGGCAACGGCCCGGCATCAGGTGGGAGATATCTCCGGTCCGGTATCTGATCAACGGCATTCCGCGACGCGTCAGACTGGTGACGACGATCTCGCCGGAACATCCCGGTGGCTGAGGCGCGCCCGTGTCCGGGTCGATGATTTCGAACAGGAAATCCGCTTCCTGCAAATGGTAGCCGCAATGGCAGGAACAATCGACGCCACCGCCATAGGCCAGTTCCGTCATACCCCAGTCCGAAAAGACCTCCACGGAGAGGAGATCGGCGATGGCGCCCGGCAGGGACGGCGCGATGTGGTCCGAACAGAGAAGGACTGTCCGGATGGACGCCGTCGCAAGTCCCTGTTCCTTCCAGGACCGCGCCATCGCCAGCATCGGCACGGGAAATCCGACGATGAGATTGGCGTTGCTCCTGGCCGCGAACGCCGCCATGTCGGAGATATTGGCGGGCACGCCCGCCACCAGGGGGGTGCAGTTCCGTCTGCGGACCGCCTGGCAGAGCAGATCGGCGACACCGCCAGGCCGGCCGCCAGGCAGCAGGATCAGAACGCGGTCGCCCGGCGCGGTCATGGGAAGGAGGCCGTGATAAAAGAAGTCGACGGTGAGCGCGTGATCGTCGGCGGTGAAAAACAGTCTTTTCGGTGTCCCGGTGGTTCCCGAGGTATTGAGGGTGACCACCCGTTCGATATCGTCCTGTCCGACACAAAGGAAGGCCATCGGATCGGCGGACAGGTCGTCCGCCGTCGTAAAGGGAAAGCGGGCGATGTCGGCGGGACTGTCGATCGCCAGAGGATCCGGCACCGCCATCCGTTTTCGGTAGAAAGAGCTTCCGGCCACCGCGCGGGCCAGCGTTTCGCGAAGCCGCAAGGTCTGCCAGGCGGCAAGGTCGTCGGAGCGAAGGGGGCCGCTGATCCCGCCCGTGCGGCGGACAATCCAGGAATCGAGGGCGGTGATCGTCATGATCCGTCGCGCCGGTAAAGCGTGCCGCCGTTCTGACCGGTCACGTTGAGTGCGCAGAGCGGTACCAGTGTGCGATCCGGCATGGCGACATGGATGTAGCATTGACGCAACCGGTCCAGATCGATCGACCAGGCGTCCTGGAAGACCATCGCCGAAATGCACAGGCTCCGTTTCCGGCGTTCCAGGAAGGCGTCGAGGCTGCTTGTGTCGATCATGCCGCCGGTCGCCGGCGCCGGCGCCCGGTCTTCCGTTGCCGCCCAGCGCCGCGCCACGAAGCGGCGTGCCTGTTCCGCCCGGTCGGCGTCCCCGTTCCGGTTGGTGTCCCCGTCCCGGTTGGCGTTCCCGTCCCGGTCGCCGTCGGTCGTCCCACAACAGCAGGAGGATTTGCCCGACGAGACCGGCGTCAGTGATCCCTCCGGTCCGACGATAAAATCCCCATTGAAGGAACAATAGGGATTTTCGGCGCTGCCCGGCCGGAAGGATTCGGCAGGCACCTCCGCCTGCGCCTCGATCGCAGAGAGGAGTTCCGGCAGTGTCAGGCGGTCCTTGTCGGCGGGAGGGTGCGGATACCGTCCGAAATAGGAGATGGGCTGAAAATGAACCGTGCGCACCCAGGGCGTCCGGGCGGCGGCAAAGCGGATCAGGTCACCCACCTGGGACACATTGACGCCCGGCACCAGGACCGGGACCAGGACAGTCCCCAGACCGGCCTCAGCGCAGGCCTCGATCGCCCGGATCTTGATGTCGAGCAGATCCGCCCCGCGGAGGGTGCGGTAAACCTCGTCCGTAAGGCCGTCGAATTGCAGAAAGACGCAATCGAGACCGGCGGTCTTCAGGCGGCGGACATAGCCCGCGTCGCGGGCGAGCCTGATCCCGTTGGTGTTGAGCTGGACAAACGGGAATCCCATCTCCCGCGTCATGGCGACGATTTCGGGGAGATCGTCCCTCAACGTGGGTTCGCCGCCGGAAAGCTGGATGTTGACCGGGCGATTGCGATCGCGCAGCGCCTGGAGCCGGGATCGCAAGGTCGCCTGATCAGGATCGCCGCCGGTTGCTCCGCCCGCTCCGGCAAAGCAGACGGGGCAGGACAGATTGCAACGGGTCGTGACCTCAAGCAGAACGCAACAGCTTTGCTGGCGGTGATCGGGACAGAGGCCGCAGTCATAGGGGCATCCCCGGCCGGCCGGGGTCTCCGCCGCGGGCACCGGCACAGGTTCCGGGGCGTGGCGTCCCCAGTCAGGGTAGGATGCGGCGCCACGCCAGAGAACGGTGGAGAACGCCCCATGATCCGGGCAGGTCTTACGCAGGTGAATCGCGTCATTTTCCTCGACCCGTTCGGCCCTGACCCTGCGCAGACAGATCGGACAGAGACTCTCCGTAACCGACAGGATGCGCGGTCCTGAGACGGACGCCGGTTTTTCACATCCTGAGGCCGACGGGAGGGTCAATATGTCCGCGACCGGCCGGCCTGTCTCCCGTTCGATGGTCCTTGCGATCGCCTCGGCGACCCCCAGCCGGGTAAGGGCGGCGGCCACGGCTCCGGGATTCCCGGCAAGACGCTGGAACGTCTCTGAAAACCTTTGCTCAAGCGACACCAGACTGTCTCCCCGGACCAGCTTGTCGGCCAGGAAGACCAGGGCGCTCTCATCGAGCCGGGATCCATGAAAATCAAGATCGGAATGGGCGGCAACCAGGGGCGCCACCGCCGGGAAGCCCAACCTCGCCACAAGTCTGGCGCCCGCCGTGGCATGGCCGGGGCGTCCTTTGGCGATGTCATGCAGAAGGGCGCCAGCCTGGATGAGGCCGGCGTCGAGCGGAATGCCCTGCTCCCGCAGGCTTTCGCACAGCATGGCGGCAGTCGCCGCCACGGCATGGGCGTGCGCCCGGGCGTCGGCCGAGGGCTGAAGATCGGCGAGAATGGCATCGCATTCCGTCAGGGTCGGCAGGTCGCGATGGTTCGGATCTTCCGGGTCCGTCGGCCGCCGGAACTCCGCTTCAAGCCGCCGGCGGTCCTCCGGGGTGTCCATGTCCCGCGTCGTTCCCTCATCATAGACCGGGGCCGACATGGCCTCGGCGGCATGGCGCGCGAGGATGGCGCGAAGCCCGCCGGCGCCGTCATCCTCCAGAATGGCCGCGAACAGATGTCTTGCAATGACCGGCGGATGACCGCGCCGTCCCCGGAAGGACGGATAAAGAATTCCCGGCCGGTCGCTGGCGAAGGTCGAGACCAGCGTCGCAATCGTGTCGGGACGCACCAGGGGGATGTCGACCGGCAGCAGGACACAGCCGGCGCATTGCCGGGGCAACGCCCTGAGCCCCGCCGTGACCGAAGAGAACATCCCCTCCTCATAACGGCTGTTGACGACCGGGACGGCGCCAAGTGCGCGGACAACGGGCTCCATCTCCAGGGCGTGATGGCCGATGACAACGGTCACCGAAGACAGTCCGCCTTTTTTCAGTGTTTTCACCACCCTTTCGATCGGGGGGATTCCGGCCAGGGGCATCAGCGGCTTGAAACCGTCCATGCGCGACGACAGCCCCGCGGCAAGCACCAGCCCCGCCAGCGGGCCCGTCCGTTCGGGAGGGGGAACCGGTCCGCCGGGGCGGCAGCATTCGCTCATTCATTTTCTCCACGGCTCAGGGACGCTGGGGAAAATCCATGAAAAACAAGAAGGTCCGCGATCTTCCTGAAAGTATCCGTGATCATTTGCGGGCAGCGTTCCAGACGAAGTCCGGGGTCCTTTCCGGTGATGTCGTCACAGGTCGTTCCGCCGAAGCGGCCACCAAACTCCGCGTCGAACCAGTCGTTCAGTTCAGCCAGCATGAGGGACAGTTCAGGGGCCTCCTCGGTATCCGCGGTCCCCCGTCCGGCATACAGTCCGAGGACGCAGCAGGCCCCGGTCAGGGTTCCACAGGTTTTCCCGCATCCCATGCCGCCGACCAGTCCCGACATGGCGCGAACGACCATGGGATCCTCGCGGCCAAGGGCATCGAGCGCGAGAATGGCTAAGATCTGGCTGCAATTGAACCCTTGCAGAACCAGTTCCAGAACGCGGAAGGTGTCATCGGTCATGCTTGGTCCCCCTTCTTCACTCCGACACCGGTCCGCCCTTTTTACGGGCAACCAGAAGGGCGTAGCCGGGCCTCAGGGCGCGGGCCGCATCCCGGGCCGCTGCCGCCTCCGGTCCCCGGCCCCAGAACACCGCTGTCGATCCACAGGTCAGGATAGCCTGTGCCACCAGCCGGTTGAGCGCGTCGGTATGATCCTCCCAGATTACGACGGAAAAGCCGGCGGTCTCGATGGCGCCGATCAGTCCGTCGCGGCTTTTGAGACCGCGCAGGCAGCGGGGCGCCGTGGCGGCGGCCGGAGGGCCGGCCGTGCTTCTCGAAAACAGGTCCGTCATCACCAGAACGCCATCCGGTCGGAGAACCCTGTGAAACTCCGTCGCCGTGCCGTCCGGCATCAATGAAAAGGCGCATTCGCTCAAAATGCCGCCGGCACAGGCGGAGGCGAGGGGAAGATCCCGGGAATCGGCCTGGATCAGTCCGGCCGCCGATCCTTGCGCGCCGGCCCGGCGGAGTTGTTCCGGATCATGATCGACCCCCAGGGCGACGATGCCGCTGTCCGCCAGAATACGAAGGCCGCGCCCCCCTCCACACCCGATATCGAGCACGAAATCACCGGGGCGCCAGCCTCCCAGATCGATGGCGCGCCGGGTGAGGGCGTCTCCGCCCGGCGTCAGTTGAAGGCCCGGCGTCAGTTGAAAGTCGGGGAAGGGCTCACAGGCTCCCCGTTCGAAGGGCGTGTTGCCGATGTGGCGGACGACGGCCGTCATTTCTCCTCCAGCGCCTGTTCAACCTGCGCCATCTTGCCCAAAGCCAGGTCCTCGGGCACGAAGGCGCGCAGACAGCGGGGACAACGGGGCAGTTCGACCTCGAAGGAGCTGCCCATGTAGGACACGGTTACTTTCCCGGGCGACAAGGGCACCGCGCAACGCGCACAGACCAGCCGGGAGGGATCGGGCGCGGTCAAGGCCGGCCCTCCGGCCCCACCGTCATGCGGTGGCTGTAAAGTCCGAAGACCTGATAACCGTCGTCACAGGGCGCGTATTCGACCCAGAAGGTGACGGTCCTCGGTCTCAGGCAGGCCAGGAAATGACCGCTGTCCCCGTCCAGGAATCTGTCGCCGCTCTCCTCGGCATGGACGATGACCGCCCGCACGTCGGTCATCAGGATCTGGCGTCGTTCCGCGAGATCCCTGACGTCATCGGCCAGATGGACCGCGGGTTGCGCGTCGGTGGAAGGCTCTGGTGCCTCCCCCCACAGGCTGGCCAGCAAGCGCTGCCTCAGCCGCGCCCGGTTTTCCTGGCGGCTCGAAAATCCCGGATCCGCACGGGATGCGGGGTCGCCCCCCGTGTCGAACAGCAGATCGAGAAGATGGAGGGCGCGTTTTCCCCGCCGCGCGAAATTGTCGCGGCACATGGCGCAATAGGTCAGAAAATCGTCGGAGCCGGCGGCCGCGCGCCGGTCCAATGTCAGATCGGCAACCCGCGGGCTGACAAAGGACATCAGGCCGCCGAACCCGCAGCAACTGGTCAGTTCAGGGTCGCCGATCTCGGTGACGGCGAGGCCCTTCAATCGGGCCAGGGCTCTGACGGACGCCCGGACATCCGGCTCATGGCGGGTGGTGCAGGGATCGTGGATGGCGAGGACCGCCCCTTGTGGTGCTGTCCGGTGAGGGAGCCCGACTCCGGCCGGCAGTCCCGTCCTCTCCAGCGTGGTCCAGAGTGACCGCACGGTCATGTCCGGCAGATGGGTCCGCAGCAGAGAAAAACAGCTTGAACAGGCGGTAATGACATCGGGCCGGCCGAGGCTCCGCCACTGCCCGGCAAGCGTTTCCAGTGTGTCCCGGAACAGGGCTTCGCGGCCGCTCCATCGTGCCGGAGCCCCGCAGCATCCGAGCAAAAGGCCGACACCGCCGTCCAGCCGGTCGCAAAGATGGGCATAGACGGCCGCCACGTGATCGGGAGACGAGCCGGCGAGCTGGCAGCCGGGGAAGAAAAGCGCGGCGCTTTTGGTGAAGCCGGGCTGGTGACGGGCGAGAGAGCAATCCTCCCCGGTGCTGAAGGCCATGTCCTGCAACGCGAAATCATGGAAGGACGGTTGCATCTTTCCCTGTCCGACCATGCTCTGCCGGGCTTCCAGGCAGAAGTCGCCCATCGGAAGATGTTCGGGGCAAACGGCTTCGCACAGACCGCACAGGCTGCAACTGTTGACCAGCCGGTTCGCCTTGCGGGCGCCCTTGACGATCCCGTCGTTGTTATAGATTTCCCGGATGTATCGCTTCGGATAGGAGCCGTGATGGGCCAGAAAATCGCAGACCTTGATACATTCCAGGCAGTGGCAGGGAAAACACCGGGCAGCCTCGGCCTGGGCCTCCGCGGCGGAATATCCCCGGGCCGGATTGGCCGCGGGCAGGGCGGGAAGCGGTGGATATCCCTCCGTCCGGGTGAACAGCCGGGTTGGATAGGGGCCCTGGCCGTCGCGATTGGCAACCAATGACGCCCCCTGGAACAGCCGGTCGATGGACAAGGCGGCGCACCGGCCGTCGTAGGTCGATGTGATGGGGGAGTAGACCGCCGGCGTGTAACGCAGGGATCCGCCGGCAAAGAGTTTCGGATGGCTGGTTCCGAAGGTCAGAGGGTCGATCTCGGGCCGGCCATCCTGCGCCCGCGACACACCGAACTCCCCGGCCAGCACGATGGACGCTTTTGCCCCGGCGGCGAGAAAGACGGCGTCATAGTCCGTGAGAAGCCGGTCGGGGGCGATGTCCAGGCCCCGTCCGACCGCTGTCGCGATTCTGATCGTCACCGCGGCGGCGGTCGCAAGCGCCAGGTCCGTTTCGATCAGGATCTCCGGCAGAGGCGGACGCTTCCAGGCACGGATCCGGGGCAGGGCATGCCTTTCCGCCTCGAACACCACCACCTCATGTCCTTTCAACGCCAGATCCTGGGCGGCGGTCATGCCGCTGAGACCCGCCCCGATCACCGCCACCTTGCGGCGCTTCTGGGCACGCTGGAGACGGGGTAGGGCCGACGCCTTGTAGCCATGATCGACGCAAGCCCGTTCCAGGTCGTTGATCCGCACAGATTCACCGGCCTCCTCGCGGCGGCAGACCAGTTCGCAGGGGTGATCGCAGATCCGGCTCAGGATGCCGGGAAACGGAAGAAACCGCGCGACGATGGCGAAGCCGCCCGCCATGTCGCCGGTCCGCAGCCGGTCGGTCATGCCCCGGACATCCAGATGGATCGGGCAGCCGGCGGTGCAGGCCGGGGGCTGTTCCTCGATGCAGCGGGCCTCCAGATCCTGCACTCTTTGCCGTTCCAGGGGCATTGCCGGGTCCTTCCATCCGATAAAGGGGGCGTTGCCGGCGCCGGGGGGCGGCGTCGGCAACGGGCTCGACATCTGTTATACGGGCGCGGCCTCCTTTGCCTTCCGGGCCTCGATGGCATCCTTGACCACCTCCGCCAGGGCCGGAACACGGAAGATCCGGACCCCGACCGCATCATGGATGGCGTTCAGAATAGCCGGGTGCGGGGCCGTGAGCGGCGCCTCGCCGACGCCGGCCGCGCCGAACGGACCCATCGGGCGCGGGGTTTCGAGATAAAGGATCTCGATGTCGTCGGGAATATCGAGTGGATAGGGAATCCCGCACGCCCGGAGCGACGTATGCCGTTCGAGATCATCGAAGTCCTCGGTCAGCGCAAGGCCGATCCCCTGGGCCAGGCCGCCATAGATCTGGCCGTCGACCGTGGCCTTGTTGATGATGGTGCCGACATCGACAGCGGTGGTGAACTTGACGACCTTTGTCTCGCCGGTGTCGACGTCAACCTCGACCTCGGGCATGAAAACCTCATACATATAGACCGGGAAGGGATCTCCCTGGCCCGTCTCCGAACTGCAGGCGGTGCAGGCGGCCGCCACCCATTTGCCATCGTAGCGCAAGGGGATGTTCTCCTTCACCATTTCGGCATAGGTGCGGTAGCTGCCGTCGGGCTTGCGCATCGCGTTCAGGAGCATCTCGCAACTGACTTTGATGGCATTCCCGGTAAAGACGTTGGACCGGCTGCCGCCCGATGGTCCGCTGTTGGGCAGACGGGTGTCGTTCATCAACAACCGGATGTCGTCCGGTTTCAGGCCAAGGGGACGCAAGGTTTCATGGGCGATCGTGAGAGCGCCGAGGTCGGCTCCCTGCCCATGATCCTGCCACGAATTCAACACGGTGACTCCCGACGCGGTCAGTTCCACCGCCGCCTCGGAACTGTCCGGACCATCGAGGCCGCAGCCATAGATGCCGATGGACAATCCGACCCCCCGTTTGATCTTTTCCGTGGAGAGCGATTTGCAACGGGCCTTCGCCTCCGCCCATTTCGGTTTCATCATGGTCAGCAGGGTTTCCAGACAGAAAACATCCGGCACCTGTCCCGTGGGCGTCGTCGATCCCGGGCGATAGCAGTTGCGCAGGCGCAGCTCCAGGGGATCCATCCCCATCTTTTCGGCCAGCATATCGATGGCGATTTCGCCGTTGAGGAAGGCTTGTGGCGAACCATAGGCGCGGAAGGCGGACCCCCAGGCATGGTTGGTGCAGACCGTCTGCCCGTGGGCGCGGATGTTGGCGATGTCATACCCGGCCCCGACGAACTGGGCCTGTCGAAGGGTCAGAAGATCGCCGAATTCGGAATAGGGGCCGTGGTCGATCCACCAGTCATATTCCAGGGCGATCAGTTTGCCGTCCTTGTCGGCGCCCCACTTCGATTCGACATAGCCCGGAGAGCGTTTTCCCGTGTAGGTGATGTTCTGATACTGGTTGTACACCAGTGAGACCGGCCGTTCGGTCGCCAGGCAGGCGACGCCCAGAAGCGCCTCGATGGTCGGGCTGAATTTGTATCCGAAGGTCCCGCCGGTACCGTTCTGGATCAGGCGCAGTTTATCGGGCTCCACCCCGAGGCCCGGGCAGATCATGGCATGATGCAGATGCAGGCCGATACTTTTTGACAGGATCGTCAGGACGCCCTCGTCGTCCAGGAAGGCGGCGCCGCAGTCCGGTTCAAGGTGCAGATGCGGCTGGCGGCTGCAATAGGTCGCCAGTTCCACCGTATAGGCCGCGGACTCCATCAGGGGGGCGGTGTCGCCGCCTTTGGCAACGCCCTGTTCATAATAGGCGTTGGGAACGCCGGGATGGATTTCGATGGCGTCGGGCGCCAGCGCGGCAAAGCCGCTCATATAGGCGGGGAGAACCTCAAGATCGACCTTGACCTTGTCGGCGGCGGCGCGGGCATGGGCCTCGGTATCGGCGCAGACGATGGCGATCGCGTCACCGAACTGGAAGACCTTTTCCTTGCAGAGAATCGGGCGCTCCCAACCGTCGCCCTTGTTGGTGGGGAAGGTGATCAGGCCGGTGATGGCATTTTTGCCCTTCACGTCTTTCCATGTCACGACCTTGACCACGCCGGGCATGGTTTCGGCCTCGCTGGTGTCGATCGCGGTGATGTTGGCATGCGAGACCTTCGCCTGGACCAGGGCGAGACGAAGCGTGTCGGGAGGCATGTGCAGGGCGACATCGGCGCCGAAGTCCCACTGCCCGGTGACTTTTGCCCGGGCCGACGGGCGGTGATAGGCCGACCCCAGGATGCTGCCGTTTTCCGCGGGCCGGAACAGCAGATCCTCTTTGCGTTTTTCGCCGCGAAGCACGGCGGCGGCGTCCATCACGGCGTCGGTCAGCGGCTTGTATCCCGTGCAGCGGCAGAGGTTCCGGTTGCGGTGGAACCATGTTCTGACCTCGGCGCGGGTCGGACTGGGGTTCTGGTCGAGAAGGACTTTCGCCGACATCAGAAATCCGGGGGTGCAGACGCCGCATTGCGCGCCGCCATGGGCCATCCAGGCTATCTGGAGGGGATGCAGGTCGTCGCCCGTTCCCAGTCCCTCGATCGTGGTGATTCGGGTGTTGGGGGTGATCTTGGACATCGGCGTCAGACAGGATTTGATCGGCTTTCCGTCCACGATCACGGTACAGGTGCCGCATTGGCCGGTATCGCAACAGATTTTGCATCCTGTCAGCAGAAGCTGGTTCCGAAGAACGTCGGACAGCATCGCGCCCGGATCGGCGACCACGACCCGGTCGACGCCGTTGATGTTGACTGTCATTCGCTGCATTTCCTGGATCTCCCGTCATCGAAGATATGAAAAGGGACGCGAAAAGAAGCAGACCCGGCTGTCAGACCGCCGGTTGGGCGTGTTTTTCCTCCGCCACCAGTCGTGGATAGCGCATGGGGACGGCCGCCTCGCGCCGGCGGCGGACGGCGATCAATTCGGCCACCACGGCGACGGCGATTTCCTCGGGCGTGGTGGCCCCGATATCAAGCCCGACCGGCGCATGCAGTCCTTCCAGCGCCGACGTGGGGACACCTTCGGTCACGAGCTGTTTGCAAAGCGTGATGATCTTCCGCTTCGAACCGATCATCCCGACATAGCGGGCATTGGTGCCGATCGCCCATCGCAGGACGCGCAGGTCTTCACGATGGCCGCGGGTGGCGATCACGATATAGGCGCCGTCCGGCGGGGCCAGGGACGCCATGACGCGATCCCAGTCGTCGGCATGGACGGCCCAGGCGTCCGGGAAGCGGTCGGCATTGGCGAAGGAAGAACGGTCGTCGACAATGGCGACCTTGAAACCGGCCAGCGCGGCGACCCGGCAGGTATTGAGTCCAACATGTCCGGCACCGAAGAGATACAGAATCGGGTCACTGAGAATGGGTTCCACGAAAACCTCCAGGGTGCCTCCGCAGATCAGCCCGGTATCGTACCCCGGGTTTTTATTGAGGCTGAATTCCAGGACGTCGGGCTTTTCCTGTTCCATTACTTTGCGGGCGCCGGTGATGACCTCGGCTTCGACGCATCCACCGCCGATGGTGCCGACGATTGAACCATCGTCACGAACCAGCATTTTCGCCGAGGAGTAGGACGGGATGGATCCCTGGGTGGTGATGATGGTGGCCAGAGCGCCTTTGCGCCCTTCGCGCCGGAGCCGGACGATTTCCTCATAAATGTCCATCGGGACCTCGCGTCGTGATCGGTTGCGGGTGGATCAAAGGGGTGTTTCGCGGTTCATCCTCCGGTCCGGTTCATGCGCCAGCGTTCCTTGCTGTCCGGCGGGGCGGACTGTCCGCTCCGCTGACGTTCGGAAAAATGATGGTGTCCGGGCTTCCGGGCGAGACCCGTGAGAATCGCCTGTTCGATTGCCGGGTCATCGGCGCCTTTGCGCAGCAGTGAACGGAGGTCAAGCCCGTCATCTCCTTCGAGACACCAGGTCACCCAACCGGCGGAGGTCATCCGGACGCGGTTGCAGCGGTCACAGAAGCAACCGCTCAACGCCCCGATAAATCCCAGAGTGCCGCCGGTTTCCGCGACACGGACATAGCGGGCCGGTCCACCGGTGGTCAGGGTGGTTGAGAGAAGCGTCCATCGCGTGGCAAGCCTTTCGCGGAAAGCGCGCAGGGAGGGAAAATCTCCGGCCGGCCGGCCGGACAGCCCGCCGAGGGGCATTGCTTCGATGAATGTCAGGGCCATGTCCTCCGACCCGGCCCAGGCGATCAGGGAATCGATCTCGCGATCGCTGGTGTCGGGAAGCAGGACGGTATTGATTTTGACCTGAAGCCCGGCCGAACGGGCCGCGCCGATTCCCTGGAGAACGCGGTCGATCCGTCCTCCGCCGGTGATGCGACCGAAGCGGTCCGTGTCAAGGGTGTCCAGGGAGACATTGACCCGGCGCATTCCCGCGTCCCGGAGCCTGGGCGCGGCGATGGCGAGGCCGAGACCATTGGTGGTCATGGTCAGTTCGGACAGCCGGCCGGCGGAAATCTCCCGGCCCAGCTCCGCTATGAGGTCCAGCACGCCGCGGCGGACCAGAGGTTCGCCTCCGGTAATGCGCAGCTTCGAGACACCCTGGCGGATGAAACACCGGGCCGCGCGCGCCAGTTCCTCGATTGTCAGGACGTCGCGGTGCGGAAGGAAATCGGGATCTCCCCCCATGCAATAAAAACAGCGGAGATTGCAACGGTCGGTGACCGAAAGGCGAAGGTAGGTGACGGTCCGGCCGAAGGGGTCGATCATCGTGTCCGCTCTCCCGTGCCCGTTCTGGACCCGGTGCGTTGGCGGAGGATCCGCCGCGCCCGGTCATGTCTTTTCCGAAACAAACCCGCGATGGCCGCTGTCGTTCCGGTGCGTCCTGTCCGGTGGATTCTAGGAGGTTGGTGGTGGTTCTGTCTGTCAGATGGCGGACAGTTCTTTTCGTGACCGGGGGAAAATAATGTTGTGGGCGTGTTTCCGGGACCGGCTGATGTGCGAAAGAGCAATGTGACAAAAATATCACTATTCATTGAGAAGAAGGAGGCAAAAGGCTCCGTTAATGGGTTCTCTTTATCTGGAACAATTAAAAATACGTTCCCAACTCATTGTCTTGATGAATCTGATAGATGTTCATTTGCAAGTAATAATATGACATTAGTGGAAAACGATATGTATTGTTATTGTCGGCAATCTGACAGACGGGGTGTGTTTTTCGGTGTTAGCGTTTTCCGATCTTTAAAAGAGGTCGGGAGATCGCTCCATGAACAAGATACTCAATACAGTACTTGCAGTGGGTGGAGTCATCGTCGGGGGGCAGGCACTCGCGGCGGAAAACTGGACGACGCGCCTTCCCGGTGTCACCGAAGGTCTGACGTCCGGCATGGTCCCGCCGGAGGGGATCTACGCCGTCAACGAGACATTCTACTCGCCGACCCATCTCTACAGTCCCGGCAGCAAGGATACGCCGGTCCGTCTCGACGCCTTTGTCGACGTTCCGATCATCGAATGGGTGCCGGGTCTCCGGTTTCTGGGGGCGGATTATGCGGTGATCGTGGCGCAACCCTTTACCAACATCACCACGACCGGGGGCGCGACATTGTCCAACGGACCCAATCTCGGGTCCGGAAACGGCTGGTACGACACCCTGATCGTTCCCGCCGTCCTGTCCTGGTCCCTGCCGCATGATTTTCATGTCGCGACACAGATCGGGGTCTGGCTTCCCGACGGTTCCAAGGACAACCGGATGGCGGTCAAGAACTCCAACCGCTATTGGGCGGTGGAACCCGGCATCGGTGTGAGCTGGCTCCACGATGGCTGGGCGGTGAATCTGTTGCTGACCTATGACGTCAACTTTGAGAAGAGCGCCGATTCCTCCGCATACAAGGACTATGGTTCGGGTGACCAGTTCATCGCCGAATACAGCGCCACAAAGACGCTTGGGAAATGGACATTCGGTGTTGGCGGCTATGCCCTGACTCAGCTGCAAAAGGACGAGGTCACCGGCTGGAATGGAGCCAGGACACGTCTCGCCAACAGCGAAGCCCGGAAATATGCGATCGGGCCGATCGTCGGATACAATTTTGGCCCGGTGATCCTTCAGGCTTATTACCACGAGAACATCAAGACTGAGAACTATGTTGGCGGCAATGAGTTCTGGACGAGGCTTCTGGTCCCCTTCTGACCGGCCATGATGTGAAAGGCGGAGCTCTGACGGATGGCGTTACCGCCATTCGTCAGGCGTCCACCGCACTTCCGTCAGAGTGCCGTCATCCCGAGACCGACGTCCCGGCAAGCCTGAAAGGCCGCGGCCGGGACGCCGGTTCGATGCAAGCTGGGCGAAAAGGTGTGTCCAGGGATAATGAGCTTACCCTCGGACGGGAAATGCGCGGATAATCCGGTGAAACGCAGCTGGCCGTCTATTCGATTGTCACCATGGGGAACAAAACCAGATGCTGCCACCGAAGACTCATCCCAGATGGAAAGAACTCGTTTGCGGAAAGGTGAAGGTGTCTTTCACGCTTCTGGCGACGAAATTCTTTATTACGCGGGTGACGGGGCGCGCGAAGATCGATCCGTCCTCTGAAAGCATTGGCCAACTGATCGACGAGGCTTATGCATTCTTCAAGAAGAATGAAAAGCTGGCGCAGAAGGATATCGAAGCCATTTTTGGGCAGGAGTCGAAGTAATGCGAGCGATGCTTTCGGTGGACGAGGTCAATGCCCTCATCGTTGCCGGCGAAAGGCTGTTGCTGGCAGGTGACGAGATGTTGCTTCGGCGGGTACACCGGGGAAACTGGGTTGGGGGAACCATCCCTTATTTTATCGGGGAGGAGGGCGGAACCATGACCCGCGATAAAATATTCGCCAGTACGTTGCCCGGCTCGGTCATCTCCTTCAGTACCCGCTTCTACGACGAAGACGATTTGCCGCGTATTCTTGAGGACGAGCCCAATCACGGCTTTTCCTTCATCATCATTCCCGCATTCTCCCGGGTTCATCACGTTTTCGCGGAAACCGTTCCGGGCTATCGGGGGGTGTTCGACCGTCCGCTGGTCGGATGGATTTCCGGCGTCGCTCTGGGGGAGTTCGGTCAGGTGACACCGAAGGTCGTTGACGGCCGGACGGGGCGCTGGTCCGGCGACGCCGCCCTTTGCCTGCACGCAGTCCTTGTGGACAATATCTCGGCGGAGGTCGGGATCGTCAATCCGTTCACGCAAGGGGATGGCGATACCATTACGGTCGATCATGCCGGTTTCAGAATTCACAAGGCGCGCGTCAACGGGCGTGACGTTATGCTTACGGACTATTTCGCCGACAAGGGAATCGACGGCCAGCTTCCTCTGGTGGCCAACTATTCGGGCGCGATGGTCAATGTGTCGATCAAATCTATCCTGTCCCGGGAAGGCTGCGTCGATTTCTACGCGCCGCTGTTTCCGGATGTTGACTACCGTCTGGCGCGGCCGCTCGACGATTACGAGGCGGCGCTTGCCCTTGAGATCGGCAGAACAAGGGTCGATCCGACCCTGTCGATGAATTGCATTCAGAACTTCATTTATGGACGCCTGGACGGGAAGCGGACTGGGGATTTCATCGGTCCGATCACCTTCGGCGAGATAGCCTACCGGTTGCTTAACCAAACTCTGGTTTATATGGTGCTGCGTGACACCGGCGGGCAGGAAGCCTGAGGACCGGTATTCCAGCGAAGCACCGGCTCGTGATCAGAAATCCGGCAGACGAGTCCCCCGAAAGAGGAGTGGAGCGGGCGTCCGGGATTTGAAAAAAAAGCATCGGCACAGGCCTGTGTGCCTGTGGTCGGGCGATTCCGGACGTCGGCATTTCCTCCGCTTTTTCAACACCCAAAGGCCGCCGGGGCTTAAGTGCGTTGAGCTGCCTTGTGACTCTTATGTTTGTGTCAATGCAGGAGTGGTGAAAATCTGACAGAGGGCCTCCTCGTCACCTGCCGGATTCTCAACGCAATTCAGAGAGTTGATGGTCCGATGCGAACGGCCCCGCCCGTGCGCGAGGGTTTTGAAATTGTCGGGGAGATCAGGGGCGCCCTGTCGCCCCGGAATGACATCGGAAGGATGGAGAGGGGAATGGCGGACCTGATGGAACAGACCGGATGGCAGATCGCCGAAAGCGGCCCCGACGCGTACGAACGTTACATCGTTCCGGCCTGGATGGGGGGATGGGCGCGAAATTTGGTGACGATGGCGGCGTTGTCACCGGGGGAGAGGGTGCTTGAACTGGCTTGCGGGACGGGTGTCGTCAGCCGGGAGGCCGGAAAGGTTCTGGGGCCGGCCGGAGAGGTGACCGGCGTCGACCGGGATCGCGGGATGCTCCGGGCGGCCCGGACATATGCGGTGGCCGCGGGGCTGGACGCGATCCGGTGGAGCGAGGGGGATGCCAGCCACATTCCTGCTGCGTCAGGTTCCTTCGATGTCGTTCTGTGCCAGCAGGGGCTTCAGTTTTTCCCCGACCGTCCGGGCGCGTTGCGGGAGATGGCCAGGGTCCTGCGTCCCGGGGGGCGTGTCCTTCTCAGCGTCTGGAGGTCATTGGACCGCTGTCCCGTCCTGTCGGCGGTTTGCGGCGCCCTGGGCCGGCGCTTCGGCGCCAGGGCGGAAGGCGTCTTTCATGCGTCCTGCTCGCTTCATGACCCCGACACCTTGAGGTCGCTGTTGGCGGGTGCCGGATTCGACGGGATCCACATCCGGCTTGAGGCGCGAATGGCGCGCCATCCCTCGCTTCAGACGTTCCTATCCGGCTATCTTTCGGTCTTCCCGATGGCCGCGGAGATCGCCGCATTGGATGACAGTGATCGCGCGTCCCTGTTCGACGGGATCATCGCAGAGCTTGGTCCCTACAGGGACGACGACGGTCTGGCGGCGCCGATGGAGGCCTATGTGGTGGCCGCCCATCGGGGAACGGGCCGCCGGCGAGAGGCAGGGACTTGAGCGAAAGCAAAAGAGCCCCCGATAACGTTACGAATCCCCGGAGAAAGAAGATATCAGGCGATAAATCATTATTTTCTCTGTAACTGAATACCGACATACTGTACAAAATGCCCGCAGGAAAATCGGCGATAGTAATTTCGATCTGCGGTGGTTGCAGCGGAAAAGGGAGTCCGCTCGCGCTCTGTCGCGCTGACCCGCCTGCCTGCCGAACATATCGCGAAGGAAAGGGGCCGGCGTGAAGCATATTGTCGCGGTGGTGGATGGCAACAGCCAGCACAGGGACGAGGTCGCCCAGGCGCTCCTTTCCTTCTACACGGTCCACCCTTATGCCGACCAGTCCAGCGCCCTGGCCGGTATGCTGGTGTCGGCACCGAAGTTGATTCTTGTCGGTCAGCACGTCGGAACGGGCAGTGGCGCGACCTTCATCCGGGATCTGCGCCGCGAGGCGGGACTGTCCCGGATTCCGGTTCTGTTCGTCGTCGACAATGAGGATATGCGGACCTGGGATACGATCCGGGATCTCGGCATCCGTGACCATCTGGTCAAACCCTATCGCCGCAGCGCATTGATCAATGCGATTTCCCGGCAGGTGAACGGCTCGGTCGAAAAGTCCTGGATTCAGCTTCCTCCGGTGCAGCGCAAAGCCCTGGAGGGAACCCTGTCGGTGTTCAACAGCATCGCGGACCAGATGGCCGGCGGCGCGCCTCTATCCTTCGCGGCCATCGCCGATCCCTGTTCGGCCATCGTTGATGCCGTTCATAACGACGATTTCGCCCCGCTTCTCGAACGGATCCGTGACCACGACAATTTCACCTATGTGCACTCTCTTCGGTTCGCGACGCTGTTGTCGATGTTCGGCAGGGCCATCGGTCTGTCGCGCGACCAGCAGGTTCTGGTGGCAAGCGGCGGACTGATTCATGACATCGGGAAAATGGCGATTTCGCGTGAACTGCTGAACAAACAGGGCCGTCTCAGCGCCGAGGAGATGATCCTGCTGCGCAGCCATGTCAGCGTGGCGGAAAAGATCCTGTCGGCAAGCGAGTCCATTCCCAAAGGGGTTGCGACCATCGTCCTGCACCATCACGAACGGCTGGATGGGTCGGGATATCCGCGTGGCCTGAAGGGGAGGGAACTCAATCAGCTCGCGCGCATGGCCGGGATCATCGACGTGTTCTGCGCGCTGACCGACCGTCGTCCCTACCGGCGGACCATGAAGGCCTATCTGGCTCTGGACATCATGGCGACGGACATGAAGGAGGCGCTTGATCAGGATCTTCTGGGGAAATTCCGCGATCTGCTGATCGAGTCGATGGGACCAGAGGAGACCGCGGCACCCGAGTTCGGGTCGTCGGCAATCGCCGGGGCGGCCGCGTCCTGAGCGGCCGTCCGGTGGCGACCGCGGTCACGTCTGAACCGGGTCCAGCCAGCGCACGCCATATCCGTCCTCGCAGGTTTCGAGGAACAGGCATTCGGCGTCTTTCAACAGCACGCAGGTCAGGCGTCCTGACGCATAGGCCCCCGTATCGATTCCCACGCGTCTCGGGGTGACGACCGGCCGGGGTGTCACGGTATGTCCGTGGACGATCCGTTTGCCGTGCCAGTCGCGAGACGCGATGAAGGGTTTGCGGATGGTCAGGAGGTCGGCGCGCGACTGTGCCGCCAGGGGGACGCCGGGGCGGACGCCGGCATGGACGAAGGCATAGTCTCCCCACTCCAGCAACAGGTCCAGGTGATCGAGGAAGTAATGGTGGGACGAGGGCAGTCGGCGGAACAATTCGGCGCCGGCATCGATCAGCCACCGTTCGGAGGGCGCGGACGCCGGGACATCGATGCCATAGCTCCTCAGAGTGGGGGCGCCGCCGAAACGCAACCATCCCTGCTGGGCGACGGGGTCGGCCATGAAGGCCCGCATCGCCATCTCGTGATTGCCCTCCAGGAAGCGCCAGTCAATGACATCCCTGGTCAGCGCCGACAGCCGGTCGAGGACGCCTCTGCTGTCGGGACCCCGATCGACATAGTCGCCCAGGAAGATCACGACGGGGGTTTCTCCCCGGTCGGCAGCGGCCAGCGCGTCGGACCGGACCGCGTCCAGCAGTTCGTCCAGAAGGTCTGAACGGCCGTGAATGTCGCCGATGGCGTAAAGCCTGAGGCCGGAAGGGATGCGAAACAGGGTCGGGGCCGGAACGGCCGGGCGCCCGCGGGGGGAGGGGCACACAAGACGTTTCAGCATTATCGACGTTCGGATCCCCTGCTTTGCCCTTCCATCCAGGCCAGCGTTTCCGCCAGTCCCTGGGCGAGGGTTGTCCGCGCCTCGACGCCCAGGGTCGCAATGGCATGCCCCGGTGCGCCGAGCGAATAGCGGATATCCCCGGCGCGGGGTTCCGCAAAACGAATGTCCGGCTTGGCGCCAAGAAGCGTTCCAAGCACCTCGATCAGGTCCAGAAGGGTGGTGGAGCGGCCGGTGCAGGCGTGAAAGATCCGAGCCTCGTCGCCCGGGTTGCGCATGGCGGCGATCAGATGGTCGACGACATCGCTGACATAAATGAAATCGCGGCTTTGCAGCCCGTCGCCGAACACCGTGACGGGAAGCCCCCGGCGCAGACGGTCGATGAAGATCGAGATCACGCCGGAATAGGGAGAGGCGGGATCCTGTCTGGGACCGAAGACGTTGAAAAACCGGAATCCCGTCGTCGGCACGCCATGGACGTGTGTCGCCACACGGGCATGGAGTTCGCATCCGAGCTTATCGGCGCCATAGGCGCTGAGAGGGCGGACCGCAGAGTTTTCGTCCAGCGGCAGGGCCGGATTGTCGCCGAAGACGGCGGCCGAAGAGGCGTAGACCACGGGAATCCGTCCCAGGCGGCGGGCGGAATCCAAGATGACGATGGTGCCGGTGAGATTGGTCCGGTGGGTTCCGCACCAATCCTCGTTTGCCTTCTGGACGGAGGCGACGGCGGCCAGATGAAAGCATCCGTCGGCTCCATCCATAACGCGCATGACCGTATCCTGGTCGGCGATATCGCCCACCGTCAGTTCGACCCCCTCCGGCAGGTTTTCCCGCTTCCCGGTGGACATGTCGTCGAGGACGGCGACGTCGTGACCGGATGCCATCAGGCGGTCGGCCAGATGGCCGCCGATGAATCCGCATCCTCCGGTGATCAGATATCTGGGCATGTCGCGTGCGCCTCCTCATGCTGTCGGGATCGAGAACATACAAACCGCCGGTTTCCCCGTCACCCCTGTTTGACGTTTTCCCTTCGGACTTCGGCGCGACAGGATCGTGCCGCGCCCTGATGCCGAAGCTCCTGCCGGGTGACCACGCGGCCAGGCCGGCGCCGGAAAGGGGGCGTCAGAACGTGACGCTCGTCGCTCTAATGGCCCGAATTGCCGGGATGTCCCCAACAGATGACCCGGGCGATGAACCGGCGGCCGTCATCGAACAGTGCGGTATCATCCCGTTTCCGGTCATAGGCCTCTGTCCGGGCCTGAACGCCGTTTTTCGCGAGAAAGGACAGGGCGGCTTCGTTGGTGATGGCGAACCCGATATCATCGACATTCCGGCCCGTGTTCTGGAAGACCAGGACAGAATTGATCTTGCCGTAGACAACGCCGACGACGAGGGCGTTGTCATCGAGGATGGGGCCGCCGCTATTGCCCGGCCGGATGTCGCCCTGGAGCATGAATCGCCGGCCGTCCGGCGTCACGGGGCCAATCAGCGCAGCGGGAACCAGTGTCGGGCGGATACGCGGCAGGCCCCGGCTGGGATATCCGATGACGGCGACGCGCCGGCCGTCCATCCGCACCTTTTCGCGGAACGCGCCGACCGCCGGCGCGGCGGAGTCGACATGGACGAGAGCCAGATCGGTGGCCGGATCGGTGACCAGAACCTCGGCCAGGATCTCGGCACCATCGGTTGTCTCGACGCTTACCCCGTCACAACCGGCCACCACATGATTGTTGGTGAGAAGCCGTCCGTCGGCGCTGACGAAGAAGCCTGTGCCCATGCTGATGTCGCGCAGTCCTTTGTCCAGATAGGAGCGTGTGACGCGGGGCGCGCCCGTTTTTTCCGGGACGACGACATCGGTCGATTCCCAGGCCGGGGATTCGGTCGCCGAGGCCGTTGGCGGCAAGGTCTTCGGAATCTCCGGTAAGGGGGGCCCGAAGCAGGACGACAGCACGACCGGGAGGCAAAAAGACAGGCAACGAAGAAACGGTATCCGCATTGTCTTCAGTTCTTTCTTTGATGCCGGGGCGCGCAGAGAGAGCCGATCCGGAGAGGATGCCCGCCAGTCAATCATGATCGGCGATCGTTGGCCACCGTCGTCGATGCCCCGAGGCCCGGGTGCGCCGCCGGTGCCTGATTGTCCGACGAGGCTCTATGCCCGCAGCGTGCGCCGTGGTATGTGGCAGACATCATCCATTGCGGAGCGTCCGAGTGCCAGAGGTCCCTCGAAAACAGCGCCATCAGTTGCCCGTCGATGCCGGCCCCGCCGGTGTCGACGGCGAATTGGCGGCCGTGCGCTCGTTTTATTCCAGGGTTCTGAGCGATCCGGAGGAATTGAGGGCCGCCGCCGCCGGGGGCGGTCATTTCATCGCCATCGAAGGCGAAGGGGATCTGGGGGCTGTCGCCAGTTCGGTCGCGGCGGGTCTCTGCCGGCACGGACTTGAGGTGATCCTGAGCCGGGAGCCGGGGGGCACACCCGGCGCCGCGGCGATCGGACAATTGCTCGGCGCGTCCGCGCGCTGGGACTGGGGGCCGGCGACCACGCTCCTTCTTCTGGCGGCCCAGAGGCTTGACCATCTTCAGAAGACGGTCATCCCGGCCCTGAAGGAAGGGGTCTGGGTCGTCTGCGAGAGATATGTCGGCGAAAGCATCGTTCAACTGGGTTTCGGACGCGGGCTTGGCGCCGACGTGGTCCTGCGCCTGCATCATCAGACGGCCGGCGGCTTCATGCCGGACCTGACCTTCGTCGTAACGGGATCCGTCGCCGCGTCCCCCGATCATGGACCGGACGGACGGATCCTGGAGGGCTATCTTGCTCTCCGGGAACTGATCGGGGCTTTGCCGGTGGCGCCGGAGGGGCCTGTCCGCGAGACCGCGGCCATCATCCTGGACCAGATCGAACGGCATATCGGTCTGCCTCCGCTTGCGCCACAAGGCATGGGGAAAGCCTTTCGCCGGCCGCCGGACACCTGAGACTCCAAGTGTAAAAAAAACCATTCGAAGCGGGTGCCCGGAGGCCGTGGCACCGGCTCCGGGGTGCTCTTCGCGTCAAATGGCGGCGGTGTTGATGGTCTCGAAAAGAAATGAGAGGCCGACCAGCGACGTCGCCACCCACACAACCATAGCGGCTACCCGGCCGAGCAAGGGGATGTCGAGGATAATCCGGGTCCCGGCAGCCGGCGGCGAATCAACGGTGATCCTGGCTCCGGTTGCCGAAATGTCGATCAGACGGACCGACGACAGACAGTCGTTTGATGCAATCATTCCGCGAAGATCCACAAAGTGGCGCGGCGCGAGGCGAAGGTCCGCTCCCGGCGGTGATGCTGTGGCCCGGTCTTCATCAAGGAGAGCGCAGGGGACCTGATTAATGATGAACCATGCGCGTGCTGCTTGGCGATGTCGTTCATCATTCGAATTAAGAAGGATGTATGCTTGTTCTTTACAGATAACGACGTCGAATTTTATTCTCTTAATAATCTCGAACGTGAAACTTTGCGAAATCTGGCGACAGATGATGTCGTCATCAAAGTCATTTGCGATTTGCGCATCGATCTGTTCAAGAAGAATAAGCCGTTCGTTCCAGCCGGATTGCAAAAATGACGGTGTAAAAAAATGAACGAGGTCATGTACGACTTTGGCAGGGTCAGCGGTTTTTTGATCTCCACGCTTACGCTTGCTCGGCATGGCAACCCCTCCCAATTTCCCCCTCCCAAGATTTTGGTTTTAGTGACTCGTGGACGTTGGTTTGAAAGGCTTCTGCAACAAATGTGCCACTCTTGAATTCCTCTGAAATGCCAAGGAAGTCTGCGGATTTGCGCGATGACGCTGTCAGCAAAGTGTAAAATTAGCTTTACGTTTTATTATGCTGCTCTGCAAAAATGTTCCCGGATTTGTCATTTTTTGAGCAAGCACTTATCTGGCAATGGGGCTAATGAGCTGAATGGACGGTTTTTTCGTTGTGAGACGACCCGGTAGCAGTTATGAATGAACCTCGAAAGTTTTAACACGCTGTTGGCTGTCGGAGCAGGAGGCAAGACCAAATGTTGGCGCGGAAAGTGATGGGATCTCTCGCGATGTTGGTGCTCGCCGGCGGAGTTGCCGCGTGCTCCACAACTACTGAGGCGCCGGCAACGGTGAGCCCCGGGGCTACCGCAACTAGCGATTACGTCGTCGGAGCGGGCGACCAGTTGCAGATTTTCGTGTGGCGCAGCCCCGAACTGTCGACGACTGTGCGGGTCCGCCCCGACGGCCGGATCTCCGTTCCGCTGATTGAGGACCTCCCGGTCGCGGGCAAGACCCCGTCGGTCGTCGGTCGCGAGATCGAGCACAAGCTCGCCGCTTATGTGAAGGATGCCGTCGTGACCGTCATGATGGTCGACTTTGTCGGTCCGCTCGACCGCCAGGTGCGGATCATCGGTGAGGCGGCCCGTCCGCAGTCGATTGCCTACCGCGACGGCCTGACGGTCCTGGATGCGCTGATCGCGTCGGGCGGCCTGACCCAGTACGCGGCCGGCAACCGGGCGACCATTGTCCGCGTCGAGAATCACCGGCAGGTCACGTATCGCGTGCGGCTTGACGACCTGATCAAGGATGGCGACATTTCGGCCAATGCCCCTCTGGTGCCGGGAGACGTGCTGATCATTCCGCAGAGCTACTTCTGAAGCGGACAGTGACCTGGAACCCCGTCTCACCACTCTGAGAGGACCTTACGCAGGTGCCTGTTCTTTCCTTTATTCCGGCTAAGATCCGGGGTGAGCTCCGGCGCTACTGGCGCCGGCGCTGGCTGATTCTGATCATCGCCTGGGTCGTGTCCGTGGTCGGCTGGCTGGGCGTCCTGTCATTGCCCGACCGGTATGAGGCGATGACCCGGATTTATGTCGAGACGGACAATCTCCTGACACCGTTGCTGCGCAACATCACGGTTCAGGCCGACGTGACCAAACAGTTGGAGGTAATGCAGCGAACGCTGCTCAACCGGAACAACATGTCCGTGGTCGCCCATGCCGCCGATCTCGACCTCGACCTCCAGACGGATCAGCAGAAGGAAGCCCTGTACAACAGTCTTGCCAAGCAGATTACGGTGAAGGCGGAAGGGAACAATCTGTTCTCCGTCACCTATTCGAGTTCGAATCCGAAGCTTGCGAAAAAAATTGTCGAATCCCTGCTGAATATTTTCGTCGAGACCAATCTCGGCCAGAACCGTTCCAGCATGGAAAGCGCCCGGAACTTCATCGAGACGCAGATCGCCGAATATGAACGCAAGCTGAAAGACGCCGACGAGCGGCTGGCCGACTACAAGGCCCATCACATCGATGTCCTCTCCGGCGCGGGAAATACCAGCTTTTCCGGCAGGCTGGAGACCGCCCGGCAGGAGCTGGTGAACGCCCGCGCGCGGGTGGACGACCTTATCGTGCTGCGGCAGCAACTGGCCGCCAATCTGGCGTCGGTGTCGCAATATATTGAAATCGACGCGCCGGCCCAGGTCGTGATTTCCGGCAATGGCACGATGTCGGGCGCGACCGCCACGACGGCGCGGGGGCGTGTCACCCAGCTTGAGAACCAGCTTTCCCAGTTGCAGGCGCGCTACACCGACCAGCATCCCGACGTGATCGCCACCCGCCACGAGCTGGAGCAGGCCAGGGCGCAGGCCGCGCAGGAGGCCAAGGACCCCACGTCCGGCGGTGGAGGAGGGCGGGGCCGCGTGTCCAACCCTGTTTATGAGCAGGTTAAACTGCGTCTGGTGCAGGCCGATGGCGAGCTGGCCCAGGCGCAGAGCCGGGCCCGTCTCGCCGCCGACGAGGTTCAGCGACTTCAGGCGCTGGCGGAAAACGCGCCAAAGGTCGAGGCCGAGCTGGCTGACCTCAATCGCGAATATGGCGTCATCAAAGGCAAATATGAGGAGCTGCTGGGCCGCCGGGAATCGGCCCGGATCAGCGAGGCGGCGGAAACCAAGGGCGACAAAGTTCAATTCCGGATCATTGAGGCGCCGCAGGTTCCCGCGCGCCCGACCTTCCCCAATCGTCCGTTGTTCGTGACCGCCGTTCTACTGGCCGGGTTGGCGGCCGGCGTCGCCGTGGTTTTCCTGCTTCAGAAAATCGACGATACGGTCGGTTCCGCAGAGGTTCTTTCGGAGGAGTTCAATGTCCGCGTGCTGGGGACGATTCCCCGGGTCGAGAGCCTTGTCGGGGGCCGCAAGCGCCGTCGCGAGCAGCGGAATCTCGGACTTGCCTCCGGCAGTCTGTTCGGCGCCTATGCGCTGGTTCTTTTCCTGGCGCTGTTCTACCAGTCATTGGCGTCCGTTTTGAGTTTAGACCTTCCGTCTCTTCTGATGAGGATTCGCGACCATGTCGGCTGATCGTCCCACGCCACCGGAGGGGAGCTCGCTGGCCGAGCGCGTGGCCAGCCGCTTGTCGAGCAAGCGTGTCCAGTCCGCCAGTGATCGTCCGCTTCCGCCGGACCGCCACCCGGCCGCCGAGCCGGTTGCCGCGACTGCCGGGCCATCCCCGCGGGTGGAGAGGGCCTCTCCTGCGGCGGAGACCCCGGCGCAGACGCATCGGGAGCCCGCGGTGGCGCCCGCGTCCAGCAGGCCGCCGTTGCAGATCAATTTCCAGAAATTGCAGGCCGGCGGCTTCATCACTCCGTCGTCGCCGCCCACGGGAAACACCGAGGCGATCCGTGTCATAAAACGGCAGTTGCTGAAAGTTGCCTATCCCGAAGGGGAGCGGGTCGTCAGTGGTGAGAACAACAATGTCATCATGGTCACCAGCTCGATGCCGGGAGAGGGGAAAACCTTCATTTCACTCAATCTGGCCATGAGCTTCAGCGCGGAGCGGGATCTGTTCGTCCTGCTGATCGACGCGGACTGCCATCGCCGGTCTCTGGGCGAGATGGTGGGCGCCAAGGCCGATGTCGGACTGGTCGACATTCTTGCCGACAGTTCCCTGTCCGTGGGCGACCTGATCCAGCGCACCAATGTTCCCAATCTTTCCTTCCTTCCCGGAGGGCGTCCCTATCCGCACGCCGCGGAAATGATGGCCAGCAAGCAATTCGGGGTGTTGATGGCGGACATCGCCGCGCGCTATTCCGACCGCGTGATCATCATCGACACTCCGCCGGTTTTAGCCAGTACGGAGGCGGTCGTGCTGTCAGGGCATGTTGGACAGACTCTTGTGGTCGTGGAAAAAGACCGGACCTCCAAGCGTCAGCTTCAACGGACCCTGGAAATGTTGGAGGGGGGCCGTAATGTCGGATGCATTCTCAATATGGTTCCACCGGAAGAGACTTTTACCGAATACGGCTACTACTGATAAACGGCAGTCGAAAGCCATGGGCGCACGTTACCATACCTCCTCTACAGCCATTCTTTTCAGTGTGGCATTGCTGGCGACGCAGCCCGCATGGGCGCAGCAGGCCGGTGGATCCCCGATCGCGACCGGGCCAATCCCTCCGGCGACGACACCCCAGCCGCTGGTCGCCGGCGGCGCCGCGAGCGGTTCGGGGGGCTATAGCGCCACGTCGCTGTTCTCGGCCTTTCCGCCCACCGGGGCCGTCACCCCGCCGTCGGTCTCCTATCCGGACTATACGCCTGCCGTGGACGCTGCGCGTCCGCTCGGAATCCGGCTGGGGGCCAGTGCCCAGGAAGTCTGGACGGACAACGTGTTTTCGGTGGCGCCCGACAGGGTGCTTCCCAACAGCCCTTACAGCAAGAAGTCCGACTTCATCACTGTGCTGACCCCAAGCGTGAGCCTTGACATCGACAGCCGGCGGCTGAAGGGGGGATTCAATTACAATCTGTCCTACGACCGCTATGCGTCGAACACGCGTATGGACGGATTTCAGCAGAATGGCGTCGGAATATTCGACTCCGAGGTCATCGACAAACTGTTCTTCATCGACGCGCGCGGCAGTGTGTCAGAGCAGAACACCTCTGCTGTCGGGGGTGTCGCGGCGGGGTCCAGAACGTCCGCGACCAACCTGACCCGGGTCTATACGGCGAGCATCGGTCCACGCCTCCAGCAGTCGTTTGGCGACTGGGCTGTGGGACAGGTCGCCTACCACCGCGATGTGACGCACAATCAGAACGCGTCTCAGATCGGATCCACCGCGCTTTATCCGGCTGCGGTCACAGGATCCGCGCCCAACGACAGTACGACCGACGGCGCCCGTGTCGAACTTCGCAGCGGCAACTATTTTTCGCGTTTCCTGTGGGACTACACCGGCGATACCACCCGAAATAACTACAAAACCAACGATTACCGGTCGACCAGTCATACCTTCGGAACAGAATACCGGATTACCGACTATTTCGGATTGCTGGCGTCGGGCGGTTATGACCACCAATACAGCACCGCGGCCAACATGAGCAAATATGGTGGCGGGTTCTACACCGGCGGATTCCATTGGAATCCGTCCCCCAATACCGATCTGCGCTTCGGCGGAGGGCGGCGCTATAATCACGCCAGCTGGTCGGCGCTGGCCGAACATCATTTCAGCCCGATGACGGTTCTCCGGGTCTCCGAGGATTCGGGAATCACGACCGATGCCCTGGCGTTCTCACAGGCCCTTGACGCCGTCCAGCGGGGACCAAACGGCGGGTTCATCGACCCCTTCTCGGGGCTCAGGGCCAATCCCGCGTCCTCGCCCTTCGGGTTGTCCAACTCCGTGTATTGGCAACGTCAGACCAACATCATGGTGCGCCATGACGAGCTGCGCGACAGCTTCGCGCTCACCGCCAGCATTTCCGAGCGCCAGTTGCTTGCCAATGTCGGCGGCGGCCCCATTTCCCTCGCCCCCATCGGGACCAACTCCACGGTGACGAGCGCCAGCGTGTCCTGGTCCCATCAGCTTGACCCGGTCACATCGGCCCAGCTTTCGTTGTCGCCGTCGGTCACACGATCGACCGACAACGCGCATACCGGATCGAAGCGGTTCCAGGGGGCGCTGTTGCTCAATCGCACGCTCACTCAGACCCTGAGTGCGTCTTTGGGCTATACCTATGGCGCGACCTTGTCGCAGTATTCCGGTGGAATCCGCGAAAATCTGATTACGCTTGGTCTTAGCAAAACTTTCTAGAGATCAGATGTATAACGAGTTTTATGGCCTGTCCGCGTCTCCGTTCCAACTGACGCCGGACCCCCGCTTTTTCTTCGAGAGCTCGGTGCATCGCAAGGCGATGGCCCATCTCCTGTTCGGGCTGGAGCAGAGCGAGGGATTCATCGTCATCACCGGCGAAATCGGTGCCGGAAAAACGACGATCCTCGGGCATTTGCTCGATACCCTCGACCCCGAGGAATATGTCGCCGCCAAGATCGTGAGCCCCCATCTCGGTGGCGACGACATGCTGCGCGCCGTGGCCGGAGCCTTCAATCTCCAGTTCACCAATCTCGACAAGGCCTCGCTGCTGCGTCGGATCGAGAGCTTCCTGGTGGAAAATCACCGGCAAGGGAAGCGCACGCTGCTTCTGGTGGACGAGGCGCAGAATGTGCCGCCTCCGGCGCTTGAGGAACTGCGCATGCTGTCGAACTTCCAGGTGGGATCGAAAGTCCCCCTGCAAAGCTTCCTGCTGGCGCAGCCGCAGTTTCGCCGGACGTTGGCCAGCGTCGATCTGGAACAGTTCCGTCAGAGGATCATCGCCTCCTACCATCTGGGACCGATGGGCGCGGCGGAGACCAGCGAATATGTCCAGCACCGGCTGGCCGTGGTCGGCTGGAAAGGGGATCCCGACTTCACAGAGGAGGCTCTGGCCGACATCTTCCTCCACACCGGGGGCGTGCCGCGAAAAATTAACACGCTCTGTTCCAGAATCATGTTGTTCTGCTTTCTGGATGAATTGCATAAGGTGGACCGCGAGGTGGTCCGCAGTGTCGCCGAGGATCTGGCCCGCGAGACCAATCAGGTGCTGGACACAGGCGATGGCCGCAGCAGCGGCGTGATGCTGTCGCCGCACCGGGATGACGAAACCGGGGGGAGCCCGTCGGGCGTTTACGATCGTATCGATAAGCTGGAAAAGACCGTCCAGAGGCATGGGCGGGCGCTGCGGTATTTCTCGTCGGTTATCGAGAAAAACCTGCTTGAGGGCACGTCTGGCGAGGGCGACGCCTGAAGGAACCGGATCCCGCCCTATGGATCGGGCATCCGGCCGGGGGATCGACCTCCGGATTTTGCGTGGCGCTGGCCGGGATGCCGGAGCGCTTGATTTTGTCATCGGGAGACGACAGGCCTATGGAGGAACGCGCGATGACCTTTCGCACAAAGATCATCGATCCGCTCCGTCGGAACGGCGCCCTGGTTAATGCGCTCACCGTCGATGTCGAGGATTATTTTCAGGTCCAGGCGCTGTCCGGCGCCATTCGGCGCGAGGACTGGGACAGTCATCCGGCCCGCGTGGATCGCAATACCAATCTGATTTTGGATCTGTTCGCGCGTCACGGCGCCAAGGCGACATTTTTCACCCTGGCCTGGGTGGCGGAGCGGCACCCCGCTCTGGTCCGCCGGATCGTCGCTGACGGCCATGAACTGGCGAGCCATGGCAGTGAGCACCGCCGCGCCGACGAACAGGATGTCTCCGGATTCCGGCAGGACCTGCGCCGTTCCAAGGCCACCCTGGAAGACATCGGCGGCACACGGGTCCAGGGGTACCGCGCGCCGACCTTCTCCATCGGGACCCGCAATATGTGGGCTTTCGACGCCCTTGCGGACGAGGGCTACACCTATTCCTCCAGCGTTTATCCGGTGCGGAGGGATTTCTACGGCATGCCCGACGCGCCGCGTTTTGCCTTCTTTCCGCTGGAGTCCCAAACGCTTGAGGAATATCCGATCACCACGGTGCGGGTTGGCGACAGGAATTATCCCGGTGGTGGTGGCGGCTTCTTCCGGTTGCTCCCCTATGTTCTGACCCGGGCGGCAATCGCGCGGGTGAACCGGCAGGATCAAAGGCCGGCGATCTTCTATTTCCATCCATGGGAAGTGGATCCCCATCAGCCCCGGATCAGGCCGCTGGCCCTGAAGTCCCGGTTTCGCCATTACGTCAATCTCGACAAAACGGTCGGCCGGCTTGAACGGCTGCTGTCCGATTTCGCCTGGGACCGGATGGACAGGGTGTTCCGTCCCGGCTTGGCTGCATAAAGAGGTTCCATGTCCATCAGTCTGAAGCGTCTTGACGATCGGCATGCCGCCGATTGGGACCGGTTCGTCCTGGAGGAATGTCCGGACGCCAGCTTTTTCCATCGTGCCGGATGGAAGCGCGTGATCGAGGCCGCCTACAGGCGGCCCTGCCACTACCTTTATGCCGAACGGGATGGCCGGATTGTCGGCGTTTTGCCCCTGGTGCATGTCAAAAGCCCGCTGTTCGGAAACCGGCTGATCTCGACGGGGTTCACGATCGGCGGCGGTGCCGCCGCCCTCGATGACGAAGCCAGCGACGTTCTGGAGCGCGAGGCTTTGCGCCTTTCGGACGAACTGGGCGTGCAGTGTCTGGAGATGCGCCGTCCCGCCCGCGTGACCGAAGGAAACGGCTGGTCGCATCAGACGGGGATCTATGCCAATTTTTCGCGTCCCATCGCCGGGGCCGAAGAGGATTGCCTGAAGCAGATTCCTCGCAAACAGCGGGCGGTCGTGCGTAAAGCCATCGAGGCTGGGCGACTGGAAGATGCTCTGGATACCAGGCCGGACCGGTTTTTCCCGCTGTACGCCTTCAGCATGCGAAACATGGGCACGCCGGTTTTCGGCCTGCGTTTTTTCACGCTGCTGATGCAGGAATTCCAGGGCGCATGCGATTGCCTGACCGTCAGTCATGACGGAGTCCCGGTCTCCAGCGTGCTGAATTTTTATTTCCGTGGCGCGGTCATGCCCTATTACACGGGGTGCCGGCCGGAGGCCCGCGATCTTGGCGCCAATGATTACATGTACTGGCGCCTGATGCGCCGCGCCTTCGAACGCGGCTATGCGACCTTCGATTTCGGCCGGTCGAAATTCGGAACCGGTCCCTTCAGCTTCAAGAAAAATTGGGGATTCGAGCCGCAGCCGATCGTTCATTCCTTCCATGTGGCCGGCGGCGGAAGCCCGCCGGAAATCAACCCGCTCAATCCGAAATATCGACTGTTCATCGATGTCTGGAAGCGTCTGCCGCTTCCGCTTGCCAACCTTCTGGGACCGCAGGTCGTCCGGCATATCGGCTGAGACCGCGCCCCGGTCTCGCGAGCGGATGGCGGTAAAACTCGAACAGATGAGGCCTTCGCCATGACGTGGGGCGGGCATCCGGGGGAGTGAGAACAAATCCCGCCAGTGGCTCCGGCGGTGCGTCAGGCAAGCTGACGCATTCCAGTTGGTGGAAGTCCAACCCAGGT
>WASQ01000062.1 GCA_009712185.1 Telmatospirillum sp. | reverse complement strand
ACCCGCGACCTTCGGCGTGACAGGCCGACGCTCTAACCAACTGAGCTACACCCCCATTGTCCGGGGAGGCGGACGTATAGCAGATGGGTTATGGTGGCGCAAGAAGGCATTTTGTCTTCCTGGCCGGTTTTTTGTTGTTGAGGTCCGGCATAGCTCTTTCGGGAGGTCCGGCTATCCCTCCGCCACCCACCCCCCTCTTTGCGCAGAGACTCCGTCTTCCCTCTTGAAATGGTCCGTCATCCGGGCGTGTCATAAGCGTCCGGAAACCACTGCGGGCCGGTTGGACTGACAAGAGCGTCCGGGCGTCGCGGGCTGCCGGCCCGTCAACAGGAGAATTGAGGAGAGATCATGGTCGAGGTGATCAATCTCAACAAGGTCCGCAAAGCCAGGGAACGCGCAGAGGAGAAACAGCGGGCGCAGGAGAACAGGCGTCGCTACGGACGGACTGGACAGCAGAAGTCCCGGGAGGAGCAGGAAAAGGAGAGACGGGACCGGGATCTCGACGGCAAAAAGCTGGACTGAACTTGTCCGGATGATGACCGTTTCCCATGTCTCGCGGATCAATGATGCCGGTCGGTGAGGCCGGCGGCTGGATTGTGGACATCGGCTGGAGGGCGGCAATGAACTGGTTCCTGTGGCCTGGCGACCGCCTCTGCGACCTTCTGGGGCTGCGGAATGCCGATGATCGCCAGGCATTCCGGCTGTTTTCGAACATGATTATCTGGAGTCTGGTGATCGTGATGATCGCCGTCCTGGTCGGTCTTTTCGGTCCCTGACCCCTGCCGGCGTCAGGTGTTCCGTGGTCTTTCGACGGTTCACGACGATGTATCCCCGCCGGACCCGGGCCTCCCCGGGTCCGTGTCAATTTCCTCCGCCTTTCCTGCGGCGCGATCCAGGCCGGTGACACGCCATTTGCGCGGCAGGGAATCGTAGCGTTTCCAGTCACGCGCGATGACACCGAGCAGCGCCTCGGCCCGGGCCGCCTGCCAGCCGGCGATGAGACCCGCGGTCCAAAGGCGTTCGGGATCCTGCGATTGGTCGGCCAGGCGGCGCAGATGTCGCCGGGCAACCGCAATGTCGTTGAGATATCCCAGGCGATCCTGCAATTGAGCCAGCAACGCGCCCAATGTCCGGATCCTGCGGGACCGAAGGAGAGATCCGAAGAAGTCGATCGAATAACGCATCTTCTTGACCTGGATCCGCGCTTGGTGCCGTTCTTCCGCGGACAGCCGGTCGAGTTGCCGCAGATCCCGCGAGAGCCTGAGGTCGCGTTTGCGCAGGGCGGAGCGCGCGAGATCGCCGACGGCGCGCTGGCGCGCGGCGATCATGTCCGGGGACTGGTCGAGGCTCCAGTCCCCGGCTTCGATCCACCGTCCGAGGCGAATCGTCATCAGAGCCGTTCTGGCGCTTCGGACCTGGGTCATGACCTCGTCATAGGCGTCGCGGCGCTCTCGGGCGATATCGGAGCAAAGACGCGCGTAACCCGGTTCCCCGGAGAGAAGGGGGGCCGTCGGATCGACGATTTCCGCCTGGAACACGTCGGCATCCCTTGCCCGCCCGAGAGGTCCCAGGACCTCGGACAGGTCCCGGCGCAGCCCGAGCGTTTCCGGGGTCGCGAGAAAATCTCCGAATACCGAGATCGCCGAGCGCAGGCGCCTCAGGGCAACACGCATCTGATGCACTGCCTCCGGGGCGCGGGTAACACTCAGACAGTCCTGATTGCGCAGATAATGTTCGAGGCAGGACCGGGCGATGTGCCGGAAAGCGTCACCTGACGACATATCGGCCGTCAGGGAAATCGCCGGCGCCTTGGCCGGTGCCGGGCCTGCGCCCGAAGCGAGGTCGTAGCCGCGGTCGGACTTGGTCGCGGTCGTCACCTCCGCCGGAATGTCCTGAAGCAGGGTCAGGGCAAGGTCGAAAAGGCAGAGAGGGCCGCCGCGCTTCAGTTCCAGTTCGGCCTCGCAGACGGTCACGGACCGTCCGTCGGCCACGATCTCGCCCTGGTCGATCGCCAGTTCCACGTCCCAATCGTCGGAGGACAAAAGATAGGTGGTTCGATGGATATCGGTGGTGAACTGGGCCTTGAGGCGTGCCACCGGCGTCGCGTTTCCGGCGAACAGCGCGATGCCGGTGGCACGCAAGCCTTCGGGCTCGGGCTGGTCGCCTGAGATCTCGCATTCCCATTCCCCGCGCATCCGGGTTCCGCCCAGAATGATTCCTTCGGTTTTCAACGTTTGCACCCGCCGTCGTCCGATGTGGCGGACCCGCAAAACGAGCTGGCGGTGGCGCAATTCCTGATCGGGCGTATCGAAATAGACCGATTTCAACAACTGACTCCGGGGACGGCCGGTTTTGAAGCGCGTCACCAGCGGATGACGGCGCAGTTTGGGCAAAATCGCCGGATCAAGTCGAAGTTTCAGTTCCGTCTCGGTGCTCATCGTCATCTCCGGAAGCGTGCGGGGCGGTGAATTCGGCCGTTTCGGGAAACCGGTTGGAAACCATTGTCGGGCATGATGGCGGGGTTGGGGCGGGGCGCGGTCATTTCTGCGAGGGCGTTCCGGGCTAAAGGGGATCGGGTGCCGGATCAGAATAGTCCCGGCGATGCTTAAGGAAAATCGATCTTCCGAATTAGACTGTGACAGTTTGTTTTATTGACAGATTAGCGGAATATGCGGACCCTGCGTTTGTGTGAAACCAAAAGATCGTATTTGAACAATTGAATCAACTTGAGGGGCGGGTACTCACAATGCCTCGGAGCGGCGGAAGGCCGACGGTCCGTTCCGGCGAACGGTGGAGACAAGACGATCATCATGAATAGGCTTTTCTGGCTTGGCGCCGCGCTGCTCTCTTTGTCCGGCTGTTCCTCGCTGATCGAGGGAACGACCCAGGAGATCACCATCACGACCAATCCGCTCGGGGCGAGTTGTTCCCTGTGGCGCAGGGGGGCGGTCATCGCGAAGGTTCCGGTTACGCCGGCGGTCGTGCCGGTCTCGCGGGAAAAGTCCGACCTCCTCGTCGTGTGCAATAAACCCGGATATTACGAAGCCTCCTATCTCAATAAGGTGAAGCTGGATGGCGCTGTCGCCGGCAATGTCCTGAATGGCGGTCTGGGATGGGGAATCGATTCCGCGACCGGGGCCGACAACAAATATGAAAGGACGGTCAGTCTGACCTTGCAGCCGCTTCAGCCGGCTGGCCTTTCGGCGGACAAGCTTCCCGGGGCGGAGCTTGGCGATCTCAATAATCCCGAGGATCAGGCGATCATAACCCGGTTCCAGACATTACAGCGCCTTCTTGACGCCGGTCTGATCACGCGCGAGGAGTACAATCGTCGTCGTGGCGCCAATCTGGGAGCCTTGCTGCGCTACAGCGCTCCGGCTCCGGCGGCCGATCTCGGGCGGCCGGCTCCGTCTCCCCAGCAGATCATCGACCGATTGCGCTATCTGGCACAGGCTTATGCGGAAAAGGGGATCTCGGCGAACGAACAGATGGCGGAGCGAAGCATCATTCTCGATGCGCTGTTGCCCGCCGTGCCGACGCGGCGTGCCGATCCTCCTCATCCGCTGACGGACCAGCTTCAGGCGGCCGCGGAAGCGGGGCGGTTGGAACGTCTCGTCCTGGCGAAGGTCATCTCGGCGGCCGAACAGACGCGGGAGAAGGATGAGGTCTTCCGTCAGGTTCAGGTGGCTCAGTCCACCGCCGAGACCGCGGCCAGAATGGCGGCCGGGACCATGCCCATGCCGCCGGCGGCGGCACCCTCGGGGCCAGGGGTGCGGCTCGGGACCTACAAGACGGAAAATCAGGCGCGTCTTGCCTGGGCGTCCCTGCAACTCACCCATTCATCGGAACTGGCGGGACTGCAACCGGAGATCAAACGCATCAGCGTGCGCCGTCGTGGCGTGAGCTACGCGCTGAACGCCGGCCCGGTCGCCGACCGGAAGGCGGCGGCCAGTCTGTGCCGCGTCCTGAAGTCGCGCCGGCAATTCTGTCAGCCCACGGTGATCGGGCACTGATTCCCGGCCATAACGGAAACCGGACGACATCCCCCCATACGCAGATGGCCTCCGCCCGCGTATGGGGGACAGGGGCTGGGCAATCGAATGCTCCCGGCGGCGGTCCGGCGAGCCAGAGGACATGATGTTGATCCCCGCGGCCGTTTTGGATATGATAAGAGCTCATTCGCGGTGAGGTTTCTCCTGTTATTGAGGCTTATCCCCGACGCCGTTGTCCGGCGCCCGGCGGGATTTGTTTTCTCGGTGAGAGGATGCTGCGGATCGGGGTGGTCTGAGGGCGTCCCCGGGAGCCGGATCGGAAGTTTTTCAGTTTGATGAAAAAAGCCGGTTGACAGGCTCCGGCCAGAGCGGTAGAAACCGGCCTCCCGACACGACGCGATTGACGCGGCGCCGCCGGGCGGAGGACCCGGAAGGGGCTTCCGAGCTGTTTGACAAGTGAAGACGAT
>WASQ01000099.1 GCA_009712185.1 Telmatospirillum sp. | reverse complement strand
CTGCCCCAACAGCAAGCGCGCCCGCCAAAGTCTTCGATATCATCTCGCTTCTCCCAGAAAAAACGCTGCCCCTTTTCGAGCGTTTTCATATCTTCCCGTTTACCGGTCTTTGCCGGTTATTTGGACGGATTGATATTACCCTGTTGAAGTTGAAGTGAATCTGCGCCATCCGGCCGCGATTTCTGTTTGATCTTGAATCCCGCATAGAGAATGACCAGCCAGACCGGAAGCACATAGACGGCGTTCTTCGTGCTGTCGAGCTGGGTCATCAGGATGATCAGCAGCACCATGAAGCCGATGCACAGATAATTGACATAGGGGAAGAAAGGCGCGGCAAAGGCCAGAGTGTCCACCTTGTCCAGATGGGCGAGACGGAACTTCCGGTGCACCAGCACGATCATGACCCAGGTGATCGTCGCCGCTGTCGTCGCGACGGCCATGACCTGCATGAAGGCGCCTTCGGGGATCAGATAGTTGACGACGACGGCCATCAGCGTGCAGGCCGACGAGAACAGGATCGCCACGATCGGCACCTTGTTGCCGCCCAGCTTCATGAAGATCTTCGGAGCATTTCCCTGCTCCGCCAGGCTGTAGAGCATGCGGCCGTTGGAATAGATGCCGCTGTTGTAAACCGACACCGCCGCGCTCAAGACCACGAAATTCAGGATGGCCGCCGCGGATTTGATGCCCAGTTTCGAGAAGATCGTGACGAAGGGGCTGCCCTCCATCCCCACCTGGTCCCAGGGAAAGATAATCATCATGACCGTCAACGCGCCGATGTAGAAGATCAGGATCCGCCACATGACCTGCCGGATCGCCTGAGGCACGCTTTTGCGGGGATCGTCGGCCTCGCCCGCCGTGATCCCGATCAGTTCGGTCCCGCCGAAGGAGAACATGATCACGACCAGCGACAAAAGCAGGCCCCACCCGCCATTCGGGAAAAACCCGCCATGGGCCCAGAGATTGCTGAAACCTGTCGCGGCGCCGCCCAGCCCCAGGAAGATCAGGGCAAGACCCAGCACGATCATGCCGATGACCGCCACGATCTTGATGAGGGCGAGCCAGAATTCGAGTTCGCCGTAGAATTTCACATTGACGAGATTGAGGCCCGTGATGACCAGCAGCACGATGAGCGATGTCGCCCATGCCGGGAAATCGGGGAACCAGTAGGCGATGTAAATGCCCACCACGGTCAGCTCGGCCATGCTGACCAGAATGTACAGGAACCAGTAATTCCATCCGGCGAGGAACCCCGGGAACTGCCCCCAATATTTGTAGGCGAAGTGGCTGAATGCCCCCGCAACCGGCTCCTCAGCCGACATTTCTCCCAGCATGCGCATGATCAGGTACATGATCGCGCCGCCAATGATGTAGGAGACAATGATACCCGGTCCGACCAGCTTAATCGACGCGGCCGAACCATAGAACAACCCTGTGCCGATCGCTCCACCCAGGGCGATCATTTGTATATGACGGTTTTTTAAACTTCTTGCCAAATGCTCGTTTTGTTGAGCTGACATTTGATTCCTCCCAATTCGTTATTATTCGCTGACCTCTCCCTCATACGCCATATAAACTTTTGATCATCACAACAGGACACCGTTTCCCGTTGGCACGCGGCGCCCTCGCGCCGGTCCGAAAACGGAATCGGGTCAACAGTGGTCGATAAGAGACTATTCGTGTTCCGCAGGGCGCCTTTCCCGTCGCCGTCGTTTCGGGAAAGGCGCGCCGCCGGTTTTACCTGGCGTTTCGCCGGATCAGGCGATGGGCTCCAGGAAAGCCTGGAAGTGCCGCAGAATCGGCGGCTCCCAGGTGATGCGGTAGCCGCGCTTGATATCGCCGGCCCGCTTTTTGATGGCGATCAGGGCATCGGCCATGATGTCGATGTGCGCCTGAGTATAAACACGCCGCGGAATCGCCAACCGGGTGAACTCGAAATCGGCATGCAGTTGCTTGCCGGTGTCGGGGTCGTTGCCCAGCATGTAGGATCCGATGTCGCAACTCCGGATCCCCGCTTCTTTGTAAAGTTCGATCGCCAGCACCTGGCCGGGGAACTCGTTATAGGGGATCTGCGGAAGCATCGCCTGGGCGTCGACGAACACGCCATGGCCGCCAACGGGCGACTGATAGCGGATGCCGGCGTCGTCGAGACGGGACGCCAGATACTCCATCTGGCCGATGCGATAGCGCAGATAGTCGTTGTCGATGCCTTCATAGAGGCCGATAGCCAGAGCCTCAAGATCGCGCCCCGACAAACCGCCATAGGTATAGAAACCCTCGAAGGAGATGCAGTTCGCCTTGATCTTGAACACCAGCGGCGAGGACGCATCCTTGACGCCGATCAGACCGCCCATATTGACGATCGCGTCCTTTTTCGCGGACATGGTGAACAGATCGCCATAGCTGAACATCTCGCGGACGATGTCCTTGATCGACTTGTCGGCATAACCGGGCTCGTCGCGCTGCACGAAAAAGGCGTTTTCGGCATAACGGGCGGCATCAATATCGAGAAGAATCTTGTGCTTGCGCGCGATTTTCGCGACTTCACGCATATTCTCCATCGACACCGGCTGCCCGCCGGCCGAGTTGTTGGTGATCGTCATGACGATCAGGCCGATATTTTCGGCGCCATGCTCGGCGATCAGCGCCTCCAGCTTGGCGACGTCCATATTGCCCTTGAAGGGCACGCGCTTCGCCGGATCCTTGGCGGCCGCGACAACACAGTCGATACAGCGGGCGCCGGTCAGTTCGACATGGGCGCGCGTGGTATCGAAGAACATATTGGAGATGGCGAACTTGCCCTTGCCCAGAAGCAGCGGGAAGACGACCTTCTCGGCGGCGCGGCCCTGGTGGACCGGCTGAATATAGCCGAAATCGAAGATGTCCTTGCCAGCGTCGATCAGCTTGTAATAGCTGGACGCGCCGGCATAGGCTTCGTCACCGCGCATGACCCCGGCCCACTGCTCCAGGCTCATCGCGTTGGTCCCCGAGTCCGTCAGAAGATCGATATAACAATCCTCGCCACGCAGATGGAACAGATTGTAGTTGGCTTCCTTGATCTTCCGGCACCGTTCATCCCTGGACAACATACGCAGGGGCTCGACGGACTTAATTCTGAATGGCTCGGGGATATATTTAATGGCCATGACCATTTCTCCTACAGGACTCGTTTTTGCCCCGGTCGTCGAAATCGACAGGCGGACGGCGCTGAGGATAATGCACATTTTTTTGCAGATGGTGCTGCCACCCCTGCTCAATGTGGGGATATTTTTTCACCAAACCGGCCATTCCGTCAATATTTTTTTATCATGAAAATTTTATCACATCGCATTGCGAAAAAATCCGCAAATCACGCATGCATTTTTGCGTGTTGAAATTTTTTCTACATATTTCGATTCTAATGTGGGTGACAGGACGAACCTGCCCGTCTCCGGCTGGCGGGCCAAACGATCAGGACGCGACCGATAAACCGGCAAATGATGCCCCCATCCGTCAACTTGACGGCGCCGGGAAAGGATGGATGTGACGACTTCGACGACTCTCTTGCAGAAAAACGGCTTGCCCGGACGGTCGAAACGGCCGCATGATCGAATCAGTTCTGAGAGAGACTCCATAGAGGCACCGTCAATCCAGACAAACAAACAACAGGTGAATGGAATGGCCGCTCCGTGGGTCCATAGCTACATTAAGCTGACCGAATTTCTCGGAAAAATGCTGGGACCTGACTACGAAGTCGTCCTTCATGACGTGAGCGATAAAGATAATTCCATTATCGCGATTGCAAACGGACACATCAGCGGAAGAACCGTAGGCGCACCACTAACATCTGTTGCTTTAAAGGCCATCGCCGACAACAGCCCAAATACATCAGACTACAGAATCAATTATACAGGAATAGCCGGTGCAAACAGGCTATTAAGATCATCTACTTTTTATATCAAAGATTATGATGGAAAACTTGTGGGCCTGTTATGTATTAATTTTGACGACAGCCGTTATCGTGAGATCAGCGACAGCATTCTGAAACTTCGACATCCCGATTTTTTTGTCGATAGCAATTTCGTCTTCAATGAAAACAAATCGACGATCGAGACCAAACCGGATGCCACTGACTCCGAAAGCTTTCACAGTTCTCTGTCCGAGCTGACGGACGACATCCTGACCCAGGCCCTCAATCAGAAGAATGTTTCGGCCGATCGCCTGACTCAGCAGGAGAAAATGAAACTGGTGGAAGAGTTGAACGCCAAGGGTTTCTTTCTGCTGAAAGGTGCGATCAAGCTGGTCGCGGAACAGTTCGGATGTTCCCAGACCACCGTTTATCGCTATCTGAACAAGGTCAGCCATTCCGACAAGGAGTAATACCAACCGGCGCTGAGGATTTCTCATCGCCGGTTGGCTGGCCCATTGAGGGCCCGCGAGCTGATGCGAGCGAAGCCCAGGGTTTCGGAGAAACCCGCCCGGCGCCTCGTGTCTTGAAAATCAGCTAAAACAGTTCCATCCGGAAGGA
>WASQ01000017.1:45670-64398 GCA_009712185.1 Telmatospirillum sp. | reverse complement strand
GCCGCCACCTCATAACTGCGGACCGGGGTCGAGCGTGTCAGCCGCTCGCGCAGCGACAGCCAGTCCTCGAATCCCGCGATCGGCACGATCACCGCCAGTGCCGCCTGATGGTCGAACTGCAGAAGATTCCCCCCCTTCCAGGACTCGTTGGCGGTCCGGGCGATGTCCTCGACCGCGCGGCGCAACAGGGCGTCGGGACTTTCCCCCGGCTGGCTGTCATAGGTGCGGGTGCCCGACAGGCCCTGTGCGATGGCACCGGTGCCGGCCAGGACGACCGACAGATGCACCTTGCCGCCATCCTGGCGCTGCGGCTGGGCCTGCGCCAGCAGCACATCCTGGGTATTGAAGCGCTGGGCCACCAGGGCCAGCACGTCCGGAGAACCGGCCGCCGCCTGTTGCGCATTGACGACGCCGTCCAGTTGCTCGGGCGACGGGACGATCAGAGGCACCAGGCCCTGGGCCGCGCCCCCCCGCCAGGCGTCACGCCAGGGATTGGGGGATTCCGACAGGACCGGGCCGTTGTCGGCCTGATAGAGCGGCAGCACGACCACCGGACGGCCGCGCCATTCCGCATAGGCGATCCCGGCGCCCCGCAGCAGGCGGCGCACCGCCTCGGCCTTGAACCGGACCGACAGGGTCGCGAGATAGCGGACCGAAGAGCGCTTTTCCTGATCGATCCCGACATCAAGGACGATGTCCTCGATCTCGCGCGGCGACAGCTTCGGCGCCTTCGGCCAGTCGGCCTGCGAGGTCAATCGCTGAATGAGCTGGTCATAGGCCTGCCTCTGCCCGTCCGCCAGGGCGCGGTCACGCGCGATATTCACATTCTCGGCCGAGATATCGACCTGAATGTTGCGCACCGTGAACGGATCGACCGACTGGGCGCGCAGGGCATGGGGAAAGCAGACGGCGGCAAAAAGGACAAGAAAGAGGACTCCTTGCCGCGTCATCCTCGAAAACTGGAACATGGGAAACCGTCTCGACAGAGCATTCATTGCGATCGTCGCATCGCGTCCGCGTACCATAACACGATCGCCAACGGCGGGAAGCCATTACCATCGGCCGGCGCCGGGAAGCAGCTCCGCTTATCGGGAACCCATGGGGAAACCTCTGGAAACATTGACCTTTCCGAGACCACCGGTTCAGAAATAGCGTTTCTCCTGCAAATAACCCACGATCATCGCCGCGGCCTCCTCCGCCGACATTCCGGTGGTGTCGCACAGGATTTCCGGGGCGTCCGGCGGCTCATAGGCGGAGGCGACGCCGGTGAAATCGGCGATCTCGCCCTTGCGGGCCCGGCGATAATGCCCCTTGGGATCGCGCCGCTCGCATTCCGCGATCGGGGTCGACACATGGATCTCGATGAATTCCCCGGGTTCGAGACCGGCCCTGATCCGGTTCCGGTCGTCGCGGAACGGCGAAATCAGGGCGGTCAGAACGATCAGCCCGGCATCGACGAAGAGTTTCGCCACCTCGCCCACCCGGCGCATATTCTCGCGCCGCTCCGCATCGGCAAATCCAAGATCGCCGTTCAGGCCGTGCCGCAGATTGTCCCCGTCCAGCAGGTAGCAGGACCGGCCGAGACTGAGCAGCCGTTTTTCCACCAGATTGGCGATCGTCGATTTTCCGGCCCCGCTCAGGCCCGTGAACCACAGCACACAGGGGCGCTGGCGCATCTGGCGGGCGCGGACGGCCTTGGTCACATCCAGCTCCTGCCAGGGAACGTCGGTCGCGCGGCGCAAGGCATGATCGATCACCCCGGCCGCCGCCGTACGGTGCGTGAAGCGGTCGATCAGGATGAACCCGCCCAGGTCGCGACTGTCACGGTAGCTTTCGCAGGCCATCGGCCGGTCCAGCAGCAACCGTCCATAACCGATATCGTTCAAAACCAGCGATGTCGCCCCGGCGGTTTCCTGCGACTCGATATCGACGCGATGATCCAGGGTCTCGATGATGGCCCCCGCCTCGCGGGTTCCACAGCGCATCACATAGGAAACTCCCGGCGTCATCGGCTGTTCGTCGAGCCACAGCAGATGGGCGCTGATCCGGCCGGCGACCAGGGGCCCCCCCGTTCCCGACGACAGAACGTCGCCGCGTCCGACATCCACCTCGTCGGCCAGGACCACCGTGACCGACTGGCCGGCCTCGGCCGAACGCTTCTCCCCCGCGTTGGTCAGAAGGCTTCGGACATGGCTTTTGCGGCCGGACGGATGGACCGACAGTTCGTCGCCGACGGCGATCCGTCCGCTGGCGATGCGGCCGCAATATCCCCGCCCCCCTCCCGGAAGACGGTTGACCCACTGGACTGGCAGCCGGAACGCCCGGGTCGCCGATTCCGCCGTGACCTCGACCGTCTCCAGATGATCCATCACCGTCGGGCCGTCATACCAGGACATGGCCCGGCTGCGCTCGAAGATATTGTCCCCGGCGGCGGCCGAAACCGGAATGGCGGTCACATGGGGGATCCCGAGGGGGCGCGACAGATGGCGGAACTCGGCGACGATGGCTCCGAACCGGTCGGCGTCGAAGGAGACGAGGTCCATCTTGTTGACGGCCAGCAGGACATGCCGGACACCGAACAGACCCAGAATATAGGTGTGACGCCGGGTCTGCGTGACGACTCCCTTGCGGGCGTCGACCAGGACGACGGCAAGATCGGCGGTTGAGGCGGCGGTCGCCATGTTGCGTGTGTATTGCTCGTGACCGGGCGTGTCCGCGACGATGAAACGCCGCCGCTCCGTGGCAAAGAAACGATAGGCGACGTCGATGGTGATCCCTTGTTCCCGCTCCGCCTGCAGGCCGTCCAGAAGCAGGGCGAAGTCCACATCCCCGCCGCGCGTGCCCCAAACCCGGCTGTCGGACCGCAACGCCGACAGTTGATCGTCGAGGAGGGCCTGGGAATCATAGAGAAGGCGGCCGATCAGCGTGCTTTTGCCGTCGTCGACGCTGCCGCAGGTGATGAACCGCAACGCCGGCATCTCCCCCTGGCGCCGCAGGATCTCCGCCAGCGTCCGGTCGGCCGGAGTCATCAGGCGTCCCATCAGAAATACCCCTCTTCCTTTTTTTTCTCCATCGAGGCCGGCCGGTCGCGATCGATCAGGCGGCCCTGCCGTTCGGACCTGCGCGAGGACAGGGTCTCCACGATGATGTCGGGCAGGGTGGTGGCCGCCGACAGCATCGCGCCGGTCAGGGGATAGCATCCCAGAGTCCGGAACCGGATCATCCGGCGCATCACCCGTTCGCCGGGCCGGAGCGTGAGACGGTTGTCATCGACCATGATCAACTGGCCGTCCCGCTCGATCACCGGACGGGACGCCGCGAAATAAAGCGGCACGATGGGAATCCCCTCCAGATAGATGTAATGCCACACATCCGCCTCGGTCCAATTGGACAGAGGGAAAACACGCATGCTTTCTCCGGGATCCAGCAGTGTGTTGAAAAGCGACCACAGTTCCGGCCGCTGCTGGCGCGGATCCCAGCGATGCTGGCTGCTGCGGTGCGAAAACATCCGTTCCTTGGCGCGCGAGGCCTCCTCGTCCCGCCGGGCGCCGCCGATCGCGGCGTCGAAGCCGTGCCGGTCGAGCGCCTGTTTCAGCGCCTGGGTCTTCATGACGTCGGTATGAAGCGACGGATTGGCGGCCGGATCGATGTGAAGGGCGGCCCCGTCCTCATTGCGATGGACGATCAGGTCCACCCCCAGTTCGCGGATGCGCTGATCGCGAAACGCGATCATGTCGCGGAACTTCCATCCGGTGTCGACGTGAAGCAGAGGAAAGGGCAGTCGCGCCGGCTGGAACGCCTTGACGGCCAGATGCAGCAGCACCGACGAGTCCTTGCCGATCGAATACAGCATGACCGGCCTGCTGAACTGGGCCGCCACCTCGCGCAAAAGAAAGATGCTTTCGTCCTCCAGCCGGCGCAGATGGGCCGAGACGGCGGCGCCGCCCGCCAGTCCCTGACGGCGCCGGCTGCGGCGCACCGTGATGTCCGCCGGCCGCTCCGCGGCGGGCGCGGCCGGCATGCCGGCCGGAACCGGCCCCAGGATCTCAGTCATGACCGGCGCCCCTTAAGCCCGACGGATGCTGTCAAAGAAGGCGGTCATTTCCGAGGTCAGCACCCCAGCCTCCTGACGCAGGGAGTCCGAGGCGCCTTTCAGGGCTCCGGCCGCACTGTTGGTGGCCAGGGCCGCCTCCGCCACGCCGGATATGTGGGTCGAGACGGTACGGGTCCGATCCGCCGCAAGGCTGATGTTGCGGGCGATTTCCTGGGTGGTCGCGCCCTGTTCCTCCATGGCCGCCGCGATGGAGGCGGAGATATTGCGCATCTCCGCCACCGTGCGGCCGATCCCGGAGATGGCGTCGTTGGCCCGGGCGGTCTCGGCCTGAATGCTGGCGACGTGGGTCTGGATCTCCTCCGTCGCCTTGGTCGTCTGGTTGGCGAGCGTCTTGACCTCGCTCGCCACCACCGCGAAGCCCTTGCCGGCATCGCCGGCGCGGGCCGCTTCGATGGTCGCATTCAAGGCGAGAAGATTCGTCTGGCTGGCGATGTCCTGAATGACCGTGACGATGCTGCCGATGCGTTGCGCCGCCTCTGTCAATCCGGCCATCGTCACGCTGGTCTGGTCCGCCTGATCGACCGCCTGGGCGGCCACGTCCGTCGATTGCGTCACCTGCTGGTTAACCTCGCGCACGGCCGCGGACAGCTCCTCGGCGGCCCCCGCGATCGTCTGGACGTTGCCCGAGGTGTCGTTGGCCGCCGAGGTGACGGCGTCGACCCGGCTTTGGCTTTGCGCCGCCATCTCCGCCAGCTTGACGGCGTGATCCTGGACCTGGCCGGCGGCGCTGGAGGCCGCGGCGATGATCCGGCCCGACCGGTCCCGGAAACCGGCGATCAGGGATTCGACAACCTCCTGACGGCGCAGCTTTTCAGCCTGTTCCGCCGCCTGCTCGCGGGCCAGATCCTCGGCATGGCGACGATTGGTCTTGAAGACCTGGAGGGCGTGCGCCAGTTTCCCGAGTTCGTGGCGGTCGCTGGAGAAAGGCACGTCGACGGACAAGTCACCGTCGGCGAGACGGGTCATGGCGTCGGTCACGGTCTCCAACGGTTGGCTGATACTGCGCGAAATCAGATAGGACAGAGCCGCGGTCACGGCCAGCACGATCAGCAGCAGGCCGCCGTAAAGCAGGGCGCTGTGCCAGTAGATCGTATCGACATCATCGATATAGATGCCGGTGCAGACGGCCCACTGCCAGGGCTCATACCCCAGGGCGAACGCCATCTTGTCAATCGCGTCGGCGCCGGTGCCCTCTCCGCCGGTCCGGGTCTGGCGATAATAGATGACATCGCCACCCCGCTTCGCCGCCTCGATCTGCATGCGAACCGTCGGCTTGCCGTCCGCGTCCACCACATCCAGGCGGTTCTTCCCCTCCAGTTCGCGGTTCAACTGAAGAACCGTGACCCCGTCATAGGTCTGAATGAAAAAGTAGATATTGTTTCCGAAACGCAGCCGCCAAAGCTGATCCCGCGCGGCCTGTTGCGCCTGCTCGCGCGTCATCTGGCCGGAGACCTCCTTGTCATGCCAGTAGTCGGCAACCCCGCGCGCCACCTGGACCAGGCTGCGGATCTCCTCCTTGCGGTCGTTCAGCAGATCGTCATGCAACTCCGACAGGCCGAACCAGGCGGTCACGGAAAGGGCCACCAGCAGAAGGGGAAGAAACAGCATCAACCGGCGGGATATCGGCAGATTGGTCACCATGGCGTTCTCCTCTTGGCGGCCTTTCCCGGAAAAACGCGGAACAGCCCGGCATCCGGAGCCCGCGGGCGGCCGATCGATGGCAGATGGTCAGGTGGACAGACCACAGGATTGAAGCAAATCCTGCGCGGTCGGGGCGGTCAGATTGAGGTCCGCGACACAGGCCCTGACGGAGCGGCGGTAGGTCTCGAGGACTCCGCAACGGTCCAGCAGATCCGCAGCCTTCTCATCGGAGAAGGCCCCCGCCCGCGCATGGTAGCGATAGCCCTGGTCGGCACCGTGCAATCCCGGCACGGCATAGACGGCGGGCTCGTCGGGGTAGATGACGCCGGTTCCATCGGTGTCCAGGTTGCCCTTGTCCCTCCAGTCCGTCACGGCATCGTCGCGGAACCGGGAGGCCAGACCGAGACGGCTGAACAGGGCGCGGGCGGAGGCGACAGCATCCCGGCTCGCCTCATAGACATAATGCGTGACGGGGATGCCCTGACGTCGCGCGTAGGACTCGATCCGCCCGATATTGAGGGAGGCGAGGACATGGTGTTGCAGCAGCCGTTCCGGCGGAACCCGATCCGACCATTTGGCCAGCCACGATTCCAGACAATCGGCCGGACGCCGGTCAAGAAGCACAAGGTGAAGACGCGGGGCGGGATATCCCGCCTCCACCAGCATGCGCACCGGATTGTAAAAGCATTCCGCCAGAAGATAGGGCCCCCCGACCTCCTTGCTGAACAGGACAGGCGAGGTCGCGGCATCCGGAATGACCCAGCGCCCTCCGTCGCTGCCGACAAGCCGGTGACGCATCATGGCCTTCACCGGCTGGTAAAAGGATGGAAGGCCGGCCAAACCGAACAGATTGTTGAGCGCCGTCGATCCGACCCGCGCCTTGCCCCAGCCGCAATAGAGGAAGGGGAAGTCGCCGCCGTCGAAGCCGGCCAGGACGGTGGCCAGCGAGTCCGCCACCTCCCGTTGCAATGATGCCAGAGTCACCGGCCGGGTCTGGTATTTTCCATCGGGCTCGAGCGTCAGGTCGCCGAGCGCGGGAGAGTCCTCCCGGACAAACGCCGCAAGGCTCTCGAAATCCTCGTAAGAGGCCGAATTTCCGCCCATTTCGCCCCCGCGAAATAGAAATTTAAGATAGAAATCTTATTTTTTCTATTCATCTTCTGAGAGTAACACGTCAGCGAGCGCGATCCCAGTCCTCTACATGCCTAGGTTGTTGTTTTTCGCCCTCCGGTAGAAAAATAAAAATAGCAAAACGCATCAAACGCAACATGGCCGGGCGACCGCACGGACAGCCGTCCTGTGACAGCGGTCCCGATCCGCCCCTCCGGAAAACGGGAGGCCGCCTCCCGCGAACGGCCATTGAAAACCGCACGGGATTCAGTATCTTCGCCGCATCAGTCACCATCGCATCATTTTCGCGCCGGGACGCCTTGCCGGAACGGCGCAATCAGTCTTGGGAGGACGCCATTAGCGACCCGAAGAAGCAGGATGGGCTCACCTATCGCGATGCCGGAGTCGACATCGACGCCGGCGACGCCCTGGTCGAGGCCATCAAGCCGCTTGCCAAATCCACGGCCCGCTCGGGTGGAGCCGCCGGCCTGGGAGGGTTCGGCGCGCTGTTCGACCCCAGGCAGGCCGGATTTCAGGATCCGATCCTGGTGGCGTCCACCGACGGCGTCGGAACCAAGCTCAAGGTCGCCATCGACGCCGGACGGCATGACACGGTCGGCATCGATCTGGTCGCCATGTGTGTCAACGACATCGTGGTCCAGGGAGCGGAGCCGCTGTTCTTCCTCGACTATTTCGCCACCGGCGCGCTCGATGTCGAGGCCGGCCGGAAAATCGTCGGCGGCATCGCGGAAGGGTGCCGTCAGGCGGGCTGCGCGCTGATCGGCGGAGAAACCGCCGAGATGCCCGGGATGTACGCGAGGGGTGATTACGACCTGGCCGGTTTTTCGGTGGGCGCCGCCGAACGCGGAACCCTGATCGACGGATCGACGGTCGCGGACGGCGACATCGTCCTGGGACTGGCCTCCACCGGCGTTCACTCCAACGGCTATTCCCTGGTCCGCAAGGTCGTGGAGCGCCAGGGACTCCGCTATTCCGATCCGGCCCCCTTCGCACCCGGCCTGACCCTGGGCGAGGCGCTGCTGGCGCCCACCCGGATCTATGTGAAGAGCTGTCTGGCAGCCATCCGCGCCGGCCGGATCAAGGCCCTGGCCCATATCACCGGCGGCGGATTGATCGAGAATGTGCCGCGCGTGCTTCCCGCCACCACGCGCGCCCTGTTCGACGCGACCGCCTGGCCGCGCCCGCCGGTCTTTTCATGGCTTCAAAAAGGCGCCGGCATCGACAGCTTCGAGATGGCCCGGACGTTCAATTGCGGCATTGGCATGGTCGCGGTCGTGGCCCCCGCCGATGCCCCGGAGGCGACGCGCATCCTGACTGAAGGCGGAGAGACGGTCTACCGGATCGGCGTGATCGGGCCGCGCAAGGAGGATGAGCCGCAAAGCGTCGTGATCAACACGGACCGCGCATGGGAAAACTGAGGGTCGGCGTCCTGATCTCGGGACGCGGGAGCAATCTGCAGGCCCTGATCGATGCCTGTGCCGATACCGGATTTCCGGCCGAAATCGTGCTGGTGGCGTCGAACCGCGCCGACGCCGCCGGATTGGACCGGGCCCGGCGTGCCGGCATCCCGACACGCGTCCTCGACCACAAGGCCTTCCCCTCGCGGGAGGCGTTTGACGAGGCGATGACCCTGCTGTTGCGTGACAGCGCGGTGGATCTGGTCTGCCTCGCCGGGTTCATGCGGCTGCTGTCGCCAGGATTCGTAGCCGCCTGGGATCGGCGGCTGATCAACATTCATCCCTCCCTGCTGCCCAGCTTCAAGGGACTGGACACGCACCGGCGCGCGCTTGAGGCGGGTGTGGCGATCCATGGATGCAGCGTACATTTCGTGACAGCCGACCTGGACGGCGGCCCGATCCTCGTCCAGGCGGCGGTTCCGGTGCTGGCCGACGACGATGCCGGCAGCCTGGCGGCCCGGGTCCTGGAGGCGGAGCACCGGATCTATCCTCTCGCGCTGCGCTGGCTGGGTGAGGGACGCGTTACGCTGGTGGACAACCGCGTCCGCATCGCTGGCGGCACGGCCGCCCCTTATCCTCTGATAAACCCTGTGGTCTGAGACCGGGTCCGGCGGGCCGGCTATCGCCCCGGTCCGCCCCTGATTCAGTCGGTGGTTCCGTCCGCCGGCGGCGGTGGCCGCCTCACTCGCCGAGATCGGCGATCGCCCCGCCCTCCTCCAGCTCGTCGTCATCCTCGTCCAGCGTGATCGGCACGCCGGGCTGCAGTTTCGACGTCCGGATAGCCAGAGCCGATTTGACATGGCTGATGTTGGGCGCGGCGGTCAGCCGGGTGGTGAGAAAGCGCTGGTAGGAATCCCAGTCCTCCGCAACCACTTTCAGCAGAAAGTCGGTCTCACCGGCCAGCATGTGACACTCCCGGACCTCCGCCCATCCCTGCACCATGCCCTCGAAGGCCTTGAGGTCCGATTCGGCCTGACTGCTGAGGCCCACATGGGCGAACACCGTCACGTTGAATCCCAGGGCAACGGAATCGACATTGGCGTGGTAGCCCTTGATGAACCCCGCCTCCTCCAGCGCACGCACGCGGCGCAGACAGGGAGGCGCGGATATCCCCGCCCGACGGGCCAGATCGACATTGGTCATGCGGCCATCATTTTGCAGGTCATGCAAAATGTGGCGATCGATCCGGTCAAGCTTGACCCGCTGCATATCTTCTATAACTCCAAATTCTGATGTGTTTGAGCAATTATATTACAGAGCCTGCCACGGCCCGCCAAGGCCCCTTCTCATGACCCAAGTCGGGGAGCGAAATCAACAGCGAAAAAATGGCTATTTCAGCCGGAGACATTCCCGCAAATAGCTCGAAAGCCATTAAATTTCCGACAGCTTTGACAAAGTTTAAAACAATTTAAACTTGTCTGGCGCGGGTTCCGATCCTAACATTCGCCCAGCATCCCGTATTCCACGAGGAGATTTCAAGATGACGAGTCCCATCGTTTCCGCCGTCCCCCAGGTCCTGGTCGGACAGCCCGCCCCCGATTTCACCGCCGCCGCGGTCCTTCCCGGCAATGAAATCAGCGAGAGCTTCAACCTGAAGACCTACCTGGCCGGATCCTATGGGCTGCTGTTCTTCTACCCGCTGGACTTCACCTTCGTCTGCCCGTCCGAAATCCTGGCGCACGATCACCGCGTGGCCTCCTTCAAGGAAAAGAATGTGAAGGTGATCGGCGTGTCCGTGGACAGCCACTTCACCCACCTCGCCTGGCGCAATACGCCGGTCGAAAAGGGAGGGCTGGGGCAGGTGCAGTTCCCGCTGGTGGCCGACATCACCAAGGACATCGCCCGGTCATACGGCGTCCTGCTGCCGGGCGGCGTCGCCCTGCGCGGCACCTTCCTGATCGACCGCAACGGCGTGGTGCAGTCGCAGCATGTCAACAACCTGCCCCTGGGCCGCAATGTCGATGAGGCCCTGCGTCTGGTGGACGCCCTGCAATTCCATGAGGAGCATGGGGAAGTCTGCCCGGCCGGCTGGCACAAGGGACAGGCCGGCATGAAGGCGAGCCCCGAGGGCGTCGCCCAGTATCTCGCCCAGCACGCCCAGGGACTTTGACCCGCCCCGCCCCGTCTCCGTCGAGGGACTGTCGATAAAAGCGCGATGATGCTGCGACGCAGCCCTTGCGCGAATGGGGACCGGGCGGCAACGGAGCTTTGGATGGCCGGTGTTCCCCCGGGGAACGCCGGCCGTTCTTTCCCGCCCCCCTTTTCCGGGGCATCGCCCCTTTCGTAAACGCCGATATCGACTTAACTTATGGCAGAGATCTCCTCCTGCGGGGACCGGCCCCATGACCATGGGACACGGGATCCGCAGGCCGGGATCACCCAGTCACTCCGGCGGAAGATCAATCGCGTGAGCCCCAGGGACACAGCCCCCATCCCGCCCGGCACCCCGGGCCGGCCTTTCCCGTCCGGGACTGCGGCTGCCGGCGTTTCCCCCCATCTAGACAAGGCGTAATCCGATGGCGACCCACCACAGCAAAGTCCTCATTCTCGGCTCCGGGCCGGCCGGCTGCACCGCTGCCATCTATGCGGCCCGCGCCAATCTTTCACCCATTCTGGTGGCCGGGCTGCAGCCCGGCGGTCAGCTCACCATCACCACCGACGTGGAAAACTATCCGGGCTTCGCCGAGGCTGTTCAGGGCCCCTGGCTGATGGAACAGATGCAGGCCCAGGCGGAGCATGTCGGCACCCGGTTCCTTCACGACATGATCGTCAGCGTCGATCTGTCGAAGCGTCCCTTCACCGCCGTCGGGGATTCGGGCGACATCTACAGCGGCGACACCTTGGTGATCGCCACCGGGGCCAGCGCGCGCTGGTTGGGCATCGAAAGCGAACAGACCTATCAGGGCTTCGGGGTTTCCGCCTGCGCCACCTGTGACGGCTTCTTCTTCCGTGGCAAGGAGGTCGCGGTGATCGGCGGCGGCAATTCCGCGGTCGAGGAGGCGATCTATCTCGCCGGCATCGCCTCGAAAGTGACACTGGTTCATCGCCGCGATTCGCTGCGCGCCGAAAAGATCGGGCAGGATCGCCTGCTCTCGCTGCCCAATGTTCAGGTCGTCTGGGACAGCACGGTCGATGAAATCCTGGGTGGCGGCACGCCGCCCGCAGTGACCGGCCTCCGGCTCCGTCATGTGAAGACCAACGCCCTTACCGAACTCAAGGTCGACGGCGTCTTCATCGCGATCGGCCATAATCCGAACACCGACCTGTTCAAAGGCCAGCTCGACATGGATTCCGAGGGCTATCTCATCACCCGGCCGGGCACCACGCAGACCAATATTCCGGGCGTATTCGCGGCCGGCGACGTGCAGGACAAGATCTACCGACAGGCCGTCACGGCGGCCGGAACCGGCTGCATGAGTGCGCTGGAGGCGGAACGGTTCCTTACCCACCATGGACAGACGGCGAAGGTAACGGCAGAATAGGGCCAAACCAAGACCTGCCGGTCGCGGCCGCACGGCCGGCAGGCGTCGTTCCACTCGGCCAGGAAGAAGCAATGGACTGGGATAAGCTGAGGGTGTTCCATGCCGTCGCGGAAGCCGGTAGTTTCACCCACGCTGGGGAATCACTCAATCTCAGCCAGTCCGCGGTCAGCCGGCAGATCAGCGCGCTTGAGGAAAGCCTCAGCGTTCCCCTGTTCCACCGCCATGCCCGCGGTCTGATTCTGACCGAGCAGGGGGAACTTCTCTACCGGACCGCACGCGACGTCTTCACCAAACTGGCGATGACCGAGGCGCAGCTCTCGGAAAGCCGGGAACGTCCGCGTGGCCCCCTCAAGGTCACCACCACCGTCGCCTTCGGCACATTGTGGCTGACCCCCCGCATCCGGGAATTCCTGGATCTGTTCCCGGAAATCCAGATGTCCATCGTGCTGGACGATGGCGAGCTTGACCTCGCCATGCGCCAGGCCGACGTCGCGATCCGCCTGATGCCCCCCCGACAGCCGGACCTGGTCCAGCGGCATCTGATGGACATGCATTACAAGCTTTACGCCACCGCCGATTATCTGAAGCGGTTCGGCACGCCGAAAACCATCGAGGACCTGGACGATCATCGCATCGTTGTCTATGGCGACGAATCGAGACCGCCGGTGGGGAATGTCAACTGGCTGCTGGAGGCCGGCGCCCGCGCCGATGCCCCCCGCCGGCCGGTGCTCAAGGTCAACAACATTTATGGCATTCTGCGTGCCGTGCAGAGCGGGCTCGGGATCGCCGCCCTGCCGGACTATTTCGAGCGGGAGGCCGGGAATCTGGTCGAGATTCTGCCCGAACTGCGCGGCCCCAGCTTCGACGCCTATTTCGTCTATCCGGAAGAATTGCGCCACTCCAAGAGAATCGCTGTGTTCCGCGATTTCCTGATCCGCAAGATCGCCGAGGAAACCGAGGCCCAGGGCGTCCAGAAGGTCCCGGGCTGACGGGCTTTCGCCCCCTGGAGGGGACAGTCTCCCCGGGAACGGTCCCTATGAGACGCCCCGCTGTCCGGACTGGACAGCGGGGCGTTTCTCATGGATCGCCCGGCGCCGATCGCCCTGATCCGGTATGATACCAACCGGCCCCGCGAGTGGATCGCGAGCGGGCGCCCAGGGGGGGGCGGAGAAACCAGGCTCCGGGCCGACCGCGGGCTGCGCTGATCGGTTCCGATCAGCGCAGGTTGGTCTGGCTCCTATCGAGACGCGAGAATCGTCTCGAAATAGGCGGCGGTTTTTTCGAGCCCGGTCTTCAGCGGCACCTTCGGTTCCCAATCCAGGGTCGCGCGGGCGTAGGCGATATCCGGCCGGCGCATCTTGGGATCGTCGACCGGCAGGGGCTCGAACACCAGCTTCGAGCGGGACCCGGTGATTTCGATCACCAGCTCCGCCAGTTCGCGCATGGTGAATTCGACCGGATTGCCGAGGTTCATCGGCCCGGTGACCTCCTTGTCCGTCGCCATCAGGCGCACGAAGCCCTCGATCAGGTCGTCGACATAGCAGAAGGACCGGGTTTGCAGTCCGTCGCCATAGATCGTGATGTCGCGCCCCTCCAGGGCCTGCACGATGAAATTGGACACCACCCGGCCGTCATTGGGATGCATGCGCGGGCCATAGGTGTTGAAGATGCGCGCCACTTTGATCGACAGGCCATGTTGCCGGTGATAGTCGAAAAACAACGTCTCGGCGCAGCGTTTTCCCTCGTCGTAACAACTGCGCGGACCGATCGGGTTGACATTGCCCCAATAGGATTCGACCTGCGGATGGATCGCGGGATCGCCATAAACCTCGGAGGTCGATGCCTGGAAGATCCGGGCCCGGGTCCGCTTGGCAAGCCCCAGCATATTGATGGCCCCGTGCACGCTGGTCTTGGTCGTCTGTACCGGGTCGAACTGATAATGCACGGGCGAGGCCGGACAGGCGAGGTTGTAGATCTCGTCGACCTCCACATAGAGCGGAAAGGTCACGTCATGGCGCATCAGCTCGAAGCGGGGATTGTCGAGCAGCGCGGCCACATTGGCGCGCCGGCCGGTGAAAAAATTGTCGACGCACAGAACCTCGTGGCCGGCCGCGATCAGACGTTCGCACAGATGGGACCCCAGGAAACCGGCCCCGCCGGTCACCAGAACTCGTTTACTCGTCATAGCCTTACCTCGAAAATCGGTGCCGCAGAGTACGATGCCAACCGCCCCCGGGCAAGGTCAACCACAGAACACCCCAGGCCGATCGGGGGGACGCGCGACGGCTGACATGTTTGCCCGAGCTTTCACCGCACTGGCGCGCTGAGCGCCCCGCAACGAAGCGGAGGAAAGCCAAGCGGGCGGAGGCCCGCGCCTGGCGAGTGAGGGACAGGTATGAAATCACCAGCCAATCGGCCCCCCCCCGATTGCCCTGCAAAAAACCCTTGTAATCGGATACCCTCTCCCTAGATATTGCAGTGCAGCATAACGAAGGAGGGGCCATGCTCCGCGAATGGATTCGAAGGCTGCCCTCGGCACAGCTTCTGACGATCTGTGCCGACATCGCCGCCCGGCATAGCGCCGTCTGGCGACTGGCGACCGCCGAACTGTCGCGTCGTCGCGACCCGCCACACCCGTTGCCGGAACGGCCCGGCACCGTGATGGACGATCGCCGCCCGTTGGCGAGAGCATGACGCCGGAACGGGCGTCATGCTCTCGCAGGATTATTCAATGCTTTCGCCGGACACGGGCATCCGCCGCCCCCCTCGGTCCGTGGACTGAGGGGGGGGCGGATTTTCTGAAGGTCTCGTCCGGCCGGACGGAGAGCCGGCGCCCGCTCACCGTGACCGGCGGGATTTCCGGGTCTGGCGCGGCAGGGGCGTCCGGTTCGCGGGGCGCGCGGCTCCGCCCTCGGCCAGACCCAGATCCTGATGTTCGAGGCGGCGCAGTTCGTCGCGCAGACGGGCCGCCTCCTCGAATTCCAGATCGGCGGCGGCGGCGCGCATCCGCTTTTCCAACTCCGCCATATAGGACTTGAGGTCCTTGCCGACCCGATGGGCGTCGCCTCCGGCGCCGGTATCGACCGTCACATAATCCTGCTCGAACACGGTGTCGAGAACGTCGGAAATGCCCTTGCGGACACTTTCCGGCGTGATGCCGTGCGCCTCGTTATAGGCCTGCTGCTTCTCGCGGCGCCGGTTGGTCTCGCCGATGGCATACTCCAGGGAATCGGTCATTTTGTCGGCATAGAGCAGCACCCGGCCGTCGATGTTGCGGGCGGCGCGCCCGATGGTCTGCACCAGCGACGTCCTTGACCGCAGGAAGCCTTCCTTGTCCGCGTCCAGAATGGCGACCAGGGCACATTCGGGAATGTCCAGTCCCTCGCGCAGAAGATTGATGCCGACCAGAACGTCGAACACGCCAAGCCGGAGATCGCGGATGATCTCGATCCTCTCCAGCGTATCGATGTCGGAGTGCAGATACCGGACACGGATCCCCTGGTCGTGAAGATATTCGGTCAGGTCCTCGGCCATTCTTTTCGTCAGGACCGTGACCAGGATCCGCTGCCCCTTGGCGGCGCATATCCGCGCCTCCGCCAGCAGGTCATCGACCTGGTGCTCCACCGGACGGACGATACAGACCGGATCGGTAAGCCCGGTGGGCCGGATCACCTGTTCAACGAAGGTTCCGCCGGTCCGTTCCATCTCCCACGGGCCGGGCGTCGCCGACACGAACACGGACGATCCACGCATCACCTCCCATTCCTCGAATTTCAAGGGCCGGTTGTCGACGCAGGACGGCAACCGGAAGCCGAACTCGGCCAATGTGCTTTTGCGGTTGAAGTCGCCCCGGAACATCCCGCCGATCTGCGGAACGGTGACATGGCTTTCGTCGACGAACAGCAACGCGTCGGCGGGCAGATATTCGAACAGGGTGGGGGGCGGCTCGCCCGGGGCGCGGCCGGTCAGATAGCGGGAATAGTTCTCGATCGATTTGCAATGCCCGGTCGTTTCCATCATCTCGATGTCGAAGGTCGTGCGCTCCTGAAGACGCTGGGCCTCCAGCAGTTTGCCATTGGCGGTGAACCATTCGACCCGGCGCCGGCATTCCTCTCGGATCCCCTTGATCGCCGCCGTGATGGTGGGCCTCGGCGTCACATAATGGCTGGACGGGAATACGGTGATCTCCGTCAGACCGCAGGTCTTCTCCCCGGTCAGGGGATCGAACTCCGATATGCTTTCGATGTCGTCGCCGAACAGGCTGACCCGCCAGGCGCGATCCTCATAGTGAACCGGGAAAATCTCGATATTGTCGCCCCGGACCCGGAAGGTGCCGCGCTGGAAGGCCTGATCGTTGCGGGTATATTGCAACTCGACCAGACTTTTCAGCAGGGCACGCTGATCCACCTGCTGGCCCGTGCCCAGGCGCACGGTCATCTGGGCGTAGCTCTCGACCGCGCCGATACCATAAATGCAGGACACGGAGGCGACGATGACAACGTCACGCCGTTCCAGAATGGCGCGGGTGGCGGCATGGCGCATCCGGTCGATCTGCTCGTTGATCGCCGAATCCTTCTCGATATAGGTGTCGGTTCTCGGGATATACGCTTCCGGCTGATAATAGTCGTAGTAGGAAACGAAATACTCGACCGCGTTTTCCGGGAAAAACGCCTTCATTTCCGCGTAAAGCTGCGCCGCCAGAGTCTTGTTCGGCGCCATGACCAGCGCCGGACGGCCGGTGGCGGCAATCACATGCGCCATGGTGAAGGTCTTTCCGGAGCCGGTGACGCCCAGCAGGACCTGATCGCGATCCCCCGATTGCAGCCCCCCGACCAGCCCGGCAATCGCCTGCGGCTGGTCGCCCGAGGGGCTGAACGGGGACACCAGCTTGAATTCGGCGCGGGGGCCGGCCGGTTGCTGCTGGAAGAACGGCATGAGAAGGGGACTGGTCATGGAATGCATTATGAAGGCCGGAGCCACGTCCGTCATCCCCGATGACGCCTTCCGCCCGGGGTGAGCACGATCCCGGATTACCCCGGCGGGGGATCGGCGATGGCGGCACGCCGGCGAGGACGCGAAAACTCCCCCCCGGCTTTCCGCTGCCGCGGCTCCGGCCGTCCCGACCGGGGGTGCCGCGGTGGAAAATTGTGGCGAAAAGGCAACGATATGATCATCCTTTGTCCACAGTTCGGGCTCACGCTTCCCCAAGCCCAACCCCTTGATTCAAGGACAGCCTCCGTGTCCATATCATCGCGTCTCTCACTCGGGGTCCTTCTGCTGGTTCTGACAGGGGCGATCCCCGCCTACGCCGACCCACCCAGCCGGGTAGGTCGGATCAGTGACATCGAGGGATCGCTGTCGATCCACCATGCGAACGACAATCAATGGTCGGCAGCCGGCCTCAATTTCCCCGTCATTGCCGGAGATTCCCTGTGGTCCGGCCCGTCCTCGCGGGCGGAAATTCAGGTCGGCGCCACCGAGATCCGGATGGACGAGCAGGCGGAAGTCGACCTGATCCGGCTCGACGAGAACGGCGCCCAGATCCGGATCGACCAGGGGGTGGTCAACCTCTATCTGGCCTATGTTCCCGCGGGCGGCGTTTCCGTCCTCACCGCGGCCGGCGTGACCGACCTCGCCAGCGCCGGAAACTATCATTTCGATACCGGGCGTCCGGCTCCGGGCGCCCCGGCGTCCCTGGTCCAGATCGGTGTCCTCAGCGGCGACGCGCGGTTGTCCGCGCAGCGCACCACCATCGAACTACGGACCGGCCAGGGCGCCCTGGTCGGCCCCGACATGTCGACGCTGACCCTGACGCCGTTCGCCGGCACCGCCTTCGACAGCTGGGCTTTACGCCGCGTGCAGCAGGAACAGGCCGCCGCCCAGGCCAGCGCGGCCTATGTGTCGCCCGAGATGACCGGCGTCCAGAGCCTTGGAAACTACGGCCGGTGGATGACGACGCCGGACTATGGCGCCGTCTGGGTGCCGACCTCGGTGGCGGACAACTGGGCGCCTTACCGATACGGCCACTGGGCCTATGTCTCCCCCTGGGGCTGGACCTGGATCGATGATTCGCCCTGGGGATTTGCGCCGTTCCATTACGGGCGCTGGGTGGAGTGGGAGGGACACTGGGCCTGGTGCCCCGGACGGATGGTCGAACATCCTGTCTATGCGCCGGCGCTGGTCGCCTTCATCGGTGGCGGCGGTGGTGTTGATCTGGCGATCAGCGTTGGCAGCGGCCCCGGAATCGGCTGGGTGCCCCTGGGCCCCGCCGAGGTCTATCATCCCTATTTCCCGGTCAGCGAAACCTATATCCGGAACGTCAACGTCACCAACGTGACCAATATCACCACGGTGAACAACGTCACCAATGTGACCGTCAACAAATTCGTGAACCAGCAGGCGGTCACCGTCGTCCCGACCAGCAGCTTCGCTAACGCCCAGCCGGTCAACAACGCCATGGTTCAGGCCCGTCCCGCGCAGTGGGCCCAGGCCCCCGTCACCAACAATCTGGGACATATCACCCCCGCCTCACTGCCCCAGCCGGCCTCGTCGCCGATCAGCCTGCCGCCGCGAATCACCCCGTCACAACCCACCCCCGCCGGAGCCGCCGGCTCCGGTGGAGGACAGGGGAACGGCCCGATCCCCGCGCCGGCCCAAAGCGCCACGATGCCCGCGACGCCACGCCAGGGCCCCCAGGCTCCGTCCCAGATCCAGGCCCCATCCCAGATCCCGGCGCACCCGACCGCGGCCGCAATTCCCGGTCAGACGCCGTCATCGCCCCCGCCGCAGATCCAGCAGCGGCCGCAGCCGCCCGCAGCCGCCGTCCAGCCGGCCCGCCCGCCGGCGGGGCCGGCGCCGGCTCCCTCACCGGCGCCCGCCCCCGCCGCGGGAAGCGGCCGGGGC
>WASQ01000017.1:0-45660 GCA_009712185.1 Telmatospirillum sp. | reverse complement strand
CCCCCCGCCCCCCCCGCCCCGGCTCGTGCGGGCCCGGCCCCGGCTCCGTCACCGGCTCCGGCTGCCGCCTCCGTTCCCGTCCCGGCACGCCAACAGCCCCAGTCTGTCGTCGCTCCGCCGGAGCTCCCGCCGGGCCCGCGCAACGCCGTCGTCCAGCCGTCTCCGCCGCAGCAGCAGATGCAGCCGCCACAGCCGCCCATCGTCCCGCCAGCCCCGCAGCCGGTTCCGCGTCCGGCGATGCCCGTCCCGCCGGCCCAGACGAGTCCGGTGCAACCGGCGCCGCAGGCGGCGCCACCGCCCGCACCGCGGCCACAGGTCCAGGCTCCTCCCCCGGCGCCGCGCCCCATGGAAACGCCCCGTCCGGTTGAGGCACCCCGGCCAGTCGAAATGCCCCGGCCGGTCGAGATCCAAAGACCGGTTGAAATGCCCCGGCCCCAGCCGCAGATCCAGATGGCCCCGCAACCGCATCCCCAGCCGGCGCCCCAGATCCAGATGGCTCCTCAGCCGCATCCTCAGCCGCAACCGCAACCGCAGCCCGAGCGGCATGACAAGGAGCATAAGGAGCACCCCTGAGGACCTCGTCCCCGGGCCCCGGTCCATGACGGGCGCCACCCTCGGCAACCCTCCGGATGATCAGGATACCGGCGGACCGGCGATACCGGTCCGCCGGTATCCGTTCTGACCGTCGCAGGCCAGAGGAACCGCGGTCTTCCGTCACTTTTCCACAGTCTTTTCTTGCGCTGCAACCGGGGTGGCAGTACCGTCGCACGCTTAACTTTTCACCGGAGAGGGTCCCAAATGTCGTTCCTGGCCGATCGCCTGTCGCTTATCAAACCGTCCCCCACGATCGCGGTGACGCAGAAAGCCGCGGATCTGAAGGCCCAGGGGCGAGATATCATCGGCCTTGGCGCGGGAGAGCCGGATTTCGTGACCCCGGACAATATCCGGGCGGCGGCCAAGGCCGCGATCGACCGCGGCGAAACCAAATATACCGCAGTGGCCGGGACCCTGGCGCTCCGCAAGGCGATTTCCGCCAAGTTCAAGCGGGAGAACGGACTGGATTACGCGCCGGACCAGATCACGGTCGGTTGCGGCGGCAAGCAGGTGATCTACAACGCCCTGGTCGCCACGGTGAACCCGGGGGACGAGGTCATCATTCCCGCGCCCTACTGGGTCAGCTACCCCGACATCACGCTGCTGGTCGAGGGCAAGGTGGTCACGGTCGCCTGTCCCGAGGAAACGGGGTTCAAGCTGCGGCCGCAGGACCTGGAGGCCGCGATCACGCCGAAGACCAAATGGCTGATCCTGAATTCCCCCAGCAACCCGACCGGCGCCGCCTACAGCCACGCGGAAATGAAGGCGCTGACCGACGTTCTGCTCCGCCATCCGCACGTCTGGGTGATGACGGACGACATTTACGAACATCTGGTCTATGACGGCTTCACCTTCGTCACCGCCGCCCAGGTCGAGCCGAAGCTCCTCGACCGGACGCTGACCATCAACGGCCTGTCCAAGGCCTATGCCATGACCGGCTGGCGCGTCGGCTATGCCGCCGGACCGAAGGCGCTGATCTCGGCGATGAACATGATTCAGTCGCAAAGTTCGACGCATACCAGCTCGATCAGCCAGGCGGCCGGTGTCGAGGCGCTGAACGGCACCCAGGACTTCATCCCGAAGAACATCGAAATCTTCAGGGCGCGCCGCGATCTGGTGGTCTCGATGCTCAACCAGGCCCGCGGCCTCACCTGCAAGCGGCCCGAGGGAGCCTTCTACGTCTATCCCTCCTGCGCCGGAGCGATCGGCAAGAAAACCCCGGACGGCAAGGTGATCGAGACCGATGGGGACTTCGTCACCGCGCTGCTGGAGGCAGAGGGCGTGGCGGTGGTGCAGGGCGCGGCCTTCGGCCTGTCGCCTTATTTCCGCATCTCCTATGCCACCAGCACCGAGGCTCTGACCGAGGCCTGCACCCGTATTCAGCGGTTCTGCGGCAGCCTCGCCTGAGACACCGTCAAGGAAGCTCCCCCGGAAGCCGGCACCGGCCTCCGGGGGAGGCGACTTTCCCGATTTTATAGAGAGCACTCCATGAGCAAGCCGCTGGTCTTCATCGACGGCGAAGCCGGGACCACCGGCCTTCAGATCCGTGCCCGGCTGGCCGGACGCGATGATATCGAACTGGTCAGCATCGACCCCGCGAAACGCAAGGACGACGGCGAACGCAAACGCCTGCTGAATTCCGTCGATCTGGCGATCCTCTGCCTGCCCGATACCGCGGCGCGCGATGCCGTGGCGATGATCGACAGCCCCAGGGTCCGCGTCCTCGACGCCAGTACCGCCCACCGGGTCGCCCCCGGATGGGTCTACGGATTTCCCGAACTGACGCCGGCGCAGGCCGACCTGATCCGGCAATCGCACCGCGTCGCCAACCCCGGTTGCTATCCCACGGGCGCGCTGGCCCTGTTGCGCCCCCTGATCGATGCCGGCCTGGTGCCGGCGGCCACCCCGATCACCATCAATGCCGTGTCGGGCTACAGCGGCGGCGGACGCCAGATGATCGAGGCGTTCGAGGGCAAGGGGCCCGAGCCGATCACCGATGCCCACCGGGTCTACGGCCTTGAGCTGGCGCACAAGCACCGCAAGGAAATGAAAGAGCATTCCGGCCTCGACCACATCCCGCTCTTCGTGCCGGCGGTGGGGGATTTCGCCCAGGGAATGCTGGTCCAGATTCCGCTCAATCTGTGGTCCCTGCCCGGCCGGCCCACCGGACGCGATCTTCACGCGGCGCTGGCGGCCCGCTATGAGGGTTGCCGCTTCGTGAGCGTCCGGCCGCTTGAGGACCGTCCCAAGGTCCTGGAGCCCGAGGCGTTGAACGGCAGCAACCGCCTGGAGCTGTTCCTGTTCGACAATCCGGACGAACAGACCGCGGTTCTGATCGCGCGGCTCGACAATCTCGGCAAGGGGGCATCGGGCGCCGCTGTCCAGAACGTCGACCTGATGCTGTCTCTCCCCGGCGAGAGGGACTACGGCCTTCCGACAGGCTGACAAACTGACAGGCGGCCAATCCGCCTGTCGACAGATCCCATGCCGGCCGGCGACGGGTTATCCTCGTCGCCGGCCGGCATTACTTCCCTCTCCACAAGCATGACCATGCCCCGGTATTGCGACCGCAGCTTTTTTGTTGCGTGTTTTACGGCTTGGGAGGAGCATGTCAAATAATGACAAAATGTGGAGGGGATAATGTCAGCAAGGTCCCATCTGCCCCGTGTCGCCGCGCTGGTCGGTCCTTATGCCAGCGGCAAAACAACGCTGCTTGAAAGTCTGCTCTTCGCATCCGGGTCCCTAGCCAGGAAAGGGACCGTCACCGACAGATCATCGGTCGGCGATGCTGCTCCGGAAGCCCGACAACGGCTCATGAGCACCGAAGTCAACATCGCCGCAGCCTCCTACCTCTCCGACCGCTGGACATTTCTCGATTGTCCCGGCTCCATCGAATTCCAACAAGACACCTATAACGCACTCGCCATCGTCGACGCCGCCGTGGTCGTCGTCGAGGCGGAACCCGCGCGCGCCGTGATGGTGGCGCCGATCCTGAATTTTCTCGACCAGAACGCCATTCCCCACGTCATTTTCATCAACAAGGTCGAAAACTCGCAGGCGCTCCTGCGTGAGACCCTGGAAGCCCTGCAACTGCTGTCCGAACGCCCGCTTCTGATGCGCGAACTGCCGCTGAAGGAAGGCGATGCCATTGCCGGATATGTCGATCTGGTCAGCGAACGCGCGTTCAAATACCGGTCCGGACAGGCCTCGGAACTGATCCAGTTGCCGGAAGTCTCCCTGTCGGAGGAGAAAGTCGCCCGCCAGGATATGCTGGAAAATCTGGCGGATCTCGACGATCAGTTGCTGGAACAGTTACTGTCGGACGTCACCCCCTCCACCGCCGACGTCTACCAGAATTTCTCCAAGGATCTCGCCGGCGACCTCGTCGTACCGGTATTTTTCGGATCGGCGGCTCAGGATCACGGGATCCGCCGCCTGCTGAAATGCCTGCGCCATGACGTTCCGAGCCCGGAGGAAACGAGGGCCCGGCGCGGCTGGAAGGCCGACGGTGCCCCGATCGCGCGGGTGTTCAAGACCGTCCATGCCTCCCATACCGGGAAGCTCAGTTATGCGCGGATCTGGCGTGGCGAGTTCACCGAAGGGGCGCTGATCGACGGCGTCCGTCCGGCGGGGCTCTACACCGCGTTGGGCGCCACGCTCAACAAGACCCAGAAGGTCGCGACCGGGGATATCGTCGCCTTCGCGCGCCTGGATCAGGTTCGCACCGGCGGTGTGCTGGGCGTTACCGATCCCGAGGTCCGGCCCTGGCCGACCCCCATGCCGCCCTTGTTCCCGCTGGCCCTGTCGGCGGACAAGAAGCAGGATGAGGTCAAGCTGACCGCCGCGCTCGCCAAACTGGCGGAGGAAGATCCCTCGCTTTCCTTCGGGGTCAGCCAGGACACCGGGGAGCTGGTCATCTGGGGTCAGGGCGAAATCCATTTGCAGGTCGCTCTCGACAAGCTCCGGAGCCGCTACAATCTGGCGGTCACCGGACATCAACCCCAGGTTCCCTACAAGGAGACGATCCGCAAGGGCGTGTCCGAACATGGCCGCCACAAACGCCAGAGCGGCGGACATGGCCAGTTCGGCGACATTTATGTGGATATCGGCCCCCTGCCACGCGGCACCGGGTTCCAGTTTTCCGAAACGATCGTCGGCGGCGTCGTGCCGAGACAGTACATTCCCTCCGTCGAGGAGGGGGTGCGCGACTACCTGAAACAGGGTCCTCTCGGTTTCCCGGTGGTCGACGTCAAGGTGACGCTGACCAGCGGCAGTTATCACACCGTCGACAGTTCGGACATGGCCTTCAAGACCGCGGCCCGGATTGCCATGACCGACGGCATGCCGAAATGCGAGCCGGTCCTGCTTGAGCCGATCCTGGCCATCGGGATCGCGGTGCCGTCGGAATACACCCCGAAGGCCCAGCGCATCATTTCCGGACGCCGGGGGCAGATCCTGGGCTATGAGGCCAAGGACGGCTGGAAAGGCTGGGATCAGGTGTCAGCCTATCTGCCGCAGGCCGAGATGAGCGACATGATCATCGAACTCCGGTCCCTGACCATGGGGGTCGGCACCTTCTCCTGGCGGTTCGACCATCTCCAGGAGATGACCGGACGCGGCGCCGACAAGGTGGTGGAGGAGCGCAAGAGCGCCCTGGCCGCCCAATAGCCGGAAAACTCCGCCGCCCCGGAGAAGTGGTCCGGGGCGGCGAGCGCCGCCCGGCCAAACGCGCGTTTTTCTTGCACCGCGCCGGCCAGTGGAGCATTCTCCCGCCGCATGTCGGAGCTCAGTCTGAAAACCGCGCTGATCACAGGCGCCGCCCATCGAATCGGGCGGGCGATGGCGCTTGCCCTCGCCCGGGACGGATGGTCGGTGGCCGTCCATTTTCACCGCTCTCACGAAGCGGCCTTCGGGCTGGTGGACGACATCATCGCCGCCGGAGGCCAGGGTGTCGCGGTGCAGGCGGATCTGGCGCGCGAGGACGACGTCCTGACGCTGATCCCCGCGGCCGTGGAGGCATTGGGGCCGATCGAGCTTCTGGTCAACAACGCATCGCTGTTCGAACAGGACAGCGCGCTGACCGTGACGCGGGCCTCCTGGGACGCCCATATGGAGACCAATCTCCGGGCGCCCTTTGTCCTGACCCAGTCCTTCGCCGCCCAGTTGCCGGAAGAAGCCAGCGGCGTGGTGGTCAATATGCTGGATCAGCGCGTCTGGAACCTTACTCCGCATTTCACCACCTACACCCTCAGCAAGGCGGCGCTCTGGACCCTGACCCAGACCCTGGCCCTGGCCCTGGCACCCCGGATCAGGGTGAACGCGATCGGCCCCGGACCGACGCTGCCCAGTCCCCGGCAAACGGCCGAGCAGTTCGAACGCCAATGCGCGGAAATGCCCCTGAAACGCGGCACCACGCCGGAGGAGATCGCGGCGGCGCTGCGGTTCATTCTGTCCGCTCCGGCAATGACCGGCCAGCTCATCGCGCTGGACGGCGGGCAGCATCTCTGCTGGGCACCATCCAGCAAACCTCCGGAGGAGTGAGGGAATGACCCAGGCCAATGTGATCTCGCCGCATCGCTTCGCCGATGCCCGCAATGCCCTGCGCCATGTTTTCGTCCATGACCTGACACTGACGGCGAGCATCGGCGTCTATACTCACGAAAAAGTTGAGAAGCAGAGAGTTCGCATTAACCTGGATCTGTCCGTCCGCGAAGACGAAACTCCGGTCCGCGAAGATGATCTGGCGAGTGTCGTGTGTTATGAGAGGGTCGTCTCCGGGGTCCGCCGGCTGGTCGATTCCGGGCATGTCAATCTGGTCGAGACGCTGGCCGAACGCATTGCCACCCTCTGTCTTGAAGACCGCCGGGTCCGGCTGGCGCGGGTTCGCGTCGAGAAACTGGATGTCTTCCCCGATGCCACCAGTGCCGGCGTCGAGATCGAGCGGGTTCAGCCCCGTCCCTGACCCGGAAGCAAGGGCCTGCATTCGGGAAAACGCCCCCCTGCGCCCCGCGCATCGCGGACCGCCGCACGCGCTCCGTGCAAGTTGTGCACAGCGGAGCCGGTTGCCAAATCTCTGTCATAGTGTCAAGGATCGAATCATATTCGTGACAAACCCTTTACACTTGACAATGCATAACTATCTGAAATTTATAAATTTTGATGTTTATGCCCAGTTTTTGGGCAAAGGGGCAAAACCCTTGGAGTCCTATGGCCCACCCCCACATGCCCACTCCTTTCCCACACAGTTATCCACAGACTCGGTGGATATCGGCATTTCGTCCCCTTTCTCCGCGACTTTTCCCCGGACAGTCCCATGACGCTTCCCCCCGATCCCCAGGATAACCCGGAGACCACGGTCCACCCGGCCCCACCGGACGAGGCTCTTCCCTCCTCTCCGGCTCCGGGAACCTTTTCCCATGGGGCGGCGGTCATCGAGGGCTATCTGCGCACCATGCCGACCGCGCCCGGTGTGTATCGCATGCTGAACCGGGGGGGCGACGTTCTTTACGTCGGCAAGGCGAAGAACCTGAAAAAGCGGGTCGTGGCCTACACCCACGCCGAACGCCTGCCGCTTCGGATCCAGCGCATGGTGGCCGAAACCCGGAGCATGGAGGTGGTGACCACCCATACCGAGGTTGAGGCGCTTCTGCTGGAAGCCAATCTGATCAAGCGGCTGGGGCCGCGTTACAATATCCTGCTGAAGGACGACAAGTCCTTTCCCTACATCCTGATCACCGGCGACCATGACTGGCCGCAGATCGTCAAGCATCGCGGCGCCCGCAATCGCAAAGGGGAGTATTTCGGCCCGTTCGCCTCCGCCGGATCGGTCAATCAGGCCCTGTCCCATCTCCAGCGCGCGTTCCTTTTGCGGTCCTGCACCGACAGCGTGTTCCAGACCCGCTCACGCCCCTGTCTCCTCTTTCAGATCAAGCGGTGCAGCGCGCCCTGCGCCGACCGGATCACGCGGGAACGTTATGCCGGCCTTGTCGATCAGGCCCGGTCCTTCCTGTCCGGGCAGAGCCAGGCGGTCCAGCGGGATCTGGTGGACCGGATGGAAATCGCGAGCCGGGAGATGAATTACGAGGAGGCGGCGGTCTACCGCGACCGGATCCGGGCCCTGACCCAGATTCAGGCACGCCAGGACATCAACCCGTCCGACATCGAGGAGGCGGACGTCATCGCCCTGCATCAGGCCGGGGGACAGGCCTGCATCCAGGTCTTCTTCTTCCGTTCGGGCTGCAACTTCGGCAACCGCTCCTTTTTTCCGGCGCAAACCCAGGACCAGACCCCCGAAGACATCCTGGCCGCCTTTCTGGGCCAGTTCTACGACGACCGCCCACCCCCGCGGGAAGTGCTGATTTCCCACGCCCTGACGGCCGCCGACGACCGCCTTCTGACAGAGGCGCTGTCGCACCGGGCCGGCCGCAAGGTCGTCATCGGCACGGCGCGCCGCGGCGACCGGCGCAAGATGATGGAACATGCCTATGACAACGCCCGCGAGGCCCTGGGCCGACGGATGGCGGAAAGCTCCGCACAGGCGAAGTTGTTGCAGAACATGGCCGATCTGTTCGGTCTCGACGCGGCCCCCGGCCGGATCGAAGTCTATGACAACAGCCATATCCAGGGATCGCATGCGGTCGGCGGCATGATTGTCGCGGGCCCCGACGGCTTCATGCGCAACGAATACAGGAAATTCAACATCCGGTCCGAGGATCTGAGCCCCGGCGACGATTTCGGCATGATGCGCGAGGTTCTGACCCGGCGCTTCCGCCGCGTCCAGAAGGAGGATCCCGAACGCCAGCACGGACAATGGCCGGATGTCGTACTGATCGACGGCGGCCCCGGACAGTTGAAGATCGTCTCGGAGGTTCTGGAGGACCTGGGAATCGACGATGTGATCCTGATCGGCGTCTCGAAAGGCCCCGACCGGAACGCCGGCCGCGAGCGGTTCCATATCGCCGGTCGGCCGTCCTTCTCTCTGCCGCCCAACGATCCCACGCTCTATTTCCTGCAGCGCTTGCGCGACGAGGCCCACCGCTTCGCCATCGGCAGCCACCGCGCCCGCCGCTCTCAGGCGATCGGCGCGTCGCCGCTCGACGATATCCCGGGCATCGGAGCCGGCCGCAAGAAAGCGCTGCTGCACCACTTCGGGTCCGCCCGCGCGGTGGCCGAGGCCGGCGTCCTCGATCTTCAGGCGGTGAGCGGCATCAGCGCCACCATGGCCCAGAAGATCTATGATTATTTCCACCCCAACCAATGAATTGCAGGCACTGGCGATGACAGCCCGGAAAAACCCGGCTAGAATGCCGTCAATCTCCTTCCCTCCCACGGACAGACCTGCCTGATCGATGGCCACGTCTCTTCCCAATCTTCTGACGATTTCCCGCATCCTCGTGATTCCGTTGATCGTCGCCACCTTTTATATCGAAGGCTCCACCGCGCGCTGGGTCGGATGCGTCCTGTTCGTCGTTGCGGCCATCACGGATTTCTTCGACGGATATTTCGCAAGGCGCAGCAACAGCGTGTCGAGCCTCGGCCGGTTCCTGGATCCGATCGCCGACAAGTTGCTGGTGGCGGCCGTCCTGCTGATGCTGACCGCGTTCGAGCGCCTCAGCCATTTCAGCTATCTGCCCGCCCTGGTGATCCTGCTGCGCGAGATTCTGGTCTCCGGCCTCAGGGAATATCTGGCGGAGCTCAGGATCGGGATGCCCGTCAGCCGTCTCGCCAAATGGAAGACCGGCATCCAGATGACCGCCCTTCCGACATTGATCGTCGGCAGTGCCGCCCCCCACTGGATCCCCGCCCAGGCCCTGGGCGAGTTTTTTCTGTGGGGCGCCGCCGCCCTGACCCTTGTCACCGGCTGGGACTATCTGCGCGCGGGTCTCAAGCATATGCAGGACGGCGCACCGTGAAGGTTCTCTATTTCGCCTGGCTGCGCAGCCGCATCGGCACCGGCATGGAGGACGTGACCCCGCCGCCGGACGTGGCCACGGTCGGCGCCCTGATCGAATGGCTGAAATCGAGAAGTCCCGCCCATGCCGAGGCCTTCGGCCAGCCGGGACTGGTCCGGGCGGCGGTCAACCAGGACTACGCCGCCCCTGATCATGCGATCGCCGCCTCTGACGAGATCGCGTTCTTCCCGCCCGTCACCGGGGGGATGGGGTGAGCATCCGCGTTCAGCGCGAGGATTTCGATCCCGGCGCCGAAATTGCCGCCTTGTCCGCCGGACGCCCGGACGTTGGCGCCGTCACCAGCTTTGTCGGATTTGTCCGGGGATCGGCCGATTGTCCGGCCATGACGCTGGAACACTATCCCGGCATGACGGAACGGCAGCTTGCCGCCATCGAGACCGAAGCCCGGCAACGGTGGGACCTGGACGGGGTCGTCATCATCCATCGTTATGGCCGCCTTCCGGTAGGCGACCGCATTGTTCTGGTCGCTGTCGCCTCACGCCATCGCGCGGCCGCCTTTTCGGCGTGCGAGTTCCTGATCGACTGGCTGAAGACCAGGGCTCCCTTCTGGAAGCAGGAGGACGGTCCGGACGGACCGCGGTGGGTCGAGGCGAAAGACGACGACAACAGCCGCGCCGACCGCTGGAACAAGACTCCCTGACATACCGGGCAATCCGCCGATGGCGTTGCCTGCCGTCTGTTATCCCGGCCCGCGCTGTTCGGTTCCGTTCAGCGCGGGCTGGCAAGGGGCCGGGCGACGGATGACGCCCGGAGGTCTGATGTCAGGCCGTTTGGCGGACCTGGAACGGCGCCAGGGTCGTGGTCCAGTCGTGCGGATCCGCGGCCTCGGCATATTGGATGGCGACGATGGCGTCATAGAGCTTCTGGGTCAGAGCCCCTGTCTTGCCGCCATTGATGGTGACACGCTCATCCTTGAAGCCCAGTTCGCCGACCGGGGACACCACCGCGGCCGTACCGGTTCCCCACATCTCCTTCAGCCGGCCGTTCCGCGCCGCCTCCATCACCTCCTGAATGGTGATCGGACGCTCAGACGCCTTCAGACCCCAGTCCCGGCACAGCGTCAGGATCGAATCCCGCGTGACGCCGGGCAGGATCGTGCCGGGCAGCGGGGGCGTGATCACCTCGGCGTCGATCTGGAGCATGATGTTCATGGTCCCGACCTCGTCCAGATAGCGATGCTCGACGCCATCCAGCCACAGCACCTGGGTATACCCCATATGCTTGGCCTCCACCGCCGCATAGATGCTGGCGGCATAGTTTCCCGCCGTCTTCGCGTCCCCGGTGCCCCCCTTCACCGCGCGGACATATTTGTCCGTGGCGAGAATCTTCACCGGATTGATCCCCTCGGCATAATAGGAGCCGACCGGGGAGGCGATCAGGAAATAGGTGTAGGTGTTGGACGGCCGGACGCCGAGGAACGGCTCCGTCGCGACCACCGTCGGACGCAGATAGAGCGCCGTGCCCCGCTTGCCCGGAACCCAGTCCTGATCGACCCCGACCAGGGCATGGAAGGACTGAAGGATCAGGTCGACATCGAGATCGGGGATGCAGAGTTTGCGGCAGGAGTTGACCAGACGCTCGGCATGCCGCCGGGGACGGAACAGCCGGATCGCGCCGTCCTTGCCGCGGTAGGCCTTGAGCCCGTCGAACACCGCCTGCGCGTAGTGGAGAACGGCGGTTGCCGGGTCGAAGTCGAAGCCCTGATAGGGTACGATACGCGGGTCATGCCATCCCCGACCTTCGGTGTAGTCCACACGGAACATGTGATCGGTGAAGACCGTACCGAACTGAAGCTGGTCATCGGCGGTGCGGACCTTCGGCTCCGACGTCCGCGCAACCGTGATCGCCGTGGGTGCGGGCTCGCCGTCAAACCAGACAGAGCCGTCGCGATCCTCGATAAGAGCCAAGCCCATAGACTGAATTCCTTGAGATGGGTTACAAAATTACGAAATGCTGTTGTCAGCAGTAACATCATGAGGCATATATGTCAATATGACTGACATAAATTCCGGAGTGAACCTCCTCTTCCTCCGGGAGGAGGAACTTCGACAGGGCATCGAACTGCTCTACTTCGCCTATCGCGGCTTCACCGAGGAGCCGGATGCGATCCTGGCCCAATATGGGTTCGGGCGCGCGCATCATCGAGTCATCTATTTCGTTGGTCGACGCCCCGGTATCACCGTCAGCGATCTGCTGTCGACGCTCCGGATCACCAAGCAGAGCCTTTCGCGTGTCCTCAGTCAACTGGTCTCGGACGGATTTATCGTTCAGAGGCCGGGTCCCCGCGACCGGCGGCAGCGCCTGCTGGAACTGACCGCGAAGGGGGTTGAACTGGAACGTCTGCTGACCGAAAAACAACGCGCACGGATTGCCAATGCCTACCGCGCCGCCGGCCCGGAGGCCGTGCAGGGATTCCGCAAGGTCATGGAGGGATTGATTTCCTTGTCCACGCCCGACGGCGTTCCGCCCGGCAAGTCGCAGGAACGGAAGAAAGACTGACCATGCCCGACCAGCCACATATCCTGGTTGTCGACGACGACACACGCCTGCGCCAGCTCCTGCGCAAATATCTGACCGACAACGGCTATCTGGTATCCACCGCGGCCGACGCGGCCGAGGCCCGCCAGCAGTTGGCCGCCATGGCCTTCGACCTGATCGTGCTCGATGTGATGATGCCGGGCGAGAACGGGATCGAGCTGACCCGCAGCCTGCGCCGCGACAATCCCGTCCCGATCCTGCTGCTGACGGCGATGAGCGAGACGTCCGACCGGATCACCGGCCTTGAGACCGGCGCGGACGACTATCTGGTCAAGCCGTTCGAACCGCGTGAACTGCTGCTGCGCATTTCCAGCATCCTGCGCCGCGCCTCGCGGGATGCGCCGCCGGAGCCGGCGGTGTTCCGTTTCGGACGTTTCAGTTTCAACCCCGCCCGGGGCGAATTGCTGGCCGACGGCATTCCGGTCCACCTCACCTCGGCCGAGGCCGCGCTGCTCGGCCTGTTGACGGAAGCCGGAACCGAGGGACTGTCACGGGAGGATCTGGCGGAGCGCAGCGGCAACGGCGCCAATCCCCGGACTGTCGACGTGCAGGTGACGCGGCTGCGCAAGAAGATCGAGGACGACCCGCGCCTGCCCCGCTATCTCCAGACCGTGCGGGGGCACGGCTACGTCCTCTGGGTCGACCAATGATCCCGTTGTCGCCGGCGGCCTGGATCAAGGCCATTCTTCCGCGCGGGCTCCTGGGCCGGTCGCTGCTGATCCTCGTCCTGCCGCTGATCATCCTTCAACTGGTGTCGGCCTATGTGTTCTATGGCACCCACTGGGACATGGTGACGCGCCGGCTGGCATCGGGTCTGGCCGGCGACATCGGCGCGGTGATCGAGATGATGCGGACGTTTCCCGGCGAAAAGAACCGGAGCACCATCTTCGCCGTGGCCGCCAGCACGCTCGATCTCAAAGTCAGCCTCGACATGGGCGGTATCCTGGAAACCACCGGGGTGAAAGGGATGCCGCGTGGTGTGATTCCCGATCCCTCCAACCGCAGCCTGGAGGGAAATCTGACCGGCGCCCTGGCGGAACGGGTGGGACGGCCGGTCTTCATCGACACCGACAGCCTGGACCGCGAGGTCCGCATCATGGTCCAGCTTCCCGACGGGGTTCTCGATGTCCGGGCCTCCCGCAAGCGGCTTTACAGCACCACAACGACGATCTTCGTCCTTTGGATGGTGGGAACATCGATGCTGCTGTTCGGCATCGCCACCATCTTCATGCGCAACCAGGTCCGCGCCGTCCGCCGGCGGGCCGCCGCGGTCGACAGCTTCGGCAAGGGTCGCGAGGTCCCGAATGTGAAGCCCCAGGGGGCCGCCGAGGTCCGTCAGGCCGCCGCGGCGTTCGCGCGGATGCAGGACAGGATCCGTCTTCAGGTGACACAACGCACCGAGATGCTGGCCGGAGTCTCGCACGATCTGCGGACTCCGCTCACCCGGATGAAACTGGCGTTAGCCATGGCGGAGGGAGACAGCATCGCCGAGTTGCAGGAGGATGTTGCCGACATGGAGCGGATGATCGAAGGATATCTGGCCTTCGCGCGGGGAGAGGGCAGCGAAAAGTCGGAGAACTGCGATCTCGCGGCGATTCTCGAGGACGTGGTCGGCAAGCTGTCCCGGGACAAGACCGGGATCACGCTCAAGACGGAGGAGCCGCTGGCCATGATCCTGCGCCCTCTGGCGATCACCCGCTGCCTCACCAATCTGGTGGGAAACGCCGCCCGCTACGCCCGCCATGTGGCGGTCCGCGCCCGGCGCGTCGGCGATGCCGTCGAGGTGGTCATTGACGACGACGGACCGGGCATCCCGCCGGCGCGGCGCGAGGACGTGTTCAAGGCGTTTCTGCGGCTTGAGGGGTCGCGCAACCAGGAAACCGGCGGAGTTGGCCTGGGCCTGACCATCGCCCGTGATGTCGCCCGCTCCCATGGCGGCGATGTCCTGCTGGAGGACTCGCCTTCCGGAGGATTGCGGGCCCGTCTCGTTCTTCCTCTGTAATGAACGATGTTCTTGACATGTTCAGGCGGATTTGCGGCAGATCAAATTCCACTGTAACGTTGTTCCCGCCACGTTTTCCGTCACAATGGCGCGTGCGCGCCGCCCTCTGTCGGGCTATCCTTTCCCGGTAAACTTTTCTGCAAGGCATGATCATGGCCTCCCAGCCCAATCGCACCACCGCTCCGTCCGCCGACCCCGATGCCCTGGCGAGGCGGGAGGTCACGCGCATGTTGAAAGGACCGGTGGCCGAGCGGTTCAAGTCTTTGATTCCGCCGCTGGCGGCCCACGGCGACCCCTACAAGACGATCATGGACTCGCCCGAGCTGCTGGACGCCTGTTTCAAACTGTTCCGGCTGAAGCGCGAAGCCTTTGCCGATTTCCTGGTCGACCCGGCGGACCAGCCGGTCGGGGACGACACCACCCGCCTTCGGTGTGGCCGGTCGGTGCAGGAGATCATCGGCATGGCGGTGCGCACCGGAATGCGGACCTATGCCGAGGCCCATTTCGGCGACCCCATCACCCCCCCGAAAACCAAGGCCGCGCAGCCCCCCATTCCGCGCAAGCCGCCGCATGGCCGGCTGCTGCGCCTTGTCAATGTCGACAAGATCGCCGGTCTGTTCCGTCGCAATTACGGCCAGCCCAAACCCCTGCCGGCCGGCCAGACGCAGTCCGGACGCTTCTATGCCTCGATCAAGGACAACCTGGACTATGAATGGCAGGTCCGGTTTTTCCCGATCTATGTCGAAATTCCGCCGCATGTCTTCGACCGCCTGGGAACCGGCATCACCCGCATGGATACCGAGGAACGGCTCCAGCTTCTGGCGCAGCTCGCGCTGACCGATATCAATAAGGCCGAGCATGTGATCAAGGATCCGGACCTGTTCCGGGAAATGCTGGAAAACAATGTGCTGGCATCGGCAACCGTCTCCCATCTGGGAGAGGAGGCGTTCGAGAACGTTCATGGCGCGCTCGAACATCTGGATCCACAGAAGAAGTGGAATGTGCTGGCCAACAAGGACACCGCGATCCGTCTGCACGAGGACAAGCGCATCACCAAGAACGACATCGCCGCGCTGGCGGACTATCTCGATATCCTGAACGAATATGCGCTTGATGCGATTTTCGATCTGAAGCTCAACCGCGACCAGATGCAGATGTTCCTGAAGACGGCGGAGGACAATCTGGGGCGGCAGATGTTCATGGCGCTGTTCGGCCCGATCCAGAGCGTGATGCCCGACGATCATGAGGAGCAGCAGAAGCTGCGGCGGTATCAGACCTACACCCAGACGGCGCTGCGCAGCCTGGTGTCCGCCGTCAAGCAACTGGACGACAATCTCAGAAAGTCGGGAAGCGAGGGATCGATAGAGGAATGCCTGGGCACCGTCTGCCGTGCCCGCCGGCCTGATCTTGAAAAAGAGATGAAGAAGCTCGCCCCGCCTCACATGGCGTAGTCCGGATCACAAGGCTCCGCGCCCGGGCCCTGTCCGGACTCAGGCGCGGACGCCGGAGCTACTGAGGAGAACGCAGTAGCACAGGCCTCCGCGCCTGTGTCCTGTCGGCAAAGTTCCGCGGGGACGCCGGGGGAGCCGCCGGGCGAAGCCCGGAGGCGGACGGCGATGCCCCCGGGGAGGGGACGGATTACGCCTTCACTTTGGCGATGCTGTCCTTGACCTCGTCGAGCAACTGGGTGAACCGCTTGTTGAGCTGCTCGAACGCCTCGGCGTTGGATTTGGCGACGATTTCGGACAGCTCACGCGAATTGGCGAGGGCATGCTCGAACGCCTCCTTCACCAGTTCGGTCTGACGGATCGCCTTCTCCTGCGGAGAGCCCGGTCCGGTCAATTGCTGCGCGGCGGCGGCGGCCTCCTCGATGGACTGGCGCAGGATTTCCACCTGACGCTTGAACACCGCCTGAACCCCTTCGAACGCCAGCTTGTTGGCCTGCGTCAAGGCTTCGATGTTTTTCCGTTGCGACGACACCAGGATGTCGACGTCGATGCCGGGCACCTTGAAATCGCCAAAAATCTTGGAAATATCAAAGTCGAGGATCGACTCTGGTTGCTTCGCCATGGGCGTACTCCTCCTTTAGGGGAAAAAATACGGGATCGAGAACGCCAAGGTAAGAGCTGTTTCCGCACGCGGTCAACAGATTTATTGCGATGCAATAAAAACTTACGCAGGATTGTTTCCCGGATCAGCTCCCGCAGAGCGAGCGGTCCCCGGGACACGCCATGCCAGACCGGCAATGCTTTCCGCCCCGCGCAGGAAACGGTCCAATGCCGCCATGGTCCGCCCCATGTCCGGGCTATCGTCCGACAGCCAGACCCTGAGAACGGCCAGATAGATCGCCGTCAGACCTTTGACCTTCAATGCGCCCGCGGGACCGGACGCGCTGATTCCCGAGACCTCCAGCATCCGGGCGGAGGTCTTCAGCAGATGCGGCCCGGACATCAGAAGCAACAGCGGATCGGCCAGCAGCCCCCGGAAGATCGCTTTGACCCCGGCACGCTGTTCCTGCATGACGTCGAACCGGCGCATGACCACGTCGAACAGGCGATCGCGCGGAGTTTCGTCGGCGGCGGGCAGCGCCCCGGTCCACAGACTGTCATCGAGACGCGCCAGGAACGCCTTCAAAATAGCGGATTTGCTTTCGGCGACCACCCGCATGTCCGCCAGGGTGACCCCCGCCTCGGCCGCGATATCGGCCAGGGAAATGCCGTTCCAGCCCCGTTCGGCCGCCAGGAACAGCGCCGCGTCGACCACCGCATCCGGGCATCCGGCGCTTTTCGTTGTGTTTTCTGTCATCATTGAACGCCCAGGTCTTGTTCTTCAGCAGTTGCCGCCATGGGGCGGCCCGCGCCGGCGCCGGGCCTCAGGCCCCCGCCAGCTCCCGCGAGCGGGCGGCGGCGGCAGCGACAGCGTCACGCATCAGCGTAGCGACACCATCCGTCCGCATCAACACCTGCAACGCAGCATAGGTCGTTCCACCGGGGCTTGTGACATTTTGGCGCAAGGTCTCCGGCCGCTCCGCGGACTGACGCAAAAGCTCTCCGGATCCTGTCACCGTCGCGCGCGCCAGCCGGTCCGCCAGATCCCGCGGCAACCCGGCCGCAACCCCGGCCTCCGCCATCACCTCGGCCAGCAGGAACACATAGGCCGGACCGCTTCCCGACAGGGCCGTCACGGCATCCATCTGGCTTTCGTCATCGATCCACGCGGTCTCCCCCACCGCCGACAGAAGATCGGCGCAGAGAGCCTTTTGTCCGGCCGAAACATGCTGGTTGGCGACCGCCACGGTCATCCCGCGCCGCACCGCGGCGGGCGTGTTGGGCATGGCGCGGACCACCGGGCGGTCGGCGCCAAGATGACGCGCGAAGAAGGACAGGGGCTTCCCGGCTGCGATGGACAGAAAAACCGGGCCCCGAAGCGCGCCATAAGGAGGAAGGGCGGCGTCGATCACCTGCGGCTTGACCGCGAAGACCACGACATCGGGATGCCATCCGGCGGGCACGAGCCCGAACTCCGCCACCACCGCGACGCCCGGGCGCGTCGGCGCCTTCGCCTCGACGGGATCCACCACCAGGATATCGCTTCCGGGCATTCCGCGGTCGAGCCAGCCATCCAGCAGGGCTCCCCCCATCTTGCCGCAACCAACCAGAAGAATTGTTGTCACGCTTCCCCGACCGTATCGAGAAGGGCGGCCGAGATGGCGTCCTGCGCCGATTTGCCGCCCCAAATGACGAACTGGAAGGCCGGATAGAACCGCTCGCACTCGCTGAGCGCGATGTCCACCAGGTCCTCGATCTGCTCCATGCTGGCGCCGCCCAGGCCGCGTAGCAGCACGGCATGACGGAACATGGGGACGCCCTCGTCGGCCCAGAGGCCGAAATGACCCAGCCACAACCGCTCATTCACCAGGGCGAGCAGTTCATAGACATGGGATTTCTTTGCCGATTGGATCTTCATGTCGAAGGCGCAGGTGAAGTGCAGCGCCCCGATATCCTCACGCCAGGCAAAATAGAGACTGTAGTCGCACCACTTTCCGGGAACCTCGACGGCCATTTCGTCGTCGCTTCTCCGGTCGAACGGCCAGTCGTTAGCGGTTACGAATTGTTCGACGAGGTCAAGAGGATTGGCGGCCGGATCCTCTTCCAACGTTGCTGAATAGGTCATGCCCGCGACCTCCTTTACCTGTCGTGGGTGGTGGCCGCAGGACGGAACACAGATATGGTATGTCCCGAATGCCGCAGCACAAAGGTTAGCCTATAGAGCGAATTTCCACGGTGCAAGACGGAAACGCCGCCCGACCTGGCTTTGCTGTGGATAAATCTCAAAAAATAACAACCCCGCAACAATATCAGTGACAATAGGCCGTGCCGCAACAGCCTCCGGGCGAGTTCACGCCTGTTCTTCAGCCCCGGTATTCTTATCTTTTTCAACGCTTGTCATCGCCGGTTGGGACAGATCGTCCCCCTTCAGCCGGCGCAATTCGTCCTCCAGCGCCGCGACGCGCAGCGCCAGCGATTCCTGCTCGTCGCGCGCCTTCGCCGCCATCGCCTGCACCGCGTCGAATTCTTCGCGCGTCACCAGCCGCAAATTGGCGCCCAGCTGTTCGATCTGCTGGCGGACCAGGCTTTCGACCTCGGTCTTCATTCCGGTGAGGGCATTAAGGGCGCCACCGGCCATCCGGGCAAGATCGTCAAAAAGTCGGTTATCGGTCTGCATGATCACACCCCTTGGGGAGGCTCCGTCGCGCGGTGCCCCAATCCGCCCGTCGCCGCCTGCCATCATAACACAGAAAGAACAAACACTTAGAATCACGATACACGTCATCGCCCCGTCGCCCGGACCGGACGCGGGCGCGGATGTCCGCCCCTTCAAGTCTGGCGCATTATGCGAACCATGCTTTGGCGACGCAACATTCAACATGACACTCCGGGAAATTGATGCCATTTCCCGCCTCCCGGCCCGGCCGTCCTAACCGGAGAAAGGAGGCCCGCGGACACCCCCGCTCCCCCTGCTCCGCGATGCCGCGCTTGTTGACAACAACCGTGGAGCCTATAAGGGGAGAGGTTCACGCATCATCGGGAATAAGACGATGTATCTTGTCACCGGCGGCGCCGGATTCATCGGCTCCAATCTTCTGGCGGCCCTGGAGGAGCGAGGCTACGGCCCGCTCGTCGTCTGCGATCGCCTGCGCAGCAACGAGAAGTGGCGCAACATCGCCAAGCGCGAACTGTCCGACATTGTTCACCCCGAACAGATGTTTGACTTCCTTGAGGCGAACAAGAAGCGGCTCAGGGCCATCCTGCATATGGGGGCGATCTCGGCGACCACGGAAACCAACGCCGATCTGATCGTCGCCAACAATTTCAATCTGACGCTCGCCCTGTTCGCCTGGTGCACCCGCAATCAGGTGCCGATCCTCTACGCCTCATCGGCGGCGACCTACGGCGACGGAACCGAAGGGTTCGACGATTCCAACAATGAGGCGGCGCTGTCGCTTCTCCGTCCGCTCAACGCCTATGGGTGGAGCAAGCACCTGTTCGACCGGCGGGTGGTCCGCAAGGTCGCGGAGAAGAAGCCGATGCCCCCCCATTGGGCCGGTCTCAAATTCTTCAACGTCTATGGACCGAACGAATATCACAAGGGCTCGCAGCAAAGTGTTGTCGCCCAGGTCTATCCGCATGCCGACGCCGGGGCGCCCGCCCATCTGTTCCGGTCGCACCGGCCGGATTATCCGGACGGCGGACAGAAGCGCGACTTCATCTGGGTGGGTGACGTCGTCGACATCATGATGTGGCTGCTGGACCATCCGGAAGTGAACGGACTGTTCAACGCCGGCACCGGCAAGGCGCGCACCTTCCAGGACCTGGCCTCGGCCGTTTACCGGTCTCTCGGCAAGGAGCCCTATATCAAATACGTCGATACGCCGCTCAATATCCGCGACAATTATCAGTATTTCACCGAGGCGCCGATGGCCCGCCTCCGGGCCGCCGGATATGCCAAGCCCTTCACTCCGCTCGAAGAGGGTGTGGAGCAGTACGTCACGCGCTATCTGGCCGCCCGCGACCGGTATCGCTGACATGGCCCTGCAGTTTCCCGACATCGATCCCGCGATCGTCCGGATCGGCCCGATCGCGATAAGATGGTATGCGCTTGCCTATATCGCCGGGCTTCTCGGCGGCTGGAAATATACGCGGTGGCTGGTTTCCCGGCCGCCCTTCGCGATGTCGCCGTTGCAGGTGGACGATTTCCTGGTGTGGGCGACGATGGGCGTCGTCCTGGGCGGCCGTCTCGGCTATGTGCTGTTTTACAAACCCCTCTATTACCTCGCCCATCCGGCCGAAATCGTCATGGTCTGGCAGGGCGGCATGTCCTTTCACGGGGGCGCGCTTGGCGTGATCGTCGCCATCGTCCTGTTCGCCCGACACAACAAGCTCAATCTTCTGGCGATCGGCGACACCATCTGTACGGTCGTGCCGATGGGCCTGCTGTTCGGCCGCATCGCCAATTTCATCAATGGCGAGCTGTTTGGCCGTCCCGCGCCCGAGGATCTGCCCTGGGCCATGATCTTTCCGGCCGGCGGGCCGGTTCCCCGCCATCCGAGCCAGCTCTATGAAGCCGGGATGGAGGGATTGATCCTTCTCTGCGTCATGCATCTGCTGTGGCGCAATGCATCCTTCCGGATGCGCCCCGGCGCGCTGTCCGGGGCGTTCCTGGCCGGTTACGGCATCGCCCGCATCATCGGCGAATTCTTCCGGCAGCCGGATGCCAATCTGGGCTTCCTGTGGGGCGGCGCGACCATGGGGCAGCTTCTGTCGATCCCCCTGGTTCTGGTCGGGGCCGTCCTGATCGTCCGGGCGAAGGCTCCCGCGGCGGCCGGCCATCAGCCATGACAGCTCTTGCGGCGCCGTGGTTCCGATGACCGCGCTGGGAGACCTTCTGGCAGGGCACATCCGGGACCGCGGGCCGGTCGCGGTATCCGACTTCATGGCCCAGTGCCTGGGCCATCCCGACTGGGGCTATTACCGGACCCGGGATCCGCTCGGCGGTTCCGGCGACTTCACCACCTCTCCGGAAATTTCGCAGATGTTCGGGGAATTGATCGGCCTCTGGGCCGGTGTCGTCTGGCAGAGCATGGGGTCGCCGGACCGCGTCCTGCTGGTGGAGCTGGGGCCGGGCCGGGGCACCCTGATGGCCGACGCCCTGCGGGCCGCCGCCATGTTGCCGGCATTCCGGCGCGCGCTCTGCGTCCATCTGATCGAAATCAATCCCGCCTTGAAGGCCCGGCAGCGGGAAACCCTGAAGGACGAGCGGATCCTCTGGCTCGAAGACCTGAACGACCTTCCCCCGGGGCCGGCGATCGTCATCGCCAACGAATTTTTCGACGCCCTGCCGATCGAGCAGTTCATCCGCACCGCCGACGGCTGGCGCCGGCGCATGGTCACCCTGGATGATGACGGGCGGTTCGCCTTCGCCCCGGGACCGCTGGCGGACATCGACGCCCCGCCCGCCGGGCCGGGCGACATCTTCGAAATCGGCAATGCCGCGCGGGCCGTCGCCTCCGGTCTCGGGCGGCGCCTCAGCGATCAGGGCGGCGCCGCGCTCGTGATCGACTACGGACATGCCGAGAGCGCCATCGGGGACACACTGCAGGCCGTCCGCCACCACCGCTACGCGGAGATATTCGACGCGCCCGGAGAGACGGACCTGACCGCCCATGTGGATTTTGCCGCCCTGGCCCGCGCCGCGGCCCCCGCCATAGCGACCCCCACTGTCACGCAGGGAACATTTCTGCGATCTTTAGGCATAGAGCTCCGAGCCGATCGGCTGATCAAGAGCGCCCCCCAAAAGGCAGATATGATCGCCACCGCATGTCGACGCTTGATCGAACCGGCCGGAATGGGCACCCTATTCAAAGTAAGGGCTTTAACCCATCCCGGGTTGCCCATTCCGCCAGGATTTATCCTTTGACTACCATGCAGCCGGGAATGATCACCCTCTCCACCCTCAATGAGGTCCTGCGCATCCGCCATGGCTTCTTCACACGCGAGGGGGGCTCCTCAGAAGGCATCTACGCTTCGCTGAACTGCGGACTGGCGACGGGCGACGACCCGGCCAAGGTCGCATCGAACCGCGCCCGCGCCCTGGCCCTGCTCGACGTCGAGCCTCAGTCCCTGGCGACCGTGCAGCAACAGCACACCACCGACGTGGTGGTCATTGATGAGAACTGGACGCCCGACAGCCCGATTCCGGTCGCCGACGCCATGGTGACGACAAGGGCGGGAATCGCGCTCGGCATTCTGACCGCCGACTGCGCGCCGGTGCTGCTCGCGGATCCCCGCGCCAATATCATCGGCGCGGTCCATGCCGGCTGGCGCGGCGCCCTGGGCGGCGTGCTCGACAATACCGTCGCGGCCATGGTCAAGCTCGGGGCCAAGCCCGCGCGGATCGCCGCCGCCGTGGGGCCCTGCATCGCCCACCGGTCCTATGAGGTCGGTCCTGAATTTCCCGCCCCCTTCCTGGCGGAAGACCCGGACAATCACTTCTTCTTCGCGCCGGCCGTCCGTCAGGGGCATTTCTACTTCGACCTGCCCGGCTTCATCGCACGGCGGCTCGCCAAGCTGTCGGTCATCGACGTGGCCCGCACGCCATGCGACACCTACCGCGAGGAGGGACGTTTCTTCAGCTACCGGCGTTCGGTGCTGAAAGGTGAAAAGGACTTCGGCCGGTCCCTGTCGGTCATCGTTCTCGAGCGCTGAAGGAGGGTCATGCCGGCCCGGCCTCGCGTCTTGCGGATCTCCGGCGCTCTGCCGGCCTCCGTCCTGGCGGTCCTCCTGGCCGTCCTCCCGGCCGGATGCGGTCCGTTGCCACGGCCTTTCGAACATGAGGCCGTGAGCGCCCTGGTCCGTGACCCGGGAATGCTGGCCCCCGTCGCCATCCGTCCGGTCGAGGGCGCCGCCGACCTGGCTCCGGCGATGGCCGCCGCCCTCCTGGAGGAAGATGTGGCCGCCACCATGGCGCCACCGGGCGGGGGATATCTCGTTTTGTCGGGACGCCTTCAGACGGCAACCGGGACACCCGCCGTCCTCTGGAGTCTGGCCGACCCCGACGGGCGCGTTCTGGCGGACCTGTCCCAGCCCCTTCCGTCCGCGCATCCGGCGCCGGGAGACCTTGCCCGGGCGGCCCGGGCCAGCGCGGCATCCATCGCGCGGACGCTCCGCAGCGCCTCGGGCGATGTCGCTCCTCCGCCGGTCCCGTCCATCGCCCTGCGGACCGTCAGGACGCCGCCGGGGTTCGCCTCCGACCTGTTGTCCAAGGCCATGGCCCGCGCCTTGCGGATGAAAGGGCTTGCCGTCTCGGCGCGCGACCCGGGATATGTGCTGGACGGCGTCCTGTCGCTCACTCCGTCGCGGGACGGCCAGGACCTTCTCGCCATCGACTGGACCCTGTTCGACGCGGAGGGCCGCTCGCTTGGCACCATTTCGCAGGCCAGCCCGGTGCCGCACGACCAGATCCTGTCCGCCCAGGGCAGTCTGGCGCGCGATATTGCCGACGCCGGAGCCGACGGCGTCGCCGAGGTCATCGCCAAATCCGCCCCCGCCCGCCCGGGCGGATGACGCGGGGCGCGGGGCGGCGCCCGCGTTCATGCAACGGTCACAGACCAGCCCACCTGTGAGCGGGGGGATGGCCGGCCAAAGGCCGTTTACATCGCCGGGGCCGACTGTTACAGTCCGCCGCACCGAGAAAATCGCTGTCGACCCAACAATCCTCTTCGGCCAGACCCGCAGGATTCTCCTATGAAAATTCTTACCTGCAACAGCAACCGGCCCCTCGCCGAAGCTATTTCCAACTATCTCAATCTCGCCCTCACTTCGGCGAGCATCCGCCGTTTCTCCGACATGGAGGTTTTCGTCGAAATCCACGAAAACGTCCGCGGCGAGGATGTGTTCGTGGTCCAGCCCACCAGCTTCCCGGCGAACGACAATCTGATGGAGCTTCTGGTCACCCTGGACGCCCTCCGGCGCGGGTCGGCCCGGCGAATCACCGCCGTCATCCCCTATTTCGGCTATGCCCGCCAGGACCGTAAATCCGGTCCGCGCACGCCGATCTCGGCCAAGCTGGTCGCCAATCTGATCACCAAGGCCGGCGCCGACCGCGTGGTCACGCTGGACCTTCATTCCGGCCAGATCCAGGGCTTCTTCGACATTCCGCTCGACAATCTCTATGCCGCCCCGGTGTTCACCAACGACATCACCCACCACTATCAGGGCGACGATCTGATGATCGTGTCGCCCGATGTCGGCGGCGTGGTCCGCGCGCGCCTGATCGCCAGACGGCTTGACGCCGATCTCGCCATCATCGACAAGCGCCGCGAGCGGGCCGGCGTGTCGGAGGTCATGAACATCATCGGCGACGTCCGTGGCCGCCGCTGCATCCTGGTCGACGACATCGTCGATTCCGCGGGCACCCTCTGTAACGCGGCCGAGGCCCTGATCAAGGCCGGCGCCACCTCCGTCTCGGCCTATGTCACCCATGGCGTCCTGTCGGGCGGCGCGGTTGCCCGCGTGACCAATTCACCGCTGGAGGCGATGGTCACGACCGATTCGATCCAGGCCACCGAGGCCGTCAAGGCCGCCCACAACATCCGCCAGATCTCCATCGCCCCGCTGATGGCCGAAAGCATTCAGCGCATCAGCGAGGAACGGTCGGTCTCCAGCCTGTTCGACTGATCCGCCGTCTTTTGTGGTCCACCCCCGTCCGGCGCTTGAAAAGCGACGGGCGGGGGTGTACACACTCCCGTTCCCGGCGTCGGCACCCCTGGAGGCGGCGCCGCTTTCTATTGGAGATTTGTAATGAGCGAGATCAGCAAGTTCAGCGCCGAGGCGCGTGAGCGGGCCGGAAAGGGGGCCGCCCGTGACACCCGCCGCCAGGGCAAGGTCCCCGGCGTCATTTATGGCAACAAGACCGCCCCCGTGTCGATCGCCCTGGACCCCCGGGTTCTGTGGGCCGAGATGAACAAGCCGGGTTTCCGGACCCGTCTGTTCGACATCACCGTCGGCGACAAGACCGAGCGCGTCCTGTGCCGTGACGTCCAGCGTCATCCGGTCAGCGACGCCGCCGTCCATGTCGACTTCCTGCGCGTCAGCGCGGAGTCCAAGATCCACATCCGCATTCCGGTGCATTTCGTCAATCAGGAGCAGTCGGCCGGCATCAAGCGCGGCGGCGTTCTGAACGTCGTGCATCACGAACTGGAAGTGATCGCCCCGGCGACCCACATTCCGGAGGCCGTGGTGGTGGATCTGTCGGGCCTCGACATCGGATCTTCGGTTCATCTGTCCTCGCTCGCCCTGCCCGCCGACGTCGCCGCCGTGTCCCACGAGAAGGACATGACGATCGCGACGATTTCGGCTCCGTCCGTTTCCGCGGCCGAGACCGAGGCCCCTGCCGAGACAGAGGAACCGGCCGAAGCTCCGGCGGCGGAAAAGCCGGCCAGCTAAGCCATGTTCCTTTTGGTGGGGCTGGGCAATCCAGGTGGAAACTACGCCCGGAACCGCCACAACATCGGCTTCATGGCGGCGGACGCAATCGTCCGCCGCCATTGCTTTGCCGCCTGGCGGTCGAAATTCCAGGGCCAGTTGTCCGAAGGAACGGTGGACGGCGGGCGGCTGCTGATTCTGAAGCCCTCGACCTATATGAACCTGTCCGGCCAGTCGGTGGCCGAGGCGGCCCGGTTCCACAAGATCGGCCCCGATCAGGTCATCGTCATCCACGACGATCTCGATCTTCTTCCCGGCAAGGTCCGGGTCAAGGTGGGCGGTGGCGCCGGCGGCCACAACGGTCTCAAAAGTATCGACGCCCATCTGGGCAACGCCTATCGCCGGATCCGTCTCGGCGTCGGCCACCCCGGACACCGCGACCTGGTGACCCCGTGGGTGCTGGGCGATTTCGCCAAGGCCGACGAGTCCTGGCTGGCGCCTCTGCTTGATGCCCTGGCCGATGACCTGCCGCTGCTGCTGGCCGGCAACGAGGCCCAGTTCCTGAACAAGATCGCCCAGGCGGTGCCGGTCGCAAAACCGCCGAAACCCGCCCAATCCATTGGAGGCCCTGATGGGGTTTAACTGCGGAATCGTCGGCCTGCCCAATGTCGGCAAGTCGACCCTGTTCAATGCCCTGACGTCGACGGCCGCGGCCCAGGCCGCGAACTATCCGTTCTGCACCATCGAGCCCAATGTCGGCCGCGTCGCGGTGCCCGACCCGCGTCTCGACAAGCTGGCGGCGGTGGCAAAGTCGGCCAAGATCATTCCGACCCAGCTTGAGTTCGTCGACATCGCCGGACTGGTGCGCGGAGCGAGCCGGGGCGAGGGTCTCGGCAACCAGTTCCTCGCCAATATCCGCGAGGTCGACGCCATCGTCCATGTCCTGCGCTGCTTCGAGGACGGCGACATCACCCATGTCGAGGGCTCGGTCGATCCGGTGCGCGATGCCGAAACCATCGAAACCGAACTGATGCTGGCCGACCTTGACAGCCTGGAACGGCGCGTGGTCGCCGCGCAGAAGAAGGCCAAGGGCGGCGACAAGGAGCAGAAGGCCCAGCTTGAGGTCATGGAGCCCGTGCTGGCCGCCCTGCGGGAGGGCCGGCCCGCCCGCTCCGTCGCGCTGGACGATGACGGTCGCGCCATTCTGCGCACGCTGGGGCTGCTGACCTCGAAGCCGGTTCTTTATGCCTGCAACGTCGAGGAGGCATCGGCGGCGACCGGCAACGCCTTTTCCGAACGGGTCGCCGCCCGGGCGGAGGCGGAGGGCGCCGCCCATGTCGTGATCTCGGCCGCGATCGAGGCCGAGGTGGCCCTGTTGACGGACGACGCCGAAAAGGCCGAGTTTCTGTCGGCCCTGGGGCTGGAGGAAACGGGTCTCGCGCGGGTGATCCGCGCGGGCTACGATCTTTTGCAGCTTCTGACCTTCTTCACGGTCGGCCCCAAGGAGGCCCATGCCTGGACGCTGCGCAAGGGCCTCAAGGCCCCGCAGGCGGCGGGTGTCATTCACACCGATTTCGAACGCGGCTTCATCCGGGCTGAAACCATCTCCTGCGAGGATTTCATCGCCTGCGGCGGGGAAAGCGGCGCCAAAGAGGCGGGAAGGATGCGCCTCGAAGGCAAGGACTATGTCGTCGCCGACGGCGATCTGTTCCACTTCCTGTTCAATGTCTGACGGGAGGACGCACGCCATGCATACGCCGACATTTTCGGTGGCACCGAGTTTCCTGGGGACCGCCGTGACCGGGGCCGATGTCGCCGTCGCCGGCATCCCCCTCGATATCGGCGTCACCAACCGGCCCGGCGCCCGCTTCGCGCCGCTTGCCATCCGGCACGCCAGCCGGATGCTGACGGACGGCGTCAATCCCGCCGGCTGGGTCGATCCCTCGGGCCTGCCCTTTTCGGATGTCGGGGACTTCGCCCTGGCCCTGGGCGATATCCCCGAAAGCCTGCGCCTGATCGAGGAACAGGCGGCCCGCCACCGCCATCTCGTCTCGCTGGGCGGCGAGCATACCGTGACCCTGCCGCTGCTGCGGGCTCTGACCAAAAGGACAGGACCGGTCGGGCTGATCCATTTCGACGCCCACATCGATACCTGGCCCGATAATTTCGGCCAGGTGTTCGGCCATGGATCGGTGTTCTACCACGCCATCCAGGAAGGGCTGGTCGATCCCCGGCGGATGATCCAGATCGGAATACGCTCCCCCGTTCAGGAGGAGGTCTGGTCCTGGACCGTGGATCGGGGCGTGACCATCCTGTCGGCCGAAGACGTGCATGAAAGCTCCCCCGCGGCCGTCGCCGCCCGGGTTCGCGACGTCGTGGGAACCGGCCCCGTCTATCTGTCCTTCGACATCGATGCGCTGGACCCGTCACAGGCCCCGGGCACCGGCACCCCCGAGACCGCCGGCCTGTTCACCTGGCAGGCCCAGGGAATCATCAAGCGGCGCGGCGGCCTCGATTTCGTCGGCATGGATCTGGGCGAGGTCAGTCCGTCCTACGATGTCGCCGAGATCACGTCCCTGGCCGGGGCGACGCTGGTCTGGCAATACCTCTGTCGGCTGCGGGCCCCATCGGCGTCAACCCCGTTGGGGGGCGCAAACCCGCCCGCCCGCCGAACCCCGCCCGTTCCGGAAACGCCGGCTTTCCCGCCGGCTGTCTCGTCTCCCGAAAAACCTCACGGGTGGACGAGAAATAGTCTTGCGCGTCCGGAAAATTGGCGTATATATCCGCGCAAGACGCACTCGCACGTGCCTATGGCCCATTCAAAAAAAGGACTTCGGTCCTGGGTTATGCTACGACGGTCAGGCGTCCTTTTTGGTCTCCGGTCGACAGTGGATCGGTCCCCGAAAGGGAGGTGGACATGGTTGTGGAACGCGCGAGGATTTCCCCGCACTTCCGAAGTTGACTAAACCGAACGTGACAGCATCGCCGGCTGTCTGCCGCTGATGTCTGTTCGGTTCGATTTTTCGTCGCGGCCCTTTCTCCGGGGGCCGCGTGGTACCCCTTTTTCGCCCGGCGAAAGTCCGGTGCTCTTCGGGAGAAGACAATGACCGTTGTCCGCTATCGCACCAAGCCCGCCCCGGTGAATCGAGCCCGGATCGCCCGGGATCGCGATCTGCCCTCCGTCGCGGAGGCCGTTCTCGCGAAGTGCCCTGACGACCCCGTTTATTGCCTGCGTCCGCAGGTGCTGTCGGCCTCGGCCGAACAGTTTACCCGTTTGTTTCCCGGCGACGTCCTTTACGCCGTCAAATGCAATCCCGAACCTTCCGTCCTGCGCTCTCTGTGGGATGGAGGCCTGCGCCATTTCGATGCGGCCTCGCTGAACGAGGTTGCGCTGGTCCGGGGCCTTTTCCCCGACGCCGATATCCATTTCATGCATCCGGTCAAGACCCGGACGGCCATCCGCTCGGCCTACAACCGCTTCGCCGTGCGGGATTTCGTCCTCGACAGCATGGACGAGCTGGAAAAGATTCTTGAGGAAACCGGTCGGGCCCAGGATCTGGGCCTGGTGGTGCGCCTCGCGCTGCCCAAGGGTAACGCTGTTTATGACCTGTCCGGCAAGTTCGGCGCCAGCCCGTCCGATGCGGTCGCGCTTCTCAGGGCCTGCCGGCGGATCGCCCGGCGGGTCGGCGTTTCCTTCCATGTCGGGTCGCAATGCATGGACCCGGAAGCCTACACCCGCGCCCTGGATCTGACGGCCAGCGTCCTGTCCGCGGCGGAGGTGGAGATCGACATGCTCGATGTCGGCGGCGGCTTTCCGGTCAGCTATCCCGACGAGGTGCCCCCTCCCCTCGACGATTTCATTGCCGCCATCAACCGTGGCGTCGCCGCCCTGTCGCTGCCGGCGCATTGCCGGCTGTGGTGCGAGCCCGGCCGCGCCCTCGTCGCGCCCGGCCAATCGGTCGTGGTGCGCGTGACCGCACGTAAGAGTGGCGCGCTTTATATTAATGACGGAATCTATGGAGCCCTGTCGGACGCGGGTCCGTCGATCGGCTTCCGGTTTCCGGTACGTCTGATCCGCGCGAACGGTTCCGATCACGACGGAGACCTGCGCGCATGGGAATTCTTCGGCCCCACCTGTGATTCGGTGGACCGGATGAAAGGGCCGTTCCTGTTGCCCGCCGACACGGCGGAGGGCGACTGGATCGAAATCGGCCAACTGGGTGCATATGGGACGGCGTTGAGGACCGGGTTCAACGGATTCGATCAGGCTCTGCTGATCGAGGTGGGGGACCGGCCCTTGCTTGAGACTCCCGGCTATCAACCGGCAGCCATGCGGGCAGCCTGAAAGGTCCAAGAGGGGAAAAATTGACGAATAGAGAGGGTCGTACTGCAACGAAACTTGCCAGGTTCGATGGTCGTCTGGTCATTGTCGGGTTCGGAAGTATCGGACAGGGTGTTCTTCCGCTGATTTTGCGGCATATCGCCCTGGATCCCGACAAGATCACCATCGTGACGGCGGAGGAGCGGGGTCATGACGTCGCGGATGAATATGGCATCCGCTTCATCCGAAAGCCCCTGACACCCGACAACTACCGGCGGATTCTGGAGCCGATGCTGTCCCGGGGTGACTTCCTGCTCAATGTGTCCGTGGACGTGTCCTCGGTGGCGTTGGTGGAATTCTGCCGCGATCGGGAGGTGCTTTACCTCGACACCTGCATAGAGCCCTGGCTGGGCGGTTATACCGACACCTCTCTGACCCCTTCATTGCGGTCAAATTACGCCTACCGCGAGCAGGCGCTGAAGCTGCGCCGGCCCGGTCGCGACGATCCGACGGCGATCGTCACCCACGGCGCCAATCCGGGTCTGGTGTCCCACCTTCTGAAGCAGGCATTGCTCAATCTGGCGGACGGGGCCAACCTCGCCACCGAAAAGCCGGCCACCCGGCAGGACTGGGCGACGCTGATGCACAGGCTGGGCGTCAAGGTCGTCCATGTGGCGGAACGCGACACCCAGGTGGCCGACCGCCCGAAGAAAGTGGGCGAGTTCGTCAACACCTGGTCGATCGACGGCTTCGTGGGCGAAGGCTGCCAGCCGTCCGAGCTGGGATGGGGCACCCATGAAAAGGCGCTGCCGGCGGACGGCCGCCGCCACGAATTCGGCTGCGGCGCGGCAATCTATCTCGACCGGCCGGGAGCCAGTCTGCGCGTCAGAACCTGGACGCCGCAGGAAGGTCCGTTCCATGGATTTCTGATCACCCATAGCGAGGCGATCTCGATCGCCGATTATTTCACGCTGTGGGACGGCGACAAGGCGCGATTCCGCCCCACCGTGCATTACGCCTATCACCCTTGCGACGATGCGGTTCTGTCGCTGCATGAGCTGGCCGGCAAAGCCTGGCAGATGCAGCCCGCCAAGCGGCTGCTGATGTCCGAGATCACCAGCGGGACCGACGAACTGGGCGTCCTGCTGATGGGACACGACCGCGGCGCCTACTGGTTCGGGTCGCAACTGTCCATCGATGAGGCGCGGGCGCTCTGCCCGCACAACAACGCCACCAGCCTCCAGGTCACCATCACGGTGCTGGCCGGCATGATCTGGGCGATGGAGAACCCCCGACGCGGCGTGATCGAGCCTGAGGAAATGGATTTCGAACGGATCCTGTCGCTCGCCATGCCTTATCTCGGCAAGGTCGTCGGCGTCTATTCCGACTGGACGCCGCTTATGGGGCGAGGCCACCTCTTTGCCGAGGACATCGACACCACCGACCCCTGGCAGTTCAAGAACTTCCGGGTCGCCTGACCCGGCAGAAGGGTTTTCCGCGATGAGCCCCGCTCGTCGCGGAAAACGATCAGACCTCGACGAATTCCATGCCGATACCCGGGCAGTCCCGGGATGACAGACAGAGATGACCGCCCCAGGCGCGGGCCGTCATCCCCTGTTCCGCCAGCCATGCCGAAACCCGCGCGATTGAACGGACTCCGAAGGTCGCGGCGACGATCGCCGGAGGCGCCGGCAGAACAATGTCGATGCTGGGGTGCAGATCGTCGAAACCGCCGGCGGTGACGAGGAACAGAAGCGCGTTGCCGGTTCTCACCGTCACCATCTCGTCCGTCGGGGTACAGGCCGCGGGCCCGAAAAGGCGGCTGAGCCCGGGCATGGCGGCTTCCGGCCGCCCGATGACCGCCGTCACCGACACCAGGCGGCAGGCGGTGTTGTCATGGTCGGCGCCATCTCCCTCCGCCGCACCGAGATCATCGATCAGGAACGGCAGCCCGGCGGTAAGGTCCTCCGGCAGCGGCGTCATTTTACCGGCGTCCGGCGCAAGCGGCGCCCCCGCCGCGGCGATCGACGCCAGGGTGGCCGCCCGGTCGCGGCTGCCGATGCCCAGAACGGGATTCTGCTCAGGCTCCGCCGGCAGTCCCCAGCAAACGCTCTGCGCCCCCAATCTGACACCGGAGTCACCGGCCCCGCTGCCGACCTGAAATCCCAGCTTCCGGAACAGCCGGTCGGCGGACTCCGGGTCCCCAACGGCCAGCCGCAACCGCGCGATCCCCGTGATCTGATGCGCCAATGCGTCCTCCTGCCTGCCGGCGGACGGCGACGTCCGCCAGCCAGATGAATGATGCGCTCACCGTCGCCCCGATGTCTCACACCCTTCCGGGCGCATCAGATCTCCGGTTCCGAGAAAACCCTTCCATGACAGCGACTTAACCGGCCGAGAGGAGTTCCTCGATGATGACAGAGTGTATCCCGGATTGGCTTGGATTTGCACCCGTTGAAAAGCGCCGGATGGTGTCGTTTTCCGATGGCGGCGCAATGGGTTCGGGCGCGGGCATGGTCCATATGACAAAAATTTTACGCCTTGCCGATATTTGATACGTCCCCTCCGGGGCCCTCATTAAGATTCGCTTCGAAATGGGGGAGGCGGAAATGGACAAAGAACGGATCATCCAGGAATTCGTCCCCGGAAAGCAGGTTACGCTGGCCCATCTGATCGCTCATCCAGGCGATGATCTTGCCAGAAAAATCGGCGTCGCCGAGGCCGAAGCCATCGGCATCATGACGTTGACGCCCGGTGAAACGGCGATCATCGCCGGCGATTTGGCGACCAAGGCCGCCGGCGTCGATATCGGCTTTCTCGACCGCTTTACCGGCGCGGTCGTCATTTACGGTTCCGTCGGCGCGGTGGAAGAGGCGTTGAAGCAGACGGTCGAAGGTCTGCGCCGGCTCCTGAACTACGCCGTCTGCGAAATGACCAGAAGCTGAAACCCATCGTCAACGACGGAGTGGCGGGATGGCTGCTCGAACAGGGGAATGAGGCGGATATGGAGCGAACCATACTTGTTGGCGCGGTCGGGGCAGGAAAAACCACGCTCTTCAATGCACTTCAAGGTGATTATTCGCTCGCCCGAAAAACACAGGCCATAGAGTTCGGAAATTTCGGGGATGTGGACACGCCTGGAGAGTATTTTAGTCATCCGAGACTGTATCATGCGCTGATCAATACGCTGATAGACTGCGATGTATTGGTCTATGTGCATGCCGCCAACGATCGAGAGTGCCGAATCCCGGTTGGTCTGTTGGACGTGTACCACCTGACACACAAGATTCCGGTCATCACCAAAACGGATCTACCCGACGCCGATGTCGAGGGCGTCAAGGCGATGCTGGAGACCGCGGGCTTCAGCGAATCATGTTTTGCACTTAACTGCCACGACCCCAAAGACGTGGAGGGCTTCAAGGCCTTTCTGAGCGGTCTGCGCGGCCAAAAGGGAGACGTCATCCGATGAAAACGCTCATCACGGCCAACAGTGTTCGCGAAGCTCATGCGCAGAACAGGCGCAGCATCGAGATCGTTCTGAAAGACAGTATCGTCACGCCCGAAGCCTATGTCGTCGCCGAGCATCTGGGCGTGGCGATCAACGATACCGCCGCCGCTTCCGCCGCGCCCGCCACGGGGCAGGACTCCCCCGGGGAGAGGGCGGGCGGCGATGCCGGCATGGACGCCGCGGAACGCCAGAGAATTCGCGAGCATGTCCTGGCCCGCCTTCCGGAGGGCGAGCGTTCCGAATCGCTGGTTTCCCAACTCGTCGACAAGGTGGCGCGGGAGCGCGCCGCGCCGCGCCGCGGCCCGTCCGCCGGTGGCGCAGCGGCCGCCCCCGCCCCCTCTCCCTTCCATTCCATCACGGGCAAGGGGGGCATCAAGGTCGTCGACGGGGCGTCCGTCGCTTTCGAGCGCTTCGAGGGCGCGGCGCCGCACCCGGTCGGCATTGCGGATGTCGTCACCGCGCAGGACGGCAGCAACATGGCCGCCGGCTTCATGCAATGGGACAACGCCTTCTTCCCGTGGGTGCTCAATTACGACGAGATCGACTTTGTCGTGGATGGCGAACTGCATGTGAGGCATCAGGGAGAAACCCTGGTGGCCAGGGCCGGAGACGTCATGTTCATCCCGAAGGGTTCCGCCATCGAGTTCGGCACCCCCAGCCATGTCCGGTTCCTTTACGTCGCCTGGCCGGCGGATTGGCAGAACTGCTGATCGGGAGGGGGCCATGACAACCTTTGTCACGGAAGACTGGCTGCGCGGGCATTTCACCTTGAGCGAAGGCAGCGAGATTCATCTGCCGGCCGACAGCCGCATGACGCCCTCGGCGCGCGAACTGATCGACGGCCGCCGCCTGAAGGTCAAGTTCCAGGACCGGCAAGGGCGCCTGTTCGTCGAGGCGGAGGGTGCAAAGACGCCCCCGGAACAGCCTCGGCTCAAGGCCGTGCACGGTCTGACCAGCCGCGACCGTGCGGAAGCGGCGGCCTGCGAGCTCTGTCGCCAGGAGGTCTCCAGGAAACCTGACACGCTGACGCATCTCAATGCCCATGTGATGGTCGCCAAGAACGATCCGCGCCTGGCCTTCCGTGCCCGCCTGGACGCCACCATCGCGCTGGCGGTGCGGCTTCAGACCGAGCCGGATCTGCGTGCCGAAATGAAGGGCTGGCTGGCCGATATCCGCTCGCTGCTCGGCAACATCATGCGCGCCGACGTCCTGGACCAGCCGCTGGACGGGCAGAGCGTCGCCGGATTGACCGCGGACGACCTGCATCGCCTGTCGCACAATCCTCTCCGGTACATCGGTCACGACCATGTCGTGCCCGATGTCGTCCATGGACGGGACGTGGCGCTTCTCAACCTCCTGCGCACCGATATCCGCGAGACGGAGATCGCGGCGGCGCAGGTCTTCATCGACATCCGTTTCCAGGTGCTGCGTCCCGACATCATGCAGGCGCTGAACAGGCTTTCCAGCGCCGTCTACGTACTGATGGTGCTGTGCGTGCGCGAGGAAGGGTGGCTGGACGTCGAGCAACTCAAACGGACTCTCGAGGCGGAAAACCATGCTGATTGAGCGTTGCCGGCAGTTGGCGCGACGAAATCCGGGACGGGTCGTCCTGCCGGACGCGCTCGATGAACGCATCCTCGGCGCGGCACGCCATCTGGCGGCTCACGGACTTGCCAGGCCGATCCTTCTTGCCAATCCCTTCACCCTGCGCGATTTCGCGATGTCGAAGCGGATCGCCATGGACGGACTGACGGTGATCGATCCGGCCACGGCCGATGACTGGCGGGCGCGATTCTGCCGGCAGTTGCAGGAGCGGCTCGGCGACAAGGCGCCCGGTGCGGAGGAGTGCGACAGGCGCATGCGCGATCCGCTGTGGTTCGCCGCCGCCATGGTGGCGGCCGGAGAGTCGGATCTGTGTGTCGCCGGCAACCTCTCCTCGACGTCGGCCGTGCTGCGCGCCGGCCTGCGGGTGATCGGCCTGAAACCGGGTGTCGAGACATTGTCGTCGATCTTCATCATGCTGGCGCCCGGGCAGGACGGCGAAACGCTTGGCTTTGCCGATTGCAGCGTGGTGCCTCAGCCGACGGCCGCGCAGCTCGCCGATATCGCGCTGATGAGCGCGGAGACCTACGAAGCCATTGTCGGCGCGCAGGCCCGCGTCGCCATGCTGTCTTTTTCCAGCCGCGGCAGCGCCAGGCATCCCACCGCGGCGGCGGTGCAGCAGGCGGCCGACATTGTGCGCGAGCGCGCCCCAAACCTCTGCGTCGACGGCGAATTGCAGTTCGACGCCGCCTTCGTGCCGGAGGTGGCCGCGCGCAAGGCGCCGGACAGCGCGCTCGGCGGGCGGGCGAATGTGATGGTGTTTCCATCTCTGGAAGCGGGAAACATCGGCTACAAAATCGCGCAAAGGCTGGGCGGCTATCGGGCGCTCGGTCCTCTGCTGCAAGGGCTGAATGCGCCCCTTCACGATCTGTCGCGCGGGTGCAGCGCACAGGACATCGTCGAGTTGGTCCTGGTGGCCCGGTGCCAGAACGCGGCGGCGCCGAAAGCGCACAACCAATCGTCATCGGACATGAGGGCGGGCGGGCGCGACCGCGTGGACGCCCGCTCCGACCTGCTATCTGCTTAAACCGGTCCCGATCGGGATCACTCCAGAGAGGAAAAGACAATGGAAGCTTTAGGATTGATCGAGACCAAGGGTCTGGTGGCCCTGATCGAGGCCTCGGACGCCATGGTGAAGGCGGCGCGGGTGAAGCTGGTCGGCGTGAAACAGATCGGCGGCGGCCTGGTCACCGCGATGGTGCGCGGCGACGTCGCGGCCTGCAAGGCGGCGACCGATGCCGGCGCCGCGGCGGCACAGCGGATCGGCGAACTGGTTTCGGTCCATGTCATCCCGCGCCCGCATGGCGACCTGGAAGAAGTCTTCCCGATCAAGATGTCGGACGCAACCTCCCTCGGCTGAGGGCCCGCCGGCAGCGCGTGGCGCCGCCGGCGCCATGACATCGGTCATCCACCGGACAGGAGCGGGGGCGCTGGAAAACGCGCCGGCCCGGACGGTGAAACATTGCCTGTTTGAACCGGTCCCGACCGGGATCACTCCAGAAAGGAAAAGACAATGGAAGCTTTGGGATTGCTCGAGACCAAGGGTCTGGTGGCCCTGATCGAGGCTTCGGACGCCATGGTGAAGGCCGCGCGGGTGAAGCTGGTCGGCGTGAAACAGATCGGCGGCGGCCTGGTCACCGCGATGGTGCGCGGCGACGTCGCGGCCTGCAAGGCGGCGACCGATGCCGGCGCCGCGGCGGCGCAGCGGATCGGCGAACTGGTTTCTGTCCATGTCATCCCGCGCCCGCACGGCGATCTGGAAGAGGTTTTCCCGATCAGGATGTCGTCGACAGGTCCTTCTGAAGACTTTTGAGGGGCGGCGCGTGGCGCCGCCGCGCGCCCGGGGACCGGTGGGTCGCCCCGGCTGACGACGACAAAGGAGAGACGACCATGAGGCTTGCCGTGGTGATTGGGAATCTCGTGTGCACCATGCGCCACCCGGGACTGGAGTCCGACAAGCTGCTGCTGGTCGAGATGATCGGCCGCGACGGGCAGCCGAGCCGCGAATGCGCTGTCGCGACCGACAGCATCGGCGCGGGTAACGGCGAATGGGTCCTGGTGGTCGGCGGCAGTTCGGCACGCCGGGCGCAGAACAGCGAAGGCTCGCCGGTCGATCTCAGCGTCATCGGCATCGTGGATGACGCGATGATCGGAAATGACGTCATTTTTCACAAATAGGTCTTCCGGGCGGCGGGAAGAACAAGAGGAGTGGATTCCATGGACCAGAAAGACATTGAGAAGGTGGTCAACGCGGTTCTGGCCAGCATAGCCGCTGAGGCCACGGTCACGCCGGCTCACGCTGCGCCGGCCTCGCCTCCCAGAACCTATGGCGCGGGCGTCTTCGATTCTCTGGACGACGCCGTCAGGGCGGCGACCGTGGCGCAAAAGGCCCTGAAGGCGGTGTCGATGCGCAAAACGGTCGTCGAGGCGCTGCGCAGGGCAGGCGAGAGCCACGCTCGCGAACTCGCCGAACTGGCGGTTGAGGAGACCGGCATGGGCCGCGTCGAGGACAAATGCGCCAAGAACATCGCGCAGGCGCGCGGCACTCCCGGTGTCGAGTGTCTGCGGCCCGAGGTGTTCACCGGCGATCATGGCATGACGCTGATCGAAAACGCTCCCTGGGGAGTGATTGCGTCGGTGACGCCGTCCACCAATCCGGCGGCCACGGTGATCAACAACGCCATCAGCATGATCTCGGCGGGCAACAGCGTGGTCTTCGCGCCGCATCCGGCCGCCAGGAAGGTTTCCCAGCGCGTCATTACCGTCCTGAACGAGGCGGTCGTGGCGGCGGGCGGGCCGGAGAACCTGCTCGTCACGGTCGCCAATCCGAATATCGAGACGGCGCAGCGCCTGTTCAAATATCCCGGTATCCGCCTCCTTGTGGTGACGGGCGGCGAGGCCGTCGTGGAGGCGGCGCGCAAGCATACCGACAAGCGTCTGGTGGCGGCCGGCGCCGGCAACCCGCCGGTGGTGGTCGACGAAACCGCCGATATCGCGCGCGCCGCCAAGGCTATCGTGCAGGGCGCATCCTTCGACAACAACATCATCTGCGCCGATGAGAAGGTGTTGATCGTCGTCGACAGCGTCGCCGACAGGCTGATCGCCGAGATGCAGCGTGCGAACGCCGTGTTGCTGACCAGGGACCAGACCGCGCAGCTTCTTCCGGTGCTGTTGAAGGACGTGGGCGAGGATGGCAGGGGCACCGTCAGCCGCGACTGGGTCGGGCGCGACGCCGCCAAGATCGCCGCCGCGATCGGACTTCGCGTGGCACCGGAAACCCGGCTGCTCTTCGCCGAGACGGATGCCCGGCATCCCTTCGCCGTTACCGAGCTGATGATGCCGGTGCTGCCGCTGATCCGCGTCGCAACCGTCGACGAGGCGATCGCGCTGGCGGTCAAGCTGGAAAACGGCTGCCACCACACGGCCGCCATGCATTCCAGCGACGTGCGCAATCTCGACCGCATGGCGAACGCGATCGACACGAGCATCTTCGTCAAGAACGGCCCCTGCATCGCCGGCCTTGGCCTTGGCGGCGAAGGGTGGACCAGCATGTCCATCACCACGCCGACCGGCGAGGGTGTGACCTCGGCACGCACGTTCGTGCGCCTGCGGCGCTGCGCGCTGATCGACGGTTTCCGCATCGTCTGACCGGGGAAAGGCCCGTCGCGATGTCCTTGAAACGTGGCCGCTCCGCGAGAGCGGCCCCTCTGGCGGAAGAACCAACATGGCGCATGCCCGATCGGACTGGCTGACAGCGCGCTTGCAACGGGCTGCGGCCCTGTGCAACAGCGAGCCGGCACGCGCGGCGGCGGACGTCCCCCTGTGGCTCGGGATCGACCTCGGCACCTGCGACGTGGTGTCGGTGGTGGTGGATGGAGCGGGCCGGCCAGTCGCCGTCTGTCTCGACTGGGCCGACGTGATCCGCGACGGGGTGGTGGTGGATTTCTTCGGGGCGGTCGGCATCGTGCGCCGGCATCTCGCGACACTCGAACGCCAGCTCGGCCGCCGGTTCACCCATGCGGCGACCTCCTTTCCGCCGGGAACCGATCCGCGTCTGTCAATCAACGTGCTGGAATCGGCCGAACTGATCGTGACGAGAGTTCTCGATGAACCGTCGGCGGTCGCCGACATGCTGAAGCCCGCCAGGGCGGCGGTGGTCGACATCGGCGGCGGAACCACGGGTATCGCCGTCGTGCGTGACGGCCGCGTGGCCTATTCGGGCGACGAGGCGACGGGTGGCCATCACATCAGCCTCACCCTGGCGGGCAACCAGCGCATCGCGCTGGAAGAGGCCGAACAGATGAAACGCCGGCGTGGCGGGGAGATCTGGCCGATCGTGCGCCCGGTCTACGACAAGATGGCCGAAATCGTCGCCAGGCATATCGAGGGACACGAGATCGACGAGCTGTGGCTCGCCGGTGGCTCCGCGATGCTGCCCGGCGTCAAGGACCTGTTCAAGGCGCGCTTCGCACGCCTTGAGGTCCATCTGCCGCCACACGCCATTTTTATGACGCCGCTGGCCATCGCCGTCAGCGCGTTGAACGAACGGGAGGCCAATGATGCCTGACACCCCACTGCCCGAGGCCACGCTCCAGGCCGCGCTCTACCAGGCACTGGACATGATGAACGCGCGCCGGGTGCGGAAATTCTCGGTTCCGCCCGCGACCCTGATCGGCCCCGGCGCCATCGGCAACACCGGCCTCGTGCTGGCCGAGCGCGGCCTGCGCAGTGTCTTCGTCATGGTCGACGGCGCGCTGATCGCGGCCGGCATCACCAGCGCGCTCGAACGCAGCTTGAAGCAGTACGGCGTCACCTTCGACCTGTCGGCCTGTCCGCCGGGCGAGCCGGTCGACACGGACGTCAGGCGGATGGTCGAAGAGTTCCGGCGCGGCCGCTATGACGCCATCCTCGGCATGGGTGGCGGCTCGGTCCTCGACGCGGCCAAAGCGGTGGCGGTGCTGGCGGCCAATCCGGACATTTCGCTCGCCGCGCTGGTTCCCGGCGCGTCCCTGGCGCCCCGGCTTCCGTTTGTCGCGATCCCGACCACATCAGGCACCGGCTCGGAAGCGACGAACGTCTCGGTGGTGATCGAAGCCGGGCAGCACATCAAGCGCGTCATGGTGCACAGCTCGCTGCTGCCCGACGTCGCCATCATCGACGCCTGTCTGACGCTGGGCGTTCCGGCGCCGGTGACCGCGGCGACCGGCATTGACGCCCTCACCCACGCGGTCGAAGCCTATGTGTCCGCCGCCGGCTCGCCACTGACCGAGGCGATGGCGCTGCGTGCGATCACCATGATCGGCACGGCCTTGCCGGTGGCGGTCGGACAGGGGCACGACATCGAGGCGCGCGAGCAGATGATGCTCGCCTCCTATATGGCCGGCATGGCCTTCTCCAATGCCGGTCTCGGCCTCTGCCACGCCTGCGCCCATCAGATCGGGGCGGCATACCGCCTGCCGCATGGCTTGGCGAACGCGATCCTTTTGCCGCAGATCATGCGGTTCAACCGCCTGGTGTGCAAACGCGCCTTTGCCGATATCGGTTCCGCCCTAACGGGGCGTCCGGTCGATGACCTGGAGGCGATCGCGGCCGTGGAGGACCTCATCAGGGACGTGGGTCTTTTCAGGAGGTTGGGCGCGTTCGGCGGTCGGGAAGAGGACTTTCCGGGATTCGCCGATGCGGCGTTGGAAGACATCACGATAAAGACAAATCCACGCACCGTAACCAAGGACGAAATAATCTCAATATATCGATCCATACAATAAAAGTCGATGAATGCGGGTCGATTTATCTAGGGGAGAGGAAAATGGCGATTAACGACATCATCATGTACGTCATGATGACTTTCCTGCTGATCGGCGCTTTGGATCGAATTTTCGAACAGTTCGGCGGCGCGGAACGGGTTCTCGGCAAGGTCGGCCTGGGAGCCGTCGGCCGCAGCATCGCCGGTGCCGGCAGCGAGTTCGAGGCGGGTTTCACGGCCATGGGATCGCTCGCCCTGGCGATGGTGGGCATCATCGCCCTGGCGCCGGTGATCGCCAAGGTGCTGGGACCGGTGATCATGCCTGTTTACCATTTCCTCGGGGCGAACCCCGCCATGTTCGCCGGCAGCATTCTCGCCAACGACATGGGCGGCTTTTTCCTGGCGAGGGAGATGGCGGGCGGCGACACCGCGGCCATGCTTTATAGCGGCCTGCTGCTGGGCGCCATGATGGGGCCGACCATCGTGTTCATCATCCCCGTCGCGCTCGGCATCATCGAGAAGGAGGACAGCCGCTGCATGGCGCTGGGCATCCTGGCGGGCATCGTGACCATTCCGCTGGGCACCATCGCCGGCGGCGCGACGGCCATGTATTCCGGCGTCGAGGTCAATGGCGAAATCGTCCCCTTCACCTGGAACATGCTGCTGGTCAACATGATCCCGGTCATCATCCTGGCGGCGCTCATCTGTCTCGGCCTGAAACTGATGCCGCAGAAGATGATCAACGGCTTCCAGATTTTCGCCAAGCTTCTGGTCACCCTCATCACGATCGGACTCGCCGCCGCGGTGGTGCAGCGCATCCTGGGCTGGACGCTCATCCCGGGCATGGACCCGATCTTCATGGTCGAGGGTGACGTCCCGGGCGGCGTGATGCGCGCCATGGAGACCATCGGCTCCATCGCCATCGTGCTTCTGGGCGCCTATCCGATGGTGCTGCTGCTGACCCGCTGGTTCGACAAGCCGCTGATGCGCGCCGGTTCCGCGCTCAAGATGAACGAGATCGCGACCGGCGGCATGATCGCCACCCTGGCGAACGTCATCCCGATGTTCGGCATGATGAAGAACATGGACAATCGCGGCAAGGTCATCAACTGCGCCTTCGCGGTCTCCGCCGCCTTCACCTTCGGAGATCATCTCGGTTTCACGGCCGGCGTCATGGCCCCGATGATCCTGCCGATGATCGTCGGCAAGCTGGTCGGCGGCGTGACCGCGGTCGCCGTGGCGATCCTGCTGATGCCCAAGGATATCGCCGAGAGCCAGGCCGCCCCGGTGCCGGCGGACGGGAAGGAAGCCCTGTCATGAACCTGCGCGAACTCCTCAGCGTCGGCATCGACGTCGGAACGACGACGACACAGGTGATATTTTCGCGCCTGACGCTGATGAACCGCGCGGCCGTCTCGCAGGTCCCCCGCTACGAGTTCATCCGGCGCGACATCGTCTGGCAAAGCCCGGTGCTGTTCACCCCGGTCGACAAGGACGGACATCTGCGGGAAGACGACTTGCAGGAGATGGTGCTGGCGCAGTATCGCGCGGCCTCCATGGATCCGGACTCGATCGATTCGGGTGCCATCATCATCACCGGCGAAACCGCAAAGACGCGCAATGCCCGGCCGGCGGTGATCTCGCTGGCTCAGACGCTGGGCGATTTCGTCGTCGCCACCGCCGGGCCGCATCTGGAATCGGTCATTGCCGGCTACGGGTCCGGCGCGCAGGCCCTGTCCGAGCAGCGGATGTCGCGCGTGCTCAACATCGACATCGGTGGCGGGACCTCCAACTATGTGGTGTTCGACGCCGGCCGGACCGCCTCCTCCGCCTGCCTGAATGTCGGCGGACGGCTGTTCGAGACCGACCGCCAGGGCCGGGTGACGTATGTCCATGCGCCCGGGCGGAGCATCGCCCTGGACCTGTTCGGTACCTTCGCCGACCCCGCGCAACTGTCCTCCGCGCGGCTCCGCCAGGTGGCGGACCGCATGGCCGAGCTTCTCCACGAGGTCATCGTGAACCGGCCGTCGCCGCTCTGTCGGCAACTCCTGATGACGGACCCGCTCCCCGATTGCGGTGAGCTGGCGGCCGTCACCATCTCGGGCGGCGTCGGCGAATGCTTCGCCCATCCCGGCGACGGAGACGATTTCCGCTTCGGCGACATCGGCCCGCTGCTGGCCGGGGCGATCCGTCGCAACGCCGGCTTCGGGGCGCTGCCGGTGTGCATTCCGAAGCAGACCGTGCGGGCCACGGTCATCGGCGCCGGGGCCCACACGCTGTCGCTGTCCGGCAGCACGATCTGGCTCGACACCCTGACGCTGCCGATCCGCAACATCCCGGTCGTCGCGCCGGCGACGGGCGACGACCGCGACATCGTCGCCAACTGGTCCCGCTCGCTCGTCCAGATGGACCTCGACGCCCGGCGGGACCTTTATGCGCTGGCGCTGCCGCCGGACCTGCCCGTCACCTATGCCTCGGTCCAGTTCTGCGTCGGGGCCCTGCAAGGCTTCGCCGCGCAAAATCCCAACCCGCACCCCCTGCTCGTCATCGCCACCCAGGACTTCGGCAAGGCTCTGGGCATGCTCCTGCGCCAGCATGTGGCGCCCCGGGCGCTGGCCGTGATCGACGAGGTGCGGACCGGTCCCGGCGACTATGTCGATATCGGCACGCCTCTGTTCGGCGGCGCCGTCGTGCCGGTCACGATCAAATCACTCGCTTTTCCTTCTTGAAGGGATGCCGCTATGAAGTTGAAAACCACGCTGTTCGGTCAGACCTACCAGTTCAGGGATGTCAAGGACGTCCTGGCCAAGAGCAACGAGTTGCGCTCCGGCGACGTGCTGGCGGGCGTTGTCGCACAAAGCGCGCAGGAGCGCGTCGCGGCCAAGCAGGTCCTGTCGGAAATGACCGTCGCCGACCTGCGCAACAACCCGGTTGTGCCTTACGAGGAGGACTGCGTCACCCGCCTCATCCAGGATGACGTCAACGAGACCTCCTACGACCGGGTGAAGAGCTGGACGATCGGGGATCTGCGCGAATATCTCCTCAGCGACACGACCTCGCTTGACGACATCAATTTCCTGCGCAAGGGCTTGACCTCGGAAGTCGTCGCGGGTGTCGCCAAGATCTGCTCGAACGCCGACCTCATTTACGGCGCCAGGAAGATTCCGGTGTCCAAGAGGGCCAACAACACGATGGGGCTGCCGGGCACCTTCAGTTGCCGTCTGCAACCGAACGATACCCGCGACGATATCCAGAGCATCATGGCGCAGCTCTATGAGGGCCTGTCCTACGGAGCGGGCGACGCGGTGATCGGCATCAACCCGGTGACCGGCGATGTCGAGACCACCGTTCGCCTGCTTGATGCCATCCAGCAGGTCATCGATAAATTCGATATTCCGACCCAGGGGTGCGTCCTGGCGCATATCACCACCCAGGTCGAGGCGATCAGGCGAGGCGCGCCGGGCGGCCTGATCTTCCAGAGCATCTGCGGCAGCGAGAAGGGCCTGAAAGAGTTCGGCGTCGATCTCGCCATGTTCGACGAGGCCCAGGCCGTGGGACGCGAGTACAACCGAATCGCCGGGGAGAACTTCTTCTATTTCGAAACCGGGCAGGGCTCTGCCCTGTCGGCGAACGCCCACCACGGCGCCGACCAGATGACGATGGAAGTCCGCAATTACGGTCTGGCGCGCCATTACGATCCGTTCATGGTCAATACCGTGGTCGGGTTCATCGGCCCGGAATATCTCTACAACGACCGGCAGATCATCCGCGCCGGCCTTGAAGACCACTTCGCCGGCAAGTTGAGCGGCATCTCCATGGGATGCGACTGCTGCTACACCAACCACGCCGATTCCGACCAGAACCAGAACGAAAACCTGATGATCCTGCTCGCCACCGCCGGCTGCAACTTCATCATCGGCATGGGCGTGGCCGACGACATCATGCTGAACTACCAGACCTCGGCCTTCCACGACACCGCCACCATCCGGCAGCTCCTCAATCTGCGTCCCGCTCCCGAATTCGAGAGCTGGCTCGAGACGATGGGGCTGATGAAGAACGGCCGTCTTTCCGAGCGCGCCGGCGATCCGTCCGTGTTCTTTTGATTATTGAAGGTCGATCACCATGGATCAGAAACAGATTGAGGAAATCGTCCGCAGCGTCGTAGCCAGGCTGGACCAGGACGGGTCCCGGGTCCCTGTATCCGGCGCGTCTGCCGGCGAGGCCCCGCAGACCCGGGCTTCGGCTGGCGAGGTGGAGGCCTGCGAGCTGGATCTCGGCTCGCCGGAGGCGAGAAAGTGGATCGGGGTCAGGAACCCGCACCGGCCAAACGTGCTGGAAGAGCTGCAGAACAGCACCCGCGCGCGCGTGTGCGTCGGCCGCGCCGGACCGCGCCCGCGCACTCAGACTCTGCTGCGTTTCCTCGCCGATCACTCGCGGTCGAAGGATACGGTCCTGAAGAACATCCCCTCGGAATGGGTGGAGAAGCAGGGTCTGCTGGAAGTTCAGTCGAAGATCAGAAACAAGGACGAATATCTGACCCGTCCCGATCTCGGACGGATCCTCGGCGACGAGGCCGTCGAGACGTTGAGGGCCAGGTGCATCCCTGAGCCGGACGTGCAGGTGATCGTCTCCGACGGCCTGTCCACCGACGCACTGCTGGTCAATTACGAGGAACTGCTGCCGCCGCTCCTGAAGGGCCTGGAGACCGCCGGCCTCAAGGTCGGCACGCCCTTCTTTGTCCGTTACGGCCGCGTGAAGATCCAGGACCAGATCGGTGAATTGCTGGGCGCCAAGGTGTTGGTCGTGCTGGTGGGCGAGCGGCCCGGGCTGGGCCAGTCCGAAAGCCTGTCCTGCTACGCGGTCTACAAGCCGACGGCCGCCGGGACCGTCGAGGCCG